>NZ_CP135963.1:3142948-3885896 GCF_032460525.1 Geodermatophilus sp. DSM 44513 | reverse complement strand
CGGCCAGGAGATCGGCGGCCAGCCGGTGCGCCCGCTCACCGAGCTCGACGAGGTCGTGGCCGCGACCGCGGCCACCCTGGGGGTCATCGCCACCCCGGCTGACGTCGCCCAGTCCGTCTGCGACCGGCTGACCGCGGCCGGGGTGCGCAGCATCCTGAACTTCGCGCCGGTGGCGCTGAGCGCGCCCGCGGGGGTCGACGTCCGCCAGGTCGACCTGTCCGTCGAGCTGCAGGTGCTCGCCTTCCTCGGCCAGCAGCGCGGCGCGGCCGCGGCGGCGGAGGTGACCGCATGAGTCTCCTGGCCGTCGGCGTGAGCCACCAGACCGCGCCCGTCGCGCTGCTCGAGCAGTTCGCCATGGGCGCCGACGAGACCGTCAAGGCGCTGCACGAGCTGGTCGGCGGCGACCACGTCAGCGAGGCGATCCTGCTGGCGACCTGCAACCGGGTCGAGGTCTTCGCTGAGGTCGACCGCTTCCACGGCGGCGTGTCCGACGTCAGCCGGGTGCTCGCCCGCCAGGCCGGCGCCACGGTGGAGGAGTTGTCCCCGTACGTCACCGTCCACTACGAGGACCAGGCCGTCGCGCACCTGTTCACCGTCGCCGCCGGGCTGGACTCCATGGTGGTCGGCGAGACCCAGGTCCTCGGGCAGCTGCGCACCGCCTACGCGCTGGCCCGGGAGCAGGGCACCGTCGGCCGGGCGATGCACCCGGTCGCGCAGCGGGCGCTGCGGGTGGGCAAGCGGGTGCACTCCGAGACGGGCATCGACCGGGCCGGCGCCTCGCTGGTGTCGGTCTCCCTCGACCGTGCCGAGGCGCGCGTCGGCGCCCTGGCCGGCCGGCCGGTGCTGGTCGTCGGCGCGGGGTCGATGGGCGCGCTGGCCGCCAGCACGCTGGCCCGCCGCGGCGCGCGGGCCACCGTCATCAGCCGCACCCCCGCGCACGCCCGCCGGCTGGCCGCCTCCGTCGAGGGCCGGGCCGCCGACCTCGCCGACCTGCCCGCGGAGATCGCCGCCGCCGACGTGCTGGTCACCTGCACCGGGGCCCGCGGCACCGTCATCGGCACCGACGTCGTCGCCGCCGGCATGGCCGACCGTGCCGGGCGGCCGCTGGTCGTCATCGACCTGGCGCTGCCCCGCGACGTCGACCCCGGGGTGGCCTCGCTGCCCGGCGTGCACGTGGTGGACCTGGCTCTCCTGCAGAGCGAGAGGGGCGGGGCGCTGCTGCCCGACGGTCGGGACGTCGACGGCCGCTCGTCGGCCGGCCCGGTGGCCGCGGACGACGTCGCCGCCGCACACGCCCTCATCGAGCTGGAGATCGCCCTGCTGCGCGCGGAGCGCCAGGCCGCCGCGGTCGCGCCGACGGTGTCGGCCCTGCGCAGCCAGGCCGCCGAGGTGGTCGACGCCGAGCTGTTGCGGCTGTCCACCCGGGTGCCCGGCCTCGACGCCCGGGCCCGCGCCGAGGTGGCCCGCACCGTGCACCGCGTCGTCGACAAGCTGCTGCACGAGCCGACCGTGCGGGTCAAGGAGCTGGCCAGCGCCCCCGGCGGGGTCGACTACGCCGACGCGCTGCGCGCCCTGTTCGGGCTGGGCATCGACGCCGAGGTGGTCCCCGAGCGCACCACCCTGGCCGAGGCGGTCACCGTGGACCCCGACGAGCTGCGGCCCGGGGGGACGGCGTGAGCACCACCACCGGCACGCTGCGGCTGGGCACCCGCGCCAGTCAGCTGGCCACCACGCAGTCCCGGACCGTCGCCGACGCGATCACCACGGCCAGCGGTGTCCCGGTCTCGCTGGTGCACATCAGCACCGAGGGCGACCGCTCCTCGGTGGCGATCGCCCAGCTCGGTGGCACCGGCGTCTTCGTCACCGCCATCCGCCAGGCGCTGCTCGAGGGCACCGTCGACGTCGCCGTGCACAGCTACAAGGACCTCCCCACCCTCCCCGAGCCCGGCCTCGCCATCGCCGCCGTCCCGCCCCGGGAGGACCCGCGCGACGCGCTGGTCGCCCGTGACGGCCTCACCCTCGGGGAGCTGCCGGCCGGGGCCACGGTCGGCACCGGCGCCCCGCGGCGGGTCGCCCAGCTGCGCGCGCTCGGCCTCGGCCTGGACGTCGTGCCGATCCGCGGCAACGTGGACACCCGGATGAACCGGGTGGTCCCGGGTGACCTGGACGCCGTGGTGCTGGCCCGGGCGGGGCTCGCCCGGCTCGGCCGGCTGGGCGCGGTCACCGAGACCCTCGACCCGCTGCAGGTGCTGCCCGCGCCGGCGCAGGGCGCGCTGGCCGTGGAGTGCCGCGCCGACGACGAGCGCACCCGCCAGGTGCTCGCCGCCCTCGACCACGGGCCCACGCGGGCCTGCGTGCTCGCCGAGCGCACCACGCTGGCCGCCCTGGAGGCCGGCTGCAGCGCGCCGGTCGCCGCCTACGCCGAGCTGGCCGAGGGCGAGGACGGCCCCGAGCTGTTCCTGCGCGCCTCGGTCACCGCCCTGGACGGCAGCGACGGCGTCCGCGGGTCGACCACCGGGCCGCCGCACGCGGCCGAGCGGCTCGGCCGCGAGCTCGCCGCGGAGCTCCTCGACCGCGGCGCCGCCGAGCTGATGGCCGCGTCCCGGTGACCGAGCCGGCGAGGTCGCCCCGCGACACGGTGAGCCCCACCCCCCGGGCCGGGCAGCAGGCCCCGGCCCCCCACACCCCCGCACACGAGCCCTCCGGGGCCACGCCACCAGAGCCCTGTCGGGCAGGAACCAGGAGCAGGACATGACGCGCAAGAACGGCGCGGCCGGCACGGTCGTCTTCGTCGGCGCCGGCCCGGGCGACCCCGGGATGCTGACCGCCCGCGCGACCGCGGCGCTGGCGGGGGCGCACACCGTCCTCGTCGACCTCGACGTCCCGGTGGCGATCACCGACGCCGTCCGCGCCGAGCGCCCCGACCTCGAGCAGACCCCCGCCACCGGTGAGCCGGCCGAGGTCGCCAGGGCCGCCGTCGCCGCGGCCCGGTCCGGCGGCACCGTCGTGCGGCTGGTCGCCGGTGACCCGTTCACCGACGACGCCGTGGTCAAGGAGGTGCTGGCCGTGGGCCGCACCTCCGTCGGCTTCGACGTGGTCCCCGGCGTGGCGGTCTCCACCGCCGTCCCGGCGTTCGCCGGCGTCGCCCTCGGCAGCACCTCGCTGTCGGCCGACCTGCGCGGCGGCGAGGCGGACCTCCCCGCGCTGGCCGCCGCGGCGCGGGCCCTGGACGCCCCGCTGGTCCTGCAGGGCACCGCCGAGGACCTCCCCGACGCCGCCGCCCGGCTGGTCGAGGGCGGCCTGCCCGGCAGCACGCCGGTCGTCGTCACCACCGGCGGCTCGGGCACCGGCCAGCGCAGCGTGGTGGCCAAGCTCGCCGCGGTCGCGGAGAAGACCGCCGGGCTGGACGCCGTCACCGGACCGGTCGTGGCCACCGTCGGCTCGGCCGTCGACAAGCGGGCGAAGCTCTCCTGGTGGGAGAGCCGGCCGTTGTTCGGCTGGCGGGTGCTGGTGCCGCGCACCAAGGACCAGGCCGGCGAGATGAGCGACCGGCTGCGCGCGCACGGCGCCGTCCCGGTCGAGGTCCCGACCATCGCCGTCGAGCCCCCGCGCAGCCCCGCGCAGATGGACCGCGCGGTCAAGGGCCTGGTCACCGGCCGCTACGGCTGGATCGTGTTCACCTCGGTCAACGCGGTGAAGGCCGTCCGGGAGAAGTTCGTCGAGCTGGGCCTGGACGCCCGCGCGTTCGCCGGCGTCAAGGTCGCCTGCGTGGGGGAGTCCACCGCCGACGCGGTGCGGGCCTTCGGCATCGTGCCGGAGCTGGTGCCCACCGGGCAGCAGTCCAGCGAGGGCCTGCTGGCCGACTTCCCCGAGTACGACGACGTGCTGGACCCGATCGACCGGGTGCTGCTGCCCCGCGCCGACATCGCCACCGAGACCCTCGCCGCCGGGCTCAAGGAGCGCGGCTGGGAGATCGACGACGTCACCGCCTACCGCACCGTCCGGGCCGCCCCGCCGCCCGCGCCGGTCCGCGAGGCGATCAAGGGCGGCGGCTTCGACGCGGTGTGCTTCACCTCCTCCAGCACCGTGCGCAACCTGGTCGGCATCGCCGGCAAGCCGCACGCCAAGACCGTCGTCGCGGTGATCGGCCCGCAGACCGCCGCCACCGCGCAGGAGTTCGGCCTGCGGGTCGACGTCCAGCCGGAGACCGCCGCCGTCGGCCCGCTGGTCGACGCGCTCGCCGAGTTCGCCGAGGCCAGGCGGGCGGAGGCCGGGGAGTGAGTCCGGCGCAGGGCGGGTCCACGCCCGGCTTCGCGCGCGGGCGCCGGCTGCGGTCCACGCCCGCGCTGCGGCGGCTCACCGCGCAGACCCGGCTGCACCCCGCGGACCTGGTGCTGCCGGTGTTCGTCAAGGAGGGCCTGACCGAGCCGCAGCCGATCGGCTCGATGCCCGGCGTCGTGCAGCACACGACCGACTCGCTGCGCAAGGCCGCCCACGAGGCGGCCGAGGCCGGCACCGGCGGGCTGGTCCTGTTCGGCATCCCGTCGGACAAGGACGCCGTGGGCTCGCAGGCCGACGCCGCCGACGGCGTGGTCAACGCCGCCCTGCGCCAGCTGCGCGCCGACCTCGGCGACGAGCTGGTGCTGATGGCCGACCTGTGCCTGTGCGAGTACACCGACCACGGGCACTGCGGGCTGGTCACCCCCGCCGGCGTCGTCGACAACGACCCGACGCTGGACCGCTACGCCGCCGTGGCGATCGCCCAGGCCCGGGCCGGGGCGCACGTCATCGCCCCCAGCGGGATGATGGACGGCCAGGTCGCGGCCATCCGGCGGGCGCTGGACGGCGCGGCGTTCACCGAGACGCCGATCCTGGCCTACGCCGCCAAGTACGCCTCGGGGTTCTACGGGCCGTTCCGCGAGGCGGCCGAGGGCGCACCGCAGTTCGGCGACCGCTCGACCTACCAGATGGACCCGCCCAACCTCGACGAGGCGCTGCGCGAGGTGGCGCAGGACCTCGCCGAGGGCGCCGACGCGGTCATGGTCAAGCCCGCGCTGCCCTACCTGGACGTCGTGGCCCGGGTCGCCGACGCCGTCGACGTCCCGGTCAGCGCCTACCAGGTCAGCGGCGAGTACGCGATGGTCGAGGCGGCCGCCGCCCAGGGCTGGATCGACCGGCGGCGGGCCGTCCTGGAGACGCTCACCGCCATCCGCCGCGCCGGGGCCGGCACCGTGCTGACCTACTGGGCGGTGGAGGCCGCCCGCTGGCTGCGGTGACCCACGTCGAGCCGGGGGCCTCCTGGCGACCGCTGTGGCTGGTCGCCGGACTCTGCGGGCTGGCCGTCACCCTGGGTCTCCTGCTGCCCGGGTCGACGGCTCCGTCCACGGCGCTGGGGATCTCCCAGGGCCTCCTCGTCCTGACCGTCGGCCACGTCCTCCTGGCCCGGCGGACGAGGACGGTGCGGGTGGACGGCGAGGCACTCACCGTCGGCCGGGAGCGGGTGCCGCTGGCGCACGTCGACGCCGCCCACCTGCGCGCGGTCACCGAGGGGACGGCGGGGGTGGACGCCGGCGCCCCGCTGCTCGGCGGGGCGTCGTCGCTGCCGCGGGGCCGGGCGGCCCTGCCGCTGCGGCTGACCGACGGGCGCACCGTGCTGGTGCCCACCCGCGACCCCGCCGCGCTCGCCCGGGCGCTGCTCGCCGGAGTGCCGCACACCACCGACGGGCCGGCCGGCCGGAGGGGGACACTGGGGTCGTGACCTCGCTGGACAGCCCCCCGTACGCCTACGAGGCCCCGGCATCGGCCGGCCTGTTCACCCGCGCCCGGCGGGTCACCCCCGGCGGCGTGAACAGCCCCGTGCGCGCCTTCGGCGCCGTCGGCGGCACCCCGCGCTTCATGGCCCAGGGGCAGGGCGCCTGGCTCACCGACGCCGACGGCCGCCGCTACGTCGACCTGGTCGCCTCCTGGGGGCCGCTGATCCTCGGGCACGCCCACCCGGCCGTCGTCGAGGCGGTCACCGCCGCGGCCCGCCGGGGCACCACGTACGGCGCACCGACCGAGGGCGAGGTCGAGCTGGCCGAGGAGATCGTCGCCCGGGTGGCCCCCGTGCAGCAGGTGCGGCTGGTCAACTCCGGCACCGAGGCAGTCCTGTCCGCCGTCCGGCTGGCCCGCGGGGTCACCGGCCGCCGGCTGATCGTCAAGTTCGCCGGCTGCTACCACGGCCACGTCGACGCGCTGCTGGCCTCCGCCGGCTCCGGCGTGGCCACCCTCGGCCTGCCGGACACCCCCGGCGTCACCACCGGCGCCGCCGCCGACACCGTCGTGCTGCCCTACAACGACGCCGCCGCGGTGGAGGCCGTGTTCGCCGAGCGCGGTGCGGAGATTGCCTGCGTGGTCACCGAGGCCGCGGCCGGCAACATGGGCGTCGTCCCGCCGCTGGACGGCTTCAACCAGGTGCTGCGCCGGGTCACCGCCGCGCACGGCGCGCTGCTCGTCGTCGACGAGGTCATGACCGGGTTCCGGGTCACCCGGTCCGGCTGGTACGGCCTGGACCCGGTGGACGCCGACCTGATGACCTTCGGCAAGGTCATGGGCGGCGGGCTGCCGGCGGCCGCGTTCGGCGGCCGCGCCGACCTCATGGAGCACCTCGCCCCGGCCGGGCCGGTCTACCAGGCGGGCACCCTGTCGGGGAACCCGGTGGCCGTCGCCGCGGGCCTGACCACGCTGCGGCACTGCACCGACGAGGTCTACGCGCGCTGCGACGAGGTGGCCGCCACCCTGCGCGGGGCGGCCAGCGCGGCGCTGTTCTCCGCCGGGGTGCCGCACCGGGTGCAGCAGGCCGGCTCGATGTTCTCGGTCTTCTTCGTGCCCGACGAGCGGCCGGTCCGCGACTACGCCGGCGCCCGCTCCCAGGACGCCGCCCGCTACACCGCCTTCTTCCACGCGATGCTCGCCCGCGGGGTCTACCTGCCGCCGTCGGCCTTCGAGGCGTGGTTCGTCAGCGCCGCGCTGGACGACGCCGCCGTCGAGCGGGTGCTGGACGCGCTGCCGGCCGCCGCCCGCGCCTCCGCGGAGGTCGACCCCGCGTCCGCGCCGCCGGCCGAGGAGCCGGCCGACGCCGCCACCGGGATGAGCACCTGATGGCCGCCGCGACCGGGGAGACCACCGTCGTCCACCTGCTGCGCCACGGCGAGGTGCACAACCCGGAGAAGGTGCTCTACGGCCGGCTGCCCGGCTACCGGCTGTCGGAGACCGGCGAGGCGATGGCCGTCGCGGCCGCCGACTGGCTCTCCGCCCGCCCACCCGTGACGCACCTGGTGTCCAGCCCGCTGGAGCGGGCCCGGCGGACCGCCGCGCCGATCGCCACCAAGCTGGACCTGCCCGTGGAGGTCGACGAGCGGCTGCTGGAGGCGGGCAACGCCTTCGAGGGGCTGCGCGTCGGGGTCGGCGACCGCGTGCTGCGCTCCCCCCAGCACTGGTGGAAGCTGCGCAACCCGGTGCGCCCGTCCTGGGGCGAGCCCTACGTCGAGATCGCCACCCGGATGCTCGCCGCGGTCGAGGCCGCCCGCGACGCCGCCCGCGGGGCCGCCGCGGTGTGCGTCAGCCACCAGCTGCCCATCTGGACGCTGCGGCTGCACCTGGAGGGACGCCGGTACGCGCACGACCCGCGCCGCCGCCAGTGCGGCCTGGCCAGCGTCACCTCGGTCACCTACGACGGCGACCGGGTCACCGGCATCACCTACGCGGAGCCCGCCGGCGCCACACCGCCCGACCAGGTGCCCGGCGCATGAGACGGGTCCTGCTCGGCGCGCTGGCCGGTGCGCTGCTGCTCACCGGCTGCACCTCCGGGGACGGCGCGGTCGACGTGGCCAACGGGGGGGAGTTCCGCTTCGTCCAGGGCACGCCGTCCGGCGAGGTGATCCCGCTCGCGGAGCGCGCCGCGGCGCCGGAGTTCAGCGGCGAGACGCTCGACGGCGCCCCGTTCGACTCCACCGAGCTCGACGGCGGCATCGCGGTCCTGAACTTCTGGGGCTCGTGGTGCGCGCCCTGCCGGGTGGAGTCCCCGGAGTTCCAGGAGGTCTACGCCGAGGTGCGTGACCGTGGCGTGCAGTTCCTGGGCGTCAACGTCAAGGACACCGACCAGCTGGCCCGCGCGTTCGAGGACAGCTTCGGCATCGAGTTCCCCTCGCTGTACGACCCGCGGGGGGAGGTGGCCCTGGCGTTCCGCGACTACCCGGCCAATGCCATCCCGTCCACCGTCGTGCTCGACGCGCAGGGCCGGGTGGCCGCCGTCTACACCGGCGCCGTGCAGCAGGAGGACCTGCGCGCGGTGCTGGACCTGCTGACCGCCGAGGGCGAGGCGGGCTGATGGGGGAGACCCTGAGCGGCCTGGTCACCGACGGCCCGCTGCTCGTCGCCGCCGCGGTCGCCGCGCTGGTCGGACTGGTCAGCTTCGCCTCCCCGTGCGTGCTGCCGCTGGTGCCCGGCTACCTGTCCTACGTCACCGGGCTGGTCGGCACCGGTGCGCGGGCCGCCGCGCCCGCCCCGACCGGCGGGGGCACGGCGACGGCCGTGCGCGTCGACGAGCGCTCGACCCGCGGGCGGATGGTGGCCGGCGCGGTGCTGTTCGTGCTCGGCTTCACCGCCGTCTTCGTCACCGTCGGCACCGCGTTCGGCGGCCTGGGCCGGCTGCTGCTGCAGCACAGCGAGGTCATCACCCGGGTCATGGGCGTGGTGGTGGTCGTCGTCGGCCTGGCCTTCCTGGGCCGGGTGCCGCTGCTGCAGCGCACCGCGCGGCTGTCGGTGCGGCCGGCCGCCGGGCTGGCCGGGGCACCGCTGCTCGGCGTGGTCTTCGGCCTGGGCTGGACGCCGTGCCTGGGTCCGACGCTGGCCGCGGTGTACTCGCTGGCCTACACCGAGGCGACGGCCGGGCGGGGCGCGCTGCTGGCCCTGGCCTACTGCCTGGGCCTGGGCGTGCCGTTCGTGCTCGTCGCGCTCGGTGCCCGCTGGGCGATGGGCGCCACGTCGTTCCTGCGCCGGCACGCGCAGGCGGTCACCCGTGTCGGTGGCGTCGTCCTCGTCGTCGTCGGGCTGCTGCTGGTCACCGGCGCGTGGACCGAGATGATGCGCTGGCTGCAGGGCTGGCTGGCCGCCAGCGGCCTCGCGGAGACCTCGCTGTGACGACCACCGCCCCGCCGCGGCCGCCCGCCGCGCCGCAGCCCCCGGCCCGGCCGTCCGCCGCCGCCCGCGCCCGGGGCCTGTGGCTGCGCTGGTGGCGCCGGCTGACCGCCATGCGGACGGCGATCGTCCTGCTGTTCCTGCTCGCGCTGGCCGCGATCCCCGGGTCGCTGCTGCCGCAGCGCTCGCTCAGCCAGAACGCCGTCCGGCAGTACTACGCCGACCACCCGACGCTGGCGCCGGTGCTCGACCGGCTCTGGGCCTTCGACGTCTTCGGCTCGCCCTGGTTCGCCGCCGTCTACCTGCTGCTGTTCGTCTCCCTCGTCGGCTGCGTCGTCCCCCGCCTGGCCGAGCACGTGCGGGCGCTGCGGGCCGCCCCGCCGCCCGCGCCCCGCCGGCTGCACCGGCTGCCCGACTCCGACGAGCTGGCCACCCCGCTGCCCGGTCCGGCGGCCCTCGACGTGGTCGAGGAGGAGCTGCGGGTGCGCCGCTACCGCGTCGTCCGGCGCACCGGGGCGGCGGGGCCCGAGCTGTCCGCGGAGCGGGGCCGGCTCAAGGAGACCGGCAACATCCTGTTCCACCTGTCGCTGCTGGCGCTGCTGCTCGGCCTGGCCGGCGGCAAGCTGTGGGGTTACGAGGGCAGCATCCTGGTCACCGAGGGCCGCGGCTTCTGCAACGCCTTCCAGCAGTACGACACCCACTCCTCCGGGGCGCTGGTCGACAGCTCGGACCTCACCCCGCTGTGCGTCGACCTCGTCGACTTCGAGGCCACCTACGAGGAGGACCTCACCGCGGCCACCTTCACCGCCGACATCACCTACGGCGGGCCCGACGAGGAGGGCGTGCCGACCACGATCGGCGTCAACGACCCGCTGCGCCTGGACGGCGACCGGGTGTACGTCACCGGGCACGGCTACGCGCCGCGGTTCACCGTCACCCTCCCCGACGGGACGGCGTTCACCGACGTCTCCGCCCCCTTCCTGCCCACCGACCAGACGACGATGTCCAGCGAGGGTGCGCTGAAGCTGCCGGACCTGGGCGCGGGGGCGGAGGACCAGCTGGCGCTGGAGGGCTTCTTCGCCCCCACCGGGCTGGTGCAGGGCGGCCTGCTGACCTCCATCGACCCGCAGCCGCTCAACCCGCAGGTGGCGATCCGGGCCTTCGAGGGCTACCTCGGCCTGGACTCCGGCCTGCCGCAGTCGGTGTACTCCCTGGACCGCAGCCAGATCGAGCGCGGCCGGCTGACCGAGGTGGGCGGGGCGAACCTGTCGGTCGGGGAGACGCTCACCCTGCCCGACGGGACGGCGGTCACCTTCACCGGCGTCGACCAGTTCGCCGCGCTGCAGCTCTCCCACGACCCCGGGCAGGTGTGGGTGCTCGGCTCCTCCATCGCCCTGCTGGCCGGCCTGCTCGCCCTGCTCCTGGTCCGCCGGGAGCGGTTCTTCGCCCGCGCCACCCCGGCACCGGGCGGGGGTACCGTGCTGTCGGTCGGCTCGCTCACCCGCGGGGGCGGCGAGAGCGCCACCTCGTTCGCCGAGTGGACCGACCGGCTGCGGGCCGCGCTCGACGAGCGCTCCCCGACCCCTCCGCCGGCGTCTCCCGGCGGGCCGAACGCAGAACCGGAGGTCCCCCCGCGTGACCGTTGACCCGTCGCTGGCGCAGCTGTCGGACACGCTGTTCTCCGTCGCCGTCGCGCTCTACTCGGTCGCCGTCGTCGCGTTCTCCGCGCAGCTGGCGTTCGGCCGGCGCCCGGTGCGCGAGCTGGTCGCGGCCGGCGGGGTCGCCGAGGCCCCGGCCGCGCCGGCGCGCACCGACCGCTGGGGCGTGGTCGGCCTGGCGTTCACCGTCCTGGGCGCGGTCGTGCACACCGGGGTGCTCCTCACCCGCGGGATGGCCGCCGACCGGTTGCCCTGGGGCAACATGTACGAGTTCGCCACGGCCGTCGTCCTGGTCGGCGTGGTGGCCTACCTGGTGCTCGCCGTCCGCGTCCCGGTGGTCCGCGACATCGGCGCCTTCGTGCTCGCGCCGGTCGTGCTCGCGCTGGTCGCCACCGGCCTGTTCCTCTACACCGAGACCGGGCCGCTGGTCGCCGCGCTGCGCTCCAGCTGGCTGGCCGTCCACGTGTCCACGGCCATCCTGGGCTTCGGCGTCTTCTTCGTCAGCGGCATCGCCAGCGTGCTGTACCTGCTCAAGCTGCGCACCGACGCCCGTGGCGCGGAGGCCGACAGGTCGGTGCTGTCCCGGCTGCCGAGCGCGGTCACCCTCGACCGGGTCGCCCACCGCACCGCCGTCTTCGGCTTCCCCGTCTGGACCTTCGCCGTCATCGCCGGCGCCGTCTGGGCGGAGAGCGCGTGGGGCCGCTACTGGGGCTGGGACCCCAAGGAGACCTGGGCGTTCATCGCGTGGGTCGTCTACGCCGGGTACCTGCACGCCCGGACGACCGCCGGCTGGCGGGGTCGCCCCGCGGCCTGGGTCAACGTCGTCGGCCTGGGCGTCATGGTGTTCAACCTGCTGTACGTGAACATGGTCTCGACCGGCCTGCACAGCTACGGCGGGCTCGAGTAGCGGGAGGACCTCGCGTCACGGGCCCGTGCAGCACGGCCCCGGGCCCGCGGCGTGTCGGTCGCCGCTCCGCGCGGCGGGTCCGTGCTCCCATGTACGCATGTCGCGCCGGAGGGGGACACCGCGTGGGTAGGCACTCCGCTCCCGAGGGGGCCGCGGTGGACCCGGTGGTCGCCGCCGCCCTCGCCCAGCGGGCACCCGACGCACCCTCCGGGCGGCGCGCCGGGGACGACGGCAGCGGCCTGGGCTGGCCGGGGACGTCGACGACGCACGAGGGCCTGGGCTGGCCCGGCGACACGACCGAGGCCGACCGGGACGCCGGCCGACCGCAGCGCGGACGCTCCGCGGCCGCCTGAAGGAGGACCCCGTCCTCCTCACCGTTCGCGAGCTCACGGTGAGCCTCTGGACGGGGCCGCGGTCCCGTCCAGAGAGCTAGGCGGGGGAGCCGTCGTCGCGCCGGGTGCGGCGCTCGAGCTCGCGCAGGAACTCCGGGTCGTCGTCCGGGGCCACCGGGCGCACCGCTCGCTGCGGCGGGCGGGGGCGGGGTGCGCCGGCGCCCCTGGCGCCGCTCCGCTCGGCTGCGCGCAGCACCAGCACCACGACGGCGACCGCCACGATCAACACCAGCACGAAGGCCACGGCGGCCCACCCCCTCGTCGTTCGAGTCGACTGTCCCCACAGTACGTGCGCGGGGGACAATCGCGGCCTGCCCCAGCGCCGCCGCAGTGGAGGAGGGATCGGCCATCGACGCCGTCGACCGGCAGCTGATCGACCTGCTGCGTGCCAACGGCCGGGCGAGCTACGCCGAGCTCGCCCGGCGGGTGGGCCTCTCGTCGCCGGCGGTGCACGAGCGGGTGGGCAAGCTGGAGGCGGCCGGCGTCATCACCGGCTACCGGGCGCAGGTCGACCCGGCGTCCGTGGGGCTGGGCGTCACCGCCCTGGTGGGCGTCATCGAGAGCGACTCGGTCGACGACCACGGTCTGGTGGAGGCGTTCGCCGCGATGCCCGAGGTCGAGGACTGCTGGCGCGTGGCCGGCAGCGAGGGCTACCTGCTGAAGGTGCGCGTGACCGACATCCCGGCACTGGAGGCGGCCATCAGTGCGTTGAACCGGGTGAGAGGCGTCGCCCGCACGCGGACGACGGTCGTGCTGAGCACCAAGTGGGAGGGCCGCCATGGCGGAGAGGGCTGACGCGACGGTGCCGGGCGCGCCGACGGGAGGGCCGGCGAGCCCGCCGCGGGTGGCGCCGTGGCTGGCGGTCTACACGGTGGGCCGGCTGGGGATCGCCGCGGCGCTGGTCGTGCTGCTGTGGACCCTCGGCCTGGACCTGTGGTCCGGCGCGCTGTTCGGCCTGCTGCTGTCGATGCCGGTGTCCTACCTGCTGCTGCGCCCCTCGCGCGAGCGGCTGACCGAGGCCCTGGCCGCGCGCAGCGTCGCCCGCCGGCAGGCCAAGGAGCAGCGCGAGGCCCGGCTCGCCGGCGACTGACGGCCCACTCCTCCCTCACCCCGGGACCACGCTGCGGGCGATCTGCGCGAGGACGTCGGCGCCGAACGTCTCACCCGCCTGCACGTACCCCCAGCGCCGCTCGCGACGGGCGCCGAAGCGGGACTTCTGCAGGTCCGCGCTCATGCCGTACAGCACCTGCCGCGCCCCGTGCCGCTGTCCGGCCCGCAGCGCCTGCCACAGCAGCTGCTGGTAGCTGCGGTGGCTGGCGACGAACCGGTCGTCGAGCCCGAGGAACACCGTGGCGACGCTGTCCCCGGTGACCAGCAGGGTGCCGAAGGCCACCGGGCCGTCGGGCTCCTCCGGCAGGTGCAGCAGCACCGTCTCCCAGCCCGGTGAGTCCAGGACGGCGTCGACGACCCGGCGCGGCAGCGGGAACACGTTGAGCTCGAGGGCGCGGGCGTGGACGGCGCGGTACATCGCGTAGAGCCGGTCGCGCTGCGCCGGGGCGACCGCGGCCGCCGCGGGGCTGCCCCCGGTGACCACCTCGACCCGGTAGCGCTCCTCCCACGGCAGCACGTGGCGGCGCTGGTGCTGCCGGCGCTTGCGGTCCAGCTGGGCCAGGAACCCGGCGTCGTCGGCGAAGTCCAGGTCGCGCACCCAGGTGTCCCACAGCGGGACCCGGAAGAACCCCTCGCCGAGCAGGAACTCGTGCAGCTCGTCGTCGCCGTCGGGCAGGTCGCGCAGCACCAGGCCGGACGCCCCGGCGGCGTCCTCCTCGGCGCGGGCCGCCTGCAGCACCAGCCGCAGCGCGCCCCGCCAGTCCGCGGTCCGGTCCAGCCACAGGTGGTCGCCCTGGGTGAGCAGCGACCCCAGGCCCAGCACCGGCGAGGTGAGGAAGTGCGGGTCGGCGTCGCGCACCCGGAGGCGCTCCACCTCCGCGGAGACGTGCGCGGGGGAGAGCATGTCCTCCTTCCACAGCGCGGTGGTGCCGAAGGTCGCCGCCACCGGCCGCCCCGACGGGCCGCGCACCAGCCAGTAGTGGAAGTCCCAGGCGTCCTCGGTCTGCCCGGCCGCGCCCGTGCCGCCGGCCTCGAACACGGCCTCCTGGGTCCGCAGGGCCGCGCTGCCGGAGAACGCCGTCGCCCCGAGCAGCCGGTCCCACTCCGCGGTGTCGAGTGCGTCGACGGAGCGGGCCCGCTCCAGCCGCAGCGCCGGCGCCGGGCCCGGCGCGCCCCGCGGCGGGAGTGCCGGCCGGGTGCCCAGCTGCCGGGCGAAGGCCCGGTACAGGTCCTCCACCGTGGCCCCCTCGTCGGCGATCGCCCGGGGCAGGTGCTCGGCGAGTGCGGCCACCAGCCCGGCGACGTCGTCCTCGGTGTGGTGGGCGGTGAGCGTGAGCCGGGCGCCGCTGCGCTTGGCGGGGACGGCGGGGAAGGAGGCGGTGTTGACGTGGAAGCCCGAGCCGCGCAGCAGCTCGGTGAGCCGGTAGGCGACCGCGGTGACGCCCGCGCCGACGCACCGGATGGGGGCCTCCGAGGCCGACACCACCGGCAGGCCGGCGTCGGCGGCCAGCCGGTTGAACAGCCGGATCCGGGAGCGCAGCAGCTCCTGGCGGGCGGCCACCTCGGGGGTGGCGTGCAGCCGGGCCGAGGCCAGCACGGCGCCGAGCATGGGCGGCTGCACCGGGCCGGAGAAGATCAGCGGGCCGCCGACGTGGGAGACCCGCCGGTGGGCCGCCGCGTCCGGGAAGGTGAGCGCGCCCCCGGCCGCGGCGAAGGACTTGTTCAGCGACAGCGCCACCACGGTGCGGGCCAGGGTGCCCGGGGACAGCTGCTCCAGGGCGTACCCGCGCCCGTGCCGGCCGGTCCAGGACGCCGCGTGGGCGTCGTCCACGTACAGCCACAGGTGCGGGTGCCGGGCGGCGAGGTCGTCCAGCCCGGCGGCGGGGAGGAAGTCGGCGTACATCGAGTACAGCCCGTCGGCGGCGTACCAGACCCGCCGGTGCGTCCGCCGGTACTGCGCCAGCCGCCGGTCCAGGGTGCGCAGGTCGTTGTGCGGCAGCAGCTCCACCCGCGCGCCACCGGCCTGCACCAGCTTGGCCGCCGTCTGCACCGAGTTGTGCACCTGGTGGTCCAGCAGCAGCACGTCCCGGTCCCCGATCAGCGCCGGCATCGCCGCGAGGTGACCCAGGGTGGTGGACGGCGTGAGGATCGTCGGCCGGCCGAACAGGCCGGCCAGCGCGGCCTCGGCCTCCCGGTACAGCGGTGCGGAGGCGTAGACGCGGGAGGAGGAGAACTGCGTCCCGTAGCGGTCCACCGCGTCCCGGACGGCGGCCTTGAGCGCGGGGTGGGTCTCCAGCCCGAGGTAGGAGCAGGACCCGAAGTTGACCAGCCGGCGCCCGTCGATGGTCACGTGCCGCCCGTCGAGCTCGGCGTCCTCCACGTGGTTGTGCAGCATCCCGCGGCGGACGCCGTCGGAGACCACCTCGTCCACCGCGTCCAGCAGCTGCTCCGTCGTCGCCATGGGGGCCTCCGTGTCCTCCGGCCCCGTGCAACCGGCAGCGCGGGGACGCCGGTGTCATCGGCAGGCCGGGGCCGGCACGACGTCCCGGTCGGCGGCGTCTCACCCGGGAGGGGCAGGTCGCTGCAGCAGCGCGGTTGCCCCGCCGATGCGGCGGTCATGGAGAAGCTCCTGTCCCCGCAGCTGCGCCCGGTGGTGCACCAGCTGCTGTCCCGCTCCTACGACTCGGTTGGCCAGGCGGCGGCGGACGTCGCCCGGCTCGTCCGCACCTCGCTGCACGCCGACGTGGTGCTCGTCCAGGGCATCCGCGGCAGCCAGGTCGAGCTGCTGGGCGTGGACGACGCGCTCGGGCTGGGCCTGCAGGTCGGGATGCGGGTGCCGGCCGCGGAGACCTTCTGCGACCGCGTGCTGCGCGGGGAGGCCCCGTCGGTGTGGGCCGACCTCGTCGAGGGGCCGTTCGCCGACCTGCCGGTCCGTGAGTGGCTCGGCGTGCGCGGGTACGCCACGACACCGCTGTGGGACACCGCCGGGTGGCCGACCGGGACGGTGTGCGTCTACACCCGGGAGCCCCGCGAGTTCACCGACGACCAGCTCGCCGTGCTCGAGTTCGCCGGCGCCCTCATGTCCCGCGAGCAGGAGCTGGCCCGCGGCCGGGCCCGGGAGGCGGCCCGCTCCGCCGAGGTCGTGGCCTCGGAGACCCGGTACCGCTCGCTGATCGACGACCTCGGCGACCTGGTCGTGGAGACCGACGCGGCCGGTCACTTCACCTACGTCAACCGGGCCTTCACCGAGCTGACCGGCGTCCGCCTCGAGGACATGGCCGGCTGGGGGCTGCTGGACCGGGTGCACCCCGACGACCGGCCGATCGCCGAGGCGCAGGTCGCCGCGGGGCTCGGCGGCGCGGACACCGCGGGCCCGGAGACGGCGTGCGAGGTGCGCTTCCTGGTGCCCGACGGCAGCACGCGGTGGATGTCGGTCCGGGGTCGCCCGGTGTTCGACGACGCCGGCGACCTCGTCGGGCTCCGCGGCATCCTGCACGACGTGACCGTCCGGGTGGAGGCCGAGCAGCAGGTGCGGGCCGCCCTCGCCCAGGCCGAGGCCGCGCTGGCCGACGCCGAGACGGCCCGGGACGAGGCGCAGCGGCTCTCCCGCGCCAAGTCCGAGTTCCTCTCGCGGATGTCGCACGAGCTGCGCACCCCGCTCAACGCCATCCTCGGGTTCGGGCAGCTGCTCGAGCTCGGCGACCTCACCGGTGAGGACGCGGAGAACCTCGGCCAGATCATGCGGGCCGGCACGCACCTGCTGGACCTGATCAACGAGGTGCTCGACGTGGTCCGCATCGAGTCCGGCCGGCTGAGCCTGTCGCTGGAGCCGGTGGCCGTGCGCGAGGTGGTCGCGGAGAGCCTGGACCTGGTCCGGACCGCCGCGGCGCCGCGGGGGATCTCGCTGCGCACCCCGACCCGGCTCGACGGGGCGGTGGTCGTCGCCGACCGGCAGCGGCTCAAGCAGGTGCTGGTCAACCTGCTGTCCAACGCGGTGAAGTACAACCGCGACGGCGGGGACGTCACGGTCGCGTGGGGGCCGTCCCCGGACGACCCGCAGCGGCTGCGGCTGGCGGTCACCGACACCGGGCAGGGCATCCCCGCCGACCGGCTGGACGACGCGTTCGTGCCGTTCGACCGGCTGGGTGCGGAGAACAGCGGGATCGAGGGCACCGGGGTCGGGCTGTCGCTGACCAAGACGCTGGTGGAGGCCCAGTCGGGCGTCATCGGCGTGCTGAGCGAGCCGGGCCGCGGGTCGACCTTCTGGGTGGACCTGCCCGCCGCCGAGCCGCTGGTCGTGCCGGCGGCCCCGGTGGTCGACGCCGTGCTCACCCACACCGTGCTCTACGTGGAGGACAACCCGTCCAACACCACGCTGGTCCGCAAGGTCCTCGCCCGCCGGCCGCACGTGCACCTGGAGGTCGTGGCCGACGGCGCGGAGGCGCTGCCCGCCGCCGCGGCGGTGCGGCCCGACCTGGTGCTGCTCGACCTGCACCTGCCCGGCGTGCCCGGGGAGGAGGTCCTCGCCCGGCTCCGCGGCAGCGAGGACACCCGGCTGGCCGGGGTGCCGGTGGTGGTGGTGACCGCCGACCTCAGCCCGGGCATCGAGCGCCGGATGCTGGAGGCCGGCGCCACCCGCTTCCTGTCCAAGCCCATCGACGTGCGCCAGCTGCTGGCCGTCGTCGACGAGCACCTGGCGGGGTCGTGACCGGCCCGGTGGGGAGCGGCCCCGTCGGCGGCCGCGCGGCCGCGGCGGCCGACCCGGCCGGTGCGCCCACGGTCGAGCGGGCGCTGAGTCAGGCCGTCCGGACCCCGCTGCACTCGCTGCTGGGCTTCCTGGAGCTGTTGGGCATGAGCCCCCTGCAGCCCGACCAGCGCCGCCTGCACGACCAGCTCGTCGACAGCGCCGAGGACCTGCTGACCGGCAGCGACCGCGTGCTCTGGCTGGTGCGGCTGCTCGGCGGGCAGCACCGGCCGCGCCCGGCACGGGTGCACCTGGCGGTCTTCGTCGCCGAGCTGGCCGCGGAGAGCGCCCGGCCGGTGTCCGTGGTCGTGGCACCCGACGCCCCCGCCCACCTCGAGACCGACCTCGCCGCGCTGCACCGGTTGGTGACCGAGCTGGTCACCAACGCCGTCGTGCACGGCCGGGCCCCCGTCGTCCTGTCCGTCACCCCGGAC
Organism: Geodermatophilus sp. DSM 44513; assembly: GCF_032460525.1. Lineage (NCBI taxonomy): Bacteria > Bacillati > Actinomycetota > Actinomycetes > Geodermatophilales > Geodermatophilaceae > Geodermatophilus > Geodermatophilus sp. DSM 44513. The sequence continues at coordinate 3,867,474 of NZ_CP135963.1, read as the reverse complement.
GGGCCGCGGACCGACCGGGTCAGGATCACCGTCAGCGACGCCGGGGTCGGCCTGCCGGCGCCGGTCCGGCAGGCGCTGGCCGGCCCGGGAGCCGCCGCGGCCCCCGCCGGGCTGGGGCTGCTGCTCGTGCAGCAGCTCACCGCGCTGCTGGACGGCACCCTGCGGGTGCTGCCCAGCGCGGCCGGCGCGCACGTCGAGGTGAACCTGCCGGTGTCGGCCGCCGGCACGGCGCCGGTCACCGAGCCCGTGGCGGCACCCGAGGTCGCCGCCGGTGGCGCGGTGCGCCCGCTGCACGTGCTGCTCGTCGAGGACAACGCCACCAACCGGCTGCTCACCGAGCGCCAGCTGGCCCGGCTGGGCCACCGGCTCACCGCGGTGGCCACCGGGGAGGCCGGCGTCCAGGCGGCGCTGCAGGACGACGTCGACGTGGTGCTGATGGACCGCCACCTGCCCGACGTCGACGGCTGCGAGGCCACCCGGCGGATCAGCGCCGCGCTGTCGCCGCACCGGCGCTACCTGCCGGTGATCGCGGTGACCGCCGACGCCACGGCCGACGCTCGGGAGGCGTGCGCGGCCGCGGGCATGGACGAGGTGCTGACCAAGCCGGTGGACCTGGGGTCGCTGTCGGCCGCGCTGGCCCGGGCGGCCGCCGCGATCGACCGCGGCGACCGGGTGCTGCCCCGGGAGGGCGCCGGCTCGCCGGTGCCCGCGGCGCTGCGGGCGGTCGTCGGGCGGGTCGACGGCGACGCCCGGGCCGCGGCCGAGCTGGTCGGCACCTACCTGGGCGAACTGCCCGGACGGCGGCTGCGCATCCAGGCCTCGCTGCGCCGGCGGGAGCCGCGGGCGGTGCAGGCCGCCGCGGAGTCGCTGCGCACCTCCAGCGAGAGCATGGGGGCCACCGCGGTGGCCGGCACCTGCGCCGCCCTGGCCGCCGCCGCGGCGACCGGGGACCTGGTCGCCGCCGGCGCCTTCGTGCCCGGCCTGCTGCTGCAGTGCGAGCGGTACGCCGCCGAGCTGCGGTCCTACACCGAGCCGGAGCTGGTCGCCGCCGCCCTCGCCGACGCCTGACGGCCCCCTCCCGGGCACCGCCCCGAGCTCGCGAGGGGTGGGGAGGAGGGGGTCCTTCACCAGCCGCTGAGGGCCAGCCCGGCACCGAGCAGCACGCCGGTGGCCAGGGTGAGCAGCCCGGTGCCCTGCAGCGCCGCGACCAGTGCCGGCCCGCGGCCACCGGTGAGCACGGTGCGCACCGGCGGCACCGCCAGCGGGACGGCGAGCAGCGCCAGCAGCGCCCACGGCCGGGCCAGGCCGATCGCGGCGACCACCGCGAAGGCCGCGGCCGGCAGGCCCGCGAAGGCGACCCGGGTGCCGCGGTCGCCGAGCAGCACGGCCAGCGTCCGCTTGCCGACCGCGGCGTCGCCCTCGATGTCGCGCAGGTTGTTGACCACCAGCAGCGCCACCGACAGCAGGCCGACCGGGACCGACGCCGCCACCGCCAGCCCGTCGACCGAGCCGGTCTGCACGAACGCCGTCCCCACCACGGCGACCAGGCCGAAGAAGACGAAGACGAACACCTCGCCCAGCGCCCGGTAGCCGTAGGGCAGCGGGCCGCCGGTGTAGGTCCAGGCGGCCGCGATGCAGGCCGCGCCGACCGCGACCAGCCACCAGCTGGACAGCGCGGCCAGCGCCAGCCCGGCGAGCGCGGCGACGGCGAAGGCGGCCAGCGCCGCGCCGAGCACCTGCCGCGGGGTCGCGGCGCCCGAGCCGACCAGCCGCATCGGCCCCACCCGGGTCGCGTCGGTGCCGCGCACCCCGTCGGAGTGGTCGTTGGCGTAGTTGACCGCCACCTGCAGGGCCAGCGCGACCACCAGGGCCAGCGCGGCGGGCAGCGGCCGGAAGCCGTCGAGGGCCGCGGCGGCCCCGCTGCCCACGAGCACCGGGGCGAGCGCGGCGGGCAGCGTGCGGGGCCGGGCGCCGGCCAGCCACTGGGCCGGGGTGGCCATCAACGGGCCACCGCGGCGGCGACGGCGCGCCGGTCGGGCTTGCCGGTGTGCAGGGTGGGGACGGCGGCGATGCGGTGCAGCTCCCGCGGTGCGGCCGGCGCGCCCAGCCGCCCGGCCACCCACGGCCGCAGCTCGGCGAGGGCCGGTTCCGCGCCCGGTGCCGCGACGACCGCGGCGACCACCCGCTGGCCCCACTCGTCGTCCGGCCGGCCGAAGACGACGGCGTCGGCGACGTCGGGGTGCTCGCGCAGCACTCCCTCCACGGCCTGCGGGGCGACGTTGACCCCGCCGGTGACCACGACGTCGTCCAGCCGCCCGTGCACGGTCAGCCGCCCGTCCTCCAGCGAGCCGGCGTCGCGGGTGCGGAACCAGCCGTCGGCGAAGGCGGCGGCCGTGCCCCCGGGGTCCAGCCGGTAGCCCAGCGCCAGGGTCGGCCCGGCCAGCTCGACCCCCTCGGTGACGCGCACGCCGACCCCGTCGAGGGGCACGCCGTCGTAGACGCACCCGCCGGCGGTCTCGGTCATCCCGTAGGTGGTCACGACAGCGACGTCCTCGCCGCGGGCGCGGGCCAGCAGGCCCGGGTCGGTGGCCGCGCCGCCGACGAGGACGGCGTCGAAGGCCCGCAGCGCCGCGGGCTCGGCGTCGAGGTGGCGGCGCAGCTGGGTGGGCACCAGCGCGGTGTACCGCCGGCCGGCGGGCATCCGGGCGACCGCGGCGGCCAGCGGCTCGCCCGGCGCCAGGACGGTCGGGTCGGTGCCGGCGAGCAGTGACCGGCAGAGCACCTGCAGGCCGGCGACCGCCGACACCGGCAGGGCCAGCAGCCAGGCGCCGGGACCGCCGAGGCGGCGCAGCGTGGCCTCGCCGGACGCCCGCACCGCGCCGGCCGCCAGCAGCACCCCGCGGCCGCCGCCGGTCGAGCCGGAGGTGACGACGACGAGGTCCGCGCCGTCCTCCAGCGGCTCGCCGGGCCGCAGCGCGGCGAGGGCGGCGTCGACGGCGGCCGGCGGGCCGGCGGGCAGCACCGCGAGGGGTGCGCTGCCGTCCAGGGCGGCGCGCAGGTGCGGCAGCAGCGCGCGCGGGTCGGCCGGCGCCGGCACGGGGGTGAGGTGCCGGGGCATGGGATCCGAGGATAAGGACCCTCCTGCCCCCACCACTCGCACGCTCGCGGCGGGGCCCTGCAGGAGGGCCGCATACGCTTGGCGGCGTGATCGACACCGGCGGGGCGCGGGTCTGGTCGGTGCCGATGCGGACCCGGTTCCGCGGCATCGACGTGCGCGACGGCGTGCTGGTGCGGGGCCCGGCCGGCTGGGGGGAGTTCTCCCCGTTCTGGGACTACGACGTCGCGGAGAGCCGCCGCTGGTGGGCCGCCGCGGTGGAGGCCGCCTGCACGGGGTGGCCGGCGCCGCTGCGCGCCAGCGTGCCGGTGAACGTGACCGTCCCGGCCGTGGACGCCGGGCGGGCGCACGCGATCGTGACCGCCTCCGGCTGTCGGACGGCGAAGGTCAAGGTCGCCGAGCCCGGCCAGACCCCCGCCGACGACCTCGCCCGCGTCGAGGCGGTGCGCGACGCGCTCGGGCCGGCCGGCGCGATCCGGGTCGACGCGAACGCGGCCTGGGACGTCGACACCGCGGTCGCGCGGATCCGCGAGCTGGACCGGGTGGGCCTGGAGTACGCCGAGCAGCCCTGCGCGTCCCTGGCCGAGCTGGCCGCGCTGCGCCGGCGGGTCGACGTCCGCATCGCCGCCGACGAGGTGGTCCGGCGCGCGGCCGACCCGCTGCGGGTGGACCTGCGCGAGGCCTGCGACGTCGTCGTCCTCAAGGTGCAGCCGCTCGGTGGGGTCCGCGCGGCCCTGGAGGTGGCGCAGGCGCACGGCCTGCCGTGCGTGGTGTCCTCGGCGCTGGAGAGCTCGGTCGGCATCGCCGCCGGGGTGGCGCTGGCCGCGGCGCTGCCCGAGCTGCCGTTCGCCTGCGGACTGGCCACCGTCGCGCTCCTGGCCGGCGACGTCACGAGCGACCCGCTGCTCCCGGTGGACGGCGCCCTGCCGGTGCGCGCCGTGGTGCCCGACCGGCTGGCCGACGTCGCGGCCGGGCCGGACGTCGCGGCGCGCTGGCGGGCCCGACTGGCCGCGGTGTCCCGGTGAACCCCTCCACCGCGCTGGCCCGGGTGCTCGTCGACGAGCTGCTCCGCGGCGGGGTCACCGACGCCGTCGTCGCCCCCGGCTCCCGGTCCGCGCCGGTCGCGCTGGCGCTGGCCGCCGCCGAGCGGGCCGGCCGGCTGACCCTGCACGTGCGCATCGACGAGCGGACGGCGGCCTTCCTCGCCCTCGGCCTGGCCAAGGCGTCCGGGCGGCCGGTGCCGGTGCTCACCACCTCCGGGACGGCGACCGCGCACCTGCACGCCGCCGTGCTGGAGGCCGACGCCGCCGGCGTGCCGCTGCTCGCGCTGACCGCCGACCGGCCCCCGGAGCTGCGGGACACCGGCGCCAACCAGACGATCGCCCAGCCGGGCCTCTACGGCGGCGCGGTGCGGGCCGCGGTCGACGTCGGCGTGCCCGAGGCCGGCCGCGAGGAGGCGCAGAACCGCTACTGGCGCTCCCTGGTGGCCAAGGTCCTGCTGGTCGCCCGCGGCGCGCTCTCCGGCGACCCGGGCCCGGTGCACCTCAACCTGCCGCTGCGCGAGCCGCTGCTGCCCGACGACGCGGACGTCCCCCCGGACGGGCCCTGGGCCGGGCGGCCGGACGGCGCGCCGTGGACCGGCGCCGCGGTCACCGCCGCGGCGCGGCCGGCCGACGGCGGACCCGCGCGCACCCTGGTCGTGGTCGGGGACGGCCCGCCGGGACTGGGGCGGGCGGCGGGCGAGCTGGCGCGGGCGCAGGGCTGGCCGGTCGTCGCCGAGCCCTCCAGCGGGGCGTGGGGCGGGTCGGTGCGGGGCGGCGCGCTGCTGCTGGGGGTGCCGGACTGGCTGGCCGCGCACCGGCCCGACCGGGTGCTGGTGGTCGGGCGGCCGACGCTGTCCCGGCCGGTCTCCGCGCTGCTCGCCGACCCCGCCGTCCGGGTGGAGACGGTCTCGGCGAGCCCGCGCTGGCCCGACGCCGGCCGCTCGACGACCCGGGTGGGCACGCTGCCGGCGCCCGGCGCCCCGGCCGACCCCTCCTGGCGGGCCGCGTGGTGCGCCGCCGCCGACCGGGTCGGGACGGCGGTCGACGGCCTCCTCGACGCCGAGCCCGCGCTGACCGCGGGCCGGCTCGCCCGCGACCTGGTCGCCGGCCTGCCCGACGGCGCGCTCCTCGTCCTCGGCTCGTCGACCCCGGTGCGCGACGTCGACCGGCTCGCGCTCCCGCGGGCGGGGCTCACGGTGCTGGCCAACCGCGGGGTCGCCGGCATCGACGGCACGGTCTCCACCGCGGTCGGCGCGGCCCGCGCGCACCAGCGGGCGGACCGCCGACATCGCGATGATGGCGGTGGATCCGGCGGAGGGCGGGCGTTCGCGCTGCTCGGTGACCTGACGTTCCTGCACGACCTGCAGGGGCTGCTGCTGGGGGAGGGCGAGCCGCGGCCGGACCTCACCCTGGTCGTGGCGGACAACGACGGCGGCGGCATCTTCGCCCAGCTCGAGCCCGGCGACCCCCGGTACGAGGCCGGCTACCGGCGGGTCTTCGGCACGCCGCACGGCCAGGACCTGGTCGCCGTGGCCGAGGCCCTGGGCTGGCCGGCGCAGCGGGTGTCCTCGCCGGCCGGGCTCCGGGACGCCGTCGCCGCCGGCGGGCCGCAGGTGGTCGTCGTCGGCACCGACCAGCGCGCCGAGGCCGGGCTCGCCGTCCGGCTGCGGGCCGCCGCCGCCGACGCGCTGGCCGGCTGAGGGCCCGGACCGGTCGGTCCCGGCACCGCGGCCCGGCCAACCGGTCGTGTGGCCGCTCGTGCTCTGCCCACGGTGGTGGGCAGAGCACGAGCGGCGCCGGGGAGACCCGGCCGGCGGTCAGCTCTCCAGCGCGGCCTGGACGGCGGCGAACTTCGCCTGGGTCTCGGCGAGCTCCGCGGCCGGGTCGGAGCCGGCCACGATGCCGCAGCCGGCGAACAGCCGCGCCGAGGCCGGGTCGGTGGCGGAGAGCTCTGCGCAGCGCAGCGCCAGGCCGAACTCGCCGTCCCCGCGGGCGTCCACCCAGCCGACCGGACCGGCGTAGCGGCCGCGGTCCATGCCCTCCAGCTCCCCGATCAGCGCGGCGGCGGCGTCGGTCGGGGTGCCGCAGACGGCGGCCGTCGGGTGCACCGCGCCGACCAGCTCCAGCAGCCCGGCGCGCCCCCGGGTGCCTCGGGCGCGCTGTGCACCGGTGACGTCGGTGGCCAGGTGGCGCACGTTGGCCAGCGTGAGCAGCTCCGGCTCCGCGGGCGCGCTCAGCGTCGTGCAGTACGGCTCCAGCGCCCGCACCAGGGATTCGACGGCCAGGGCGTGCTCGGCGCGGTCCTTGGCCGAGGACAGCAGGTCCGCGGCCAGCCGCGCGTCCTCGGCACCGGCGCCGCGGGGTGCGGTGCCGGCCAGCACGCGGGAGGACAGCTGCCGGCCGGTGCGGCGCAGCAGCAGCTCCGGGGTCGCCCCGAGCAGGCCGTCGACGGCGAAGGTCCAGCAGTCGGGGAAGCGGTCGGCCAGCCGGGCGAGCAGCGAGCGCACGTCCAGCGGCGCGTCGGCGGTGACCAGGAGGTCGCGGGCGAGCACCACCTTGGCCAGCTCACCGGCGCCGATGCGGGCCACGGCGGTGGTCACCCGCGCGCACCACGAGGCGGGGTCCAGGGCGCCGTCGGCGTAGCGCAGCCGGCCCGGCGGAGCCGGCGGGACCGTGCCCGTCGACCCGCCGGCCAGCACCTCGGCGGGGTCGGCGTCCCCGGTGGTGGTCACCCAGGCCACGCCGTCCCGCCGGCCGACCACCACCTCCGGGACGACGAACACCGACGTCCCGGCGGCCGGGTCGAAGGCGATGCTGGCGAACAGGACCGGCCCGGAGCCGGGCACCCCGGCGCGGTCGTCGACGTCGAGGCCGGCGCTGTGGTCGGCCCACCACGCGGCCGCCTCGGCCAGGGCACCCGGGCCGGTGACCTCCAGGCGGGCCACCTCGCCCCACCCGACCAGGCCCTCGCCGCGGCGCACCCAGGACAGCGCGCCGGAGACCGGCAGCAGGTCCAGCAGGGCCGGCGCCTCGTGCAGCGGCGTGGTGGTCACCGCAGGCGTGACCGCCCCCGCTGTGGTCACCGCCGCCACGCTCACGAGGTCAAGAGTAGGCAGCCGGTAGCGTCGATCGGCGTGGCGGACCGGCGAGACAGCGCACACACCGCGGGCACGAGGGCCGGCCTGGACAAGCGGCCGGCCGAGGTCGCGGCCATGTTCGACCGGGTTGCCCGGCGCTACGACCTGACCAACACCGTGCTGTCCGGTGGCCGGGACGCCTCGTGGCGGCGGGCCACCCGGGAGGCGCTCGGTGCGCGCCCGGGCCAGACGGTGCTCGACGTCGCCGCCGGCACGGCGGTCTCCACGGTGGAGCTGGCCGCCGGCGGCGTGCACGCGATCGCCTGCGACTTCTCCCAGGGGATGCTCTGGGCCGGCGCCGCGCGGCCGGTGCCCAAGGTGGCCGGCGACGCGATGGCGCTGCCGCTGGCCGACGCGAGCGTCGACGGCGTGGTGATCTCCTTCGGCCTGCGCAACGTCGCCGACCCCGATGCCGCGCTGCGTGAGTTCGCCCGCGTCACCCGGCCCGGCGGCACGCTGGTCGTCTGCGAGTTCTCCAGCCCCACCTGGGCCCCGTTCCGGACCGTCTACACCGAGTACCTCGTGCGGGCCCTGCCGCGGGTCGCGCGGGCGGTCAGCAGCAACCCCGACGCCTACGTCTACCTGGCCGAGTCGATCCGGGCCTGGCCCGACCAGCCGGCGCTGGCCGCCCGGCTGCAGGCCGCCGGCTGGGCCGACGTGGCCTGGCGCGACCTCACCGGCGGCGTCGTCGCCCTGCACCGCGGGCGCCGGCCGGCCGGCTGAGCTGCGGCCGGGACGAGTGGGGTGCGGCGAGACCCAACCGTGACGCCCCGGTCCCGGCGGCCCCCTGTCAGCGAGCTCACAGACCGGCCTACAGTAGGGACCGGGCGACTTTGTGAAGCATTTCACAAGCTGCGCGGGAACACCCGACATCGAGGCGGAGGGGGCCGAGGTGGACGACCACGACCGGCGGGCCGACGTGCTCGTCGTCGGCGCCGGTCCCGCCGGCTCCTCGGCCGCCTGGCACCTGGCGGGGGCCGGGCTGGACGTCGCCGTCCTGGAGAAGGCCCGGCTGCCCCGGGAGAAGGTCTGCGGCGACGGCCTGACCCCCCGCGGCGTCAAGGCGCTGGCCGACATGGGCGTGGACACCACCGGCTGGGTCCGGCACCGGGGGCTGCGGGTCACCGGCGGCGGCGAGGTCGTCGAGGTGGACTGGCCGCAGCTGCGGTCCTGGCCGTCCCACGGCCTCATCCGCAGCCGCCGGGACCTCGACGCCGGGCTGGCCGCACACGCCGTCGCGGCCGGCGCGCGGCTGGTGCAGGAGGTCACGGTCACCGGCCCGCTGCTGGACGACGCCGGCCGGGTCACCGGGGTGCGGGCCACCGAGGGGCCCGACCGGGCGCCGGCCACCTGGCGCGCGCCACTGGTGGTCTCCGCCGAGGGCCTGTCCGGCCGGCTGGCCAAGGCGCTGGGCCTGCTCCGCCGCGAGGACCGGCCGCTCGGCGTCGCCGTCCGCCGCTACGTGTCGTCCCCGCGCACCTCCGACGAGTACCTCGACATCTCCTTCGACCTGTCCCCGGCCGGCCCGGACGCCGACTCGATGCCCGGCTACGGCTGGGCGTTCGGGATGGGCGACGGCACCAGCAACGTCGGCTTCGGCCTGCTGGACACCCGCCGCGGCTCCGGCGCCGAGCCGCGGGCCGTGCTGCGCCGGTGGCTGGACACCCTCCCGCCGGAGTGGCAGCTCGGCGAGGAGCACGCGGTCACCCCGCTGCGCGGCGCCGGCCTGCCGATGGCCCTGCACCGCGGCCCGGCCTACACCCGCGGGCTGCTGCTGGCCGGCGACGCGGCGGGCACCGTCAACCCGTTCAACGGCGAGGGCATCAGCTACGCCCTGGAGACCGGCCGGATGGCGGCCGAGGCGGCGACCGAGGCCCTCGCCGCGCCCGCGGGCCCGGCCCGGGAGGCCGTGCTGCGCCGGTACCCGGCCCGGCTGCGCGCGGAGTACGGCGGCCACCACCGGCTGGGCACCGGCTTCCTGGCGCTGCTGGCGCGCCCCGACCTGGTCCGTTTCGCCACCGCGCACGGGCTCCGGCGGCCGGCGCTGGTGGCCCGGGCGCTGCGGCTCATGGGCAACCTCACCGACGGCCGGGACGGCGACCGGTTCGACCGCGCCGTCGCCGTCCTCACCCGGCTGGCGCCGGCGGTCTGACGTGCCCACCGAGCCGAGGAGCCGCTGATGCTGTCGTACTACGTCCCGATCGTCGGGTTGTTCGTGCTGGCCGCGGGCTTCGCGCTGTTCTCCGTGACGTTCGCGCCCTACACCGGCCCCCGCCGGTACAACCGCGCCAAGCTGGCCGCCTACGAGTGCGGCATCGAGCCGGTGGACCAGCCACTGACCGGCGGCCGCTTCCCGATCAAGTACTACCTGACGGCGATGATCTTCATCATCTTCGACATCGAGATCGTCTTCCTCTACCCGTGGGCCGTCGCCAACGACGCGCTGGGCGTCTTCGGGCTGGTCGAGATGGTCGTCTTCATCGGCACCGTGTTCATCGCCTACGTCTACGTGTGGCGACGCGGCGGCCTGGACTGGGACTAAAGGAGCAGACGATGGGTCTCGAGGAGAAGCTGCCGAGCGGGGTGCTGCTGACCAGCGTGGAGAAGCTGGTCAACTGGACCCGCAAGTCCTCGCTGTGGCCGGCCACCTTCGGGCTGGCCTGCTGCGCGATCGAGATGATGGCCACCGGTGCCGGCCGCTACGACCTGGCCCGCTTCGGCATGGAGGTCTTCCGCGCCTCGCCGCGGCAGGCCGACCTGATGATCGTGGCCGGCCGGGTCAGCCAGAAGATGGCGCCGGTGCTGCGCCAGATCTACGACCAGATGCCCGAGCCGCGCTGGGTGCTGGCCATGGGTGTGTGCGCCAGCTCCGGCGGGATGTTCAACAACTACGCCGTCGTCCAGGGCGTCGACCACGTCGTCCCGGTGGACATGTACCTGCCCGGCTGCCCACCGCGGCCGGAGATGCTCACCGACGCCATCCTCAAGCTGCACCACAAGATCATGCAGGAGCCGCTGGGGCCCCGGCGGGCGCGCGAGCTGGAGCAGGCCCGCGCCGAGGGCCGGCTGCCCGACCCGCTGGTGGAGATGCCCTCGTCGGTGCGGGTGGACAAGGCCAAGCGGGCGGCCTACGAGCAGGCCGCCGCCGAGCGGCGCACCGGCCAGTTCGCCATCGAGCAGCGCGGCGGGGACGCCGTCCTGCTGCCCGAGCCCTACGTGCGGGGCAACCGGTGACCGGCCCGGGGGACCGCAGCGGCGTCGACGCCGGCCAGGGCGCGAGCGCGCCGTCGGGCGGGTTCCGCAAGGGCGCGTTCGGGGTCAGCGGCAGTGGGGACACCTCCGGCTTCGGCGGGCTGGTGCGCGTGGAGCCCGGCGGCGCGGTCGCGCTGCACTCGACCGAGCGGCCCTACGGCGGGTACTTCGACGAGGTCACCGACGCCCTGGTCGACGCCCTCGGCCAGGCCACCTACGACGCCGCGGTGCAGCGCGTGCTGGTCGACCGCGGCGAGATCACCTACTTCGTCGCCCGGGAGCACCTGCTCACCCTCGTGCAGACGCTGCGGGACGACGAGGCGCTGCGCTTCGAGCTGTGCAGCAGCGTGTCCGGGGTCGACTACGAGGGCAGCGGCGGCCCGGCGGCCACCCCGGCGCGGCCGCGGTTGCACGTCGTCTACCACCTGACCTCGATGACCTACCGCCGGCGGATCCGGCTGGAGGTGGCGGTCACCGCCGAGGACCCGCACGTCCCCTCCGTCAGCGGCGTCTACCCGACGGCGGACTGGCAGGAGCGGGAGACCTGGGACATGTTCGGCGTCGTCTTCGACGGCCACCCGGCGCTGACCCGCATCCTCATGCCCGACGACTGGGACGGCCACCCCCAGCGCAAGGACTACCCCCTGGGCGGGGTCCCGGTCGAGTACCACGACGCCACCGTCCCGCCGCCGGACACCCGGCGGGCCTACCGATGAGGGGCTCCCGATGAGCACCACCTACGACCCCTACGCCGGCTCGCGGGAGACCACCGAGGGCCGGGTCTACACCGTCACCGGCGGCGACTGGGACCAGACGCTGGGCGCCGATGCGCTCGGCGAGGAGCGCCTCGTCGTCAACATGGGCCCGCAGCACCCCTCCACGCACGGCGTGCTGCGGCTGGTGCTGGACCTGGAGGGGGAGACGGTCACCAAGGCGCGGGTGGTGATCGGCTACCTGCACACCGGCATCGAGAAGAACACCGAGTACCGCAACTGGACGCAGGGCACGACCTTCGTGACCCGGATGGACTACCTCTCCCCGCTGTTCAACGAGGCCGGCTACTGCATGGCCGTCGAGAAGCTGCTCGGCGTCGAGGTGCCGCAGCGGGCACGGACGATCCGCGTGCTGGTCATGGAGCTCAACCGGATCGCCTCACACCTGGTCGCGCTGGCCACCTTCGGCATGGAGATGGGCGCGCTCACCGGGATGACCAACGGCTTCCGCGAGCGGGAGATGGTCCTCGACCTGCTCGAGGAGATCACCGGGCTGCGGATGAACCACGCCTACATCCGCCCCGGCGGGCTGGCGCAGGACCTCCCGCCGGGCGCGGTCGAGCACATCCGCGAGTTCCTCGAGGTCATGCCGGCGCGGGTGGCCGACACCCACAAGCTGCTCACCGGCCAGCCGATCTGGCAGGCCCGCCTCAAGGACGCCGGGTACCTCGACGTCACCGGCTGCGTGGCGCTCGGCGTCACCGGGCCGGTGCTGCGCGCGGCCGGGCTGCCCTGGGACCTGCGCAAGGTCGAGCCCTACCTGGGGTACGAGACCTACGACTTCGAGGTGCCGACCGCCGACACCTGCGACGCCTGGGGCCGCTACCTGGTCCGCATGGCCGAGGTGAACGAGTCGCTGAAGCTCATCGCCCAGGCACTGGACCGCCTCGAGCCCGGCCCGGTGATGGTCGAGGACAAGAAGATCGCCTGGCCGGCGCAGCTGTCCCTCGGGCCGGACGGCATGGGCAACTCCCTGGACCACGTGCGGCACATCATGGGGCAGTCCATGGAGGCCCTGATCCACCACTTCAAGCTGGTCACCGAGGGCTTCCGGGTACCGGCCGGTCAGGTGTACGTGCCGATCGAGTCGCCCCGGGGTGAGCTCGGCTACCACGTGGTGAGCGACGGCAGCACCCGACCGTGGCGGGTGCACGTGCGCGACCCCAGCTTCGTCAACCTGCAGGCGACCGCGGCGATGAGCGAGGGCGGCATGATCGCCGACGTCATCGCCGCCATCGCCTCGCTCGACCCGGTGATGGGCGGGTGTGACCGATGAGCGCGCTCCCCGGGTCCCCGGAGGCGACCGCCACGACGGGGCTGGACTCCACCCCCGTCCAGCCCCCGGCCGCGGACCTGCCGCCGCTGACCGAGCAGACCCGGCTCGAGGCGCGGGAGATCATGGCCCGCTACCCGCAGCCCCGCTCGGCGCTGCTGCCGATGCTGCACCTGGTGCAGAGCTACCAGGGCTACGTCACGCCCGAGGGCGTCGCGCTGTGCGCGGAGGAGCTGGGCCTGACCAAGGCCGAGGTCGGCGCGGTCGCCACCTTCTACACGATGTACAAGCGCCGCCCCACCGGCCGGCACCTGGTCAGCGTGTGCACCAACACGCTGTGCGCCGTCCTCGGCGGGCAGCGGATCTTCGACGCGCTGGCCGCCGACCTCGGCGTGCACCACGATGAGACCGCCGCCGACGGCTCGGTGACCCTGGAGCACGCCGAGTGCCTGGCCGCCTGCGACTACGCGCCGGTGGTCACCGTCGACTACGAGTTCTACGACCAGCAGGACGTCGAGGGTGCCCGCGCCCTGGTCGCCGCGCTGCGCCGCGGGGACAAGCCGCACCCCACCCGCGGCGCCCCCCTGACGGACTTCCGCGGCGTCTCCCGCCAGCTGGCCGGCTTCTCCCAGCACGCCGACGCCGCGGCCGCCCGCGCCGCGATCGACGCGCCGGGGGAGTGGGGCCCCACCCTGCGCGGGGTGCACCTGGCCGCCGAGCGCGGCGAGACCGCCCCGCCCATGCCCGCCGGCACCGAACGGCACGCCCCGGACGCCGGGGAGCCGGCCGCCACCGTCCGCCCGACCGGCCGGGACGGGGAGACCCCCGAGGAGGAGGCCGCCGACGCCCGCGTCGCGGCCGCCGACAACCCGGCCGAGCGCGCCGGCGCCGCGCTCAACCACCCGGACCGCGGCACCGAGTACGGCCGCCGCCGGCCGCCCGGCGGCCGCGAGCAGGCCGGCACCGAGACCCCACCCACCCGTGACCCCGGCCAGTCGGGGCAGGGGACGTCCATCGAGCGGGAGGCCTGACCCCCATGCCCCTCACCCCTGTCCTCACCTCGCGCTGGGGAGCCGACCAGCCCTGGCGGCTGGCCACCTACGAGTCCCTGGACGGCTACGCCGCGCTGCGCACCGCGCTGTCCATGACCCCGGACGAGCTCGTCGCGCTGGTCAAGGACTCCGGGCTGCGCGGCCGCGGCGGCGCTGGGTTCCCCACCGGCATGAAGTGGAGCTTCATCCCGCAGCCCAAGCCGGGGGAGACCCCCACCGGCCCGGCCGCGATGCCCAAGTACCTCGTGGTCAACGCCGACGAGGGGGAGCCCGGCACCTGCAAGGACCTGCCGACGGTGATGACCGACCCGCACTCCCTGGTGGAGGGCGTGGTCATCTCCTCCTACGCGATCCGCTCGCACTTCGCCGTCATCTACGTGCGCGGCGAAGCCGTGCACGCCCACCGCCGGCTGGTCAGCGCGGTCGAGGAGGCCTACGCCGCGGGCTACCTGGGTCGCGACATCCTCGGCTCGGGCTACGACCTCGACGTGCTGGTGCACGCCGGCGCCGGCGCCTACATCTGCGGCGAGGAGACCGCGCTGCTGGACTCCCTGGAGGGCTACCGCGGCCAGCCGCGGCTCAAGCCGCCGTTCCCCGCGGTGGCCGGTCTCTACGGCGCCCCGACGGTGATCAACAACGTGGAGACGCTGGCCAGCGTGCCGTTCGTCGTCCGCGGCGGGGCGGACTGGTTCAAGGAGTTCGGCCCGGAGAAGTCCCCCGGCCCGAAGATCTACTCGATCAGCGGCCGCGTCGTCTCCCCCGGGCAGTACGAGGCCCCGATGGGCACCACGATGCGCGAGCTGCTGGAGATGGCCGGCGGCGTGCGCCCCGGCCACGAGCTCAAGTTCTGGACGCCGGGCGGCTCCTCGACGCCGTACTTCACCGCGGAGCACCTCGACGTCCCGCTGGACTTCGACTCCGTCGCCGCCGCGGGCTCCATGCTCGGCACCACCGCGCTCATGGTGTTCGACGAGACCGACTCGATCGTCGAGGCCACCCTGCGGTTCACCGAGTTCTACGCGCACGAGAGCTGCGGCAAGTGCACCCCGTGCCGGGAGGGCACCTACTGGCTGGTCCAGATCCTCGAGCGGCTGGTGCACGGCAGGGGGACGGCGGCCGACCTGGACCTGCTCACCGACACCTGCGACAACATCCTGGGCCGCTCCTTCTGCGCCCTCGGCGACGGCGCCACCAGCTGCATCGCCAGCTCGCTCAAGTACTTCCGCGACGAGTACGTCGCGCTGCTGCCCCCGGAGGAGCAGGCCCGACTGGGCCGCAGCCTCCGCCTCGAGCCCGTCGGAGCTGCTGCCTCGTGACCCTCGTCAACCCGACCCCGGCGCCGGCCGTACCGCCCGGCGCCCCCGGCCCGCACACCCCGCCGGACGCCGTGCACTGCACCATCGACGGCCTCGACGTCGCCGTCCCGAAGGGGACGCTGATCATCCGCGCCGCCGAGCAGGTCGGCGTCTTCGTCCCGCGGTTCTGCGACCACCCGCTGCTGGAGCCGGTCGGCGCCTGCCGGCAGTGCCTGGTCGAGGTGGAGGGGCAGCGCAAGCCGGTGGCCTCCTGCACCATGCCGGTCACCGACGGCATGGTGGTGAAGACCCAGCTCACCAGCCCGGTCGCGGACAAGGCGCAGCAGGGCACCATGGAGCTGCTGCTGATCAACCACCCGCTGGACTGCCCGACCTGCGACAAGGGCGGGGAGTGCCCGCTGCAGAACCAGGCGATCAGCAACGGCCGCGCCGAGAGCCGCTTCGTCGACGTCAAGCGGACCTACCCCAAGCCACTGCCCATCAGCACCGAGGTGCTGCTGGACCGCGAGCGCTGCGTGCTGTGCGCCCGCTGCACCCGGTTCTCCGCGCAGGTGGCCGGCGACCCGTTCATCGAGCTGTTCGAGCGGGGCGCGCTGGAGCAGGTCGCGGTCTACGAGGACGAGCCCTTCGAGTCCTACTTCTCCGGCAACACCACGCAGATCTGCCCGGTCGGCGCGCTGACCAGCGCCAAGTACCGGTTCCGGGCGCGGCCGTTCGACCTGCGCAGCGAGGACAGCGTCTGCGAGCACTGCGCGTCCGGCTGCGCCCAGCGCACCGACTACCGGCGCGGCCGGGTCACCCGCCGGCTGGCCCGCGAGGACCCGGCGGTCAACGAGGAGTGGAACTGCGACAAGGGCCGGTGGGCCTTCCGCTACGCCACCGCCAACGAGCGGGTCACCACCCCGATGGTCCGGCGCGACGGCGTGCTGGAGCCGGCGTCCTGGCCGGAGGCGTGGGCCGCGGCGGCCGAGGGGCTCGCCGCCGCCCGCGCGGCCGGCGGGGTGGGGGTGCTGCCGGGCGGCCGGCTGACCGTCGAGGACGCCTACGCCTACGCCAAATTCGCCCGCGTCGCCCTGGGCACCAACGACGTGGACGCCCGCGCCCGCGCGCACTCCGACGAGGAGCTGGCCTTCCTCGCCGCGCACGTCGCCGGCACCGGCCCGTACGGCGGGCCGGCAGGGGCATCGGTCACCTACGACGACCTCTCCGCGGCCCCGGTGGTGCTGCTGGCCGGCCTCGAGCCGGAGGAGGAGTCGCCGATCGTCTTCCTGCGGCTGCGCCGGGCGGTGCGCACGACGGGCATGCAGGTCTACGACCTCGCGCCCTTCGCCACCCGGGCCGCGGAGAAGCTGCAGGCCACCGTGCTGGCCACCCGCCCCGGCACCGAGGGCCGGTCGCTGGCCGCGCTGGCCGAGGGCAGCTGGGGCGGTCCGGCGGTCGACGCGCTGCGCCGGCCCGGCGCGGTCGTGCTCGCCGGCGAGCGGCTGGCCGAGTCCCCCGGCGCGTTCTCCGCGCTGGCGGCCCTGGCCCGCGCCACCGGAGCGCGCGTGGCCTGGGTGCCGCGGCGGGCCGGCGAGCGCGGCGCCGTCGAGGCCGGTGCGCTGCCGACCCTGCTGCCCGGCGGCCGGCCGGTCACCGACGCCGCCGCGCGCGCCCAGGTGGCCACCGCCTGGGGGGTGGCCGACCTGCCCGCCGCACCCGGGCGCGACACCACCGGGATCCTCGCCGCGGCCGCCGCCGGGGAGCTGGCCGGGCTGCTGGTCGGCGGCGTGGACCCCGCCGACCTGCCCGACCCCGGCCTGGCCGAGGCGGCCCTGGCCCGGGCGGCCTTCGTGGTCAGCCTGGAGCTGCTGCCGAGCGCGGTCACCGCGCACGCCGACGTCGTCCTGCCGGTGGCCGCGGCCGCGGAGAAGGCCGGCGGCTACCTGGACTGGGAGGGCCGGCTGCGGCCCTTCGACGCCACCCTGCACGGCACCGGTCAGCTGCCCGACGGCCGCGTCCTGCAGGGGCTGGCCGACGAGCTGGACGTCGACCTGCGGCTGCCCGCCCCAGAGGCCGCGCGCGCCGAGCTCGCCGCCCTCGGCGTGGTCGCCGAGCGCCCGCGGGTCACCGGCCTGGACGTCGTCCCGGCTCCCGAGCCCGAGCTGGCCGACGACGAGGCGGTGCTCGCCTCCTGGCGGCAGCTGCTCGACGTCGGGACGCTGCAGCGGGACGAGCCCGAGCTGGCCGGCACCGCCCGCCCGCCGGTCGCCCGCGTCGGCGAGGACACCGCCCGCCGGCTGGGCCTGGTCGACGGCGCCCCGGTCACCGTCTGCGGCGCCATGGGCGAGATCACCCTGCCGGTGCTGGTCACCGCCATGCCCGAGCAGGTGGTCTGGCTGCCGATGCGCTCCCCGGGCAGCGAGCTGCGCGCCGGGCTGGGCACCGCACCCGGCGGCGTCGTCCGCCTGATCGCCGGAGGGGCCCAGTGACCGTCCTGGCCGCGGCCGCCGACCAGCCCACGCTGGCGGACTTCGGCACCGACGTCTGGTGGATCGTCGTCCTCAAGGTGGTCGGCGTCTTCGGCGTCCTGGTGCTGCTGACGCTGTTCGCCATCGTGTTCGAGCGCAAGGTCGTCGCGCGGATGCAGCAGCGCACCGGCCCCAACCGGGTCGGCCCGCGCGGCTACCTGCAGAGCCTCGCCGACGGGCTGAAGCTGGCGTTCAAGGAAGACATCATGCCGGCGCTCGCGGACAAGCCGGTCTACTTCCTGGCGCCCGTCCTGGCCTGCGTCCCGGCGTTCCTGGCCTTCTCGGTCATCCCGCTGGGGCCGGTGGTCAGCATCTTCGGCCAGCAGACCCCGCTGCAGCTCACCGACGCACCCATCGGCGTGCTCATCGTCCTGGCCTGCTCGGCGATGGGGATCTACGGTATCGTGCTGGCCGGCTGGGCCTCCGGCTCGACCTACCCGCTGCTGGGCGGGCTGCGCAGCGCCGCGCAGATGGTCAGCTACGAGATCGCGATGGGCTTGTCCATCGTCGCGGTGTTCCTCTACGCCGGGTCGATGTCGACCTCGGAGATCGTCGCGGCGCAGGCCGACGGCAACCCGGTGTCGTTCTTCGGACTGGACTTCACCGGCCCCGGCTGGTTCGCCGTCCTGCTCCCGGTCTCCTTCGTCATCTACGTGATCGCCGTGGTGGGTGAGACCAACCGGGCGCCGTTCGACCTGCCCGAGGCCGAGAGCGAGCTGGTGGGCGGCTTCCACACCGAGTACTCGTCGCTGAAGTTCGCGCTGTTCTTCCTCGCCGAGTACATCAACATGGTCACCGTCTCCGCGCTGGCCGCGACGCTGTTCCTCGGCGGCTGGCGGGCGCCGTGGCCGATCTCCATCTGGGACGGCGCCAACTCCGGCTGGTGGCCGCTGCTGTGGTTCTTCCTCAAGGTGGTCGCCGCGCTGTTCGTCTTCATCTGGCTGCGCGGCACGCTGCCCCGGCTGCGCTACGACCAGTTCATGCGCTTCGGTTGGAAGGTGCTGGTCCCGACCGCGCTGGTCTGGATCCTCGCCGTCGCCACCATGCGCACCGTGGCCCGCGAGGCCGACCTGTCCACCGGCCAGGTGGCGCTGTTCGTCGGCGTGCCGATCGCGCTGCTGGTCATCGGCGTGCTCCTGCTGGCCGGCCGGGCCGGGACCCGGGCGACCCGGGTCGCCGCGACGAAGGCCGCGGCCGGCTCCAACCACCCGACCGAGGCGGAGAGCGCGGAGGAGGGCACCGTGCTGCCACCCCCCGGCCCGCGCCGCCGGCCGGCCCGCCCCACGGGGCCCAGCCGCGCCGAGGGGGGCTTCCCCGTCCCGCCCATGGACCTCACCGTCCCGCCGTCGCCACGGCTGCGGCGCCGGGAGGCGGTCGCGCCCGACGGTGCCGTCGTGGGCACCGGACGGCGCAGCACCACCACGATCGAGGAGGACGTCGATGACCGAGCACGGTGACCCCGGCTCCCGCTCCCCCGACCGCCGCTCACCGGACCCGCACGCGCCCGGCCACGACGCGCTGGCGCAGACCTCGCGCGAGCTCGCCCCGCGGGACCGCGGCGCCGAACCGGCCCGGCGCACCAGCTGGCTGCCCGGCCCGGGGCAGGGCTTCGGGGTCACCTTCGCGCAGATGTTCCGCAAGGTGACCACCGAGGAGTACCCCGAGGTGCCCAAGGTGACCAAGCCGCGCTACCACGGGCGGCACGTGCTCAACCGGCACCCCGACGGGCTGGAGAAGTGCGTCGGCTGCGAGCTGTGCGCCTGGGCCTGCCCGGCCGACGCGATCTACGTCGAGGGCGGCGACAACACCGAGGACGCCCGCTACTCACCCGGCGAGCGGTACGGGCGCGTCTACCAGATCAACTACCTGCGGTGCATCTTCTGCGGGCTGTGCGTGGAGGCCTGCCCGACCCGCTCGCTGACGATGAGCAACGACTTCGAGCTGGCCGACGACAACCGCGGCGACCTGATCTACACCAAGGAGCAGCTGATGGCCCCGCTGCTGCCGGGCATGGAGGCCCCGCCGCACGCCATGCGCCTCGGGGACGACGAGAAGGACTACTACCTGCGGACGCCGGACCCCGCCTCGCCCGCCGAGCCGGTCACCGCGGAGCTGCCATGACCGAGCTCGCGAGGTCGTGCAGAGGCAGAGCAACCCGGGGCACCGACCCGACGAGCGCCAGCGAGGAGGGGCGGTGAACCCCGAGGTCGTCATCGGGACGGGCGAGGCCGTCGTGTTCTGGGTGCTGGGCCCGGTGGCGCTGGCCGGCGCGCTGGGCATGGTGTTCTCCCGCAACGCCGTGCACTCCGCGCTGTGGCTGGTGACCACCATGCTGTCGCTGGGCGTGTTCTACGTCGTGCAGGAGGCGCCGTTCCTCGGGGCGGTGCAGATCATCGTCTACACCGGCGCGATCATGATCCTGTTCCTGTTCGTGCTCATGCTGGTCGGCCGCGACTCCTCCGACTCGGTGGTGGAGACGCTGCGCGGGCAGCGGCTGGCCGCGATCGTGCTCGGCCTGGGCTTCGCCGGGCTGGTCGGCGCCGGCATCGCCCGGGCCACCCAGGGCCTGGCGGTCACCGGCCTGGGCGGCGTGCAGGACGCGGAGACCAGCAACATCGAGGCGATCGCCGCGGTGCTGTTCACCCGCTACCTGCTGGCCTTCGAGGTCACCAGCGCGCTGCTCATCACCGCCGCCGTCGGTGCCATGGTGCTGGCCCACATCGAGCAGGAGCCCGGCAGCCGGCGCACCCAGAAGGAGCTGTCGCAGGCCCGGTTCCTCACCGACCGGCCGCAGACGCTGCCCGGGCCCGGGGTCTTCGCCCGCGGCAACTCCGTCGCCGTCCCGGCGCTGCTGCCCGACGGGCGGCCGGCCGAGGACAGCCTGGCGACCGGCATCGAGCCGCAGCAGGTCGACCAGATGCCCCGTCCCACCGGCCGCGGGCAGCTCGGCTCCCCGGACGCGGCGCTGGGCACCCTGGACCCGGCGCCGGGGCGGGACGAGCGATGACCCTCACGTACTACCTGGTGCTGGCCGCGATCCTGTTCACCATCGGCGCGGTCGGCGTGCTCGTGCGGCGCAACGCCATCGTCGTGTTCATGTGCGTGGAGCTGATGCTCAACTCGGTGAACCTGACGCTGGTCACCTTCGCCCGCGCCAGCGGCACCCTCGACGGCCAGGTCATGGCGTTCTTCGTCATGGTCGTGGCCGCGGCCGAGGTCGTCGTCGGCCTCGCGATCATCATGTCGATCTACCGCACCCGCCGTTCGGCGTCGGTCGACGACGCCAACCTGCTCAAGTACTGAGGACGGGGAACGGTAGATGGAGACCGCACCGGCCGACGGGCTGATCGCCGCGTCCTGGCTGCTCATCGCGCTGCCGCTGGCCGGCGCCGCCGTCCTGCTGCTCGGCGGGCGGCGCACCGACCGGTGGGGCCACCTGCTCGGCACCGGCACGGTCGTCGCGGCGTTCGTGCTGGGCCTGCTGTGCACGCTGCAGCTGGACGGCCGGCGCCTGGACGTCGCGCTGTTCACCTTCATGTCCACCGGCTCGCTGGACGTGCGGGCCGGCCTGCTGTTCGACCCGCTGTCGGCGCTGTTCGTGCTGTTGATCACCGGCGTGGGCTCGCTCATCCACGTCTACTCGATCGGCTACATGGAGCACGACCCGCGACGCCGGCGGTTCTTCGCCTACCTGAACCTGTTCGTCGCCGCGATGCTGCTGCTCGTCCTCGGCGACAACTTCGTGGCCCTCTACGTCGGCTGGGAGGGCGTGGGCCTGGCGTCCTACCTGCTCATCGCGTTCTGGCACGAGCGCCCCTCGGCGGCCACCGCCGCGAAGAAGGCGTTCATCATGAACCGGGTCGGCGACGTCGGGCTGGCGCTGGCCATCTTCCTGATGTTCGCCCAGCTGGGCACCGTCTCCTACGACGGCGTGTTCGGCTCCATCGGCCTGCTGGCCGGCGGCACGGTCACCGCGATCGGCCTGCTGCTGCTGCTCGGCGCGTGCGGCAAGTCCGGCCAGTTCCCGCTGCAGGCCTGGCTGCCCGACGCCATGGAGGGCCCGACCCCGGTCTCGGCGCTCATCCACGCCGCGACCATGGTCACCGCCGGGGTGTACCTCATCGCCCGGTGCGCGCCGATCTACGACGCGACGCCGACCGCGCGGACCGTGGTCCTCGCCGTCGGGGCGGTCACGCTGATGATCGGGGCGATCGCCGGCTGCGCGCAGGACGACATCAAGAAGGTGCTGGCCTACTCCACGGTCAGCCAGATCGGCTACATGTTCCTGGCCGTCGGGCTCGGCCCGATCGGCTACGTCGCGGGCCTCGCGCACCTGCTCACGCACGGCTTCTTCAAGGCCGGGCTGTTCCTCG
This sequence comes from Geodermatophilus sp. DSM 44513, assembly GCF_032460525.1. Classification (NCBI taxonomy): domain Bacteria; kingdom Bacillati; phylum Actinomycetota; class Actinomycetes; order Geodermatophilales; family Geodermatophilaceae; genus Geodermatophilus; species Geodermatophilus sp. DSM 44513. The sequence continues at coordinate 3,845,630 of NZ_CP135963.1, read as the reverse complement.
GCGCCGGCTCGGTCATGCACGCCATGGGCGACCAGGTGGACATGCGCCGGTTCGGCGGTCTGGCCCTGCACATGAAGGTCACCTTCGTGACCTTCGGACTGGGCTACCTGGCGCTGATCGGCTTCCCGTTCCTGTCCGGCTTCTACACCAAGGACGCGATCATCGAGGCCGCGTTCGACCGCGGCGACGGGTGGGGCTACCTGCTCGGCGGGCTGGCGATCCTGGCCGCGGGGCTCACCGCCTTCTACATGACCCGGCTGATGCTCATGACCTTCTTCGGCCGGCCGCGGTGGGAGCCCGGCGTGCACCCGCACGAGTCGCCGGCGGTGATGACCGCGCCGATGGTGCTGCTCGCGTTCGGCTCGGTGGCCGCCGGCTTCCTGCTGGTCGTCGCCTTCCCGCTGGAGGAGTGGCTGGCCCCCGTCTTCGGCGAGCCGGAGGCCGCCGAGCACGTGGTCGCACCGGTCGTGGTCAGCATCCTGGTCACCGTCGTCATGGCCCTCGGCGTCCTCACCGCCTGGCTGTTCGTCGGCCGCCGCGAGGTGCCGGTGACCCCGCCGGTGCGGGTCTCCCCGGTCACCCGCGCCGCCCGCCGCGCCCTGTACGCCGACGCGGTCAACGAGTCGCTGTTCATGCGGCCCGGGCAGTGGCTGACCCGCGCGCTGGTGTTCGTCGACAACCGCGGGGTGGACGGCGCGGTCAACGGCCTGGCCGCCACGCTGGGCGGCTCGTCGTCCCGGCTGGGCCGCACGCAGACCGGCTTCGTCCGCTCCTACGCGCTGTCCATGCTCGGCGGCGCCGTCGTCGTCGCGGGCGCGCTGCTGGCGGTGACGACGGGATGAGCACCACACCCACCCGACGAGAGGCGACGGCCGCGTGAACGACTTCCCCTGGCTGCTCACGATGATCGCCGTCCCGGCGGTCGGTGCGGCGGTCGTCGCGGCGCTGCCCAAGGGCCGGGAGCAGATCGCCAAGCAGACCGCTCTCGGTGTGAGCCTGGTGGTGCTGCTGCTGGCCGTGCTGACGACGGCCGCCTTCGACGTCGGCGGCGAGCGGTTCCAGCTGACCACCTCGGTGGCCTGGATCCCCGACTTCGGCGTCGACTTCGCCCTCGGCGTGGACGGCATCGCGCTGGTGATGCTGCTGCTGATCGGCGTCCTCGTGCCGGTGGTGGTGCTCGCCTCGTGGCGGGACACCGCACCGGGCAACCGGTCGATGCGCACCTTCTTCGCCTGGCTGCTGCTGCTCGAGTCGTTCATGATCGGCGTCTTCGCCGCCACCGACGTCTTCCTGTTCTACGTGTTCTTCGAGGCGATGCTCGTCCCGATGTACTTCCTGATCGGCAGCTTCGGCGGGCCGCGCCGGCAGTACGCCGCGGTGAAGTTCTTCCTCTACAGCCTGGTCGGTGGGCTGGTCATGCTGGCCTCGGTCATCGGGCTGTACGTGGTCAGCGCCGGCCAGCTCGGCGAGGGCACGTTCGCCTTCGACGCGCTGCGCCAGCTGGAGATCGACCCGAACGTGCAGCGGCTGCTGTTCCTCGGCTTCTTCATCGCCTTCGCGATCAAGGCCCCGCTGGTGCCGTTCCACACCTGGCTGCCCGACTCCGGCGCCGAGGCGCCGATCGGTGGGGCGGTGCTGCTGGTCGGCGTCCTGGACAAGGTCGGCACCTTCGGGTTCATCCGCTACTGCCTGCCGCTGTTCCCCGACGCCTCCCGCTACTTCGCGCCCTGGGTGCTCGTCCTGGCCGTCGCGGGCGTGCTGTACGCCGCGCTGCTGGCGATGGGCCAGAGCGACATGAAGCGGCTGGTGGCCTACACCTCGGTCGCGCACTTCGGCTTCATCGCGCTGGGCATCTTCGCCTTCACCACCGAGGCCACCACCGGCGCGGTGCTGTACATGGTCAACCACGGCATCTCCACCGGCCTGCTGTTCCTGGTCGTCGGCATGCTCATCGCCCGCGGCGGCTCCCGGCAGGTCGGCGACTACGGCGGGGTCGCCCGGCAGGCGCCGCTGCTGGCCGGGGTGTTCCTCGTCGCGGGCCTGGCCTCGCTGGCCCTGCCGGGCACCAACAGCTTCGTCAGCGAGTTCCTCGTGCTGATCGGCTCGTTCCCGACCCGGCCGGTGTTCACCGTGCTGGCCACCGTCGGCATCGTGCTCGCCGCGCTGTACGTGCTGCTGGTCTACCAACGCACCATGCACGGGCCGCCGCGGGGCGTGCTGCTCGAGCCAGCACCGGAGGGCGCCACGACCGGCACGCCGGCCCCCGGCGGCGGAGGGGCCACCGCGGCCACCGCCACGCTGGAGGCCCCGGCGCTCGCGCCGGCCCGGCTCCGCGTGCAGGACCTGTCCCCGCGCGAGCTCGCCGTGGCCGCACCCATGGTGGCGCTGGTCATCGCGCTCGGGGTGTACCCGCAGCCGCTGATCGACCTGGTCGAGCCCGCGGTCGCCGCGACGATGGTCGACGTCGGGGCCGACCCGGCCGGCGTCACGCCCGAGGCCCCTGGGGGGACGGACTGATGATCGAGGCCCCGGACATCTCCCTGGCCGCCCTGGCGCCGTTCCTGCTGGTCTTCGGCGCGGCCTGCGTCGGCGTCCTGGTGGAGGCCTTCGCCCCGCGCGAGACCCGGCACCCGGTGCAGGTGGGCGTCGCCCTGGTCGGCACCCTCGGTGGGCTGGTCACCAGCCTGCTGCTGGCCGGGGAGCGGCAGGTCACCGCCGGCGGGGCGCTGGCCGTCGACGGCCCCGCGGTGTTCCTGCAGGCCACCATCGCCGGCCTGGGCGCGCTGTCGCTGCTGCTGTTCGCCGAGCGCTCGCTGGACCCGGCCCGCTCGGCGTTCGTCGCCGCCGCGGCCGTGCCCGCGGGCAGCCCGCGCGACCGCGAGCTGATGACCGCGACGCGGGTGCAGACCGAGGTCTACCCGCTGGCCACCTTCGCCATCGGCGGCATGATGCTGTTCGTCGCGTCCAACGACCTGCTCATCATGTTCGTGGCGCTCGAGGTGCTCAGCCTGCCGCTGTACCTCATCTGCGGCCTCTCCCGCCGCCGGCGGCTGCTGTCGCAGGAGGCTGCCGTCAAGTACTTCCTGCTCGGCGCGTTCGCCTCGGCGTTCTTCCTCTACGGCCTGGCGCTGGTCTACGGGGCCACCGGCAGCATCCGGTTCTCGGTCATCCGGGAGTCCGCCGCCGCGGAGGCCGGGGGCGGCGTCCTGCTGGTGCTGGGGCTGGCGCTGCTGGTCGTCGGGCTGATGTTCAAGGCCAGCGTGGCCCCCTTCCACGCCTGGACGCCGGACGTCTACCAGGGCGCCCCGACGCCGGTCACCGCCTTCATGGCCGCCTGCACCAAGGTCGCGGCCTTCGGCGCGATCCTGCGGCTGCTCTACGTCGCCTTCGGCACCAGCGAGTGGACCTGGCGGCCGCTGGTCTACGGCATCGCGATCGTGTCGATGGTGGTCGGCGCCGTCCTCGGGCTGACTCAGACCGACCTCAAGCGGATGCTGGCCTACTCCTCGATCGCGCACGCCGGGTTCCTGCTCACCGGCGTGCTCGGCTACGGCAGCGGCGCCGACGGCACCGGCTCCGGGCTGAGCGGCACGATGTTCTACCTGCTCGCCTACGGGCTGACCACGCTCGGCGTCTTCGCCGTCCTCACCCTGGTGCGCGACGGTGACGGGGAGGCCACGCACCTGTCCCGGTGGGCGGGCCTCGGGCGCCGCTCGCCGCTCACCGCCGCGGTGATGGCGCTGTTCCTGCTCGCGCTGGCCGGCATCCCGCTCACCAGCGGGTTCACCGGGAAGTTCGCCGTCTTCCGGGCGGCGATCGACGACGGCGCCTGGCCGCTGGTGGTCGTGGCGCTGCTGGCCAGCGCGGTGGCGGCCTTCTTCTACCTGCGGGTCATCGTGCTCATGTACTTCTCCGAGCCGGCCGCCGACGGACCGACGGTCGGCGTCCCCGGCCTGCCGACCACGCTGGTGCTCGCCGTGACGGTCACCGCGACGGTCGTCCTGGGTGTGATCCCCGGGGCGGTGCTCGACCTGGCCGAGCAGGCGGATAGATTCGTCGGCTGATGACCGGAGCCAGCGCCGCCGTCGGCGGGGGGACCCCGACCGACACCTGGCAGCGGATCTCGACGCCGGCCTCCTCGGTGGGGTCCTGGCTGCCCGGGGGCGACCTCGGCGCCCGGCTGTCGGAGTCCCTGGGCCGGGTCGAGGAGGCGCTGCTCACCGCGGTCGGCAGCGACCACCCGTTCGTCCGGGAGGCGGCCGGGCACCTGGTCGCCGCCGGCGGCAAGCGGTTCCGCCCCCTGCTGGCGATGCTGGCCGCCGAGCTCGGCGACCCGCGGGCGCCGGGCGTGGTGGAGGCGGCGGTGGTCTGCGAGCTCACCCACCTGGCCACGCTGTACCACGACGACGTCATGGACGAGGCGGACGTCCGCCGCGGGGCGCCGAGTGCGAACAGCCGGTGGTCCAACAGCATCGCCATCCTCACCGGCGACTTCCTCTTCGCCCGGGCGTCGGACCTGCTGGCCGACCTCGGCCCCGAGGCGGTGCGCATCCAGGCGCGCACGTTCGAGCGGCTGGTCACCGGGCAGATCCGGGAGACCGTCGGCGCCCAGGGCGACGACGACCCGGTGGCCCACTACCTCGACGTGCTGGCCGACAAGACCGGCTCGCTGGTGGCCACCTCGGCGCGCTTCGGCGCCTCCTTCGCCGGGGTGGACGGCGCGCTGGTCGGCGCGCTGACCGCCTTCGGCGAGGAGGTCGGCGTGGCCTTCCAGCTCTCCGACGACCTGCTGGACATCGTGAGCCGGGACGGTTCCTCCGGGAAGGCGCCGGGCACCGACCTGCGGGAGGGCATCGCGACGCTGCCCGCGCTGTTCGCCCTGGCCGGCGACGACCCGGCCGAGCAGCGGCTGCGCGAACTCGTCGCCGGCCCGATCACCGACGACGCCGAGCACGCCGAGGCCCTGGAGCTGCTGCGCGCCTCGGCGGCCCTGCAGCGCGCCGGCGCGGTGCTGCGCGAGTACGCCGACCGGGCGCAGACCCGGCTGTCCGGCGTCCCCGACGGGCCGGTCCGCGAGGCGCTGTCGGCCCTGTGCGACTACGTGGTCACCCGCACCAGCTGAACGCGGGGGGATGCTGGGCGGGTGCGCCCGCTGCCCCCGGCCCTGCTGATCGGCCTCGTGCTGCTGTCCGGCTGCGCCGCGCCGGCCGCGGAGGAGCCCGGCGCGGCTGCCCCGCCCGCGCCCGCCACCCCCTCGGCCACCCCGCCGACGGTGTCACCGTCCCCGTCGGCGCCCCCGACCCCGGAGCCGGCGCCCGCCCTGGACGTCGCCGTCCTCGCCGACGGCCTGGACCACCCCTGGGACGTCGCCCAGGCACCCGACGGCACCCTGCTGGTCGACGAGCGGGCCGGCGGGCTCACCGCGGTGCTGCCCGACGGCACGGTGCGCGAGCTGGCCGCCGACCTCGGCGACCTCTTCGCCACCGGGGAGACCGGGCTGATGGGCCTGGTGCTGGACCCCGGCTTCGCCGACAGCCGCCGGTTCTACACCTGTCAGGGCGTCCGGGAGGACGGCGGCGCGGAGGTGCAGGTGCTCGCCTGGAGCGTCGACCCCGGCTGGACGGCGGCCACCCGGGTCGCCGACCCGCTGGTCGGCGACATCCCGGTCAACGAGCGCAGCGGCCGGCACGGCGGGTGCCGGCTGCGCGTCGACGCGAGCGGGGCGCTGCTGGTGAGCACCGGGGACACCGCCGACGCCGACCAGCCCCAGGACCCCGGCTCGCTCGTCGGGAAGGTGCTGCGCGTCGACCCGGTCACCGGCGGACCCGCTCCTGGCAACCCGTTCGCGGGTGAACCGGACGCCGACCCGCGGGTGTGGACCTACGGCCACCGCAACATCCAGGGGTTGGCGCTCCGCCCAGGCTCGGGGGAGGTGTACGCCGCCGAGCACGGCCCCGACCGGGACGACGAGGTGACGCGGCTGCGCCCGGGCGGCAACGGCGGCTTCGCACCGGTCGGCCCCGGCTACGGCGAGTACGTACCGATGACCGACCTGTCGCTGCCCGACGCGCTGCCGCCGAGCTGGGTCTCGGCCGACTCCCGGCTCGCCCCCTCCGGCGCGACCTTCCTCCAGGGCGCGCAGTGGCAGGCCCACGAGGGGCTGCTGCTCGCCGGCCTGTTGCGCGGCCGGGGGGTGCTGGCGCTGCGGCTGGCCGAGGACGGCAGCCAGGTCGAGCAGTTCCGGCTGCCGGAGCTGGACGGCACGTACGGCCGCATCCGCACCGTGCAGCAGGGCTTGGACGGCGCCCTCTACGTCACCACCGACAACGGCGACGGCGCCGACCAGCTGTTGCGGGTCACGCCCCGGGGCTGAGCCGGGTCGCCCGGGAGCGCACCCGGTCGGGGACCGCGGTGCCCGGCGGGAGCAGCGGGCAGGGCTCGGGTTCGCCGGCCACCGTGCGCAGTGGCAGCACGCCGGCCCACACCGGCCCGGCCAGGTCGCGCTCGTCGTCCCCCGGCGGGCCGGTGCGCACCTTGACGCTGGCCTCGGTGAGGTCCAGGGCGAGCACGGCGGTGGCGGCGAGCTCGCGACGGTCGGGCCGCCGGGTGGCCGCCCACGAGCCGGGGGCCAGGTGCTCGGTGAGGGCCTCCAGGCCGACCAGCAGCTCGGCGGGGTCGGTGACCGGCCGGGCGAGGCCGTGCACGACCGCGCACCGGTAGTTCATCGAGTGGTGGAACGCCGAGCGGGCGTAGACGACACCGTCGACGAGAGTGACGGTGAAGCAGACCGGCCCGCCCGCTGCCGCGGCCCGCAGCGTCGCGGCGCCGGTGGAACCGTGCAGGTAGAGGGTGTCGCCGCGCCGTCCGTAGCCGGTGGGCAGGACGACCGGGGCGCCGTCCAGCACGACGCCGAGGTGCCCGACCAGGCCGGCGTCGAGCACGGCGTGCAGCTCGGCGCGGTCGGTGCGGGCGCGCCTGGCGCCCCGGCGGACGGTGCTGCGGGAGGTGGGGGAGAGCGGTGTCGCGGTGTCCACGGAGCCCACCCTGCCGCCTCCGGTGGCCTCCTCCCAGGGCCACTACGCTGACGTTCCGGCAGGCCACCGGAGGACGGGGGTGCGGTCGTGGTGGAGGTGCCCCCGGTGGTGCTGGACCGGGCGTCCGGCACGCCGCTGTCGGTGCAGCTGGCCGACGCGCTGCGGGCGGCGGCGTCGGGCGGCACGCTGCGCCCCGGCGACCGGCTGCCCTCCACCCGCGGGCTGGCCACCGCCCTGCGGGTCAGCCGCACCGTCACCGCGGCGGCCTACGACCAGCTGCTGGCCGAGGGGTGGGCCGACGGGCGCCGGGGGGTGGGCACCTTCGTCGTCGGCACGGCCGCCCCCGCGCCGGCCCGGGCGCCGGCGGACCCGGGCGCGCCCCGTGCTGCTGCCGGGCCGGTCGACCTGCGCGCCGGCTCGCCCTGCCTGGAGGTGCTGGACCGGGCCGCGTGGCGGCGCGCCTGGCGGGCCGCCGGCGACCGGCCGCCCGACGCCGGGCCCGAACCGGCGGCCGACGCCGGCTTCCAGCGGGCGGTGACCGAGCACCTGCTGCGCCACCGCGGGCTGCCCGCCGCGCCCGGCGAGGTGCTGGCCACCGCGGGCACCTCCGCCGCCGTCACCGAGGTGGCCCGCCTGCTGCCCGCGGGCAGCCGGGTGGGCGTGGAGGACCCGGGCTACCAGCGGGTGGTCGGCGCGCTCCGCGACGCCGGGATCACCGTGGTGCCCGTGCCGGTGGACCGCGACGGCCTGGTCGTCGACGCCGTCCCCGCCGGCCTGGCCGCGGTCTACTGCACGCCGGCGCACCACTACCCGCTGGGCCGGCGGCTGTCCGCCGCCCGGCGGGCGGCCCTGGTCGGCCGGGCCCGCGCCGAGGGCTGGTGGGTGCTGGAGGACGACTACGACGGCGAACTGCGCTACGACGTCGCGCCGCTGCCGCTGCTGGCCGCCCTCGGCCCGGACGTCACGGTGCACCTGGGCACGACCAGCAAGGTGCTCAGCCCGACGCTCGGGGTGGGCTGGCTGGTGGCGCCACCGGAGCTGCGGGCGGCGCTGGTCGCCCGGCGGACGGCGACCGGCACCCGCCCCGCGCGGGCCGGTCAGCGGGTGTTCGCCGCACTCGCCGCCAGCGGTGACCTCGCCCGGCACCTGCGCCGGCTGCGCCGGGAGCTCGCCGGCCGGCGCGCCGCGGTGCTGGCGGCGGTGGCCGCGGCCGGCGCCCGGGCCGAGGGCGACCCGGCCGGCGCACACGTCCTGGTCCCGCTGCCCGACCGGGGCGCCGAGGACGCGGTCGTCGTCGCGGCCGCCGCCCGGGGCGTCGCCCTGGACGGGCTGGCGCGCCACTGGACCGGCCCGCGACCGCACGCCGCGGGACTGGTCCTCGGCTTCGCCGCCCCGTCCCGCGCGGAGCTCACCCGCGCCCTGGCCGTGCTGACCAGGTGCCTGCGGGAGGCGGTGTCGTGACGAGTGGGGGCCCGGAGGGTCCCCCGAGGAGCGACGGGTGGGGCTCAGCGCCGGTCGGGGACGGCCCCTGGCCGCGGTGTCATCCGGAGGATGACGATGTGACGGTCCAGGTGTCGCTGCCGGACAGCAGACCGGTCAGGTCGCCGGGTGAGGAGGCGCGGGCCTCCTCGACCTGGTCGGCCATCATCCGGTCGTAGGTCGGCTTCTGCACCGCCCGGAAGACGCCCATCGGCGTGTACCGCAGGTCCTGGCTGGACAGCCGGGACAGCGCGAAGGCGTAGGACGGGTCCTCGCGGGTGGCGTCGTGCACGACGATGTCGCCGGCGTCCACCTGCGCCGTCTCGGCGATCCGCAGGCCGCCGACCTCGTCGCGGACCACGCACGAGACGCCGTCCGGACCGAACACCAGCGGCTCGCCGTGCACCAGCGGGATCGACCACTGCACGCCGGTGGTCGGGTCCTTGAGCAGGTCGAAGGCGCCGTCGTTGAAGATGTTGCAGTTCTGGTAGATCTCCACCAGCGCGGTGCCCTGGTGCTCGGCGGCCTGCCGCAGCACCTCGGTGAGGCCCTTGCGATCGGAGTCCATGGCCCGCCCGACGAAGGTGGCGTCCGCCCCGATCGCCAGCGACACCGGGTTGAACGGGTGGTCCAGCGAGCCCATCGGGGTGGACTTGGTGACCTTGCCGACCTCGCTGGTGGGCGAGTACTGGCCCTTGGTGAGCCCGTAGATCCGGTTGTTGAACAGCAGGATCGTCAGGTTCACGTTGCGGCGCAGCGTGTGGATGAGGTGGTTGCCGCCGATGGACAGCGCGTCGCCGTCCCCGGTGACGACCCACACCGACAGGTCGGGGCGCGAGGCCGCCAGGCCGGTGGCGATCGCCGGCGCGCGGCCGTGGATCGAGTGCATCCCGTAGGTGTTCATGTAGTACGGGAAGCGCGAGGAGCAGCCGATGCCGGAGACGATGACCATGTCCTCGCGGGCGATGCCGAGGCTGGGCAGGAAGCTCTGGACGGCGTTGAGGATGACGTAGTCACCGCACCCGGGGCACCAGCGCACCTCCTGGTCGGTCTTGAGGTCGCGCGCCTTGAGCTGGGTCTGCTTCTCCCCCTGGGTCTCCAGGGAGCGGGCGATGGCGTCGGCGATGGGGCCCTCGGCGGGCATGCCGAGCTCGACGGTGGTCACGGGGTGCCTCCGGTGGTGGAGTCGATGACGTCCTGCACCATCCCGGCGAGCTCGGCGGCCCGGAAGGGCAGCCCGCGCACCTGGGTGTGGCTCTCGACGTCGACGAGGTACTTGGCGCGCAGCAGGAGCGACAGCTGCCCGAGGTTCATCTCCGGGCAGATCACCCGGTCGTAGCGGCGCAGCACGTCGCCGAGGTCGGCCGGGAACGGGTTGAGGTGGCGCAGGTGGACCTGGGCGACCGACCGGCCGGAGCGGCGCACCTGGCGGCAGGCGGCGCCGATGGGGCCGTAGGTGGACCCCCAGCCGACGACGGCGACGCGGGCGTCGCCGTCCGGGTCGTCGACGTCGGTGGGCGGCACGGTGGCCGCGATGCCGTCGACCTTGGCCTGCCGCAGCCGGGTCATCAGGTCGTGGTTGGCCGGGTCGTAGGAGATGTTGCCGGTCTTGTCGGCCTTCTCCAGGCCGCCGATGCGGTGCTGCATGCCGGCGGTGCCCGGGACGGCCCACGGGCGGGCCAGCGTCTCGGGGTCGCGCAGGTAGGGGAGGAACTCCGGCGTGCCGTCGGGGGTGGCGCCGTTGGGCTCGGAGGCGAACTCCACCCGCAGGTCCGGCAGGTCCTCGACGTCGGGGATCTGCCACGGCTCGGCGCCGTTGGCCAGGTAACCGTCGGAGAGCAGCACCACCGGGGTTCGGTAGGTCAGCGCGATCCGCGCGGCCTCCAGCGCCGCGTCGAAGCAGTCGGCGGGGGAGCGGGGGGCGACCACCGGCAGCGGGGCCTCGCCGTTGCGACCGAACATCGCCTGCAGCAGGTCCGACTGCTCGGTCTTGGTGGGCAGCCCGGTGGAGGGGCCGCCGCGCTGCACGTCCACGACCACCAGCGGCAGCTCGGTCATGACCGCCAGGCCGATGGTCTCCGACTTCAGCGAGACGCCGGGGCCCGACGTCGTCGTGACGCCGAGGGCGCCGCCGAAGGACGCGCCGAGCGCGGCGCCGATGCCGGCGATCTCGTCCTCGGCCTGGAAGGTGCGCACGCCGAAGGACTTGTGGCGGGACAGCTCGTGCAGGATGTCCGACGCCGGGGTGATCGGGTACGCCCCGAGGAACACCGGCAGGCCCGAGCGCTGCCCGGCGGCGACGAGGCCGAGCGCGAGCGCCTGGTTGCCGGAGATGTTCCGGTACCGGCCGGGCGCCATCGGGGCGGGCTTGATCTCGTAGGAGACCGCGAAGGCCTCGGTCGTCTCGCCGTAGTTGTAGCCGGCGCGGAAGGCGGCGATGTTGGCCGCGGCGATCTCCGGCTTGCGGCGGAACTGCCGCTCCAGGAAGCGGACGGTGCCCTCGGTGGGCCGGTGGTACATCCAGCTCAGCAGGCCGAGGGTGAACATGTTCTTGCTGCGCTCGGCCTCCTTCTTGCCCAGACCGGAGTCCGCGAGCGCGTCGAGGGTCATGCTGGTGAGCGGCACGCTGACCAGCTGCCAGCCCTCCAGCGAGTCGTCCTCGAGCGGGTTGGTGGCGTAGCCGACCTTGGCCAGGTTGCGGGGCGTGAACTCGTCGGCGTCGACGATGAGCAGCCCGCCCCCGGGCAGGTCGGACAGGTTGGCCTTGAGCGCGGCCGGGTTCATGGCGACCAGCACGTCCGGGGCGTCGCCGGGCGTCATGATGTCGTGGTCGGCGAAGTGCAGCTGGAAGGAGCTGACGCCCGGGAGGGTGCCCGTCGGCGCGCGGATCTCGGCGGGGAAGTTGGGCAGCGTGGAGAGGTCGTTGCCGAAGGACGCCGTCTCGCTGGTGAAGCGGTTGCCGGTGAGCTGCATGCCGTCGCCGGAGTCACCGGCCAGTCGGATCACGACACGGTCGAGCTCCACGACGCTCTTGGTGAAGGGGGCGGAGCTGCCCGCCGTGGGCGCGCCGACGGACGGGTTGGTCGTGGTCATGTCTGCTGCACCTCCACCGGCCGAGGTTACGTGGACGTCACATCCCGCGGACCTGTGAGCCGGACGACAGTGGGGACGCCGCCGTCCCCGGTACCTGCCGGTCGCAACCGGACCCGGTCCGACCCCATTCCGTGAGCGCCGTCGCACCCGGTCAGGACGGGGAACGGCCTCCCGGGGCGCCACGTTGGTCGGACGTGCAGCGCTGGGGCAACGGACTGAAGACCGCGGTGCTCCTGGGCCTCATGGGCGGGCTCATCCTCACCGCCGGCGCCCTCGTCGGCGGTCGGGGCGGCCTGCTGGTCGCCCTGGTCGTGGCGCTCGCGGTCAACGGCTTCGCGTACCTCAACTCCGACAAGCTGGCCCTGCGGGCGATGCGCGCCTTCCCGGTCACCGAGACGCAGGCGCCGCAGCTGTACGCCATGGTGCGCGAGCTGGCCACCGAGGCGCGCCAGCCGATGCCCCGCCTCTACGTCAGCCCGACCGGCCAGCCCAACGCCTTCGCCACCGGCCGCAACCCGCGCAACGCCGCCGTCTGCGTCACCCAGGGGATCCTCGAGCTGCTCGACCGCCGGGAGCTGCGCGGCGTGCTGGGCCACGAGCTGTCGCACGTCTACAACCGCGACATCCTGATCAGCTCCGTGGCCGGCGCGATGGCGACCGTGATCACCTACCTCGCGCACATGGCGATGTTCGCCTCGCTGTTCGGCGGCCGGTCCGAGGACGACCGCGGTGGCGGCAACGCCCTCGGCGGCCTGCTGCTGGTGGTCCTCGGCCCGCTGGCCGCCGGCCTGGTGCAGATGGCGGTCAGCCGCAGTCGGGAGTACCAGGCCGACGCCTCCGGTGCGGCGCTGTCGCAGGACCCGCTCGCGCTGGCCTCCGCGCTGCGCAAGATCGCCGCCGGGGCGGCCGCCCGGCCGCTGCCGCAGGACGACCGGCTGGTGACCCAGAGCCACCTGATGATCGCCAACCCGTTCCGGGGGCAGGGCCTGGCCTCGATGTTCGCCACCCACCCGCCGATGCCCGAGCGGGTCGCCCGGCTCGAGCAGATGGCCCGGGAGCTCGGCCAGCGCTGAGGCCGGGACGGCGTCGCGGCGCAGGTCCGACGCGTGGACCCGGCCGACCAGGTCGACCCCGGGACCTCGGGCCGGGCGCCGAGTCGGTGCCCGCGCCCGCCGTCAGCGGTAGTTGTCGAACTGCAGTGCGACGTCGAGGTCCTTGCCGCGCAGCAGCTGCTGGACCGCCTGCAGGTCGTCGCGCTTCTTGCCGGTGACCCGCAGCTGGTCGCCCTGGATCTGTGCCTGGACGCCCTTGGGCCCCTCGTCCCGGATGATCTTCGCGATCTTCTTGGCGGTGTCGGACTCGATGCCCTGCTTGATCCGCGCCGACAGCCGGTAGGTCTTGCCCGAGGCCTGCGCCTCGTCGGCGTCCAGTGCCTTGAGCGAGATGCCACGCTTGACCAGCTTGTCCCGGAAGACGTCGAGGGCGGCGGTGACCCGCTCCTCGGTGTCGGCCTGCAGCGTCACGCCGTCCTCGCCGGCCCAGGCGATGGAGGCGTTGGTGCCGCGGAAGTCGAAGCGCTGGGAGAGCTCCTTGGCGGCCTGGTTGAGGGCGTTGTCGATCTCCTGGCGATCGACCTTGCTCACCACGTCGAAGGACGAGTCGGCCATGTGTCACTGCTCCTTGTCGTCTGCCGTCCGCCGGCCCCGGACCGGCCGGGGCCGCTCCCGGAGCGGGTCTCCGGTGTCTTGTACGCTCACTCCCGGCACCACACGGCGGGTTGCCCGAGCGGCCAATGGGAGCGGACTGTAAATCCGTCGGCACAGCCTACGAAGGTTCGAATCCTTCACCCGCCACACCCGGTGCGCAGCGGCCCCGACCTCCACCGAGGTCGGGGCCGCTGCCGTCCGTGCGGGCCGGCCTCAGGGGACGGTCGGTGCCCGGGCGCCGGCGACCGCGGTCCGCTCCAGCGGCCGCCCGCCGAGGAAGAGCCAGCCGAATGCGATCTCGACGTGGCGGGTGCAGCGCACCGTGACGTCGACCCCGTCGGTGTCGGTGCCCCAGGAGTCCAGCGGGGTCCCACCGTCGGCGAGCTGGTCGGCCACCGCCGCCTGGGTGCTCGCCCGGGTCAGCGGCAGCGTCGTCCCGACGCCGTCGGCGTACACGACCGCCTCGTCCGTGGCGTTCGCCGCGGCCAGCGCCGCCCCGTCGCACACCGACTGCACCTGCTGCTGCTCCAGGAAGGCGTCGGACGCGGCGATCGCGCCGAAGGCCATGAGGGCGGCGACCAGCCAGCACACCAGCACGAGCGGCAGCGTCGAGCCGCGCTCGGCGGCCTCCCCGTCCCGTCGCACGCGGCGCAGCGTAGGGGCCCCACGAGCCGTGGACGCGCGTCGAGTGGGCACCGTGGACGCCGTGCACCCGATCGAGCTACCGCGGGTCGGCAGGAGACGCCCGGGGCCCGGCGTCCTCGGGTCCGCCGGTCGCGCCGTCATCGCTCCGCCCTCACGCGTCACACCACTGGGTGACGATGTGCCTACGTAAGGTCACGACGTGTGACGCCACGGCGGTCGAGAGCACCCGAGCACCATCCAAACGGGTGACGCCCTTGCCCCCATCAGGTGACCCGCAGCAATCTCGCAGCAGCAGTACGTACCGGATGACGCCCTGACCCTGCGCGTGTCTGGCTGCCCAGCCGAACAGACCTCTCACGTCCAGGAGTCATCATGATCAACGCTGCCTCGGCGACCAGCACCCGCGGCCAGAAGTGGAACCGCGGCCAGAAGTGGAACCGCGGCCAGAAGTGGAACCGTCAGGCCGCCTGAGGTCTGGCCCTCCGCTCGACCCATCGCGTCGCTGTCGCGTCGACGCCGTCCCGAGCTGCGAACGCCACCCAGCACGACGCACTCCTCCTCGGGGTGAGAGCTGTCCCGTCGCCCCGGGGATGCACGGCGTGCCGCTGTTAGCCTCTCCTCCGCCCATGCCCCTCCGGCGGAAATGCAGGTACCAGTGGCCGAGCAGGACACACCGGCGCGACAGCGACGGTGGCCGGCGGCAGTCTCGGGGCCCGCCACCATCGGATGGCTCAGCGTGCTCCTCGTCCTACCGGTGGCCGCCTGGGTGTTGCCCAACCGCCTCGCATCCGTGAGCCCGGTCGTCGTCGTCGTCATCCTGATCGCGCTCGTGGTGGCCGAGAGCTACAACTTCAACGTCGAGTTCCCGCGCCACGGTGTGTCGGTCTCGGCGTCCGAGGCGGCCTTCGTCATGGCCCTCGTCGAACTCGGTCCCACCTGGACCGCGGTCCTGCGTGCCGTGGCCGTCGGCGGTGTCTGCTTCGCGCAACGCATCAGTCCGGCGAAGGTCGTCGCCAACACCGCCGTGGCGGTGCTCGAGGTCGCCGTCGCGGTCGCGTTGCTGAGTCTGCTGCCGGTCGGACAGCTGGCCGCCCCGCTGACGTGGTTCTCCTACCTCGTGGCCATCCTGCTCGCGACCATGGTGGGCGGTGCCCTGATCCGCCTCGCGATCATCGCGACGCAGGGTTACCCGGGTTCGATCCTGTGGACGAGCATGTTCCTGGCAGCTGCGACGGTCACGCCCATGGCGGTCGTCGTCGGCCTGTCCGTGTTCCTGCTGGTGGAGGCGACGCCCTGGTCGCTGGTGCTCGTGCTCCCGCTGATGGGCGGACTGGTCCTCCTCTACCGGCGGTTCGCGGGGGTCAAGCGGGGGGGTGAGGACCTCCAGAAGGTCTATGCCTTCGCTCGGCAGGTGCAGCAGATCGCCTCGCACGAGGACGGCACGCGGCGGATGGTCGAGGCGATCCGCGAGCTGCTCAACGCCGAGCGCGTGGCGTTGTGGTTGCCCCCCTACCTCGACGAGGAGCCGCGGCTGCTCGTCGCCTCCGACGACGGTGGCGCGTGGTACGAGGGCCCCAGCGACCCCGACGACCTCTTCCGGCGCCGGGCGACGACGGGGGCGCACGGCGGGCCGGTGCTCGTCTCGCTCGCCCGGGCCACCGAGGAGGAGGCGGCCGCGCTCGCCCGTCGCGGGGCCCGGGACCTGCTCGCCGCGCCGGTGGCCACCGCGGCCGGGGAGCCGGGCTACCTGGAGATCTGCGACCGCCGCAGTGACGTCGTCTCCTTCGCCGACGGCGACCGCGCCGCCCTGGACTCCATGCTCACCCACGTCAACGCCGCCATCCGTCAGCAGCAGCTGCTGACCCAGATCCGCTACGACGCCGACCACGACCGGCTCACCGGCCTGCCCAACCGCCAGCGCCTGGCCGCGGAGATCGACCAGCTGCTCGCCGCGGACCCGGTCAGCGGACGGGCCGGCCTGATCCTCGCCTCGCTGGACAACTACACCGAGGTCACCGACACCCTCGGTCACGCCGCCAGCGACGAGCTGCTGCTGGTCACCGCCGGCCTGCTCCGTGAGCACGCCCCGCCGCAGGCCCTGGTCGCCCGGATGGAGGGCGACCAGTTCGCCGTCCTGCTCCCGGGTCTGTCCCTGCCCGCCACCGAGCGGGCCGCCCGCCGGCTGCGCGAGGCCACCTCGACGCGCGCCCGTGTCGCCGGCCTGGACCTGGAGGTCACCCTCACCATCGGCGTGGCCGCCGCCCCGGTGCACGGCGCGGACGCCGGCACGCTCATGCAGCGGGCCGACGTCGCGCTGCTGGCCGGGGTCGGCAAGAGCGGGGTGGCCAGCTACCACCCGGTGCTCGACCAGCAGAGCCTGCGCCGCCTGCAGCTGGGCACGGAGCTGGAGCAGGCGATGGCCGACGGCGACATCAGCGTCGTCTTCCAGCCGATCATCGACGCCCGGACGTACGACATCGTCGCCGTCGAGACACTGGTGCGTTGGGCGCACCCCCGGTACGGCTCGATCGCGCCGGACGAGTTCATCCACCTCGCCGAGCAGATCGGACGCATCGGTCCGCTGACCGACCACGTGCTGGACCGGGCACTGGCCCGCTGCCGCCGGTGGCTGGACCAGGACATCTCCCTGTCGGTGGCGGTCAACCTCTCCGCCCGGTGCCTCACCGAGCCGGACCTGGTCGACCGGGTGCAGCGGGCGCTGCGGCGGCACGGCGTCCCCGGCGAGCTGCTCACCCTGGAGCTCACCGAGGGCAGCGTCGTCGACGACTCGGTGCGCAGCAGCACCGTCCTGGCCGACCTGCACGCCCTCGGGCTGCGCCTGTCGATGGACGACTTCGGCACCGGCTACTCCTCGCTGTCCCAGCTGCGCCAGCTGCCGATCGACGAGGTGAAGATCGACAAGTCCTTCGTGCTGGGGATGTCGACCAGCCAGGGCGAGTCCTTCATCGCCCGCTCGATCATCGAGCTGGCGCACAACCTGGGTCTGCGGGTGGTCGCCGAGGGCGTCGAGGACGAGCTGACGCGCGACCTGCTCGCCGAGATGGGCTGCGACAAGCTGCAGGGGTTCCTGGTCAGCCGCCCCCTGCCCGACGAGCGGCTGGAGAGCTGGATCCTGGCCCGCGCGGGTGTGCGCTCCGCCGTCCCCGGCATGCCGCACCGCCGGCTCTTCGTCCGTTCCTGACCCGCCGGGGGGTCCTGCGCGAGTCCCTCGTGACGTCCGGTAGAGTCTCTCCCGGCTCGAGGCCCGCCCCTTTAGCTCAGTCGGCAGAGCGTCTCCATGGTAAGGAGAAGGTCTACGGTTCGATTCCGTAAAGGGGCTCTGGAACACACCGGTCGCTCGGCCCGGTCGGCGAGACCGGGCCGCACGGCCACGTCCGGCGGTGTAGCTCAGCCAGGCAGAGCAAGCGGCTCATAATCGCTGTGTCACCGGTTCAAATCCGGTCACCGCTACCCCTGACGGACCCCGGAGCCGGGGTCCGTCCCCGTGCCCGGCGACCGCCGGTCACGGACCGACAAGGCGAGGAGCCTCCCGTGGCAGCCACCGACGTCCGTCCGAAGATCACCCTGGCCTGCCAGGAGTGCAAGAGCCGGAACTACATCACCCGCAAGAACCGGCGCAACGACCCCGACCGGCTCGAGCTGAAGAAGTTCTGCCCCCGGGAGCGCCGGCACACCGTGCACCGCGAGACCCGCTGACCCAGCGGCACTGCGGGACGGAGGGCGGGACGTGGCGCTCGACCCGGCACTGGTCGGGCGCAGCTACCCGCCCTCGGCCGTCTACGAGGTCGGCCGGCAGAAGATCGCCGAGTTCGCCGACGCGATCGGTGCCGCCGACCCGGTGCACCGGGACGCCGACGCGGCCCGCGCCGCCGGCCACCCGGACGTCATCGCGCCGCCCACCTTCGCCATCGCGCTGACGCTGTCGGCGGCCGGCGTCGTGGTGGCCGACCCCGACGTCGCGCTGGACTACAGCCGCGTCGTCCACGGCGAGCAGCGGTTCACCCACCACCGGCCGATCCGCGCCGGGGACCGGCTGGTAGCCACCCCCACCATCGAGGCGGTGCGCACCGTGGGTGGCAACGACCTGCTCACCACCCGGGTCGACGTCGCCACCGAGGACGGCGAGCCGGTGTGCTCGGCCGCCTCCATGCTCGTCGCCCGGGGCGCACCGTGAGCGCCACCGTGCGGTCCGCCGACGTGACGGTCGGCACCGAGCTGCCGGAGGTGACCTACCCGGTGACCCGCGCGGACCTGGTGCGCTACGCCGGCGCGTCCGGGGACCTCAACCCCATCCACTGGAGCGACCGGGTGGCCACGGAGGTCGGCCTGCCCGGCGTGATCGCGCACGGGATGCTCACCATGGCGCTGGCCGCCCGCGCCGTGACCGCCTGGGCGGGGGACCCGGGCGCGCTGGTCGAGTACCACGTGCGCTTCGGCCGCCCGGTCGTCGTCCCCGACGACGACGCGGGGGCGCAGGTGACCGTCCGCGGCCGGGTGGCCGCGGTGGGCGAGGACGGCCGGGCGCGGGTCGACCTGACCGTCACCAGTGGCGGTGAGAAGGTCCTGTCGCTGGCCCGCGCGACCGTCCAGCTGGCCTGAGCCCCCTCAGTCCGCGGTGCCGAGCAGGCGCTGCACGCGGCTGACGCCCTCGACCAGGTCCTCGTCGCCGAGCGCGTAGGACAGCCGCAGGTACCCCGGCGTCCCGAACGCCTCGCCGGGGACGACGGCGACCTCGGCCTCCTCCAGCACGATCTCGGCCAGCTGCACGCTGTCGTGCGCCGTCCGCCCGGCGATCTCCCGGCCGAGCAGCCCCTTCACCGACGGGTAGACGTAGAAGGCGCCGCGCGGCTCGGGGCAGGCCACCCCGGGGATCTCCCGCAGCATCGACACGATCGTCCGCCGCCGCCGGTCGAAGGCCTCCCGCATCGTCGCCACGGCCGACAGGTCACCGCTCAGCGCCGCGACCGCGGCCGCCTGGGACACGTTGGCCACGTTGGAGGTGGCGTGCGACTGCAGGTTGGTCGCGGCCTTGACGACGTCGGCCGGGCCGACCACCCAGCCCACCCGCCAGCCGGTCATCGCGTAGGTCTTGGCCACCCCGTTGACGACCACGCAGCGGTCGGCCAGCTCCGGGACGACGACCGGCATGGACGGCGCCGACGCCCCGTCGTAGGTGAGGTGCTCGTAGATCTCGTCGGAGAGCACCCACAGGCCGTGCTCGTGCGCCCAGCGGCCGATCTCCTCCACCAGCTCCGGGGGGTACACCGCGCCGGTCGGGTTGGACGGCGAGCAGAACAGCAGCACCTTGGTCCGCGGCGTCCGGGCGGCCTCCAGCTGGGCGACCGACACCAGGTAGCCGCTCTCCTCGTCGGCCACCACCGGCACCGGCACGCCCCCGGCCAGCGCGATCGCCTCGGGGTAGGTCGTCCAGTACGGCGCGGGCAGCAGCACCT
The DNA here is from genome assembly GCF_032460525.1 of Geodermatophilus sp. DSM 44513. NCBI lineage: Bacteria > Bacillati > Actinomycetota > Actinomycetes > Geodermatophilales > Geodermatophilaceae > Geodermatophilus > Geodermatophilus sp. DSM 44513. The sequence continues at coordinate 3,826,199 of NZ_CP135963.1, read as the reverse complement.
CGTCACCGGGGTCGAGCATCGTGGCGAAGGCCTCGTACACCGCCTGCTTGCCGCCGTTGGTGACCAGCACGTTCGCGGGGGTGACCTGCAGGCCGGAGTCGCGCGCGGTCTTCGCCACGATCGCCTCCTTGAGCGCCGGCAGCCCGCCCGCGGGGGTGTACCGGTGCATCGCCGGCTGCGTGCACGCGGCGACGGCGGCCTGGACGATGTAGTCCGGGGTGGGGAAGTCCGGCTCGCCGGCGCCGAAGCCGATCACCGGCTTGCCCGCGGCCTTGAGCGCCTTCGCCCTGGCGTCCACCGCCAGCGTCGCCGACTCGGCGATCGCGGCGATGCGGCGGGAGACGCGCCGGTCGGCGGACGGGCGCGCGGGGGAGGGGGCGGCGGGCTCCTGGCGGGAGACGGCGGTCATGTCCCCATCATGTCGGAGGCGGCGCCCGGCGGCCGCCTCCGACCGCCGGCCCGCAGGTCCGGCCCGGTGGTGTTGGTGGGCGCGCCCCGCGGTCCCGTACACTGACGTCCCTGGGGCCACTGACCCCGCCACCGGCGTGCCCCGGGACCCCCGCGGGGGCGGTGCCGGCCGGAGCGGGCAGGCGGTCCACCGAGGGGTGTAGCTCAACTGGCAGAGCAGCGGTCTCCAAAACCGCAGGCTGCAGGTTCAAGTCCTGTCACCCCTGCCCGTACCGCCGGCGACCCGACCGGTGGCGTGCACCAGCCGCAGGACAGCACCACCACCGACCGTCGGCCCGAGGACGGTGGCCACGACCAGCGAGGCGAGCGAGGCGCAGTGAGCGACGAGAAGCCGGGGAGCGGGGGCGACCCCCGCCCCGAGCCGACCGACGAGCAGCTCGACCGCGAGGCGCCGGGCGTGGACGACGCGACCGAGCTCGAGGCCGCGGAGGCCGAGGTCGCCGCCGATGCGGAGTCCGAGGAGGACAAGGTCGTGGCCACCCGGCCCACCAGGGCCCGGCGTGGCGGCCGGATCACCGCCGGGGACGACGAGGACGACGACCGCGACGCGGCCCCCCGCGGTCGCCGTGCCGCCCGCGAGGGCGTGTCCACCCGGCCCGCCGGGCGGGCGGGCGAGGGTGGCGCCACCCGGTCGCGCGCGGCCGCCGAGCGCGACCGCGCGGCCGAGACGCGGCAGCGGCGCAACCTGCGGCGCTTCCTGCGCGAGGTCGTCGCGGAGCTGCGCAAGGTCATCTGGCCTGGCCGGCGCGAGCTGATCACCTACACGACCGTCGTCATCGTCTTCGTGGCCTTCATCGTCGCCCTGGTGGCCGGCCTGGACCTCCTCTTCGCCCAGGGCGTGCTCGCCGTCTTCGGCTGAGCCCACCTGCCCCATCCCACGACGCCGACGAGGAAGAGACACCGTGACCGACCCCCGCGAGCCGTTCGACACCGACAGCGCCGTCGAGGGCACCGACCTCGACGACACCCGTTTCGACGCGCGCGGCACCGTGGACGTCGAGACCGGCGTGCGCGAGACCGGCGCCGCCGAGGGCTCCGTCGACACCACCGACCTGACGGCCGACAACCCGATGGCCGACGCCACGGCCCCCTCCGACGGGGCCAGCAGCCGCGGTGCCGTCGATGCCGCCTTGGCCGGTGACCCGCTGGCCGCCCCGGCTCCCGACCACGACCCGATCGTCGTGGAGACCCTCCAGCAGGCCGAGGAGGACGACGAGGACCCGGCCGAGGCGATGCGCAAGGTGCTGCGCGGCCAGTTCGGCGACTGGTACGTCATCCACTCCTACGCCGGCTACGAGAACAAGGTGAAGACCAACCTGGAGTCGCGCATCCAGTCACTCGACATGGAGGACTACATCTTCCAGATCGAGGTGCCCACCGAGGAGGTCACCGAGATCAAGAACGGCAAGCGCACCCAGGTGAACCGCAAGAAGCTGCCCGGCTACCTGCTGGTCCGCATGGACCTCAACGACGAGTCGTGGGGCGCGGTGCGCAACACCCCGGGCGTCACCGGGTTCGTCGGGGCCACCTCCAAGCCCTCGCCGCTGAGCATCGACGAGGTCGTCGGCCTGCTCGCGCCGGCGGCGACCCCCCAGACCGCCCGCACGGCGGAGGCCGCCAGCACCGCCACCGCGGCCGCCCCGACCGCCGTCGTCGACTTCGAGGTCGGCGAGTCGGTCACCGTCATGGACGGCCCGTTCGCCACCCTCCCGGCCACGATCAACGAGATCAACGCCGAGCAGCAGAAGCTGCAGGTGCTGGTCTCCATCTTCGGCCGGGAGACGCCGGTCGAGCTGTCGTTCAGCCAGGTCCAGAAGCTCTAGTCGAAGGACCCCGTCGCCCCCACCGCTCGCACGCTCGCGGCGGGACCCTGCGACGGGGCCGGTTCCATCCCGTCACGACAAAGGAAAGACATGCCCCCCAGGAAGCGGTTGACCGCGGTCATCAAGCTCCAGATCAAGGCCGGTGCGGCCACCCCCGCTCCGCCCGTCGGTCCGGCGCTCGGTCAGCACGGCGTCAACATCATGGAGTTCTGCAAGGCGTACAACGCCGCGACCGAGGCGCAGCGCGGTGACGTCGTGCCCGTGGAGATCTCGGTCTACGAGGACCGCTCGTTCACCTTCGTCACCAAGACCCCGCCGGCGGCGCGCATGCTGCTCAAGGCCGCCGGTGTGGAGAAGGGCTCGGGCGAGCCGCACAAGACCAAGGTCGCCACCGTCACGCGCGACCAGGTCCGCGAGATCGCCCAGACCAAGATGGTCGACCTGAACGCCAACTCCCTCGACGAGGCCGAGAGGATCATCGCCGGCACCGCCCGGTCGATGGGCATCACCGTCAAGTGAAGGACCCTCCTGCCCCCCACTGCTCGCGAGCTCGCAGCGGGGCCCTGCAGGAGGGCCGTACCAGCACGTACTGAGTGGGAGGGCCTGCGCCGGGCCCGCAGACCACACGACTCCCGGCCGGAGCGCCGGGGGAGAGGACACCACCATGGCGAAGCACGGCAAGAAGTACCTCGAGGCCGCGGCGAAGGTCGACCGCGACAACCTCTACTCCCCGCTGCAGGCGGCCACCCTGGCCAAGGAGACCTCGCCGACCGCCTACGACGCGACCGTCGAGGTGGCGATGCGCCTGGGTGTCGACCCGCGCAAGGCCGACCAGATGGTCCGCGGCACGGTGAACCTGCCGCACGGCACCGGCAAGACCGCCCGCGTCATCGTCTTCGCCACCGGTGACAAGGCCGCCGAGGCCGAGGCGGCCGGCGCCGACGTCGTCGGCTCCGAGGACCTGATCGAGCGCATCCAGGGTGGCTTCCTGGACTTCGACGCCGCCATCGCGACCCCGGACCAGATGGCCAAGGTCGGCCGGATCGCCCGCATCCTCGGCCCGCGCGGCCTGATGCCGAACCCGAAGACCGGCACGGTGACCCCCGACGTCACCAAGGCGGTCAACGACATCAAGGGCGGGAAGATCAACTTCCGCGTCGACAAGCAGGCCAACCTGCACCTGGTGATCGGCAAGGCCTCGTTCGACGAGGCGCGGCTGGTGGAGAACTACGCCGCCGCGCTGGACGAGGTCCTGCGGGCCAAGCCGGCCGCGGCCAAGGGCCGGTACCTCAAGAAGATCACCATCTCCACCACCATGGGCCCGGGCATCCCGGTCGACCCGAACCGCACCCGCAACCTGACCGTGGACGAATAAAGGACCACCCTTCCCCCCACGCCTCGCAGGCTCGGCGCGGGCCCCTGGAGGTGGCCGTTCCCTTGCCTCACGGGGGCCCCGTCGCGCACTGCGCGGCGGGGCCTCCGTCGTCCCGGCCCTCGGGACGGGCCCGCGCTCACCCCGTGTACGCTGGGGCCCGTTCCCCCCACGACCGCTGGTCGTCGCACGTCCGCGTGCGATCGAAGGTCCCGGAGCACCGGGCGGCCCGCGCAGGAGGACGGTTCGATCGACGCGGCGCCGCGCGCCCGTCCTCGCCCCGTGCGCCTGCGCCGGGGCGTCCGTCGTCTCCGGGCCCGGTTGATCGCCCGCCGTCGCGCTGCGGCCCGCGGTCCCGCCCGACAGACGAGAGGAGGCCCATGCCCACGCAGGCGAAGGCCGAGGTGATCGACGAGATCACCGAGCGGTTCCAGTCGTCCAGCGCGGCGGTGCTCACCGAGTACCGCGGGCTGACCGTGGCCCAGCTGACCCAGCTGCGCCGTTCCCTCGGTGAGGGCAGCAGCTACGCCGTCGTCAAGAACACCCTGACGAAGCGGGCCGCGGACCAGGTCGGCCACGCCGACCTCGCACCGCTGCTCACCGGCCCGACCGCGATCGCCTTCATCGAGGGCGACCCGGTCACCGCGGCCAAGGCCATCCGTGACTTCGCGCGCGCGCACCCGCTGCTCGTCGTCAAGGGCGGCGTGGTCGAGGGCCGCACGGTCGGCGCCGCCGAGGTCACCGCCCTCGCCGACGTCGAGCCGCGCGAGGTCCTGCTGGCCAAGCTGGCCGGCGCGATGAAGGGCAACCTGACCAAGGCCGCCGGCCTGTTCCAGGCCCCGCTGTCGCAGGTCGCCCGCCTGGCCGCCGCGCTGCAGGAGAAGAAGGAGTCCGCCGAGGGCTCCCCGGCTCCGGCCGCGGACACCGCTGCTGCCGACACCACCCCGGCCGCCCCGGCCACCGACAACCCGGATGCCGTCGCGGACGCCGCGACCGGCACCGCCTGACCCCTAGGAGACACCATGGCCAAGCTGTCCACCGACGAGCTGCTCGACGCCTTCAAGGAGATGACCCTCCTGGAGCTGTCCGAGTTCGTGAAGCAGTTCGAGGAGACCTTCGAGGTCACCGCGGCTGCCCCGGTCGCCGTCGCGGCCGCCGCCCCGGGTGGTGGCGGCGGTGGCGACACCCCCGTCGTCGAGGAGCAGGACGAGTTCGACGTCATCCTCGAGGCTGCCGGTGACAAGAAGATCCAGGTCATCAAGGAGGTGCGCAGCCTGACCTCCCTGGGCCTCAAGGAGGCCAAGGACCTGGTCGACGGCGCGCCCAAGCCCGTCCTGGAGAAGGTCGCCAAGGACGCCGCCGAGAAGGCCAAGGCCGCTCTCGAGGGCGCCGGCGCCACCGTCACCGTCAAGTGAAGGACCCCGGCGCCCTGGCCTCGTCCGGAGGCTCGGCCCGAGCTTGCGAGGGCTGAGAGGGACGAGGTCCTTCTACTGCGCCGGGGCTGTTCCAGCACGTCACCTGACGCCGTTCCACCGCGTCCACAGGGGCCGTCCTCCTCCGGGAGGGCGGCCCCTGTGGCGTCCTGCGGTCCGGACCGCGGGGGTCCGCCCCGGCGTGGCGGAGGCGGGGGAGGGGCCGGGCTGGCATCATGACGACGCGGAACGCCGCCCGGTCAGCCGGACGCCGTCCTTCCCGGGAGTGTGGTGCAGGTCGCCCCCACCTCCTGACGTGGACAGCGCCGCGGAGCAGGGGTAGGGTTCTCTGTTGCGCTGCCCCCTGACTGCCTGCCCGCCGAGACGGGTCGCCTGGGCTGCCCGGAGGACCCGTTCCCCGGGCGCCCGTCGACCGACCGGGCAGGACGGACGCGGACAGCCCGGCCATCACCAACGACGACCCAGGACGAACCAGCACCGACCGCCCGCACGTCGTGAGGTCCTTGGAAGGACGCATCTTGGCAGGCTCTCGCCCCACCAGCACCTCCCCCAGCACCACTGAGTCAGCTGCTCCCCGCACCACCCCGCAGGCCCCCCAGTCCGGTCCCCGCACCGGCGAGGCCGACCAGCAGAAGATCCCCGGCGCGCCGCTGCGCGTGTCCTTCGCCAAGATCTCCGAGCCGCTCGCGGTGCCGGACCTCCTGGCGCTGCAGACCGCCTCGTTCGACTGGCTGATCGGCAGCCCCGAGTGGCGCGCCACCCTCTCACCCGAGGAGCAGGCCGACGCCGTCGGCGGTCTGGCCGAGATCCTCGAGGAGATCTCCCCGATCGAGGACTTCAGCGGCTCGATGTCGCTGTCCTTCTCCAACCCGCGCTTCGAGGACGTCAAGGCGTCCCTCGAGGAGTGCAAGGACAAGGACATGACCTACGCGGCGCCGCTGTTCGTCACCGCCGAGTTCATGAACAACACCACCGGCGAGATCAAGAGCCAGACGGTGTTCATGGGCGACTTCCCGATCATGACGCGCAAGGGCACGTTCGTCATCAACGGGACCGAGCGCGTCGTGGTGTCCCAGCTCGTCCGCAGCCCCGGCGTCTACTTCGACCGCACCCTGGACAAGACCTCGGACAAGGACGTCTTCAGCGCCAAGGTCATCCCCAGCCGCGGGGCCTGGCTGGAGTTCGACGTCGACAAGCGCGACACCGTCGGCGTCCGCATCGACCGCAAGCGCCGCCAGCCGGTCACCGTGCTGCTCAAGGCGCTGGGCTGGACCGAGGACCGCATCCGCGAGCACTTCCAGTGGTCGCCCACGGTCCTGGCCACCCTGGAGAAGGACCACATCGCCGGGCAGGACGAGGCGCTGCTGGACATCTACCGCAAGCTGCGGCCGGGTGAGCCGCCGACGCGGGAGAGCGCCCAGGCGCTGCTGGAGAACCTGTTCTTCAACGCCAAGCGCTACGACCTCGCCAAGGTCGGCCGGTACAAGGTCAACAAGAAGCTGGGCGTCAGCGTGCCGCAGGGCACCTCGACGCTGACCGAGGACGACATCGTCGCCACCATCGAGTACGTGGTGCGCCTGCACGCGGGCGAGCCCGACCACGGGACCGACGACATCGACCACTTCGGCAACCGCCGGCTGCGCACCGTGGGCGAGCTGATCCAGAACCAGATCCGGGTCGGCCTGTCCCGCATGGAGCGCGTCGTCCGCGAGCGGATGACCACCCAGGACGTCGAGGCCATCACGCCGCAGACCCTGATCAACATCCGGCCGGTCGTCGCCTCCATCAAGGAGTTCTTCGGCACCAGCCAGCTGTCCCAGTTCATGGACCAGACCAACCCGCTCGCGGGCCTGACCCACAAGCGCCGCCTGTCGGCGCTGGGCCCCGGTGGTCTGTCCCGCGAGCGGGCCGGCATGGAGGTCCGCGACGTGCACCCCAGCCACTACGGCCGGATGTGCCCGATCGAGACGCCCGAGGGTCCGAACATCGGCCTGATCGGGTCGCTGTCGGCCTACGGGCGGGTCAACGCCTTCGGCTTCATCGAGACCCCGTACCGCCGGGTCGACAACGGCGTGGTCAGCGAGACGATCGACTACCTGACCGCCGACGAGGAGGACCGCTTCGTCGTCGCCCAGGCCAACTCGCCGCTGGACCCCCAGGGCCGGTTCGCCGAGGACCGCGTGCTGGTGCGCACCAAGGGCGGTGAGGTCGACTACCTCGTCCCGGAGAACGTCGACTACATGGACGTCTCGCCGCGGCAGATGACCTCGGTCGCCACCGCGATGATCCCGTTCCTCGAGCACGACGACGCCAACCGCGCGCTCATGGGCGCCAACATGCAGCGCCAGGCCGTGCCGCTGCTGCGCAGCGAGGCGCCGCTGGTCGGCACCGGCATGGAGCTGCGGGCCGCCGTGGACGCCGGCGACGTCGTCGTGGCGGAGAAGGCCGGTGTGGTCGAGGACTCCACCGCCGACTACGTCACCGTCATGGCCGACGACGGCACCCGGCAGACCTACCGGCTGCTGAAGTTCCGCCGCTCCAACCAGGGCACCTCGATCAACCAGACCCCCGTCGTCGACGAGGGCCAGCGGGTCGAGGTCGGCCAGGTCATCGCCGACGGACCGTGCACCGACCAGGGCGAGATGGCGCTGGGCAAGAACCTGCTCGTCGCCTTCATGCCGTGGGAGGGGCACAACTACGAGGACGCGATCATCCTGAGCCAGCGCCTCGTGCAGGACGACGTCCTGTCCTCGATCCACATCGAGGAGTTCGAGGTCGACGCCCGCGACACCAAGCTCGGCGCCGAGGAGATCACCCGGGACATCCCGAACGTCTCCGAGGAGGTCCTCGCCGACCTCGACGAGCGCGGCATCATCCGCATCGGCGCCGAGGTCGTCCCCGGCGACATCCTGGTCGGCAAGGTGACGCCCAAGGGCGAGACCGAGCTGACCCCCGAGGAGCGGCTGCTGCGGGCGATCTTCGGCGAGAAGGCCCGCGAGGTGCGCGACACCAGCCTCAAGGTCAAGCACGGTGAGTCCGGCAAGGTCATCGGCGTCCGCGTGTTCTCCCGCGAGGACGGCGACGAGCTGCCCGCCGGCGTCAACGAGCTGATCCGCGTCTACGTGGCCCAGATGCGCAAGATCTCCGACGGCGACAAGCTCGCCGGCCGGCACGGCAACAAGGGCGTCATCGCCAAGATCCTGCCGCAGGAGGACATGCCGTTCCTGGAGGACGGGACCCCGGTCGACATCGTGCTCAACCCGCTGGGCGTGCCCGGCCGGATGAACGTCGGCCAGGTCCTCGAGACCCACCTCGGCTGGGTGGCCAAGACGGGCTGGCAGGTGGAGGGCACCCCGGAGTGGGCGGCCAACCTGCCCGACGCCGCGCGGGCCGCGGCCCCGGGCACCCGGACGGCGACGCCGGTGTTCGACGGCGCCCGCGAGGAGGAGATCATCGGCCTGCTGGGCTCGACGGTCCCCAACCGCGACGGCAACCGGATGGTGCAGCCCACCGGCAAGGCGCGGCTGTTCGACGGCCGCTCCGGGGAGCCCTTCCCCGAGGCGATCTCGGTCGGCTACGTCTACATCCTCAAGCTGCTGCACCTGGTCGACGACAAGATCCACGCCCGCTCGACCGGCCCGTACTCGATGATCACGCAGCAGCCGCTGGGTGGTAAGGCGCAGTTCGGTGGCCAGCGCTTCGGTGAGATGGAGTGCTGGGCCATGCAGGCCTACGGCGCGGCCTACGCGCTGCAGGAGCTGCTCACCATCAAGTCCGACGACATCCTCGGCCGCGTCAAGGTCTACGAGGCCATCGTCAAGGGCGAGAACATCCCCGAGCCGGGCATCCCGGAGTCGTTCAAGGTGTTGCTCAAGGAGCTGCAGTCCCTCTGCCTCAACGTGGAGGTCCTCTCCGGCGACGGCCAGGCGATCGAGCTGCGCGACACCGACGACGAGGTCTTCCGGGCCGCGGAGGAGCTGGGCATCGACCTGTCCCGCCGCGAGCCCTCGAGCGTCGAGGACGTGTGATGAAGGACCCCCTCCCTCCCCGGCCCACGCTTCGCGCGGGCCGGGGCCCTGGGAGGGGGCCTTCCAGGCAAGACCAGAAAAGAACGTTCAGTAACTAGCCCCGGAAAGGGGTCCCCTTGCTCGACGTCAACTTCTTCGACGAGTTGCGCATCGGTCTGGCCAGCGGCGACGACATCCGCCAGTGGTCGCACGGTGAGGTGAAGAAGCCCGAGACCATCAACTACCGGACGCTGCGCCCGGAGAAGGACGGTCTCTTCTGCGAGAAGATCTTCGGTCCCACCCGGGACTGGGAGTGCTACTGCGGCAAGTACAAGCGGGTCCGGTTCAAGGGCATCATCTGCGAGCGCTGCGGCGTCGAGGTGACCCGCGCCAAGGTGCGCCGTGAGCGGATGGGCCACATCGAGCTGGCCGCGCCGGTCACCCACATCTGGTTCTTCAAGGGCGTGCCCTCGCGCCTGGGCTACCTGCTCGACCTGGCGCCCAAGGACCTCGAGAAGATCATCTACTTCGCGGCCTACCTGATCACGACGGTGGACGACGAGGCGCGCCACCGCGACCTGCCGACCGTCGAGGCCGAGATCAGCGCGGAGAAGTCCAACCTGGAGAACCGCCGCGACGCCGACGTGGAGGCCCGCCAGCAGAAGCTGGAGGCCGACCTCGCCGAGCTCGAGGCCGAGGGCGCCAAGTCCGACGTCCGGCGCAAGGTGCGCGAGGGCGGCGAGCGCGAGATGCGCCAGCTGCGCGACCGCGCCCAGCGGGAGATCGACCGCCTCGAGGAGGTGCTCGACACCTTCCGCAAGCTGGAGGTCAAGCAGCTCATCGCCGACGAGGGCCTCTACCGCGAGCTGCGCGACCGCTTCGGCGAGTACTTCGAGGGCGGCATGGGCGCGGCGGCGCTGCAGAAGCTGCTGGCCGACTTCGACCTCGACGCGGAGGCCGTCTCGCTGCGCGAGACCATCCGCAGCGGCAAGGGCCAGCGCAAGCTGCGCGCGCTCAAGCGGCTCAAGGTCGTCGCGGCGTTCCAGCAGACCCGCAACTCGCCCATGGGCATGGTGCTGGACTGCGTGCCGGTCATCCCGCCGGACCTGCGCCCGATGGTGCAGCTCGACGGTGGCCGGTTCGCCACCAGCGACATGAACGACCTCTACCGCCGGGTGATCAACCGCAACAACCGGCTCAAGCGTCTGCTCGACCTCGGCGCGCCCGAGATCATCGTGAACAACGAGAAGCGGATGCTGCAGGAGTCCGTGGACGCGCTGTTCGACAACGGCCGCCGCGGCCGGCCGGTCACCGGCCCGGGCAACCGCCCGCTGAAGTCGCTCTCGGACCTGCTCAAGGGCAAGCAGGGCCGGTTCCGCCAGAACCTGCTCGGCAAGCGCGTCGACTACTCCGGCCGGTCGGTCATCGTCGTCGGCCCGCAGCTGAAGCTGCACCAGTGCGGCCTGCCCAAGCAGATGGCGCTGGAGCTGTTCAAGCCCTTCGTCATGAAGCGGCTGGTCGACCTCAACCACGCGCAGAACATCAAGTCCGCCAAGCGCATGGTCGAGCGGGCCCGTCCGGTCGTCTGGGACGTGCTCGAGGAGGTCATCACCGAGCACCCGGTGCTGCTCAACCGCGCGCCGACGCTGCACCGGCTGGGCATCCAGGCCTTCGAGCCGCAGCTGGTCGAGGGCAAGGCCATCCAGATCCACCCGCTGGTCTGCACCGCGTTCAACGCGGACTTCGACGGCGACCAGATGGCCGTGCACCTGCCGCTGTCGGCCGAGGCGCAGGCCGAGGCCCGCATCCTGATGCTGTCCAGCAACAACATCCTGAGCCCGGCCGACGGTCGTCCGATCACCGCGCCGACCCAGGACATGGTGCTGGGCCTGTACCACCTGACGACCCTGGTGCCCAGCCGGCACGAGGCCGACGGTGGGCAGCCTGCCGCCTACGGCTCGACCGCCGAGGCGATCATGGCCTTCGACATGGGCGCGCTGGGTCTGCAGGAGCGGGCGCTCATCCGCCTCGACGAGGTGTTCGGCGTCGACAACGGCAAGGTCAACGAGCCGTGGGAGCAGCCGGAGGACTGGACCCCCGGTCAGCCGGCGCTGGTGCGCACCAGCCTGGGCCGGGTGCTGTTCAACGAGGCCCTGCCCGAGGACTACCGCTTCGTCAACTACCAGGTGCCGAAGAAGGAGCTCGGGGCGATCGTCAACGACCTCGCCGAGCGCTACCCCAAGGTGCAGGTCGCGGCGACGCTGGACGCGCTGAAGTCCGCCGGCTTCCGCTGGGCCACCCGCTCGGGCGTGACGATCGCCATCGACGACGTCGTCACCCCGCCGGCCAAGCAGGAGATCCTGGACCGGCACGAGGCCGAGGCCCGGCAGATCGAGCGCCAGTACGAGCGCGGCGTCATCACCGACGCCGAGCGTCGTGGCGAGCTGATCGAGATCTGGACCCGCGCGCGGGCCGAGGTCAGCCAGGCGATGGTGGACAACTTCCCGACCACCAACCCGGTCTGGGTCATGGTCAACTCCGGCGCCCGCGGCAACATGATGCAGATCAGCCAGATCGCCGGCATGCGCGGCCTGGTGGCCAACCCGAAGGGCGAGATCATCCCGCGGCCGATCAAGGCCAACTTCCGGGAGGGTCTGTCGGTGCTGGAGTACTTCATCTCCACGCACGGTGCCCGCAAGGGCCTGGCCGACACGGCGCTGCGGACGGCGGACTCCGGCTACCTCACCCGCCGGCTGGTCGACGTCTCGCAGGACGTGATCATCCGCGAGGAGGACTGCGGCACCGAGCGCGGCGTCATCATGCCGATCGCGACCTCGATCGACGGGGTGCTCACCCGGGACGCGCACGTGGAGACCAGCGTGTACGCCCGCGCGCTGGCCACCGACGTGGTGGCCGAGGACGGCACGCTGATCGCGCAGGCCAGCTCCGACCTGGGTGACGTGCTCATCCAGGCGCTGGTCGACGCCGGTGTCGCGGAGGTCAAGGTCCGCTGCGTGCTGACCTGCGAGTCGCTGTTGGGCACCTGCGCCACCTGCTACGGCCGGTCGCTCGCGACCGGCAAGCTGGTGGACGTCGGCGAGGCGGTCGGCATCATCGCCGCCCAGTCCATCGGCGAGCCCGGCACCCAGCTGACGATGCGCACCTTCCACACCGGTGGCGTCGCGGGTGAGGACATCACCCACGGCCTGCCGCGCGTGGTGGAGCTCTTCGAGGCCCGCGTCCCCAAGGGCAAGGCCCCGATCGCCGAGCTGGCCGGCACCGTCCGCATCGAGGACGGCGAGCAGTTCCGCAAGTTGACGATCACCCCGGACGACGGCTCCGACGAGGTCGTCTACGACAAGCTGTCGCGCCGGTCGCGGCTGCGGGTCGAGGACGGCGCGCACGTCGAGGTCGGCGAGCAGCTCACCGAGGGTGCGGTCGACCCGCACGAGGTGCTGCGGATCATGGGCCCGCGCGAGGTGCAGCTGCACCTGGTCCGCGAGGTCCAGGAGGTCTACCGCAGCCAGGGCGTGTCGATCCACGACAAGCACATCGAGGTGATCATCCGCCAGATGCTCAAGCGGGTGACCATCATCGACTCCGGTGCCACCGAGTTCCTGCCCGGTGCGCTGGTCGAGCGGACGCTGTTCGAGACCGAGAACCGCCGGGTCGTCGCCGAGGGCAGCGAGCCGGCCTCGGCCCGCCCGGTGCTCATGGGCATCACCAAGGCCTCGCTCGCGACCGAGTCGTGGCTGTCGGCCGCCTCCTTCCAGGAGACGACCAAGGTGCTCACCGACGCCGCGATCCAGGGCAAGAGCGACAGCCTGCTCGGCCTCAAGGAGAACGTGATCATCGGCAAGCTGATCCCGGCGGGCACGGGCATCAGCCGCTACCGCAACATCACGGTCGAGCCGACCGAGGAGGCGCGCGCCGCGGTCTACACGATGGCCGGGTACGACGACGGGCAGTACTACAGCCCGGACGTCTTCGGTCAGGGCAGCGGCGAGGCCGTCCGCCTGGAGGAGTACGACTGGCGCAGCTGAACGAGGACCTCCCTCCCCCCACCGCTCGCAGGCTCGCGGCGGGATCCTGAGGGAGGCTTTCCAGCGGGTCACGAGGGCCCCGCAGGTCGTCAGACCTGCGGGGCCCTCTCGTGTCCTCGCGGTGCGGTGCCCGTCCTCGCGCTGTACCGCGAGGACGGGCACCGCAGGGCGCCCCTGGCGGGCGTCAGCGGTCGGTGATGCGGCGCATCGTCTCCACGGTCCGCAGCCGGCTCTCAGCGGAGTCGTCGAGGGGCTGCAGCACCAGCGTGGTCACCCCGGCCTCCCGGAAGGCGGCGACCCGCTCGGCCACGAAGGACTCCGGACCGACCAGGGACACGGCCCGCACCAGCTCCTCGGGGACGACGGCGGCCGCCTCGTCCTTGCGGCCGTCGAGGTAGAGGTCCTGGATGGTGCGGGCCTCGTCCTCGTAGCCGTACCGCCGGGCCAGGTCGTTGTAGAAGTTCCTGCCGCGGGCGCCCATGCCACCGATGTAGAGCGCCAGCTGCGGGCGCACGTGGTCGAGCATCCCGTCGACGTCCTCGCCGACGGCCACCGGGACGCCCACGGCGATCTGCAGGTCACCCAGCGCCGGGTCCCGCCGGGCCCGCCCGGCGCCCAGCGACTCGCCCCACACCGAGTCCGCCCGCTCCGGCATGAAGAAGATCGGCTCCCAGATCTCGGCGATCTCGGCGGCCAGCTCCACGTTCTTCGGGCCGATCGCGGCCAGCATGACCGGGACCCGGTCGCGGACCGGGGTGTTGATCAGCTTGAGCGGCTTGCCCAGGCCGGTGCCCTGGTCCGGCGGCAGGGGGACGTGGTACTTCGGGCCGTCGTGGACCAGTCGCTCCCGGCGCCACACCTGCCGGCAGATCTCCACGACCTCGCGGGTGCGCTGCAGGGGGGCGTCGTAGGGGACGCCGTGCCAGCCCTCGATGACCTGCGGTCCGGACGCGCCCAGACCGAGGGTGAACCGGCCGCCGGACACGAAGTCCAGGCCTGCGGCGGTCATCGCGGTCAGGGCCGGGGTGCGGCTGTAGATGGGGAGGATGCCGCTCATCAGCTCCACCCGCTCGGTCACCGCGGCCAGGTAGCCCAGCTGGCTGACGGCGTCGAAGGTGTAGACCTCCGCGACCGTGGCGACGTCGAGCCCCGCGGACTCCAGGTCGCGGATCTCGGTGGCCGTCTGGCGGAACCCGCCGCTGTAGCTGGCCTGGATGCCGATGCGCACGTCCACTCCTCAGGTCGGCGGCGGCGCCGTCGTCGGCGCCGCGCCGACCGTAGCGGGGCCGCCGGCGACCGCGGCGTCCTGCGGGGTCCCCGGGCCCGGGCTCTACAGCGGCCGGACGACCCCGACGACCTCGGTCACCACGCGGACGCCGTCGACGTCGCCGGGCACCCGCTCCGCGGCGTGCGCGTCGGCCAGGTCCACCTTCACCACGTAGCCGCTGTCCCGGCGGGCCAGCCCGACGCCGACGACGCCGGGGTCCGCGGACAGCCGGCGACTCAGGGCGCTCTTGGCGGCTCGGGCGGACGCGCGGTCGGTCATGCCGCCATGGTGCCCCCCGTCGGGCCCCCGCGACAGTAGGAGGGCCCCGGCCTCACCCCCCGCCGGCGTGCGCGCAGGCCGGCGGCCGGACGCCGTCCCTCAGCCGGCGACCCACTGCAGGTCCAGGACGGCCAGCACGGTGGCCAGGGGGTTGGCGAAGGTGACCCCGCCGCCCTCGCGCCCACCGGTGTCGCTGCCGGCGAACAGCAGCCCGAGCGGTGCGCGGTCCGCGCTGCGCCAGATCACCGACCCGCTGTCGCCGCCGGCGCTGAAGCCGCCCCCGACGCCGTCGATCTCCACCTGGTCGTCGAAGGTGCGGACCTCCTCGTCGTACTGCACGACGACGCCGTCGACCTCCACCGCACTGACCCGGCCCACCGTGTGCCCGGTGGTCCGCCCGACCTTCTCCACCCGCTCGTCGGGCTCGACGTCGTCGACCTGCAGCGGGTCGGCCCCGAGCGGGCCGCCGGGGAACCGCCGCGGGTCCAGGGGCACCTCCGCGTCGACCACCGCGACGGCGGCGTCGACCAGGTTGACCTGACCGCCGGCGACGAACCGCTCGAAGGCGGCCAGCGTCGCGACGCGGTCGGTCGCCGGGTCCCCGCCGTCCGCCGGGCCCGGCTGCAGGACCGGGTCGCCCAGGGAGGCGGCGTCACCGGCGGCCAGCACGTGGTTGTTGGACAGGACCGCCAGCCGGCCGCCGAGCCGCACGAAGCCACCCAGCGTCCCCGCCGTCACCGTCGGGTGGCCCACCGACAGGCCCGGCACGAGGGGTCGGGTCCGCCGCTGCAGCTCGCCGGCCGTGGGGGAGGACAGCGCGCGGACCGGGCCGATGACGCGGACGTCGACCTCGTCCAGCACCGCGTCGTCCAGCCCGGTCAGCAGCAGGTCGGCGTCCTCCTTGGCGGCGAGGCGGATCGCCAGGTGGGCGAGGTCGGGGCCCACCGGTGCCAGCCCCAGCGCCGGCTGCGTCCACCGGCGCCCACCGAGGTCGCTGGCGGACACCGGGCCGCCCGCACGGGCCAGCCGGGCCGACAGGTGGGCCTTGAGCTCTCGGGCGAGGTCGACGTGCACGTGTCCTCCGGTGGCAGGGCGGTGGCGGGCTGGTGAGGGCGGTGGCTGGTCGAGGCCGTGGCAGGACGAGGCGGTGGCGGTGGGTGGGCGTCCTGCCACCGACGGTAGGGCCGGGGTACGACAGCCGCCCGCGTCCTCACCGTCCGCGGTCCCCGATCGGGTGGCCGTGTGCGCCGACCCGGGGTCGCCCGGCACCACCGCTACAGTGGGTGGCCGTACCCCGGGCCCCCGGGTGCCCCTCCGGCAGCCCGTCGCGCCTGCCCGTGCCGCCGTCCGCCGACCACGGCGGACGGGCACCCCGGCCGCCCCGTGCTGTGGTACACCCGGCTTTGACCGGCCTCCGGCACGCGGGTATCGTGGTCAGCCGTGCCCAGGGTGCCCTGGGCCTGCTCCCGTTCGCGGTGCGCCTGCCGACAGGTGGTGGCGCCGAGTCGCGGGGGGCGACCGATCCGGTTCGACTCACCGGCCGGTCCCGGGGACGGCGACACGCCCGACCGCGGGGGCCGGTGGTGCACCGTGGCCCGGACCCGGGTACGGCCCCGGCAGGACCGGCACCCCGGCACGACACCGCACCTCCAGCAGTACTCCAGAGCACAGCACCGTCCGCAGTACGACCCAGCGCAGGTAGGAGATCCAGGCCACCCATGCCCACGATCAACCAGCTGGTCCGCAAGGGCCGCGAGGACAAGGTCGAGAAGACCAAGACCCCGGCGCTGAAGGGCTCCCCTCAGCGTCGCGGCGTGTGCACCCGCGTGTACACGACGACGCCGAAGAAGCCGAACTCGGCGCTGCGCAAGGTCGCTCGCGTCCGCCTCACCAGTGGCATCGAGGTGACCGCCTACATCCCGGGTGTCGGCCACAACCTGCAGGAGCACTCGATGGTCCTGGTCCGCGGCGGCCGGGTGAAGGACCTCCCCGGCGTGCGTTACAAGATCATCCGCGGGTCCCTCGACACCCAGGGCGTCCGCAACCGCAAGCAGGCTCGCAGCCGGTACGGCGCGAAGAAGGAGAAGAGCTGACATGCCGCGCAAGGGCCCCGCACCGCGCCGTCCGCTGGTCGCCGACCCGGTGTACCAGTCGCCGCTGGTGACCCAGCTGGTGAACAAGGTGCTCGTGGACGGCAAGCGCTCGGTCGCCGAGGCGATCGTCTACGGCGCCCTCGAGGGCTGCCGCGCCAAGAGCGACACCGACCCGGTGGTCACGCTCAAGCGCGCGCTGGACAACGTCAAGCCGGCTCTCGAGGTCCGCAGCCGCCGCGTCGGCGGCGCGACCTACCAGGTGCCGGTCGAGGTCCGCGCCTCGCGCAGCACCACCCTCGGCCTGCGCTGGCTGATCCAGTACAGCCGGGCCCGTCGGGAGAAGACGATGACCGAGCGCCTGATGAACGAGCTGCTCGACGCGAGCAACGGGCTCGGCGCCGCGGTCAAGCGTCGTGAGGACACCCACAAGATGGCCGAGTCGAACAAGGCCTTCGCGCACTACCGCTGGTAGGCGCCCCCGCCGGTGCGAGCCGGCACCCGCGGCCGGCGGACGAGTCCGGGCCACCCTCGGACGTCCGCACGCGGACCCAGAGCACAGAGGAGTGAGGAATGGCCAGCAACGAGGCCCAGCTCGCCAAGACCCGCAACATCGGGATCATGGCGCACATCGACGCCGGCAAGACCACGACGACCGAGCGCATCCTCTTCTACACCGGTATCAACTACAAGATCGGTGAGGTCCACGACGGCGCGGCCACGATGGACTGGATGGAGCAGGAGCAGGAGCGCGGCATCACCATCACGTCCGCCGCGACCAAGTGCTCCTGGGCCGGTCACGACATCAACATCATCGACACCCCCGGGCACGTCGACTTCACCGTCGAGGTGGAGCGCTCCCTGCGGGTGCTCGACGGTGCGGTCGCGGTCTACGACGGCGTCGCCGGCGTGGAGCCGCAGACCGAGCAGGTGTGGCGGCAGGCCGAGAAGTACGGCGTCCCGCGCATGTGCTTCGTCAACAAGCTCGACCGCACCGGCGCCAACTTCTTCCGCTGCGTCGACATGATGGTCGAGCGCCTGGCCGCCAACCCCCTGGTGCTGCAGCTGCCCATCGGCGCCGAGGCCGACTTCATCGGCGTCGTCGACCTGGTGCAGATGCGGGCCCTCACCTGGCGCGGCGAGACCAAGATGGGCGAGGACTACGCCATCGAGGAGATCCCGGCCGAGCTCGCCGACCAGGCCGCCGAGTACCGCGAGAAGCTGCTGGAGAACATCGCGGACTTCGACGACGAGCTGATGGAGGCCTACCTCGGCGGTGAGGAGATCTCCGTCGACCGGCTCAAGGCCGCGATTCGCAAGGCGACCATCGGCGCGCAGGTCAACCCGGTGCTCACCGGCACGGCGTTCAAGAACAAGGGCGTGCAGCCGCTCCTGGACGCCGTCGTGGACTACCTGCCCAGCCCGCTGGACGTCGGCGCGATCGTCGGCACCGCGATGGACGGGGAGACCGAGGTCCTCCGGCACGCCGACGAGGACGAGCCGTTCTCCGCCCTGGCCTTCAAGATCCAGACCGACCAGCACCTGGGCAAGCTGACCTACATCCGGGTCTACTCCGGGCGGCTGGACTCCGGGTCCCCGGTGCTCAACAGCACCAAGGACCGCAAGGAGCGGGTCGGCAAGATCTACCAGATGCACGCCAACAAGCGCGAGGAGCGCGCAGGCGTGGGCGCCGGCCAGATCGTCGCGGTCAACGGCATGAAGCAGACGACGACGGGTGACACGCTCTGCGACCCGCAGAAGCCGGTCATCCTGGAGTCGATGACCTTCCCGGCGCCGGTCATCTCCGTGGCCATCGAGCCCACGACCAAGGGCGACCAGGAGAAGCTGGGCACGGCCATCCAGAAGCTGGCCGAGGAGGACCCGACGTTCCAGGTCCGCCTCGACGAGGAGACCGGTCAGACGGTCATCTCCGGCATGGGCGAGCTGCACCTGGAGATCCTGGTCGACCGCATGCGGCGGGAGTTCCGGGTCGAGGCGAACGTCGGCAAGCCGCAGGTCGCCTACCGGGAGACCATCCGCAAGGCGGTCGAGAAGTACGACTACACCCACAAGAAGCAGACCGGTGGGTCCGGGCAGTTCGCCAAGGTCCAGGTGACCATCGAGCCGCTGGAGGTGACCGGCGACGGCCCGACCTACGAGTTCGTCAACGCCGTCACCGGTGGCCGCATCCCGCGGGAGTACATCCCCTCGGTGGACGCCGGCATGCAGGACGCCATGCAGTACGGCATCCTCGCCGGCTACCCGGTCGTGGGCGTGAAGGCGACGCTGATCGACGGCCAGTACCACGAGGTCGACTCCTCGGAGATGGCCTTCAAGATCGCCGGCTCCATGGTCTTCAAGGAGGCCGCCCGCAAGGCCAGCCCGGCCCTGCTCGAGCCGATGATGGCCGTCGAGGTCGTCACCCCCGAGGACTACATGGGTGACGTCATCGGTGACCTGAACTCCCGTCGCGGCACGATCCAGGCGATGGACGAGCGCTCCGGCGCCCGCGTCGTCCGGGCCCTGGTGCCGCTGTCGGAGATGTTCGGCTACGTGGGTGACCTGCGCAGCCGCACCCAGGGACGGGCGAGCTACACCATGGTGTTCGACTCGTACGCCGAGGTCCCGCAGAACGTCGCCAAGGAGATCATCGCGAAGGCGACGGGCGAATGAGCATCGTAGGGCGCGCCAGCGACCGAGGAGCGGAGTTCGTCCGGAGCCGAGTCATGGACATCGCGAAGGCGACGGGCGAGTAACCCCACCGTCCGGGCGGCGGGCCCCCGGCCCGCCGCCCCCCAGCGAGCCCACCCCAGAGTTCGCGTACCACTGCGACACCACGAGGAGAGGAACCCAGTGGCCAAGGCCAAGTTCGAGCGGACCAAGCCGCACGTCAACATCGGCACCATCGGGCACATCGACCACGGCAAGACGACGCTGACCGCGGCGATCACCAAGGTCCTGCACGACAAGTACCCGGACCTCAACGAGGCCTCCGCCTTCGACCAGATCGACAAGGCGCCCGAGGAGAAGGCCCGCGGCATCACGATCTCGATCGCGCACGTCGAGTACCAGACGGAGAACCGTCACTACGCGCACGTCGACTGCCCCGGGCACGCCGACTACATCAAGAACATGATCACCGGTGCGGCGCAGATGGACGGCGCCATCCTGGTGGTCGCGGCGACCGACGGTCCGATGCCGCAGACCAAGGAGCACGTCCTCCTGGCCCGCCAGGTCGGCGTTCCCTACATCGTCGTGGCGCTGAACAAGGCCGACATGGTCGACGACGAGGAGATCCTCGAGCTCGTCGAGCTGGAGGTCCGCGAGCTGCTCAGCGAGTACGAGTTCCCGGGTGACGACGTCCCCGTGGTCCGCGTCTCCGCGCTCAAGGCCCTCGAGGGCGACGCCGAGTGGGGCGACAAGCTCATGGAGCTCATGAACGCGGTCGACACCGCGATCCCCGAGCCCGAGCGCGAGATCGACAAGCCCTTCCTCATGCCCGTCGAGGACGTCTTCACCATCACCGGCCGCGGCACCGTCGTCACCGGTCGCGTGGAGCGCGGCGTCGTCAAGGTGTCGGAGACCATCGAGATCGTCGGCATCCGGCCCACCTCGACCCAGACCACCGTCACCGGCGTCGAGATGTTCCGCAAGCTGCTCGACCAGGGCCAGGCCGGCGACAACGTGGGCCTGCTGCTGCGCGGCATCAAGCGCGAGGACGTCGAGCGCGGCCAGGTCGTCGTGAAGCCGGGCTCGATCACCCCGCACACGAACTTCGAGGGCTCAGTCTACATCCTCTCGAAGGACGAGGGTGGTCGTCACACCCCCTTCTTCAACAACTACCGTCCGCAGTTCTACTTCCGGACCACGGACGTCACCGGCGTCGTGACCCTGCCGGCCGGCACCGAGATGGTCATGCCCGGCGACAACACCGAGATGACGGTCGAGCTGATCCAGCCGATCGCCATGGAGGAGGGCCTGCGGTTCGCCATCCGTGAGGGTGGCCGCACCGTCGGCGCCGGTCGCGTCACCAAGATCGCCAAGTAACACCCCCGACGGGCGGCGGCGCTCCCAGCACCGCCGCCCGTCCCCGGGTGGCCGCCACACGGGCACGCCTGTGTGCGCGGCCACCCGTCCCGCCGGGGCCCGACCGGATGACGGTCGGGACCTCCCGGCGTTCCCCGGCTACGAACGAACACCGATCGGCAGGAGCAGAAGACAGCGATGGCGGGACAGAAGATCCGCATCCGGCTGAAGGCCTACGACCACGAGGCGATCGACGCCTCGGCGCGGCGCATCGTCGACACGGTGACCAAGACCGGTGCGCGCGTCGTCGGCCCGGTGCCGCTGCCGACGGAGAAGAACGTGTACTGCGTCATCCGCTCGCCGCACAAGTACAAGGACTCGCGCGAGCACTTCGAGATGCGCACGCACAAGCGGCTCATCGACATCCTCGACCCGACCCCGAAGACGGTGGACGCGCTCATGCGCATCGACCTGCCGGCCTCGGTCGACGTCAACATCCAGTAAGGAACCGAGTCCAGTCATGGCGAGTACGTTCCGCGGTCTCCTCGGCGAGAAGCTGGGGATGACCCAGGTCTTCGACGAGAACAACCGCATCGTGCCGGTGACCGTCGTCAAGGCGGGCCCGTGTGTGGTCACGCAGGTGCGCACCCCCGAGGTCGACGGCTACTCCGCCGTCCAGCTCGGCTTCGGCGAGATCGACCCGCGCAAGGTGAACCGGCCCGAGGGCGGGCACTTCGCCAAGGCCGGGGTCACGCCGCGGCGGCACCTGGTGGAGCTGCGCACGAAGGACGCCTCGGAGTACACGGTCGGCCAGGAGCTGACCGCCGAGGTCTTCGACGGCGTCGCCCGGGTCGACGTCATCGGCACCAGCAAGGGCAAGGGCACCGCCGGTGTCATGAAGCGGCACGGCTTCAAGGGCCTCGGCGCCGCGCACGGCACCCAGCGCAAGCACCGGTCACCCGGTTCCATCGGCGGGGCCTCGACCCCCGGCCGCGTGTTCAAGGGGCTGCGCATGGCCGGCCGCATGGGCGCGGTGAAGACGACCACCCTGTCGCTCACCGTGCACAAGGTGGACGCCGAGCGCGGGCTGCTGCTGATCAAGGGCGCCATCCCCGGTCCGAAGGGCGGCCTCGTGCTCGTCCGTTCGGCCGTCAAGGGCGGGCCCGTGGGGAGTGACGACAAGTGACCGTGACCTCATCGACAGGGTCCATCGACCGCGGGGCCACCGCGACCCGGACCGACCGCCAGGTCGACGTCCGCACCCCGGCGGGGGAGACCGCCGGCAGCGTCACGCTGCCGGGGACGCTCTTCGACGCCTCGGCCAACGTCTCGCTGCTGCACCAGGTCGTCGTGGCCCAGCTGGCCGCCGCGCGCCAGGGCACGCACTCGACCAAGACGCGCGGCCAGGTCAGTGGCGGTGGGGCCAAGCCCTACCGCCAGAAGGGGACCGGCCGGGCCCGCCAGGGCTCGACCCGCGCACCGCAGTTCGAGGGCGGTGGCATCGTCCACGGCCCCCAGCCGCGGGACTACTCGCAGCGGACGCCGAAGAAGATGAAGGCCGCCGCCCTGCGCGGTGCCCTGTCCGACCGGGCCCGTGAGGACCGCGTGCACGTGGTGAGCACCTTCGTCGACGGGGACGCTCCGCGGACCAAGGCGGCGCTGGCCACCCTGCGGTCGATCACCCAGGCCAAGCGGGTGCTCGTGGTCCTCGACCGCGACGACGTCCTCAACTGGGTGAGCCTGCGGAACCTGCCGCAGGTGCACCTGCTGGAGGCCGGTCAGCTGAACACCTACGACGTGCTGATCGCCGACGACGTGGTCTTCACCGAGACCGCGCTCGCCGAGTTCGTCGCGGGCCGCGCCCGTGACGGTGCGGCGGTCCAGCCCGACCTGACCACGCCGCACATCCCGGACGCCGTCCCCTCCATCGCCCCCGCCGAGGGTGCCGGCACCGTGGACACCCCGACCGGCGCAGCCGCCACCGACGGCTCGACGGCTGCCCGGCCCGTCGCGGTCGACCCCGCGGACCCGGCCCCGGCCGACGCCGCCCAGGCGGCGAAGGCCCCCGCGGCGCAGGCCGAGGCCGCCAACGCCGGTCCCGACGCCACCGCGCCGACCGAGGACGGCACCACCGCGAGCACCGAGGAGAAGGCATGACCGTCCGCGACCCCCGGGACGTCCTGCTGTCCCCGGTGATCTCCGAGAAGAGCTACGGGCTGCTCGACGAGAACCAGTACACCTTCGTCGTGCTGCCCGAGGCCAACAAGACGCAGATCAAGATCGCGGTCGAGCAGGTCTTCGACGTGAAGGTCCTCGGCGTGAACACGATCAACCGCCAGGGCAAGCGCAAGCGCAGCAAGGGCAACAAGCTGGGCAAGCGCAAGGACACCAAGCGGGCCATCGTCTCGCTGGCCCCCGGCGACCGCATCGAGATCTTCGGGGGTCCCGGCGCCTGAGCGCCGGTGACCGTCCGGACCAGAGACAGAGGGACCGTCAGCAATGCCCATCCGTAAGTACAAGCCGACGACGCCGGGCCGCCGCGGCTCCAGCGTCGCCGACTTCGCCGAGGTCACCCGCGACCACCCCGAGAAGTCGCTGGTCCGGCCGCTGCACGGCCGCGGCGGGCGCAACGTCCACGGGAAGGTCACCGCGCGCCACCAGGGTGGCGGGCACAAGCGCTCCTACCGGGTGATCGACTTCCGCCGGGCCGACAAGGACGGCGTGCCGGCCAAGGTCGCGCACATCGAGTACGACCCGAACCGCACCTCGCGCATCGCGTTGCTGCACTTCGCCGACGGCGAGAAGCGCTACATCATCGCGCCGGCCCGCCTGCGGCAGGGCGACACGGTGGAGTGCGGCCCGGCGGCCGACATCAAGCCCGGCAACAACCTGCCGCTGCGCAACATCCCGGTCGGCACGGTGGTGCACGCCATCGAGCTGCGGCCCGGCGGCGGCGCCAAGATCGCCCGATCTGCGGGCACCAGCGTCCAGCTGGTCGCCCGTGAGGGACGGCTCGCGCAGCTGCGCATGCCGTCGGGGGAGATCCGCAACGTCGACGTGCGCTGCCGCGCCACCGTCGGCGAGGTGGGCAACGCCGAGCAGTCCAACATCAACTGGGGCAAGGCCGGCCGCATGCGCTGGAAGGGCAAGCGCCCGACCGTGCGCGGTGTGGCGATGAACCCGGTGGACCACCCGCACGGTGGTGGTGAGGGCAAGACCTCCGGTGGTCGTCACCCGGTGAACCCGAAGGGCAAGCCGGAGGGCCGCACGCGCAAGCGCAAGGCCAGTGACGCCCTGATCGTGCGCCGCCGGCGCACCAACAAGAAGCGCTGAGCGGGTAGAGGAGTCCGACAGACATGCCACGCAGCCTGAAGAAGGGCCCGTTCGTCGACGACCACCTGCTCAAGAAGGTGGACGTGCAGAACGACAAGGGCACCAAGAACGTCATCCGGACCTGGTCGCGCCGTTCGACGATCATCCCGGACATGCTCGGCCACACGATCGCCGTCCACGACGGCCGCAAGCACGTCCCGGTCTTCGTGACCGAGGCGATGGTCGGGCACAAGCTCGGCGAGTTCGCCCCCACGCGCACCTTCCGTGGGCACGTGAAGGACGACCGCCGGTCCCGGCGCGGCTGACCAGGCAGAGAGAGATCCCCATGACATCCCAGCTGGGAGAGGAGACGCCGGTCGCCCGGGCCACCGCCCGCTTCGTCCGCGTCACCCCCATGAAGGCACGCCGGGTGGTGGACCTCGTCCGCTACCTGCCGACCGAGGAGGCCCTGGCCCTGCTGCGCTACGCGCCGCAGGCAGCGAGCGAGCCGGTGCTCAAGGTGGTCGCCAGCGCGGTCGCCAACGCCGAGCACAACCTGCGGCTCGACCCCGCCGCGCTGGTCGTCAGCGCGGCCTACGTCGACGAGGGTCCGACGCTCAAGCGGATCCGTCCGCGGGCCCAGGGCCGCGCCTACCGCATCAACAAGCGGACCTGCCACATCACCGTCGAGGTCGCGGAGGTCTCCTCCAGCACCGAGCTCGCCGGCAAGTCGCGCACGGCCCGTCGCCGCACCGGACAGTCCGGCCCGGCCAGCCAGCAGCAGGGCAACACGAGGGGAGGGACCCGCTAGTGGGTCAGAAGGTCAACCCGCACGGGTTCCGGTTGGGCATCACCACCGACTACAAGTCCCGGTGGTACGCGGACAAGCTCTACAAGGACTACGTCAAGGAGGACGTCGCGATCCGCAAGCTCATGTCCAAGGGCATGGAGCGGGCCGGCATCTCCAAGGTCGAGATCGAGCGCACCCGGGACCGGGTCCGCGTCGACATCCACACCGCCCGGCCGGGCATCGTCATCGGCCGGCGCGGGGCGGAGGCCGACCGCATCCGCGGTGAGCTGGAGAAGCTCACCGGCAAGCAGGTGCAGCTGAACATCCTCGAGGTGAAGAACCCCGAGTCCGACGCCCAGCTGGTCGCCCAGGGCGTCGCCGAGCAGCTGTCCAGCCGGGTCAGCTTCCGGCGGGCCATGCGCAAGGCCATGCAGTCGGCGCAGCGCAGCCCGCAGGTCAAGGGCATCCGGGTGCAGTGCTCCGGTCGCCTCGGCGGCACCGAGATGAGCCGGTCGGAGTTCTACCGCGAGGGCCGGGTGCCGCTGCACACGCTGCGCGCGAACATCGACTACGGCATCTACGAGGCCCGGACCACCTTCGGCCGGATCGGCGTGAAGGTCTGGATCTACAAGGGCGACGTCAGCGGCTCGCGGGCCGAGCGGGAGGCCCTCGAGGCCCTCGCCGCCCGCCAGCAGCGCCGCGAGCGGGCCCAGCGCCCGCAGCGGCGGTCCGGCTCCTCGGGCACCACCGCCGGCGGGACCGAGGCCGGCCGGGCGGCCGCCGAGGCCCCGTCGACCGGTCCGGCCGCCGACAGCACCCCGGTGCAGACCTCCGGCGAGGCCGCGGCCGAGCAGACCGTGGCCGAGGCCGCCGGTCCCGAGGCCACCGCGGCCGCCGAGACGGCGGCGACCGACACCACCCCGTCCGAGCAGGGGAGCTGACCGATGCTGATCCCACGGCGCGTCAAGCACCGCAAGCAGCACCACCCGAGCCGCTCCGGCCGGGCCAAGGGCGGCACCGAGATCAACTTCGGCGAGTACGCCATCCAGGCCCTGGAGCCGGCGTACGTCACCAACCGGCAGATCGAGTCCGCCCGTATCGCCATGACCCGGCACATCCGCCGTGGCGGCAAGGTCTGGATCTCGATCTACCCGGACCGCCCGCTCACCAAGAAGCCGGCCGAGACCCGCATGGGCTCGGGCAAGGGCTCGCCGGAGTGGTGGGTCGCCAACGTCAAGCCCGGCCGGATCATGTTCGAGCTGTCCGGCGTGGCCGAGCCCGTGGCCCGCGAGGCCATGCGGCGCGCGATCCACAAGCTGCCCATGAAGTGCCGCTTCATCACTCGTGAAGGAGAGGTGTGATGGCCGCCGGTCTGACCGCTCCCGAGCTGCGTGAGCTCTCCGCCGAGGAGCTCGCCACGCGGCTGCGCGAGTCCAAGGAAGAACTGTTCAACCTGCGCTTCCAGGTGGCCACCGGCCAGCTGGACAACAACCGGCGGCTGCAGACCGTGCGCCGCGACATCGCGCGGATCTACACGATCATGCGTGAGCGCGAGCTCGGCCTCTCGGTCGCCCCGAACGAGGGTGTGGCATGAGCGAGAGCCAGTCGGTGACCGCCAACGAGGCGGTCGCCACCGGACCCGGCCTGGCCGGCCGTGGCTACCGCAAGGTCCGCGAGGGCCTCGTCGTCAGCGACAAGATGGACAAGACCATCGTCGTCGAGGTCGAGGACCGCGTGAAGCACGGCCTCTACGGCAAGGTCATCCGCCGGACCAGCAAGCTGAAGGCCCACGACGAGCAGCAGGTCGCCGGCATCGGTGACCGGGTGCAGATCATGGAGACCCGGCCGACGTCGGCCACCAAGCGGTGGCGGCTCGTCGAGGTCGTCGAGAAGGCCAAGTAGGACCGCCGGGGGCCCTCCGCGGGTCCCCGGCGGAGCCGCCCTGCGGGGTGGCTCCGGGGGCGAGTACCCTGGACCACTGGCGCGCTCGGCTCCACTGCGCGCCCATCCCGGTGACCGTGCTCGGACGCACCGGCGGCTGCGCCGCCGGTGCGTCCGCACGTGGGCACCGGACAGCCGGTTCACCGTTCCGGCCCGGCTGTCACCCACACAGATCAGGAGTAGGACGTGATCCAGCAGGAGTCGCGACTGCGGGTCGCCGACAACACCGGTGCGAAGGAGATCCTCTGCATCCGGGTGCTCGGCGGCTCCGGGCGACGCTACGCCGGCATCGGTGACGTCATCGTCGCCACCGTCAAGGACGCGCTGCCGGGCGCAGGGGTCAAGCGGGGTGACGTGGTCAAGGCCGTCGTCGTCCGCACCGCGAAGGAGCGCCGTCGCCCCGACGGCTCCTACATCCGCTTCGACGAGAACGCCGCCGTCATCATCCGCGACAGCGGCGACCCGCGCGGGACGCGCATCTTCGGCCCGGTCGGCCGTGAGCTCCGCGACAAGCGCTTCATGCGGATCATCTCGCTCGCCCCGGAGGTGCTGTGACCATGGCGGCCAACAAGAAGCAGGCAGCCCACTCGAAGGCCAAGGCGCCCTCGATGAAGGTGAAGAAGGGCGACACCGTCGTGGTGCTGTCCGGCAGGGACAAGGGCGCCCGCGGCCGGGTCATCGCGGCCTACCCGGAGCGGCAGAAGGTCCTCGTCGAGGGCGTCGGCCGGGTCAAGAAGCACACCCGGATCAGCTCCAACCAGCGTGGTGCCCAGTCGGGCGGGATCGTCACGCAGGAGGCCCCCATCCACGTGAGCAACGTGATGGTGCTCGACTCCGAGGACAAGCCGACCCGGGTCGGCCACCGCAAGGACGAGGAAGGCCGCAGCATCCGGGTCTCGCGGCGCACCGGTAAGGACCTGTGAGCCCCATGTCGTCGATGACCGAGAGCGCACCCGCCCGTGAGCTGCCGCGCATGCTCGCCCGCTACCGCGGGGAGATCCTCCCCGCGCTGCAGAGCGAGTTCGGCTACGAGAACGTCATGCAGATCCCGCGGCTGACCAAGATCGTGGTCAACATGGGCGTCGGTGAGGCGACCCGTGACGCCAAGCTGATGGACGGCGCCGTCCGCGACCTCACCGCCATCACCGGGCAGAAGCCGGCCGTCGTCCGGGCGCGCAAGTCCATCGCCCAGTTCAAGCTGCGCGAGGGCATGCCGATCGGCGCGAAGGTCACCCTGCGCGGGGACCGCATGTGGGAGTTCCTGGACCGGCTGCTGAGCCTGGCCCTGCCCCGCATCCGCGACTTCCGTGGCCTCAACGCCAAGCAGTTCGACGGCCACGGCAACTACACGTTCGGCCTGACCGAGCAGTCGATGTTCCGCGAGATCGACGTGGACAAGATCGACCGTCCGCGGGGCATGGACATCACGCTGGTCACCACCGCCACCAACGACGAGGAGGGTCGCGAGCTCCTCCGCCTGCTGGGCTTCCCGTTCGCCGGCCAGCCCGTCGTCACCACCACCCGCTGAGCCGGGCGAGGAGACACCCAGATGGCCAAGAAGGCGCTGATCAACAAGGCGGCCCGCAAGCCGAAGTTCACCGTCCGCGGCTACACCCGGTGCCAGCGGTGCGGTCGTCCGCACTCGGTCTTCCGCAAGTTCGGCCTGTGCCGGATCTGCCTGCGGGAGATGGCGCACGCCGGCGAGCTGCCGGGCGTGAGCAAGAGCAGCTGGTAGCAGGACCCGGCTGCTCCCCACGACGCGCTGTGCGCATCGTGGGTCCCGGCAGCCGGGCCGTTCCATCCGGTCACCAACACCGAGAGGCCCCGCCCGACGGCACCAGCCGTACGGCGAGAGGAACCGCGGTGAGAGAGGCACGACACCCATGACGATGACCGACCCGATCGCGGACATGCTGACGCGGATCCGGAACGCCAACCAGGCGTACCACGACTCCACCACCATGCCCTCGTCCAAGCTCAAGACGCACATCGCCGAGATCCTCCAGCAGGAGGGTTACATCGCCGGCTGGACCGTCAACGAGGTGGACAAGGACGGCACCAGCTTCAAGGAGCTGGTGGTCGACCTCAAGTACGGCCCCAACCGCGAGCGGAGCATCGCCGGCGTCCGGCGCGTGTCCAAGCCCGGGCTGCGGGTGTACGCCAAGTCCACCGCGCTGCCGAAGGTGCTCGGCGGCCTCGGCGTGGCGATCATCTCCACCTCCACCGGGCTGCTGACCGACCGCCAGGCGAACAAGAAGGGCGTGGGTGGGGAAGTCCTCGCCTACGTCTGGTGAGGAGCGAGTGACATGTCGCGGATCGGACGACTGCCGATTCCCGTGCCCGGAGGCGTGGACGTCTCCATCGACGGCCAGACGCTGAGCGTCACCGGCCCCAAGGGCACGCTGAGCCACGTCGTCGCCCCGCCGATCACCGTGGGGCGCGGCGAGGACGGCACGCTGCAGGTGCAGCGGCCGGACGACGAGCGCGAGAGCCGTGCGCTGCACGGGCTGTCGCGCACGCTCATCGCCAACATGATCACCGGCGTGACCGAGGGCTACACGAAGACCCTCGAGATCGTCGGTGTCGGGTACCGCGTGCAGGCCCGCGGGTCGGACCTCGAGTTCGCCCTGGGCTACAGCCACCCGGTGCCGGTGAGGGCCCCCGAGGGCATCACCTTCACCGTCGAGTCCCCGACCCGCCTGCGGGTGACCGGGATCGACAAGCAGCTGGTGGGCCAGGTGTCGGCCAACATCCGCGGCCTGCGCCGCCCGGACCCCTACAAGGGCAAGGGCGTGCGCTACCAGGGTGAGGTCGTCAAGCGCAAGGTCGGGAAGACGGGTAAGTGATGGCACAGACCGACAAGAGCGTCGCTCGGGTGCACAAGCCCGTCGGCACCGACATCAGCACCGCGCGACGGGTCTCCCGCCTGCGCCGGCACACCCGGCTGCGCAAGCGCGTCGGGGGCACCCCGGAGCGCCCCCGCCTGGTGGTCAACCGCAGCTCGCGGCACATCCACGTCCAGGTCGTCGACGACACCGCCGGCCGTACCCTGGTCAGTGCCTCCACGCTGGACGCCACCCTGCGCACGGCCGAGGGCGACAAGTCCGCGCTGGCCCGGCAGGTCGGCGCGCTGGTGGCCGAACGTGCCCGTGCCGCCGGCATCACCGCGGTCGTGTTCGACCGGGGCGGCAACCGCTACCAGGGCCGCATCGCGGCACTGGCCGACGGCGCCCGCCAGGGTGGGCTGGACTTCTGATGAGCGACACCGTGAACCAGCAGATCGAGAGGGACGTCTGATGCCAGGACCACAGCGACGCGGCGGCGGCGCCGGCGGCGGCAACGACCGCCGCGACCGTCGTGACGGCGGGCGGGGCCCCGGCGGCGCGCCTGCCGAGAAGAGCGCGTTCATCGAGCGCGTGGTGGCCATCAACCGCGTGTCCAAGGTCGTCAAGGGCGGCCGGCGCTTCAGCTTCACCGCCCTGGTGATCGTGGGCGACGGCGACGGCACCGTGGGCGTGGGCTACGGCAAGGCCAAGGAGGTGCCCGCGGCGATCGCCAAGGGCGTCGAGGAGGCCAAGAAGCACTTCTACAAGGTGCCGCGCATCGCCAGCACCATCCCGCACCCGGTGCAGGGCGAGGCGGCGGCCGGTGTGGTGCTGCTCAAGCCGGCCAGCCCCGGTACCGGTGTCATCGCCGGCGGGCCGGTGCGTGCCGTCCTGGAGTGCGCCGGCATCCACGACGTGCTCTCCAAGAGCCTCGGGTCGTCCAACCCGATCAACATCGTGCACGCCACCATGCAGGCGCTGAAGGACCTCGTCCGTCCGGAGGAGATCGCGGCCCGCCGCGGCCTGCCCCTCGAGGACGTCGCCCCCGCCGCCATGCTGCGGGCGCGGGCGGGCCAGGGGGTCTGAGATGGCACAGCTCAAGGTCACCCAGATCCGGTCGGCGATCGGCTCGAAGCCCAACCAGCGCCAGACGCTGCGCTCGCTGGGTCTCAAGCGGATCAACGACTCGGTCGTCCAGGAGGACCGTCCCGAGATCCGCGGGATGGTCGCGACGGTGCCGCACCTGGTCGCCGTCGAAGAAGTGCAGAGCTGAGGAACGACTCGCCATGACACTGAAGGTCCACCACCTGCGCCCGGCCCCCGGCGCCCACACCAAGAAGACCCGGGTGGGTCGCGGTGAGGGTTCCAAGGGCAAGTCGGCCGGCCGCGGTACCAAGGGCACCGGCGCGCGGGGCAACACGCCCGCGGGCTTCGAGGGCGGGCAGACGCCGCTGCACATGCGGCTGCCCAAGCTCTCCGGCTTCAAGAACCGCAACAAGGTCGTCTTCCAGGTCGTCAACCTCGACCGGATCGCGTCGCTGTTCCCCCAGGGCGGCTCGGTGGACCCGGACGCACTGGCCGCTGCCGGCGCCGTGCGGCGCGGGCAGCCGGTGAAGGTCCTGGGCTCCGGCGAGCTGGGCGGCGTCGCGGTGCACGTGCACGCGCACGCCTTCTCCGCGTCGGCCGCCGAGAAGATCGGCGCCGCCGGAGGCAGCACCAGCCGCCTCTGAAGCAGGACCCCGTCCTCCCCACCCTCCGCAGGCCCAGGGTGGGACCCGGGACGGGGCCACGTCGGCCCGCCCTGCCCAGTGCCGGGCGGGCCGATTGCTAATGTCATACGACCGAGCAGGGGAGGGCACGTGCTGCAGGCGTTCGCCGCGGCGTTCCGGACGCCAGACCTCCGGCGCAAGCTGCTGTTCTCCCTGGCGATCATCGCCGTGTACCGCCTGGGGGCCGCGATCCCCGGCCCGGGCGTCTCGGTGGAGGCCATCAACAGCTGCCTCGAGCAGGCCCAGGCCTCCGACCAGCGCGACCTGTACTCGCTGGTCAACCTGTTCTCCGGCGGGGCGCTGCTGCGGCTGAGCGTCTTCGCGCTCGGGATCATGCCCTACATCACGGCGAGCATCATTGTGCAGCTGCTGGTGGTGGTGATCCCGCGCTTCGAGCAGCTGAAGAAGGAAGGGCAGTCGGGTCAGGCGAAGCTGACCCAGTACACCCGCTACCTGACGATCGCCCTCGCCGTCCTGCAGAGCACCGGGATCATCGCGCTGGCCCGCAGCGGTCAGCTGTTCCCCGGGTGCCCGCAGGACATCATCCCGTCGGACTCCATCTGGACGACGATCGTCCTGGTGATCGCCCTGACCGCCGGTACCGCGGTGATCATGTGGCTGGGCGAGCTGCTGACCGAGAAGGGGATCGGCAACGGCATGTCCGTGCTGATCTTCACCTCCATCGCGGCTCGCATCCCCGCCGAGGGCGGCGCGATCCTGCAGACCCGCGGTGGCATCGTCTTCGCGCTGGTCTGCCTGCTGGCGCTGCTGATCATCGGCGCCGTCGTGTACGTGGAGCAGGCCCAGCGGCGCATCCCCGTCCAGTACGCCAAGCGGATGGTCGGCCGGCGCATGTACGGCGGGACGTCGACCTACCTGCCGCTCAAGGTCAACCAGGCCGGCGTCATCCCGGTCATCTTCGCCTCCTCGCTGCTCTACCTCCCCCAGCTGCTCACCCAGTTGCAGGGCAACGAGACCGGTCCGGTGCGCCAGTTCTTCGAGAACTACGTCATCGACCAGAGCAGCCCGGTGCACGTCGCGCTCTACTTCGGGCTGATCGTCTTCTTCACGTACTTCTACGTGTCGATCACGTTCAACCCGGAGGAGCGGGCCGAGGACATGAAGCGCTACGGCGGCTTCATCCCGGGCATCCGCCCCGGCCGGCCCACCGCGGAGTACCTGCAGTACGTGCTGTCCCGGATCACCCTGCCCGGGTCGCTGTACCTGGGCATCGTGGCCGTGCTGCCCAACTTCTTCCTGTCGGTCACGCAGGAGGGGCAGAACCAGAACTTCCCGTTCGGTGGCACCGCGGTGCTGATCATGGTCGGAGTGGGGTTGGAGACGGTGAAGCAGATCGAGACACAGCTCAACCAGCGCAACTACGAAGGGTTCCTGAAGTAGTGCGCGTCGTGCTGCTGGGCCCCCCCGGAGCGGGCAAGGGGACCCAGGCGCAGGTCATCGCCGGCGAGCTCGGTGTCCCGGCGATCTCGACCGGTGACATCTTCCGGGCGAACGTCAGCGGCCAGACCGAGCTCGGCCTGCAGGCCAAGGGCTTCATGGACGCCGGTGACCTGGTGCCCGACGAGATCACCGTGGCCATGGTCCGCGACCGGCTCGCCGAGACCGACGCCAAGGGCGGCTTCCTGCTCGACGGGTTCCCCCGGACCATCGCCCAGGCCGAGCAGCTCAAGGCGTCCCTGCAGGAGCTCGGCGACGGCCTGGACTGCGTGCTGGAGCTCGTCGTGGACGAGGACGAGCTGGTGCGCCGGCTGTCCGGACGCCGCACGCTCGTCGACGGCCAGTGGGTGCAGCGGTCCGACGACGAACCGGAGACCGTGCGCCACCGGCTGCAGGTCTACCGGGAACAGACCGCCCCGCTGTCGGGTTGGTACGACGCCGAGGGGCTGCTCTCGCGGATCGACGCCATCGGCGCGGTCGAGGAGGTCACCCAGCGGGCGTTGAGCGCGCTGGAGGCCTGCCGCGGCACGCGGTCCGACGCGCCGGGCGCGGGCTGAGGACAGGCAGCCGGGATGACGGCCGCAGGGATCCTCGACCGGATCCCGCTGCTGGCGAAGTGGAGTGGACGCATGATCCAGATCAAGACACCGCAGGAGCTCGAGCTCATGCGTGCCGCCGGGCTCGTCGTGGCCGGCGCCATCGCCGCCGTCCGTGCCGCGGTCCGTCCCGGTGTGACCACCGGTGAGCTGGACGCCATCGCCGAGGACCACATCCGCACCGCCGGCGCCGTCCCGTCCTTCCTCGGGTACCACGGGTTCACCGGCAGCATCTGCGCGTCCGTCAACGACGAGATCGTGCACGGCATCCCCGACCCCGGTCGCGCGCTCGCCGAGGGCGACAACATCTCCATCGACTGCGGCGCGATCCTGCGCGGCTGGCACGGCGACTCGGCGGTCACCGTCACCGTCGGGCCGCCCTCGGCCGAGGACGCCGCGCTGATGGACGTCACCGAGCGCTCGATGTGGGCCGGGCTGGCCCGAGCCCTGGCCGGTGGACGGCTGACCGACATCAGCCACGCCGTGGGGCAGACGGTCACCGCCGAGCAGCACCCCTACGGGATCGTCGACCACTACGGCGGGCACGGCATCGGCACCGAGATGCACCAGGACCCGCACGTGCTCAACTACGGCCGGCCCGGCCGCGGCCCCCGGCTGGTCCCGGGTCTGGCCCTCGCCATCGAGCCGATGGTCACCGTCGGCGACCCGGCCACCGTCGAGCTGGAGGACGGGTGGACCGTGGTCACCAAGGACGGGTCGCGGGCGGCCCACTTCGAGCACAGCGTCGCCATCACCCCCGAGGGCCCCTGGGTGCTCACCGCGGAGGACGGCGGCGTCGCGGGGCTCGCCCCCTTCGGGATCACCCCCCGCACCTGAGGTCCCTCCGGAGGCTCAGCCCGAGCCTGGAGGGCCGAGGGGGAGGGGGTCCTTCCTCCGCCCCCCACGCGCCCCTGGGGGGTGGCCGTCCCAGCACGTCACCGGAGCTCGGCGCGGGTACCTGCGGGGTGAGCCGTCCTTGCCGGTCACGACCTCGCGGTCGGACTCCCACGGGTGGTCCGTGTGACGGAACCCGGGTTGGAGGGGCTGGTCGAGGCGGGGTACAGTGGCCGATGGCGCTCGCGCCGCTCTGCTGTTGTGCTGTGGCCGCACGACCCGGAGCGCCCTCGCGGGAGTGTCTGCACCACCCGTTCTGTACCCACCGATCGCGCCCGCCGGGTCCCGGCACGTGCGCGGGAGGACACCAGCACCACCGAGTCAGGGAGGCCGTGTAGGGCATGGCGAAGAAGGACGGGGCCATCGAGGTCGAGGGTCGCGTCGTCGAGCCGCTGCCCAACGCGATGTTCCGGGTCGAGCTGCAGAACGGGCACCGGGTGCTCGCCCACATCAGCGGCAAGATGCGACAGCACTACATCCGCATCCTGCCCGAGGACCGCGTGGTCGTGGAGCTGTCGCCCTACGACCTGACGCGCGGTCGCATCGTCTACCGGTACAAGTGATCGCCGGCCCGTCCCCCGCGGGCGGTCGGCCTACGAGCATGAGGAATGAGGGGCGGCACCGGTGAAGGTCCAGCCGTCGGTGAAGAAGATCTGCGACAAGTGCAAGGTGATCCGCCGGCACGGCCGGGTCATGGTCATCTGCGACAACGCCCGCCACAAGCAGCGGCAGGGCTGAGGGAGTACCTGAGACATGGCACGACTGGCCGGCGTCGACCTGCCCCGCGAGAAGCGGATGGAGATCGCGCTCACCTACATCTACGGCATCGGCAAGGCCCACGCCAAGGAGACCCTGGCCGCGACGGGCGTCAGCCCGGACCTGCGCGCCCGCGACCTCTCCGACGAGGACCTGCTGAAGCTGCGCGACTACATCGACGAGCACTTCCGCGTCGAGGGTGACCTGCGCCGCGAGGTGGCCGCCGACATCCGCCGCAAGGTGGAGATCGGCTGCTACCAGGGCCTGCGGCACCGTCGCGGCCTGCCCGTGCACGGGCAGCGCACCCGCACCAACGCGCGCTCCAGCAAGGGCCCGCGCAAGACCATCGCCGGCAAGAAGAAGGCCGGCAAGAAGTAGAAGGACCCCGGCGCCCCCCAGCCCTCGCTCCGCGCGGGCCGGGCCCCTGCGCCGGGGCCGTTCCAGGCCCTCACCTGGGCCGTTCCAGCCCCTCACTAGGCCACGAAAGACAAGAGGAACCGGATACATGCCTCCCAGGGCTCGCGCCGCGGCTGGTGCCAAGAAGGTCCGCCGCAAGGAGAAGAAGAACGTCGCCCACGGCGCCGCGCACATCAAGAGCACGTTCAACAACACGATCGTGTCGATCACCGACCCCACCGGGAACGTGATCAGCTGGGCCTCCGCCGGCCACGTCGGCTTCAAGGGCTCGCGCAAGTCCACCCCGTTCGCCGCGCAGATGGCCGCCGAGAACGCCGCCCGCAAGGCGCAGGAGCACGGGATGCGCAAGGTCGACGTCTTCGTCAAGGGCCCCGGCTCCGGTCGTGAGACGGCGATCCGGTCGCTGCAGGCCACCGGCCTGGAGGTCGGCCAGATCCAGGACGTGACCCCCCAGCCGCACAACGGCTGCCGCCCCAAGAAGCGCCGCCGGGTCTGACCGGCCACCGACGAGAGCAGAGGTAGACAGACGTGGCCCGTTACACCGGAGCCGACTGCCGCATGTGCCGGCGCGAGAAGATGAAGCTGTTCCTCAAGGGCAGCAAGTGCGAGTCCCCCAAGTGCCCGATCGAGATCCGGCCCTACCCGCCGGGCGAGCACGGCCGGGGCCGCAGCAAGGACAGCGAGTACCTCCTGCAGCTGCGCGAGAAGCAGAAGGCACGCCGCATCTACGGCGTCCTGGAGAAGCAGTTCCGCGGCTACTACGAAGAGGCCAACAAGAAGTCGGGCAAGACCGGTGAGGTCCTGCTGCAGATCCTCGAGTCGCGGCTGGACAACGTGGTCTACCGGGCCGGCCTGGCCGAGTCCCGCGACATGGCGCGCCAGCTGGTGCGCCACGGCCACATCCGGGTCAACGGCCGCAAGGTCGACATCCCGTCCTACCGGGTCAGCGCCAACGACATCGTCGAGGTCGCCGAGAAGTCCCGCCGGATGCTGCCCTTTGAGATCGCCCAGGCCCGCGCCGGCGAGCGCCCGGTGCCGCCGTGGCTGGAGGTCATCACCAGCCAGCTGCGCGTGCTGGTGCACAGCGTGCCGGCGCGCCAGGTGATCGACACCCCGGTCCAGGAGCAGCTGATCGTCGAGCTCTACTCCAAGTAGCAGCTCGCTGCCCGGTGCAGGAGCCTCACCGCTCCTGCACCGGGCCGGCTCCCGCGGGCGGACGGATGCCCGCCGGGGGCCTGCACCATCCCCCTCACGGCGTCATATGGCGGTCGCCGGAGGACCCCGAGGAGAACACCACCATGCTCATCGCACAGCGTCCCAGCCTCACCGAGGAGACCCTCACCGAGTCCCGCTCGCGGTTCGTCATCGAGCCGCTGGAGCCCGGCTTCGGTTACACCCTCGGCAACTCCCTGCGCCGGACCCTCCTGTCGTCGATCCCCGGTGCTGCCGTGACCAGCATCCGGATCGAGGGCACCCTGCACGAGTTCACCACCGTGCCGGGCGTCAAGGAGGACGTCACCGAGATCATCCTGAACCTCAAGGGCCTGGTCGTCAGTTCCGACTCCGACGAGCCGGTGACGATGTACCTGCGCAAGCAGGGCCCCGGTGAGGTCACCGCCGCCGACATCGCCCCGCCCGCCGGTGTCGAGGTGCACAACCCCGAGCTGCACATCGCCACGCTCAACGGCAAGGGCCGCCTGGAGATCGAGCTGGTCGTCGAGCGGGGTCGCGGCTACGTGCCGGCGCCGCAGAACAAGCAGCCCGGCCAGGAGATCGGGCGCATCCCCGTCGACTCGATCTACTCGCCGGTGCTCAAGGTCACCTACGCCGTCGAGGCCACCCGCGTCGAGCAGCGCACCGACTTCGACCGCCTCGTGGTCGACGTGGAGACCAAGCCCTCGATCGCCCCGCGCGACGCGATCGCCAGTGCCGGGTCCACGCTGGTCGAGCTCTTCGGCCTGCTGCGCGAGCTGAACATCGACGCCGAGGGCATCGAGGTCGGCCCGAGCCCGGCCGAGGCCGCCGACATCGCGAACTTCTCGATGCCGATCGAGGACATGGACCTCACCGTCCGGTCCTACAACTGCCTCAAGCGCGAGGGCGTGCACACCGTCGGGGAGCTCGTCACCCGGTCCGAGGCCGACCTGCTGGACATCCGCAACTTCGGGGCGAAGTCCATCGACGAGGTCAAGATGAAGCTGGCGGCCATGGGCCTGGCGCTCAAGGACAGCCCGCCCGGGTTCATCCCCACCTCCATCGAGAGCTACGACGAGGGCTACGAGACCGACGCCTACCAGGGCCACGGCGAGTTCGCCGCCGGCTACGACCAGGCGCAGTACGACGACGGCTCCTACCAGGAGACCGAGCAGCTCTAGAGGAGGGCCCCGTTGCTCCCCACCGCTCGCACGCTCGCGGTGGGACCCGGCAACGGGGCCCGCCGGACGGCGGGGCGACCCGCCGTCCGGCGCCGCCTCCGGGCCCGCCACACTGGCCCGGATGCACCACCCGCGCGCTGCGCGCACCAGTTCGTCAGCACCACCACGGAACGCAGCCGGCACCGCGGCCCGGCAGCCTGAGGAAGGACCGACATGCCCACCCCCACCAAGGGCCCTCGTCTGGGCGGTTCCCCCGCGCACGAGCGGCTGATGCTGGCCAACCTGGCCACCTCGCTGTTCGAGCACGGGCGGATCACCACCACGGAGACGAAGGCCAAGCGGCTGCGTCCCCTGGCCGAGAAGCTGGTCACCTTCGCCAAGCGCGGCGAC
Organism: Geodermatophilus sp. DSM 44513; assembly: GCF_032460525.1. Lineage (NCBI taxonomy): Bacteria > Bacillati > Actinomycetota > Actinomycetes > Geodermatophilales > Geodermatophilaceae > Geodermatophilus > Geodermatophilus sp. DSM 44513. The sequence continues at coordinate 3,787,868 of NZ_CP135963.1, read as the reverse complement.
CTGCACGCCCGCCGCATGGTGATGACGACCATCCGCGACAAGGCCGTCGTCCACACGCTGTTCGCCGAGATCGGGCCGCGGTTCGCCGACCGGCCGGGCGGCTACACGCGCATCACCAAGGTGGGGCCGCGCAAGGGCGACAACGCCCCCATGGCCGTCATCGAGCTCGTCGAGGGCCAGACCGTCGCCCAGCAGGCCGTCGGCGAGGCCGAGCGGGCGCGCGGCACCCGGTTCGCCGGTGCGACCGCGGGCGCGGGTGCTGCAGCCGTCTCCGGTGAGGTGACCGCCGACGCGCTGGAGACCGCAGAGGCCCCCGAGACCGCCGTCGACACCGTCGCCGCCGACGCCCCGGCGACGGAGGCCGGGGACGACGCCGTCACCGACGTCGGCGCCGTGGACCCCGTCGTGACCGGCGGCGCCACCGCGTCCACCGAGACGGACACCCCGGCGCAGCCCGAGACCCCGGCGACCGAGACCCCGGCGCAGTCCGGGACCGTCGCGGAGGCCGAGGGCACGGACGGCGCCCGGTGAGCGACCCGACCGACCCCGCCCAGGGCGGCACCGCCGGAGCCCCCGGCGCCACCACCGGTGGCAGCGACCCGGGCGCGGCCGTCGCGGGCGAGAGCACCGGACCCGGCGGCGACACGTCGCCGGCCGTGACCTCCGGTGACGTCGACCCCGAGGCCCAGCAGGTCGTCACCGACCTCTACAACCCCGACGGCGACCGGCAGGACGACGGCGCCGTCACCCCGGAGCCGGCCGCCGAGAACCTCGCCGTCGTCGACGACCCGCAGCTGTCCCCGGACGTGGCCGCCGCGGCCGCGGCGGAGATCGAGGCCGCCGAGATGAGCGACGCCGCCACCGCCGGCACGCACTCCCCCGGGGGCGAGGCCGCTCCCGACCCGAAGTGAGCGGTCGCTGACCACGTCACCGCCAGGTGCCGGGGCCGGCACCGAGCGCCGGACCGACGAGCCCGCCACCGACCGAGGTGGCGGGCTCGTCGTTCTCCGGTCGGGGCCGCGCAGCGACGACGTCCGGCTGCGCCTCGGTGTCGCCTACGACGGCACGGCCCTGCACGGGTGGGCGCGGCAGCCCGACGGGCGCACCGTGCAGGGGGAGTTGGAGGCTGCCCTGGCGACGGTGCTGCGCTGCCCGGTGCGGCTGACCGTGGCCGGCCGCACCGACGCCGGCGTGCACGCCACCGGCCAGGTCGCCCACGCCGACGTGCCACGCCCGCTGTGGGTGGAGCACCGCGACCGGCTGGTCCGCCGGCTGCGGGGGGTCCTGCCGCCGGACGTCGCCGTGCACACCGTCGGTGAGGCGCCGCCGGAGTTCGACGCCCGGTTCGGCGCGCTCCGCCGGCACTACGTCTACCGGCTCACCGACGCCGACGGCGGCCCGCCGCCGCTGCGCCGGGCGGACACGGTCGGCTGGCCCCGGCGGCTCGACGCCGGCGCGATGGCGGACGCGGCGCAGCGCCTGCTCGGCCTGCACGACTTCGCCGCCTTCTGCCGCCGCCGGGAGGGCGCGACGACGATCCGCACCCTGCTCGCCCTGGACGTCGCCCGGGACGGCGACCTGGTGACGGTGCAGGCCTCCGCGGACGCCTTCTGCCACTCGATGGTGCGCAGCCTGGTCGGCGCGCTGACCGCGGTGGGCGAGGGACGGCGTCCGCCGGGGTGGCCGGCGGGGTTGCTGACCGCCACGCAGCGCTCGAGCGAGGTGCCCGTGGTCCCGCCGGGCGGGCTCACGCTGGTGGGGGTCGACTACCCGCCGGACGACGAGCTGGCCGCTCGGGCGGCGGTCACCCGGGGCCTGCGCGCCTGACGCGGCTCACGGCAGCGCGGCGACGGCGTCGGCGATCGGGGTGTCCCCGCCGACGAGCTCCAGCACCTCGCCCGACGTCCCGGCGTCCAGCAGCGCCACCAGCACTGCGGCGACGTCGTCCCGCGGCACCTCGCCGTACTCCGCGCCGCGGGCCAGCCTGACCCGCCCGGTGCCGGGGGAGTCGGTGAGTCGGCCGGGCCGCAGCACCACCGTGTCCAGGCCCGGCCGCGGCAGGACGTCGTCCTCGGCGGCCAGCTTGGCCTGCAGGTACACGGCGAACGCCGGGTCGGTGTCCTCCGGTGTCCCGTGCCGCGCCTGCTCGACGCCCATCGAGGACACCAGCAGGTACCGCCGGACGCCGGCCCGTTCGGCGGCGTCGGCGAGAAGCACCGCCGCCCCCCGGTCGACGGTGTGCTTGCGGGCGTCCCCGCTGCCCGGGCCCGCGCCGGCCGCGAACACGACCGCGTCGGCCCCGGACACCACCTCGGCCAGCTGGTCGACGCCGGCCCGCTCCAGGTCGAGGACGACCGGCTCGGCGCCGTCGGCGCGCAGGTCGTCGGCGTGGTCGGGGTTGCGGACGATGCCGACCACGGTGTCCCCGCGGGCGGACAGCAGACGGGTGAGGCGGCGGGCGACCTGCCCGTGGGCCCCGGCGGTGACGATGCGCACGAGGCAGCCCTACCCCGGTGGGCGGCGCGGAACCCGGCGCGCGGCGGCCGCCCGGGCGCGGGCGAGGTCGGCGGGGGTGTCGCAGTCGGTCCACGGCGGCGGCTGCCCCGGTGTCACGTCCGGGTGCAGCCGGCGGACGCCCAGCGGGGCGAGCACCCGGCGCACCGACGTGGGCCCGTGGACGTCGGCGACCGCCGCGCGCAGCGCCGCCGTCCGCCAGACGCCGAGCAGCAGCTGGTCGCGGTCGGTGTCGTCGACGACGAGGACCCCGTCACCGGTCAGCCGCTCGCGCAGCGCCCGGACCAGCCCCGCGGTGAGGAACGGCAGGTCGCCGGCGAGCAGCGCCACCACCTCGGTGGGGACGTGCGCCAGGCCGGTGCGCATCGCCGCCACCGGCCCACCGCGCGGCGGGTCCTCGCGGACCACGACGACGTCCGCCGGGACCGGCTGGGGCGGGCCGACGACGACCCGCGGTGCGGCGTCCGGGACGGCGGCGAGGACGGCGGCGAGGATGCTGCGCCCGCCGACGTCCAACTGCGGCTTGGCCTGCCCACCCATCCGGGCCGCCCGGCCGCCGGCGAGCACCAGGGCGGCGTAGGGCGGCAGCGCGGACACGCTCGGACAGTAGGGGTTACCGTCGCCAGGCGTGGGACGAGTGACGAGCAGGACGCCGGTGCTGCGGATCCGTGGCGCGGCGCACAGCACCCGCCCGGACACCGTGGCCGCCGAGGAGCCGCTGGAGATCCGGCTGGACGGGACGCCGCTGGCGGTCACCATGCGCACGCCGGGCGACGACTTCGACCTGGTGCACGGCTTCCTGGCCACCGAGGCGGTCATCGCCTCGGCCGACGACCTGGCCGGGCTGCGCTACTGCAACTCCGTGGACGCCGAGGGGCGCAACACCTACAACGTGGTCGACGTCGACCTCGCGCCGGGCGTGCAACCGCCGGACACCGCGCTGGACCGCAACTTCTACACGTCGAGCTCCTGCGGGGTGTGCGGCAAGGCCAGCATCGACGCCATCCGCACGAAGACCCGCCACGACGTGGCCGGCGACGGCCTCCGGGTGCCGCTGGCCACGCTGCTCGCCCTGCCCGACCGGCTGCGGGCCGCCCAGCAGGTGTTCGACAAGACCGGCGGGCTGCACGCGGCCGGCCTGTTCACCGCCGAGGGCGAGCTGGTGGCCCTGCGGGAGGACGTCGGCCGGCACAACGCGGTGGACAAGGTGGTCGGCGACGGGGTGCGCGCCGGGCGCCTGCCCCTGGCCGGGCACGTGCTCATGGTCAGCGGGCGGGCCAGCTTCGAGCTGACCCAGAAGGCGGCGATGGCCGGCATCCCGGTGCTCGCGGCGGTGTCCGCGCCCTCGTCACTGGCCGTCGAACTGGCTGCCGACGTCGGCATCACCCTCGTCGGCTTCCTCCGCGGCGACGGCTGCAACGTCTACACCCGTCCGGAGCGGGTCGTCCTCCCCGACTGAGCGCGGTGGACCCGTCCGCGTGACGCGGACGGGTCCACCCGGCTCAGTGGTCGCCGCCGCGCAGCTGGCTGACCACGTGGGGGAGCAGCGGGCCGAGCACGGCCAGGGCGTCGCGCACCCCACCGGGAGAGCCGGGCAGGTTGACCACCAGGGTGCGCCCGGCGGTGCCGGCCAGCCCCCGGGAGAGCACCGAGGTGGGCACCTGCGGCTCGCCGTACCGGCGGACCGCCTCCGCGATGCCCGGCGCCTCCCGCTCGAGCACCTGCCGGGTGGCCTCGGGGGTGACGTCGGTGGGCGACAGCCCCGTGCCGCCGGTGGTCAGGACGACGTCCGCGCCCGACTCCACCGCCTCGCGCAGCACGGTGACCAGTGCCTCGACGTCGTCCGGGCGCACGTGCGGGCCCTCCACGGCGAACCCCAGCGCCTGCAGACCCTCGGCCAGCGCCTGGCCGCTGCGGTCCGCGTAGACCCCGGCGGCAGCCCGGTTGGACGCGGTGACGACGACCGCGCGGGCGCCGGCCGGCAGGCCGGAGGTCACCGGCGCCACTCCCCGCTCTTCCCGCCGGACTTGGCCAGCAGCCGGACGTCGGTGACCGACGCCCGCGGGTCGACCGCCTTGACCATGTCGATGACGGTCAGCCCGGCGACGGCCACGGAGGTGAGCGCCTCCATCTCCACGCCGGTGCGGTCCGCGGTGCGGGCGGTGGCGACGATCTCCACGGCGTCGTCGGCCACGGTCACGTCCACGGTGACCCCGTGCAGCGCGATCGGGTGGCACAGCGGCACGAGGTCCGGCGTCCGCTTGGCCCCGGCGATGCCGGCGATGCGGGCGACGGCGACGGCGTCGCCCTTGGGCACCCCCTCGCCGCGCAGCAGCGCCACCACCTCCGGGCTGACCAGCACCCGGCCGGCGGCGGTGGCCTCCCGGGCGGTCACCGGCTTGGCGGAGACGTCGACCATCCGGGCCGCGCCGGCCTCGTCGACGTGGGTCAGGCGGTCGCTCACTGGAGTGCTCCCTCGATCAGCACGACGTCCACCGGGGCGCCGGCGGGCAGTTCGGTCACGTCCTCGGGGACGACGACCAGGCAGTTGGCGCGGGCCAGGTGGGCGACCAGGTGCGAGCCCGGGCCGCCGACCTGGGAGACGGTGCCGGCGTCGTAGCGGCCGCGCAGGAACTGGCGGCGCCCGGCCGGGGAGCGCAGCGGCGCGGTGAGGGTGGCCGGGGCGCGCAGCCGGCCGGGCGCGGCGTGGCCCAGCGCGCGGCGCAGCGCCGGCCGGACGAACACCTCGAAGGACACGAACGCGCTCACCGGGTTGCCGGGCAGCGTGACCACCGGGACGCCGTCCACCGTGCCGGCCCCCTGCGGACCGCCGGGCTGCATGGCCACCTTGACGAACTGCACGGTGCCCAGCTCGGCGAAGGCGTCCTTGACCACCTCGTAGGCCCCGGCGCTGACTCCGCCGCTGGTGACCAGCAGGTCGGCGGTGGCCAGCTCGGCGCGCACGGTGGCGAGGAACTCCCCGACGTCGTCGGGCACGAAGTGCAGCCGCCGCGCGGTGCCCCCGGCGTCCTGCACGGCGGCCACGAGCAGTGCGGAGTTCGACTCGTAGATCTGCCCGGGCAGCAGCTCCTCCCCGGGGGCGACCAGCTCGCTGCCGGTGGAGAGCACGAGCACCCGAGGGCGGCGGCGCACCCACAGCGTCCGGGCGCCGACGGCGGCCGCCAGGCCCAGCTGGGCGGCGCCGAGCGGGACGCCGGCGGTCAGCGCCACCGTGCCGGCGGTGATGTCCTCCCCGGCCCGGCGCAGGTGGGTGCCCGGCGCGGGCGCGTCGCGGACCTCCACGACGTCGGTGGCGCCGTCGGTGAGCTCCACCGGCACCACGACGTCGGCGCCGTCGGGCAGCGGGGCGCCGGTCATGATCCGCTGCACGGTGCCGGGCTCGAGCGGGCGCACGTCGGTGCGCCCGGCGGGGACGTCGTCGGCGACCGGCAGCCGCACGGGCAGCGTGGCCACCTCGGCCGAGCGCGCGGCGTAGCCGTCCATGGCGGAGTTGTCGAAGCCGGGCAGCGACACCCGTGCGGTGACGTCCCGGGCCAGGACCCGGTTGTGCGCGGCCGCCAGCGGCACCTCCTCGTCGTCCAGCGGGGCGAGCAGCGCCGCGACGACCGCCTGGTGTTCCTCGACCGTGCGCACGAGCCCATCCTGACCGATCGGTGTCACGAGCACGGGGGAGGTCGCTCGGCCGCCGCCCCGGGGTGCGTCGCTAGGGTCGGGTCCACCGGACGAGGGGGTGGCAGTGGCCGAGCTGGACCGCATGCTCGAGGCGAACGCGCAGTGGGCACCGCAGGCGCCCGGGGGGCTGCCGGCCCCACCGGCCCGCGCGGTCGCCGTGGTGGCGTGCATGGACGCGCGGATGGACGTCCCCCGCATCCTCGGCCTCCAGCCCGGTGACGCCCACGTCATCCGCAACGCCGGCGGTGTGGTCACCGCCGACACCCTGCGCTCCCTCACCGTCTCCCAGCACGTGCTCGGCACCCGCGAGGTGGTGCTGGTGCACCACACCCGCTGCGGGATGGAGGGCGCCGACGAGGCCGCGCTGCTCGACCGGGTCGAGCAGACCACCGGTGTGCGGCCGGACTGGGCGGTGCAGGCCTTCCCCGACGTCGAGGAGGACGTCCGGGAGTCCGTGCGGCAGCTGCGGTCCTGCCCGTACCTGCTGTCCCACGACGTCCGGGGCACCGTCTACGACGTGGACACCGGGCGGCTGCGCGAGGTCGTCGTCCCGGACTGACCGCGGGCCGGGGCGCCCGTCGACCGGCTGGTATCGTCGTCCGCTGGTGCGCGGAGCCGGCTGGTGCCCGCGCGCCGCTCCCGCTTCCCGTCCTCGGTGAGGCGATCCACCAGCCGCCCCGACGACGACGGAGGACACGAGCGCCGTGCGCACGTACACCCCCAAGCCCGGCGACATCAGCCGGGCCTGGCACGTCATCGACGCCACCGACGTGGTGCTCGGTCGACTCGCCAGCCAGACCGCGATCCTGCTCCGCGGCAAGCACAAGCCCCAGTACGCCCCGCACGTCGACGTCGGCGACTTCGTCGTCATCGTCAACGCCGGCCAGCTCGCCCTCACCGGCTCCAAGCGGGACGAGAAGATCGCCTACCGCCACTCCGGCTACCCGGGCGGCCTCAAGCGGATCAACGTCGGCGACCAGCTGCGCACCCACCCCGACCGCGTCGTCGAACGCGCCGTCAAGGGCATGCTCCCGCACAACAGCCTGGGCCGTCAGATGCTCAAGAAGCTCAAGGTGTACGCGGGCCCCGAGCACCCGCACGCCGCCCAGCAGCCCCAGACCTACGAGATCAAGCAGGTGGCCCAGTGACGACCGCCCTCACCGTGACCGACGCCGAGGGGCGTCCGGTGCAGACCGTCGGCCGGCGCAAGGAGGCCATCGTCCGCGTGCGCCTGCTGCCGGGCACCGGCCAGTTCCGGCTCAACGGCCGCACCATCGAGGAGTACTTCCCGAACAAGGTGCACCAGCAGCTCATCCGTGAGCCGTTCGTGACCGTGGAGCGGACCGAGCAGTACGACGTCGTCGGCATCCTCCGGGGCGGTGGCGTGAGCGGCCAGGCCGGCGCGCTGCGCCTGGCGATCGCCCGCGCACTGATCGCCGTCGAGGCCGAGGACCGCCCGGCCCTGAAGAAGGCCGGCTTCCTCACCCGGGACCCGCGCGTCACCGAGCGCAAGAAGTACGGGCTCAAGAAGGCCCGCAAGGCACCTCAGTACTCGAAGCGCTGACCGGCCCGCGCGGCGTCTCCGTGGGAGGCCGACTCTTCGGGACCGACGGCGTCCGGGGCCGGGCCAACGCCGACCTCACCCCGGAGCTGGCCCTCTCGGTGGCACGGGCGGCCGCTGGCGTGCTCGCCGACCGCGACGGGACCGCGCGTCCCGTCGCGGTCGTCGGTCGCGACCCGCGCGCCAGCGGGGAGATGCTCGAGGCCGCCGTCGTCGCCGGCCTCGCCAGCGCCGGCGCGCAGGTGCTGCGGGCCGGGGTGCTGCCCACCCCGGCGATCGCCCACCTCACCGGGCACACCGGCGCGGACCTCGGCGTGATGATCTCCGCCAGCCACAACCCGATGCCGGACAACGGCATCAAGCTGTTCAGCCGCGGCGGGCACAAGCTGCCCGACGCCGTCGAGGCCGCCATCGAGCAGGCCGTGACCGCCGGTCAGACCGACGGCCCCCGGCCCACCGGCGCCGACGTCGGCCGGGTCTCCGACCTCACCGACGCCGGGGCCGTCTACGTGGAGCACCTGCTGTCCACGGTCGACCGGCCGCTGTCCGGGCTCACCCTCGTCGTCGACTGCGCGCACGGGTCGGCCGCCGTGTGCGCCCCCGAGGTCTACCGGCTGGCCGGCGCCACCGTGCACGTGATCGGTGGCGAGCCCGACGGCTGGAATACCAACGACGGCGTGGGCTCCACGCACCTCGGCCCGCTCACCGCGGCCGTGCGCGCGCATGGTGCCGACCTCGGCATCGCCCACGACGGCGACGCCGACCGCTGCCTGGCCGTGACCGCCGCGGGCGAGGTCGTCGACGGTGACGCGATCCTCGCCGTCTGCGCCCTGGGGCTGCACCAGCGCGGCCGGCTCACCGGCGACACCGTCGTCGCGACGGTCATGAGCAACCTCGGCTTCCACCACACCATGCGCGACGCCGGCATCGCGGTGCACACGACCGCCGTCGGCGACCGCTACGTGCTCGAGGCGCTGCGGGCCCACGGCCTGAGCCTGGGCGGCGAGCAGAGCGGGCACCTGGTCTTCCTCGACCACGCCACCACCGGGGACGGGCTGCTCACCGGGCTGGCGCTGCTGTCCCGGATGGCCGAGACCGGCGCCTCCCTGACCGAGCTCGCGTCGGTGGTGCAGCGGCTGCCGCAGACGCTGGTCAACGTGCCGGTGCGCGACCGGACGGCCGTGTCGGCCAGCGACGAGGTCGCCGCGGCGGTCAACCGGGGCGAGGCCGAGCTCGGGGAGGACGGCCGGGTGCTGCTGCGCCCCTCGGGCACCGAGCAGCTGGTGCGGGTGATGGTCGAGGCGCCCACCCAGGAGCGGGCCGACGCGATCGCCCAGCGCCTGGCCGCGGTCGTCGCCGCCGTCGACTAGCGCCCCGCGAGGCCGCCGGCCGGGGGTGCCCACTCGGCGAGCAGGGCCTGCTCGCGCCGGGCCGCCTCGGGGGTGTCCAGCCCCTCACCGGGGGCCTCCGCCCGCGCCCAGGTCAGCGTGTCACGGGCCGTGTCCTCGGCCGGGCGGAAGGCCAGGCCGGCGGCGAGCGCAGCGGAGGAGTCGATCGCCGACTGCGGGATCTGGTCCTCGGGGTACCACAGCGGCCGCGACTCCTCCTCGACCCCGGCCAGCCGGTCGCGCAGCAGGTCCTCGTCCACCCAGGTCAGGTCGACGTCACCGGGCGCACCGCCGGCCGCGCGCAGGCAGGCCGCCAGCACCTCGCGCAGCGGCTCCGCCCGGCCCGGGCCGACGGCGTTGAGGACCCCGCCCCGCCCGGCGGCCAGCGCGGCCACGATCCAGCCGGCCACGTCCCGGGCGTCGCTGTACTGCACCGGACGGTCGGGGTCCCCGGGTGCCAGCACGGTGCGCGGGCGCTCCCCGGTGAGCGCCCGGGACAACCGCAGCGGCCAGTAGGTGAAACGGTGCGACGGGTCGCGCGGGCCGACCATGATGCCGACCCGGGGGAATAGCGCCGGCCCGTCGAACACCTCGGTCACCACCCGCTCGCCGGCCAGCTTCGCCAGCGACCGCTCCTGCAGCGGGTCGTCGTCCGGCTGCACCCCGGCCGCCCGGACCGGCGCGCGCTCGTCGGGCACGGCGGGCCCCTGCGGGTCGTAGACGCTCATCCCGGACACGTAGCCGTAGACGCCGACCGAGCCGGACAGCAGCTCCGCGGTCGCGCGCACCGCCGGCGCGTCGGGCGTGGGGTCGGTGAAGGTGTCGAGGACGGCGTCCCACTGCCGGCCGCGCAGCGCGCCGAGGTCGGCGGTGCGGTCCCCGCGCAGCACCTCGACGCCGTCGTGGGGGGTGCGGCCGGAGCGGCTGAGGACGCTCACCTCCGCGCCGGCGGCCAGCGCCGCGGCCACCGCGTGGAAGCCGAGGAACCCGCCGCCACCCAGCACCAGCAGCCGCACCGGACCCCCTCGTCGATGGGCGGCGGCCGCCCGCGCGGGCACCCGGGACGCCGCCGTGGCCGGACGCTACCCGGCCCGCGTGCCGCGCCCGTGGCCGGCGTCACGCGCTCGGCCGGTCTCATCCCGTGGAGCGAGGCGGGACGGAGCGGTCCGGTGCCGCCGGTAGCCTCGGGGGAATGTGCGGCATCGTGGGATACGTCGGTCCACAGAACGCCCTGGACGTCGTCCTGGAGGGTCTGCGCCGGCTGGAGTACCGGGGGTACGACTCCGCGGGGGTGGCCGTCCTCGCCGACGGCGGGCAGGCCACGGCCAAGAAGGCCGGGAAGCTGGCCAACCTGGAGAAGGTCCTCGGCGACGCCCCGCTCCCGGAGTCGACGATCGGCATCGGGCACACCCGGTGGGCCACCCACGGCGGGCCGACCGACCGCAACGCGCACCCGCACGTGTCCGCCGACGGCCGGGTCGCAGTGATCCACAACGGGATCATCGAGAACTTCGCCGCTCTGCGCGCCGAGTGCGAGGCCACCGGCGTCGAGTTCACCTCCGAGACCGACACCGAGGTCGCCGCCCACCTGCTCGCCCGGGTCTACGCCGAGACGCCCGCCGGGCCCGGCCGCCTGGCCGAGGCGATGCGCACGGTGAGCCGCCGGCTGGAGGGCGCCTTCACCCTGGTCGCCTCGCACGCCGACGAGCCGGACACCCTGGTCGCCTCCCGGCGCAACAGCCCGCTGGTCGTCGGCGTCGGCGAGACGGCGGACGGCACCGCCGAGTACTTCCTGGGCTCCGACGTCGCCGCGTTCATCGCGCACACCCGCGAGGCCCGCGAGCTCGGCCAGGACCAGGTCGTCGAGATCGACCGGCACCGCGGGCTGACCGTCACCGACTTCACCGGCACCGCCGTGGAGCCGCACGCCTACACCGTCGACTGGGACGCCGAGGCCGCCGAGAAGGGCGGCTACGACTGGTTCATGCTCAAGGAGATCGCCGAGCAGCCGCGGGCGGTCGCCGACACCCTGCTCGGCCGCATCGGCCAGGGCGGCGAGCTGGTCCTCGACGAGGTGCGGCTGTCCGACCAGGACCTGCGCGACGTCGACAAGGTCTTCGTCGTCGCCTGCGGCACCGCCTACCACGCCGGGCTGATCGCCAAGTACGCCATCGAGCACTGGACCCGCATCCCGGTCGAGGTCGAGGTCGCCAGTGAGTTCCGCTACCGCGACCCGGTGCTGGACCGCTCCACGCTGGTCGTCGTCATCAGCCAGTCCGGCGAGACGATGGACACCCTCATGGCGCTGCGGCACGCCAAGGAGCAGAAGGCCCGCGTGCTGGCGATCTGCAACGCCAACGGCTCGACCATCCCGCGGGAGTCCGACGCCGTCCTCTACACCCACGCCGGGCCGGAGATCGCCGTTGCCTCGACCAAGGGCTTCCTCACCCAGCTGATCGCCTGCTACCTGGTCGGGTTGTTCCTGGCGCAGGTGCGCGGCATCAAGTACGCCGACGAGGTGGCCACGATCGTCGACGACCTGCGCCGGCTGCCCGAGGCGGTCGCCGAGGTGCTCACCCAGATGGAGCCGGTGCGCGAGCTCGGCCGCTCCCTGGCCGACGCCGGCACCATCCTGTTCCTCGGCCGGCACGTCGCCTTCCCGGTGGCTCTGGAGGGTGCGCTCAAGCTCAAGGAGCTGGCCTACATCCACGCCGAGGGCTTCGCCGCCGGCGAGCTCAAGCACGGGCCGATCGCGCTGATCGACCAGGGGACGCCGGTGGTCGTCGTCGTCCCGTCCCCCCGGGCGCGGGGGTCGGTGCACGGCAAGGTGGTCTCCAACATCCAGGAGGTCCGGGCCCGCGGCGCGCGCACCATCGTGATCGCCGAGGAGGGCGACGAGGACGTCGTCCCCTACGCCGACCACGTGATCCGGGTGCCCCGCACGCCCACGCTGATGGCGCCGGTGGTCACCACCGTGCCGCTGCAGGTGCTGGCCTGCGAGATCGCCGACACCCGCGGCTACGACGTCGACCAGCCACGCAACCTGGCCAAGAGCGTCACCGTCGAGTGACGGTCCCCGACGATCAGCTCAGCTGGTCATCGCCGGTCCGGGCTCACCGCCGGCCGTGAGCCCGGACCCGCGACGGTGAGCCCGGACGAGGTCAGAACGGCGGGTGGGACGGCGGCACGGCAGACTTGGCCCCGTGATCATCGGGGTCGGGATCGACGTGGTGCCGGTGGACCGGTTCGCCGAGTCGCTGACCCGGACGCCGGGCCTGCGCGACCGGTTGTTCACCGCCGCCGAGCAGCGGACGCCGCGGGGCGCGCCACGCACGGGTGAGTCGCTGGCCGCCCGCTTCGCCGCCAAGGAGGCCGTCGCCAAGGCCCTCGGTGCCCCCGGTGACCTGCGCTGGCACGACGCGGAGGTGTGCGTCGGCGAGCACGGCCGCCCGCACCTGGAGGTGCGCGGCACGGTGGCCGGGCGGGCGGCGCAGCTCGGCGTCACCTCCTGGCACCTGTCACTGAGCCACGACGGCGGCATCGCCTCGGCCGTCGTGGTCGCCGAGGGCTCGGGGCGGGCAGGGACGAGCGCAGACGGGGACACCGAGTGAGGGGCCTCTACACCGCCGGGCAGGTCCGCGCGGCCGAGGAGCCGCTGCTGGCCGCCACCCCCGAGGGCACGCTCATGCTGCGCGCCGCCACCGGCCTGGCCACGGTCTGCCTGCGGCTGCTCGGGCGCGCGCACGGCACCCGGGTCACCGCCCTGGTCGGCGCCGGCAACAACGGCGGCGACGCGCTGTTCGCCGGCGCCCACCTGGCCCGCCGCGGCGCCCGGGTGACCGCCGTCCTGCTCGACCCGGAGCGGGCGCACCCCGCCGGCCTGGCCGCGCTGCGGGCCGCCGGCGGGCGGGTCACCGGCCCCGACGGCCCCACCGGCCTGGAGCGTGCCGACCTCGTCCTGGACGGGATCGTCGGCACCGGCGGCCGCGGTGGCCTGCGGGCACCGGCCGCCGGGCTGGTCGAGCGGGCGGCCACCGGGCCGGGCCTGATGGTCGCCGTCGACGTCCCCAGCGGCGTGGACGCGACCACCGGCGCGGCCCCCGGGACGGCGTTCCCCGCCCAGCACACCGTCACCTTCGGGGCGGTCACGACCGGGCTGGTCGTCGGCGCGGGCCGGGGGCACGCCGGCGAGGTGCACCTGGTCGACATCGGGCTGGACCTGCCGGCCCCGGACGCCTGGCAGCTGACCGACGCCGACGTGGCCGCCCGCCTCCGCCCGCCGCACGCCGGCGACGACAAGTACACCCAGGGCGTGGTCGGCGTGGTCGCCGGCTCGGCCACCTACCCCGGCGCCGCCGTGCTGTGCGTGGGAGCGGCGCTGCGCACCCGGCCCGGGCTGGTCCGCTACGCCGGGACGGCGGCCGCGGGCGTGCGGGCTGCCTGGCCCGAGGTGATCGTCACCGAGGGCCGGCCGGCCGACGCCGGACGGGTGCAGGCGTGGGTCGTGGGCCCCGGCGCGGGCACCGACGACGCCGCCCGCGCCGTGCTGGCCGAGGTGCTCGCCACCGACCTCCCGGTGCTGCTGGACGCCGACGCGCTGACCCTGGCCGCGCGGGAGCCGGACCTGCTGCGCGGCCGGGCGGCGCCCACCGTCCTCACCCCGCACGACCGCGAGTACGCCCGCTTCGGTCGTGAGGTGGGCGAGGACCGGGTCGGCGCGGCCCGCCGGCTGGCCGCGGACCTCGGCGCCGTCGTCCTGCTCAAGGGCGACGCGACCGTCGTCGCCGCCCCCGACGGCACCACCTACGTCAACGGCACCGGCACCCCGTGGCTGGCCACCGCCGGCACCGGCGACGTGCTGTCGGGGGTCCTCGGTGCGCTGCTGGCCACCGGCCTGCCGGCCGAGGAGGCGGCCGCGGTCGCCGCGCACGTGCACGGGCGGGCGGGGCAGGTGGCCGCCGAAGCGGGTCCGCCGGTCGCGAGCGACCTGGTGCGGTGCCTGCCGGCGACGCTGCGCCGGGTGCGCCAGGCACCCGCGGGACGGCTGGGAGACTGGGGCGCGTGACCAACGGACCCCGTGCGGAGGTGGTGGTCGACCTCGACGCCATCGCCGCCAACACCGCGGCGCTGCGCGAGCGCGTCGGCCGGCCGCTCATGGCGGTGGTCAAGGCCGACGGCTACGGCCACGGCCTCGTCCCCGCGGCGCGGGCGGCGCTGGCCGGGGGGGCCGACGCGCTCGGGGTGGCGGTGCTGGAGGAGGCCGTGGCACTGCGGGCGGCCGGGGTCACCGCCCCGCTGCTGGCCTGGCTGCACGCCCCGGGCACCGACTACGCCGCCGCGCTGGCTACCGACGTCGAGGTGTCGGTCAACGCCGGCTGGGCCCTGGCCGAGGTCGTCGAGGCCGCGCGCGCCACCGGCCGCACCGCCCGCGTGCACCTGTGCGCCGACTCGGGCCTGTCCCGCGAGGGCGCCGTCGCGGCGGACTGGCCGGACCTGGTCGCCGCCGCCGCGCGGGCACAGGCCGACGGCGAGCTGGACGTCGTGGGGTTGTGGAGCCACCTGGCCCATGCCGACGCCCCCACCCACCCGACGATCGGCACGCAGGTGCGGGTGTTCGAGGAGGCCGTGGCGGTCGCCCGCGCGGCCGGGCTGACCGGGGCGCGCCGGCACCTGGCCAACTCCGCGGCGACGATCGCGCTGCCGGGCACCTGGTACGACCTGGTCCGCCCGGGGATCGCCGTCTACGGCCTGGACCCCCTCGGCGGCGACCCCGCCGCCCACGGGCTGCGCCCCGCGATGACCGTGCGGGCTCCCGCCGCGCTGACCAAGCGGGTGCCCGCCGGCGCCGGCGTCTCCTACGGGCACACCTACAGCCCCCGGACGGAGACCACGCTGCTGCTCGTGCCGGTCGGGTACGCCGACGGCGTCCCGCGCGCGGCGGGCAACCGGGCCCCGGTGCTGGCCGCCGGCGCCCGGCGCACCATCGCCGGGCGGGTGTGCATGGACCAGTTCGTGCTCGACGTCGGGGACGCCGACGTGCGGGCCGGCGACGAGGTCGTGCTGTGGGGGCCGGGGGACCACGGCGAGCCGACCGCGCAGGACTGGGCCGACGCGGTCGACACCATCCACTACGAGCTGGTCACCCGCGTCGGGGGCCGCTTCGCCCGCCGGTACGTCGGCTCGGCGGGGGCGGTCTGATGGCCGCCCCGAAGCTGCCGCAGCACCGCGTGGGGGTCCTCGGTGCCGTCGTCGGCCTGGCCGCCGCCGGCACCGCCGTCGGGATCGCGGTCAGCCGGGCCGCCGCCCGGCGGGTGGGCGCTCAGCGGGTGGGGTCGGCGGCGGGCCTGCCGGCGGGCGCCTCGGACGCGGAGCTGCGCGAGGACGACCCGCTCGGCCCGCGGTCGCGGCGGGCCGACCGGACGGCGCTGGTCGCGGCGGACGACGGCGTGCTGCTGGCCGTCGAGGAGGTCGGGCCCTCCGACGCTCCGCTGACCGTCGTCTTCGTCCACGGCTACTGCCTGTCGATGGCGACCTGGACCTTCCAGCGCCGGGCGCTGGGTGCTGCCCTGGCCACCGCCAACGGCGCCCGCCCGACCGCCCGGCTGGTGTTCTACGACCAGCGCGGGCACGGCGCCTCCGGCCGCGGGCCGGCCGAGCACTCGACCATGGCGCAGCTGGGCCGCGACCTCGACGCGGTGCTGCGGGCGCGGGTGCCCTCGGGGCCGGTGGTGCTCGTCGGGCACTCCATGGGCGGCATGACGGTGATGGCGCTGGCCGCGGTGCGCCCGGAGCTGTTCGGCACCCGGGTCGTGGGGGCCGCGCTGGTGAGCACCTCCAGCGGCAACCTCGCCGACGTCGACCTCGGCCTGCCCCAGGTGCTCACCCGGGTGCGGGCGGCGGTGGTGCCGATCGCGGCCTACACGATGCGCCGACGTCCCGGCCTCGCCGAGCGCACCCGCCGGGTGGCCGCCGACCTCATCTCCCAGGTCACCTGGTCGCTGTCGTTCGCCTCCCGCGACGTCGACCCGGCGCTGGGCCGCTACGTGGACTCGATGATCACCGGCACCCCGGTCGAGGTGATCGCGGAGTTCTACCCGGCGCTGGCCGGCCTGGACGAGACGGCGTCGCTGGCGCCGCTGCGCCGGGTCCCCGTGCTGGTGCTCACCGGGGACGGCGACACCCTGATCCCGCCGGGGCACAGCGCCGCGATCGTGGAGCTGCTGGGCGGCCCCGGGGCGCCGGGCGTGGAGCACGTCGTCGTCCCCGCGGCGGGTCACATGGTGCCGCTGGAGCAGCCGGAGGCGGTGACGGCGGCGCTGTCGGGCCTGCTGCGCCGGGTGGCCGCCGACCAGCCCAGCGGGGTCGAGGGGTGACCCGGCCGCCGCGGTCCGACGCCGCCGCCGAGGAGGTCGCCCACGCCGCGGCCGCGGCCCCGGACTGGGACGGCCTCGCCCGGGTCGCCCGCCCGTGCGTGGCCTGCCCCGAGCTGGCCACCACCCGGCAGCAGGTCGTGGTGGGCGACCCCCCGGCTGCCGGGCGCCCGCGCTTCGCGCTGGTCGGCGAGGCCCCCGGGGCGACCGAGGACCAGACCGGCCGGCCGTTCGTGGGGAGGTCCGGCCAGCTGCTGGACCAGCTGCTCGCCGAGGCCGGGCTGCACCGGGCGCAGGCCGCCGTCCTCAACGTCGTCAAGTGCCGCCCGCCGGGCAACCGGACGCCGAAGGCGCCGGAGGTGGCCCGCTGCAGCGGCTGGCTGCGCCGCCAGCTGGAGCTGCTCGACCCGCCGGTCGTGGTGGCCCTCGGGCTGTCCTCGGCCAAGTGGTTCCTCGGCCCGCGCACCGTGCTGGCGGCCGCCCGCGGCCGGGCGCACGACGTCGACGGCCGCGCCGTGTGGGCGACCTACCACCCGTCGGCGGCGATCCGGTTCGGCCCGAACGGGGCGCCGCGCGCCGGGCTGCTGGCCGACCTCACCGCGGTCGCGGCCACCCTGACGTGAGGCGCGAGCACCTGCTGCCCACCCCGGCCGACACCCGGGCGCTCGGCGCCGCACTGGCCGCGCTGCTGCGTGCTGGTGACCTCGTCGTGCTGGTCGGCCCGCTGGGCGCGGGCAAGACCGCGCTGACCCAGGGCATCGGGGAGGCGCTCGGCGTACGCGAGCCGGTCACCTCGCCGACGTTCGTCATCGCCCGGGTGCACCGCGGCGGCCGGCTGCCGCTGGTGCACGTCGACGCCTACCGGCTCGGCGGGGTCGCCGACGTCGACGACCTGGACCTCGACGTGACGGTCGCCGACTCCGTCACCGTCGTGGAGTGGGGGCAGGGGCTGGTGGAGCAGCTGACCGACGAGCACCTGGAGGTGCGCCTGGACCGCCGCGAGGACGACGTCCGGACGGCGGTGCTGGTGCCGCACGGCCCGGGCTGGGAGCAGCGGCTGGACGGTGCCGACCGGTGAGCGGCGGTCGCCCGCGGGTCGAGGTCCGCCAGCTCCCCGGCCCGGTGCTCGCCGCGCTGGCCGACGGTGACCTGGCCGCCGCGGGCGCCGGCTCGCCCGTGCCGCTGCCGCCGTCGTTCGCCGGCCCGCGGTGGGCGCCGGTGTGGCGGCTGCGGGCCGAGCAGGTCACGGCCGACCCCGGGTCCGCCGCGTGGGTGACCGGGGTCGTCTGGGACCCCGACCGGCGGCTGACCGTCGGCCGCGCCGGGTTCCACGGCCCGCCCGACGCCCGCGGCATGGTCGAGGTGGGCTACGAGGTCCTGCCCGAGCACCGGCGCCGGGGCTACGCGCGGGCCGCCCTGGCTGCGCTGCTCGACCGCGCCCGGCGCGAACCGGACGTCCGGGTGGTCCGGGTGTCCATCGCGCCGGACAACGCCGCGTCGCTGGCCGTGGTGGCGCCCTTCGGCTTCCGCCGGGTGGGGGAGCAGGTGGACGAGGAGGACGGTCCGGAGACGGTCTTCGAGCTCGACCTCCCCTGAGCACTACCCTGGTCACCCGTGCTCGTCCTCGCCCTCGACACCGCCACGCCGACGCTGGTCGCCGGCCTCGCGCGGTGGTCGGCGGACGGTGCCGAGGTGCTCGCCGAGCGGGCGGTGCCCTCGGGCACCCGGCACGCCGAGCTGCTCACCGGCACGGTCACCGACGTGCTGCGGGACGCCGGCGTGACACTGGCCGACGTGGCCGCCGTCGTCACCGGCCTGGGCCCCGGCCCGTTCACCGGCCTGCGCGTCGGGGTGGTCACCGCCGCCGCGCTGGCCGACGCCCGCGGGCTGCCGGCCGTGGGGGTGTGCTCGCTGGACGCGGTGGGCTCCGGTGCCCGCACGGTGGTCACCGACGCCCGACGCCGGGAGGTCTACTGGGCCGCCTACGACCCGGACGGGACACGCAGCGACGGGCCGGGGGTGCTGCGCCCGGAGGAGCTGGCGCCGGCCGGCCCGGTCGTGGGGGACGCCCGGTTCGCCGAGCGGCTCGGCGTCGAGGTCACCCCCGCCGAGGTGACCACGGCCGGACTGCTCCGGGCCGCGGCGGCGCAGCTGGCCGACCCGCCGTCCGCCGCACCGCTGGTGCCGCTCTACCTGCGCCGTCCGGACGCCGTCCCGCCGGCGTCCCACAAGCCGGTGACCACCGCTTGAGCGTCCGCCTGCGGCCGATGCGGCTGGCCGACCTGGACACCGTGCTGGAGCTGGAGGAGCAGCTGTTCGCCCCGGACACCTGGACCCGCGCCATGTACCGCGACGAGCTGGCCCGCACCGACACCCGGAACTACCTGGTCGCCGAGGAGGACGACCGGGTCGTCGGCTACGCCGGGCTGATCGCCTACGCCGACGAGGCGCACGTGGCCACCATCGGCGTCGCCGCGGGCCGGCAGGGAGAGGGCATCGGGGCCCTGCTGCTCGACGCGCTGCTCACCGAGGCCGACCGGCGCAGTCCGGTGGTGCTGCTGGAGGTGCGCGCGGACAACGAGGTGGCCCAGGGGCTGTACCGGCGGCGCGGGTTCACCGAGGCCGGCCGGCGGCCGCGCTACTACCAGCCCAGCGGCACGGACGCCGTCGTCATGAGGAGGGAGCGCCGGTGAGCGAGCCGCTCGTCCTGGGGTTCGAGACCTCCTGCGACGAGACCGGCGTCGGCCTGGTGCGGGGCCGGACGCTGCTGTCCGACGCGCTGGCCACCTCGGTCGCCGAGCACGAGCGCTTCGGTGGGGTGGTGCCGGAGATCGCCTCGCGGGCGCACCTGGAGGCGATGGTGCCGACCGTGCACCGCGCGCTGGCGGAGGCCGGGGTGCGCGCCGCCGACGTCGACGCCGTGGCGGTGACCGCCGGGCCGGGGCTGACCGGGGCGCTGCTGGTCGGGCTGGCCGCGGCCAAGGCGTACGCGCTGGCCCTCGACGTGCCGCTGTACGGCGTCAACCACCTGGCCGCGCACGTCGCCGTCGACGAGCTGCAGCACGGGGCGCTCGCCGAGCCGTCGATCGCGCTGCTGGTCTCCGGCGGGCACAGCTCGCTGCTGCTGGTGCCCGACCTGGCCCGGGAGGTGCGGTCGCTGGGCCGCACCGTCGACGACGCGGCGGGGGAGGCCTTCGACAAGGTCGCCCGCGTGCTCGGCCTGCCCTTCCCCGGTGGCCCGCCGATCGACCGGGCCGCGCGCGAGGGCGACCCCGCGGCGATCGCCTTCCCCCGCGGGCTCACCGGACCCCGCGACGCCCCCTACGACTTCTCCTTCTCCGGGCTGAAGACCGCCGTCGCCCGCTGGGTGGAGGCCCGGCAGCGGGCGGGGGAGCCGGTGCCGGTGGCCGACGTCGCGGCGTCGTTCCAGGAGGCGGTGGCCGACGTGCTGACCCGCAAGGCCGTGCGCGCCTGCCGGGACACCGGCGTGGACCACCTGGTGCTCGGCGGCGGGGTGGCGGCCAACTCGCGGCTGCGCGCGCTGGCCGAGGAGCGCTGCGCCGCGGCCGGGATCGTGCTGCGGGTGCCCAGCCCGCGGCTGTGCACCGACAACGGCGCGATGGTGGCCGCGCTGGGCTCCCGGCTGGTCGAGGCGGGGGTGGCGCCGTCCGCCCCGGACGTCGGCGCGGACAGCTCCCTGCCGATCGACGTCGTCACCCGCTGAGGGCCGCCTTCATCGCGACATCGGCGATTGGTGGACGTCGCACACCAAGGCGCTGGGGGCGCCGGCGACCCGGGTTAGGACGACGGTCGCCGTCCCCGAACCCGGGCCGCGCAGCTGGCGGGCGAGGGTCTCCGGCTCGATCGCCGAGCCGCGCTTCTTCACCACCACCCGCCCGACGCCGCGCGCCCGCAGCAGGGCCCGGAGCCTCTTCAGGTGGAACGGCAGCACCTCGTCGACCCGGTACGACGACACCCACGGGGAGCCGGCCGCCGCGCCGGAGGTCAGGTAGGCGATGGTCGGGTCGACCAGGGTGGCGCCGAGGTCGGCGGCGACCAGCGAGACCAGCCCGGAGCGGATCACCGCCGGGTCCGGCTCGTGCAGCCAGCCCCGCACCGGTCCGCTGTCAGCGGCGCCCGGGTCGGCGTCGGCGGTCAGCTCGTGCACCGTGTCGCCGCGCACCACCGTCGCCCGCCGCCAGGTCGCCGAGACGCCCCGGCCCCACAGCAGCGCCTCCACGATCGACCCGCCCACCGACACCCACTCCGCCTCGACCCCGGCCGGCACCCGGTCGTGGTCCAGCCCAGGGGCCACCTTGACCACCGCGCGCGGCACCCGGTCCAGCAGCGCGGCGACCGTCGACCAGGGCGGGGACCAGCGGTCGGGGTCCAGCTGCCGCCGTCCGCCGGCCCGGCGTGCGGGGTCCAGGACGGCGGCGGCGCACCCGGCCACCTCCCCGCCGCGGGCGGCGTCCACCAGGTCGATGGCGTCGCCGGCCACCACCCAGACGTCGTCGTCCACGCCGAGCGCCGCGGCGTTGGCGGCGGTCAGCTCCCTGGCCAGCGGGTCGCGGTCGACGGCCAGCACCCGCGCCCCGGCCCGGGCCAGCGCGACCGTGTCGGTACCGGCGGCGCAGCCCAGGTCGACGGCGGAGTCGGTGCCGTCGGCGAGCAGCCGGGTGGCGCGGCGGGCGGCCAGCGCGGGACGGCCGGCCTGCTCGAGGGTGTCCGCGGTGAGGAACAGGACGTCGGCGTCGGCGCCGAAGACCGGCCGGGCGCGGGCGCGCAGCCGGGCCAGCTCCCAGGCCGGGCCGGCGTGCTCGGGTCCGACCTCCGACCGCAGCCGGGTCAGCCCGCCGAGCAGATCGCTGCCGCCGTCCAGCAGGGCGGCCGCCCGCGCCACGGCCGCCGTCCCCTCGGGGGTGCGCAGCCAGCGGAGGTCGTCGACGGTCGTCATGCGTCCAGGACGCCGCCCGCGGACACCCCGCGAGCCTCCGGCACCCGTCCGGTCGCGAGGTCCTCCGCCAGGTGGGCGGTGGAGTGCTCCGGTGGCGTGTGCCGGCCCAGCTCGTCGAACAGCCGCACCCGCCGGCGCAGCCGCACCCCCGGCCGGCCGGCCCAGTCGAAGGTCACCTCGATCGTGGTCTCCGGCCACCGGCCGACGAGCTGCGCGTGGCCGCCGGACACGCCCTCCTCGACCGGCCGGACCGCACCGGACGCGTCGGCCCACGTCCGCAGCCAGAACCGGGCGTAGGAGTCGTGGTCGACCGGGCGTGGCCCCAGCGGCCGGCAGTGCGCCGTGACGTCGACGGAGTCCGCGGGCAGCACCACGTCCACCCGGTCACCGACGACCTGCAGCAGGTCGACCGGGGCGGGCGCCCCGACCCCGGCGGCGCGGTCGGCCGGTCGGGCGAAGGCCACCCACAGTGCGTCCGGCCGCCCGACGGCGGCTCGCACCGTGCCCGCGCCCAGGACCACCCGTGTGCCGGTCGACGACGTCGCGACCGATCCCCGCGGGGTCCCGACGGGTCCGCGGACCCAGCCGAGCTCCCAGGTGGCACCGGCTGCCGGCTCGGTGCCTCCAGGGTGGTCGAGGGCCGGGTCCTCGCGGTCCTCCGAGGGATGCCACCCGAACCCCCGCCCGGCCACGGCCGAAGCCAGCACCCGTGGTGCCGGTGACCAGGTGAACGGCGCGTCGAGGGCGTCGGGCACGCCCGCCGACCACGGCAGGGTCACCCACCGCAGCTCGGGCACCCACTCCCAGGTGCCGGCTCCGAGGTGGCGCCGGGTCCCAGTGCCGGTCTCGACCTGGAGGTGCACCCCGGCGTCGCTGCCGACGATGTCGACCACCGGCGCCTGGACGACGACCTCCCGGACCGACCCGTCAGCGGCCGCGACCAGCAGTGGGCTCCACCCGCGCGCCGGTGCGGGTGCGTCCGGTCCGTGGGCCAGGTCCTGGGGTGGTGGCGGCGGTACCAGCCAGGCGCCGTGCGCGCCGGCCGCGACCAGTCGGAGGCCGGCCGTGTCGGTGGTGACGCGGACGGTCGCGACGGTCACCGCGCCGGCCGGGGTCACCCGGGCCACCGGACCGTGCCCGGCCTGCACCCAGAGGCCCTCGCCGTCCGACAGTGCCCGCCACTCGCCCTGCCAGTGGGTCTCGCTCGCCGCCGGCACCGCGGGCCAGCCGACCAGGCGCCGGAGCCGTCCCGAGCCGGGGTCGACGACGGCGGCGACGGGCTGCACCTCGTCGACGGCCCAGACCTCGCCGGCGACCACCTGCAGGTGCGCCGGACGCAGGTGTCGCACTGCGCTCACCAGCGGGAAGCTACGCCAGGACGTCGGCCGTGGCCCCGGTTGAGTGGCTGGCACTCTCCTGGGTAGAGTGCCAATCGACACGGGAACCAGGCGTCTGACCCCCGCGACGGCAGGCCCCGGCACCGTGCCACAGCAGCAGATCGACCCACCAGCCGTCCGACACCGAAGGGGGCGTCACCGACGTGACGACCGCTACCAAGGTCAACATCAAGCCGCTGGAGGACCGTGTCGTGGTCCAGGCCAACGAGGCCGAGACCACCACCGCCTCCGGCCTGGTCATCCCGGACACCGCCAAGGAGAAGCCGCAGGAGGGCACGGTCGTGGCCGTGGGCCCCGGTCGCGTCGACGACAACGGCAACCGCGTCCCGCTCGACGTCTCCGTCGGCGACGTGGTCATCTACTCCAAGTACGGCGGCACCGAGGTCAAGTACGCCGGCGAGGAGTACCTCGTGCTCTCCGCGCGCGACCTGCTCGCCGTCGTCGAGAAGTAGTCGAAGGACCCCGTCGCCCCCCACTCGCTCGCACGCTCGCGAGCGGACCCCTGCGACGGGGCCGTTCCAGCGGCTCACGAGGCCGTTCCAGCACGTCACGTCCGCCCCGGCGACCCGAGTGACCGGGTCGCCGGGGCGGTCGTCGTCCCACCCCTGACCTCCGAGAAGGGCCCATGGCCAAGATCATCAAGTTCAACGAGGACGCCCGCCGCTCGCTCGAGCGCGGCGTGGACAAGCTGGCCGACGCGGTCAAGGTGACCCTCGGCCCGCGCGGGCGCAACGTCGTCCTCGACAAGAAGTTCGGCGCCCCCACCATCACCAACGACGGCGTCACCATCGCCCGCGAGGTCGAGCTCGAGGACCCCTACGAGGACCTCGGCGCCCAGCTGGCCAAGAACGTCGCCACCAAGACCAACGACGTCGCCGGCGACGGCACCACCACCGCCACCGTGCTGGCCCAGGCGCTGGTGCACGAGGGCATGCGCAACGTCGCCGCGGGCGCCAGCCCGACCGCGCTCGGCGCCGGCATGCGCGCGGCCGCCGACGCGGTGTCGGCGGCCCTCGACGAGGTCGCCATCCCGGTCGCCGACCAGGCGGCCATCGCCGGTGTCGCGACCGTCTCCGCCCAGGACGCCGAGGTCGGCGAGCTCATCGGGCAGGCCATGGAGAAGGTCGGCAAGGACGGCGTCATCACCGTCGAGGAGGCCACCACCCTCTCGACCGAGCTCGATGTGACCGAGGGCGTGCAGTTCGACAAGGGCTACCTCTCGCCGTACTTCGTCACCGACCCCGAGGCGATGGAGGCCGTCCTCGAGGACGCGCTCGTCCTGCTCGTGCAGGGCAAGGTCGGCGCGCTGGCCGACCTGCTGCCGCTGCTGGAGAAGGTGCTGTCCACCGGCAGCCGCCCCCTGCTGATCGTCGCCGAGGACGTCGAGGGCGAGGCGCTGTCCACCCTGGTCGTCAACTCCATCCGCAAGACGATCAAGGCCGTCGCGGTCAAGTCGCCGTACTTCGGTGACCGCCGCAAGGCCTTCATGACCGACCTCGCCGTCGTCACCGGCGGCCAGGTGGTCAGCGAGGACGTCGGCCTCACGCTCGACCAGGTGGGTCTGGAGGTGCTCGGCACCGCCCGCCGGGTCACCGTCACCAAGGACGACACCACGATCGTCGACGGCGGCGGCACCCGGGAGGCCATCGGCGACCGGGTGGCGCAGATCCGCCGCGAGATCGAGGCGACGGACTCCGACTGGGACCGCGAGAAGCTCCAGGAGCGGCTGGCCAAGCTCGCCGGCGGCATCGGCGTCATCCGCGTCGGCGCGGCCACCGAGGTGGAGATGAAGGAGAAGAAGCACCGCATCGAGGACGCCATCGCCGCCACCCGCGCCGCGGTGGAGGAGGGTGTCGTCCCCGGTGGCGGGTCGGCGCTGGTGCACGCGGCCGCGGCCGTGGACGCCCTCGACCTCTCCGGCGACGAGCTGACCGGCGCCCGCGTGGTCCGCAGCGCGCTGGACGCCCCGCTGGTGCGCATCGCGGAGAACGCCGGCTTCGAGGGGCGGGTCGTCGTGGCCCGCGTCCGCGAGGCCGGTGCCGGTCAGGGCTTCAACGCCGCGACCGGCGAGTACGGCGACCTGGCCGCCCAGGGCGTCATCGACCCGGTCAAGGTCACGAAGGCCGCGCTGGGCAACGCCGTGTCGATCGCCGCCATGGTGCTCACCACGGACTCCGCCGTCGTCGAGGCGCCGAAGGAGGAGCCGGCCGGGGCCGGGCACCACACCCACGGCCACTCGCACGGCCACGGGCACAGCCACTGAGCTGACGCTCCCGGCGAGATCGGCGGTCTCGCACGCTCAGCACCGCTGAACCGTGCGAGACCGCCGATCTCGCCGCTGGGAGGGCCCTGGAACGACGAGAGGGCCCGGTCCGAACGGACCGGGCCCTTTCGTCGTGCGGTGTGGCGCCCTCAGACCCCCGCGGCGACCGCGGCGGGCTCCGCGGCGATCAGCCGGGCCCGCTCCTCCTCGCTCATGCCGCCCCAGACCCCGTAGGGCTCGCGCACCGACAGCGCGTGCTTGAGGCAGGACTCCAGGACCGGGCAGCGCCCGCACACCGCCTTGGCGGCCGTCTGACGACGGGCCCGAGCCGGGCCACGTTCGCCGTCCGGGTGGAAGAAGAGAGCGGTGCTCTCCCCGCGGCACGCGCCGTGCAGCTGCCAGTCCCAGACCTCGGCGACGGGGGTGGGCAGGCGGCGGATGTCGGCCATTGGTCCTCCTCGGCTCGATGCGAGCCGGAGGGGGCGGTCCGGTCGCATGGGGGCCGGTGCCCGAGGCCTCCGTGGGTCAAACGCACGGTGATCCTGCATTTTGTCGGCTCCGGCCTCCCTCCGCTGGGTGAGAGCGGCTGTCCTCCCCCCGGCCAGTCGATCAAGGTGGCTGCAGGCCGTGCCGAACACCGCCACGGGACACCCCTCGCCACCCGGTCCGACCGGGCGGACGGCGGAGTCCCTGGCGGGACGCGCGCCGAGCGACACCCGGCCGGGGGACCCGGGCGGTGGGGGACCCGGCCAGCCGTGGCCGAGGCAGCGAGGAGCAGGCGTGATCGACGACAGGATGCGCGGACCCGGCCACGGGACCACGACGGTGTGGGTCTACGACGAACGCCGGCGGGTGCGCGACGACATCGCGGGCCGGCTGGTGGCCCTGCCGTTCGTCGGCCGGGTGGAGGTCGTCGGTGAGCCGGCCGCGCTCATGGCCCGGCTGGCCACCCGCCAGCCCGACGTCCTGCTCATCGGCACCCAGCGCGCCACGGACTCCGGGCTGACCGTCGCCACCCAGGCGCTGCGGGTCAACCCGCGGCTGCCGGTGCTGGTCCTCGGCGCCCCCGACGACGGCGAGACCGTCCGGGCCGCGGTCGCGGCCGGTGCCCGCGGCTACCTGCGCTGGGACGCCACCGCGCTGGAGATGGGCCTGGGTCTGTCGCGGGTCGGCCTGCGGGTCGACGGGCGGGGTCCCGCGCCGGCCATCCCGGCCCAGCCGGTGCCGCTGGCGTCGGTCGGTGCCGCCACGGCGCCGTCCTGGGGCGGTGCCAGCCCGCTGACCGGTGGCGCGCCCACCACGGTGCGCTCGACGGTGCGCGAGCCCGCGCCGGTCAGCCTGTCCATGCGCGAGATGCAGGTGCTCACCGGCATGAGCCAGGGCAAGAGCAACGCCCAGATCGGCCGGGAGCTCTACCTGTCCGAGGACACCATCAAGACCCACGCCCGCCGGCTGTTCCGCAAGCTCGGCGCCAAGGACCGCGCCGAGGCGGTGGCCACCGGCTTCCGCCGCGGCATGATGACCTGACGGGCACGGACACCCGCCGAGGGCCCTCTCCGACCGGTCGGAGGGGGCCCTCGGCGCGTCCGCGTCAGGACCGGGCGGCCGGCGCGCGGTAGGTGCGGAGCAGCGGGCGGGTGCCCGCCGGTGTCGTCCAGTCGGCCGGCCGGGTGCCGACCAGGGACCAGCCCTGCCGCTCGTACAACCCGACGGCGGCGGCCGCACCGTCGACGACGTCCAGCACCAGGCCGGTGCGCGCGGCGCCGGCCCAGCCGCGGACGACGTCCAGCAGCACGGCGCCCAGCCCGTGTCCCCGCGCGTCCGGGGCGACGAACAGCCGGGTGACCGCGGCCAGGCCGTCCGGGGCCCGGGTCACGACCACGTGCCCGGTCACGGCGCCGGCCCGCTCGGCGACCCAGGCCTCCGCGGTGTCCGGCGGGTCCAGCCAGGCAGCCGGGTCGGCCGGCCAGCGCCCGGGGTAGCCGTCAGCGAGGTGGACGGCCCTCAGCACCCGGACACAGTCGGTCAGGTCACCGGTGCTGCGCCGGCGGACCCGGGGTTCAGTCGTCGCGGGCGTGCCGGCCGCCACGGCCCTCGCCACCGGGCTCCTCGCGGTCGGCCACCGCGGCGATGCCGTCGGCGTAGCCGCTGGCGTAGTCCCAGCTGACGTAGTCGTCGGGGTCGGGGTCGAACGGCGGCTCGTGCCGGCCGGTCTGGCCCTCCTCGAGCAGCTGGCGGAGGTTGGCCTGCATGAGCGCCCAGTCGACGTGGTGCTCCTCCTCGCAGTCCGGGCAGTCGACGACGATGCCCTTGATGCCGGTGGGCTCCAGCAGCGTCCGGAACACCTCCAGCTCGGCGAGGTCGTCGAGGACACCGGCCCGCTCCTCCATCGTCAGCGGCGGAGGAGCCGGCTGGTCGGCGGAGCCGGAGGCGTCGTCCCAAGAACTCACGGGTGCCACGGTATCGGCCGCGCGGGCGCGGCACGAAGGCCGCGAGGGGCGCCGCCTACGATCGACGGGAGCTCCCCGCGCGCCCAGGAGGGGTGCCGGCCGATCCGGAGGGTGGCGGCGACCGATGCAGCCCGATGAGTCCGTCCCCGAGCTGCCGGCGAAGTTCGCGCCGCTGGGGCTGACCTACGACGACGTCCTGCTCATCCCCGGCGCGTCCGACGTCGTCCCCGCCGAGGTGGACACCAGCAGCCGGCTCACCCGCGGCATCCGGCTGGCCGTCCCGCTGCTGTCCAGTGCGATGGACACCGTCACCGAGGCCCGGATGGCGATCGCCATGGCGCGGGTCGGCGGCATGGGCGTGCTGCACCGCAACCTGGCCGCCGAGGAGCAGGCCGGCCAGGTCGACCTGGTGAAGCGCTCGGAGGCCGGCATGGTGACCAACCCGGTCACCTGCTCGCCGGACAACAGCCTCGCCGAGGTCGACGCGCTCTCGGCGCGCTACCGCATCTCCGGGGCGCCGGTGGTCGACGGCGACGGCGTCCTGGTCGGCATCGTGACCAACCGGGACATGCGCTTCGAGAGCGACCAGTCGGTGCTGGTCCGCGACGTGATGACGCCGATGCCGCTGGTCACCGCGCCGGTGGGCGTGGACGCCGACACCGCGCTGGCCCTGCTGCGCAAGAACAAGATCGAGAAGCTGCCGCTGGTCGACCGCGCCGGCCGGCTGCGCGGGCTGATCACCGTCAAGGACTTCGTCAAGCGCGACCAGTACCCCCACGCCACCAAGGACGCCGACGGCCGCCTGGTCGTGGGTGCGGCCCTGGGGGTGGGCGACGACGCCTACAAGCGGGCCGGGCTGCTGGTCGACGCCGGCGTGGACGTGCTCGTCGTCGACACCGCGCACGGCCACCAGCGCGCGGTGCTGGACATGGTGGCGCGGGTGACGGCCGACTTCGGCGTGCAGGTCGTCGGCGGCAACGTGGCCACCCGCGCCGGGGCCCAGGCCCTGGTCGACGCCGGGGTGGACGCCGTCAAGGTCGGCGTCGGGCCGGGCTCCATCTGCACCACCCGCGTGGTCGCCGGCGTCGGCGTCCCGCAGGTCACCGCCATCTACGAGGCGGCGCTGGCCGCCCGACCGGCCGGCGTGCCGGTGATCGCCGACGGCGGCCTGCAGTACTCCGGCGACATCGCCAAGGCCCTGGTCGCCGGCGCCGACACGGTGATGATCGGCGGGCTGTTCGCCGGCGTCGAGGAGGCGCCGGGCGAGCTGGTCTTCGTCAACGGCAAGCAGTACAAGACCTACCGCGGCATGGGGTCGCTGGGCGCCATGCAGAAGCGCGGCAACCAGTCCTTCAGCCGGGACCGCTACTTCGCCGACGACGTCCTGTCCGACGACAAGCTCGTCCCCGAGGGCATCGAGGGCCAGGTGCCCTACCGCGGCCCGCTGGCCGGGGTGGCCCACCAGCTCGTCGGCGGGCTGCGCGCCTCGATGGGCTACGCGGGGGCGCAGACGATCGCTGATCTCCAGGAGCGCGGCCGGCTGACCCGGATCACCTCGGCCGGCCTGGTGGAGAGCCACCCCCACGACATCCAGATGACCGTCGAGGCACCGAACTACCGGGGGCGCTGACCATGCCCACCCGCGACACCGTCGAGATCGGCCTCAACCGCTTCGCCCGCCGCGGCTACGACCTCGACGAGGTCTCGATCGTGCCCTCCCGGCGCACCCGGGACATGGACGACGTCTCGACCGCCTGGCAGATCGACGCCTTCCGGTTCGACATCCCGCTGGTCACCAGCCCGAGCGACGCCGTCGTCAGCCCGGCGACCGCGATCGCCGTCGGGCAGGCCGGCGGCCTGGGCGTGCTCAACGCCGAGGGGCTGTGGACCCGCTACGACGACCCGACG
Source organism: Geodermatophilus sp. DSM 44513 (assembly GCF_032460525.1). NCBI lineage: Bacteria > Bacillati > Actinomycetota > Actinomycetes > Geodermatophilales > Geodermatophilaceae > Geodermatophilus > Geodermatophilus sp. DSM 44513. The sequence goes on along the minus strand of NZ_CP135963.1, from coordinate 3,758,367 downwards.
CCGGTCTACCGGCGGCTGCGCGAGGCCGCCGGGGACGGGGCGCCGCCGGTGGCGCTGCTCCAGGAGGTCTACGCCCGGCCGGTCGAGCCGGACCTGATCACCGCCCGGGTCAAGGAGATCCGGGACGCCGGGGTGACGACGGCGGTGCGCGTCTCCCCGCAGCACACCGCCCAGCTGGCCCCGACGGTGCTGGCCGCGGGGGTCGACCTGCTGGTCATCCAGGGCACGATCGTGTCGGCCGAGCACGTCACGACCTCCGGCGACGCGCTCAACCTCAAGGACTTCATCGCCGACCTCGACGTCCCGGTCATCGTCGGGGGCGCGGCCAACTACCAGACCGCCCTGCACCTGATGCGCACCGGCGCGGCCGGCGTGGTCGTCGGCGTGGGCGCCGACACGTACTCCACGACGGACGCCGTCATGGGCATCCGGGTGCCGCTGGCCAGCGCCATCGCCGACGCCGCCGCGGCCCGCCGCGACTACCTGGACGAGACCGGCGGCCGCTACGTGCACGTCATCGCCAACGGCCGGATCGAGACCAGCGGCGCGATCGCCCGCGCCCTGGCCTGCGGTGCCGACGCGGTGCAGGTCGGGGAGCCGCTGCGCGCCGCGGCGGAGGCCCCCGGTGCCGGCATCTGGTGGGACTCGGTGGCCGCCCACCCGCGGCTACCCCGCGGGGGCACGTCCGCGCCGGTCCCGCCCGCCGGTTCGCTGCACGACGTCCTGCTCGGCGAGGCGCACACCGGCGACGGGCGCAGCAACCTGTTCGGTGCGCTGCGCCGGACGATGGCCAAGACCGGGTACCGGGACCTCAAGGAGTTCCAGCGCGTTGACCTGGTCATCGGTGGCTACCAGCCCGCCACGCAGGACGACTGATGGACTTCCCGACCGTCCTGGTCGTCGACTTCGGCGCGCAGTACGCCCAGCTCATCGCCCGGCGGATCCGCGAGGCCGGGGTCTACTCCGAGATCGTGCCCTCCGACGTCCCGGCCGAGGAGATCGTGGCCCGCAAGCCGGCGGCGATCGTGCTCTCCGGCGGGCCCTCCAGCGTCTACGCCGAGGGTGCTCCGCGCGTCGACCCGGCGCTGTTCGAGGCCGGCGTCCCGGCGTTCGGCATCTGCTACGGCTTCCAGGCGATGGCCGACTCGCTCGGCGGCACGGTGGCCCGCACCGGTGACCGGGAGTACGGCGGCACCCCGCTGACGGTGACCACGGCCGGCCGGCTGTTCGGCGCGCTGCCGGTCGAGCAGTCGGTGTGGATGAGCCACGGGGACGCCGTCAGCGCTGCCCCGCCCGGGTTCACGGTGACCGCCACCTCCACCGGTGCGCCGGTCGCGGCCTTCGAGGACGTCGACCGGAGGCTGGCCGGCGTGCAGTTCCACCCCGAGGTGCGGCACACCGCGCACGGCCAGACGGTGCTGGAGCACTTCCTGTTCGACATCGCCGGACTCGAGCCGACCTGGACGATGGCCAACGTCGTCGAGGAGCAGGTCGAGCGCATCCGCGCGCAGGTGGGCGACCGGCGGGCGCTGTGCGCGCTGTCCGGCGGGGTCGACTCCGCGGTGGCCGCCGCGCTGGTGCAGCGCGCCGTCGGCGACCGGCTGACCTGCGTCTACGTCGACCACGGGCTCATGCGCGAGGGCGAGACCGAGCAGATCGAGCGGGACTTCGTCGCCGTCACCGGCGCGGACCTGCGGGTGGTCGACGCCCGCGAGCAGTTCCTCGCCGCGCTGGCCGGCGTCAGCGACCCGGAGCAGAAGCGCAAGGTCATCGGCCGGGAGTTCATCCGCGTCTTCGAGCAGGCCGCGCTCGACGTCGTCCACGACGCGCAGACCCACGGGGAGACCGTCGACTTCCTCGTGCAGGGCACGCTGTACCCCGACGTCGTCGAGTCCGGCGGTGGCACCGGGACGGCGAACATCAAGAGCCACCACAACGTCGGCGGGCTGCCCGAGGACCTCACCTTCACCCTGGTCGAGCCGCTGCGCACGCTGTTCAAGGACGAGGTGCGCGAGGTCGGCCTGCGCCTCGGGCTGCCCGAGTCGCTGGTGTGGCGCCAGCCGTTCCCCGGCCCCGGGCTGGGCATCCGGATCGTCGGCGAGGTCACCGCCGACCGGCTGGACGTGCTGCGGCGGGCCGACGCGATCGCGCGTGCCGAGCTCACCGCGGCCGGTCTGGACCGGGAGATCTGGCAGTGCCCGGTGGTGCTGCTGGCCGACGTCCGCTCGGTCGGCGTGCAGGGCGACGGGCGCACCTACGGCCACCCGGTGGTGCTGCGGCCGGTGTCCAGTGAGGACGCGATGACCGCCGACTGGACCCGGCTGCCCTACGACGTGCTGGCCCGCATCTCCACCCGGATCACCAACGAGGTGGAAGAGGTGAACCGGGTGGTGCTCGACGTGACCAGCAAGCCACCGGGCACCATCGAGTGGGAGTAGTCCGAGGGGCGCCGCGCGCTGATCCGGGGCGTCGGTGCACAGGATGTGCACGTGTCGCTGTCGGGATGGCGTCCTGACCGCAGTGGGTGCACGAACTGCGGGCCGGCGGGCCCCGCGGCGGCCGGCGGGCAACCCTCGCCGGCCTACCGGGTCGCCGTACTCCCGGCCCGGTCCCGGACGGCGTGGGCGTCAGGCGGCGGGGTGCCGAAGACGGCGGGGTCACGGGGCGGCGCGGGTTCGGGGGTGAGCGCGGCGTCCTCGATGCGGTCGAAGCGGGCACGAGGTGCTGGTCGTCGACCAGTACGAGGGGCGGGTCTTCGACGACTACGACGAGGCAGGGGCACACGCCGAGCGGGTCGGTTTCCCGGCGCTCATGGCCGCGGCGGTGGACGCGGTCGCCGGCCTCCCCGACGGCTTCGTGGCGGCCGGCTTCTCCAACGGCGCCGGCATGGCCGAGTACGTGGCCACCCGACGGCGCTGCGCCGGGCTGCTGCTGTTCTCCGGCGCGCTGCCGCTCGACCTGCTCGGGGACCTCCCCTGGCCGACCGGTCTGCGGGCCCAGCTCCACCACACCGTCGACGACCCCTTCCGGCGGCAGGAGTGGATCGACCGGGTGGTGGCCGACGCGGCCCGCGCCGGCGGCCACGTGGAGGCACACGACTACGACGGCAGCGGCCACCTGTTCACCGACCCGAGCCTGCCGGGCGAGTACGACGCCGGGGCCGCGGAGCTGCTGTGGCAGCGCGCCCTCGGGTTCGTCGACGGGCTCTGACGCGGTGGAGGGCCCGGGGAGCGGTCGGCTCCCCGGGCCCTCTGTCCCGACGGCTCAGCGTCGGCGACGGGCCCGGCGCACCTCGGCGACCAGCAGGGCCACGCCGCCCCCGACCAGCACCAGCCACAGCAGGCTGCCGTCGACCAGGCCCGCGGGCAGCACCGCGCCGGCCAGGAAGACGACGGCGGGGACGACGAACAGCACCCCGGGGACGAGCGCGGCGAGGTCGACCCCCCGGCGTGCGGGCGGGGGCGGGTCCTCGGTCTCCAGCGGGGTGACCTCACCCCAGGCCTGCTCCTGCCAGGCCGTCGGGGTGGTCGGGAACTCGCTGTAGTCAGGCACGGTCCACCTCCACGTCGCCGACGCCGGCGTCGACGGTCAGCACGATCTCGGGGACGTCGTCCCCGCTCCAGGTGGCGGGGCCGTCGCCGCGGGAGAACCCGGTCCCGGAGTCCAGGTCGAGGACGTCCACGTCACCAACGCTGCGATCCACCTCGACCTCGACGTCGGCCCCCTCGGGCACCAGGACCTCCACGTCCCCGACCCCGGCCGCCACCCTGGTCGTGACCGGGTCGTCGAGGTCGCTCAGGTCGAGGTCGGAGAGGTCCAGCGTCAGGTCACCGATCCCGCCGTCGTAGACCGGCTGCACGTCGGCGACGCGCAGCGGCCGCTCCGTGCGGTCGCCGACGCCCCCCTCGCCCTCCGGCCAGTCGGCGGTGGCGCCGACCAGCGCCACCGACAGGACGACGCCCAGCGCGACGAGCCCGCCCCTGCCCCGCCGGCCGCCGGTGAAGGCGGCGGCGACCAGGCCCAGCCCGACCACGGCCAGCGCCGGGGCGAGGAAGCCGACCGGGCCGACGTCCCAGCTGGTCAGGGCGGTCACCCCGGCGAGCAGCCCGACGACGATGAGCAGGGCGGCCAGGGTCAGGCCGGGTACGGGGGATCGGGGCCCGGCCGGGCGGGCCGACCGCGGCTGCCCCGAGCGGGGCCCGGCCGGCGTGAACAGCCACAGCAGCAGGTAGACCGGCACGCCGGGGCCGGCGAGGGCCAGCGCGACGAAGCCGACCCGCCACAGCAGGGGGTCGACGCCGCTGTACTCGGCCAGTCCACCGGAGACGCCGCCGAGGACCTTGTCGCTGCGACTGCGGCGCAGCGACGGCCGCACCGGGGGACCGGGCGGCAGGGGGAGCGCCCCCGCCGGCGGGTCCGCCGACGGGGGAGCGGGGGGCGGTGCGGATGTCATGGCACCGAGCCTGTCCCCGCCGGGGACGGCGGTCCATCGGGGAACGCCCCCATCCTCCCCGGTGGGTGACCTCCGGGTCCTCACCGGTGCCGCCGGACCCCCTCCCGGTGCGACGATCGACACCGTGACCACGCCCCTGCCCGTGCGCCCGCGCCTGGTGCGCCCGCGCTCGGGGCGGCTGCTGGCCGGCGTCTCCGCGGGGACGGCCCGCCACCTGCGGACCGACCCGCTCGTCGTGCGGGTGGCCTTCGTGGTGCTCGCCTCCGCGGGCATCGGCGTGGTGGCCTACGCCCTGCTGTGGTTCTTCGTGCCGGTCGCGGACGCCGACGCCGAGGCCGCCGCCGAGGTGCCCGGGCCGGTCGAGGAGCCCAGCCACCGGCAGACGCTGGGCCTCGGCCTGCTCGGCGTCGGCGCGCTGCTCGCGGTCACCAACCTGGGCACCTGGGGCGGCGGCGACCTGGTGCTGCCGCTGCTGCTGGTCGGCGTCGGGCTGACCGTCATCTGGCGCCAGCTGGACACCGACCGCACCCTGTCCGGCCCCGGCGTCCGCTGGCTGCTCGCCGGCGGGGTGGCCCTCGGCGTGGCCGGCCTGGTGCTGCTGCTGGCCACCACCGGGCAGCTGGCCAACGCCCGCAACGGCTTCAGCGCGACCCTGGTCATCCTGGCCGGCGTCGCGCTGGCCACCGCGCCGGTGTGGCGCCGGCTGCTCGCCTCCCGCGAGGCCGAGCGCACCGCCCGGGTGCGCTCGGAGGAGCGGGCTGCCGTCGCCGCCCACCTGCACGACTCGGTGCTGCAGACCCTCGCCCTCATCCAGCGGCACGCCGACGACGCCACCGCGGTGTCCCGGCTGGCCCGCGGCCAGGAGCGCGAGCTGCGCACCTGGCTCTACGAACCGGCGGTCGCCTCCGGCGGAGGCACCTGGGCGGCGCTGGTCTCCGGCGTGGTCGCCGAGGTGGAGGCCGATCACGCGCTGACCGTCGAGTCGGTCGTCGTGGGCGACGCGCCGCTGGACGACGCCCTCACCGCCCTGGGGGCAGCCACCCGCGAGGCGCTGGTCAACGCGGCCAAGCACTCCGGCGCCGCCGCGGCCGACCTCTACACCGAGGTCGGCCCCCAGCGGGTCGCCGTCTTCGTCCGCGACCGCGGCGCCGGGTTCGACCCCGCCGCCGTCCCCGGCGACCGGCGCGGGCTGCGCGACTCGGTCTCCGGCCGGCTCACCCGCCTCGGCGGCACGGCGGTGGTGCGCTCGGCACCCGGGGAGGGCACCGAGGTGGAGCTGTGCCTGCCCCGCGAACGGGCGGTCGCGTGAGCACGACCGTGTCCCCGGGCGCGTCCGGTCGCCCGGCCGTCTTCCTCGTGGACGACCACGCCATGGTGCGCACCGGCGTCCGCGCCGAGCTCGGCGGCGCCGTGGACGTCGTCGGGGAGGCCGCCGACGTCGCGGGCGCCGTCGACGGGATCCGCCGGACCGTGCCCGACGTCGTCCTGCTCGACGTCCACCTGCCCGGCGGCGGGGGACGGGCGGTGCTGGACACGCTGCGCGCCGAGCTGCCCACCGTGCGCTGGCTGGCGCTGTCGGTGTCCGACGCCGCCGAGGACGTCATCGCCGTCATCCGCGCCGGCGCCCGCGGCTACGTCACCAAGACCATCTCCGGGCCGGACCTGCGCGACGCCGTCGCCCGGGTCGCCGACGGGGACGTGGTGTTCAGCCCGCGGTTGGCCGGCTTCGTGCTCGACGCCTTCGCCGCGTCGACGCCCTCCCCGGAGCCGGCGGACCCGGCCACCGACCCCGGGCTGGACCTGCTCAGCGCCCGCGAGCGGGAGGTCATGCAGCTGCTGGCGCGCGGCTACACCTACCGGGAGATCGGCTCGCGGCTGTTCATCTCGGTGAAGACGGTGGAGTCGCACGCGTCCAACGTGCTGCGCAAGCTGCAGCTGTCCAACCGCAACGAGCTCACCCGCTGGGCGGCCACCAACCGGCTGCTGTGACCGACCTCCACGCGGACGGCCGCCTGCCGGCTCACCGGAAGTGGCTCTTGGGGATCGTGCCGTGCACGCCGACGGTGCGGTCGACCACCTGCGAGACCGTGAAGTCCACGGCCGCCGACAGGTAGGCGTAGGCCACCGACCGGTCCATGCCGAGGTCGTGCTGCAGGAAGTCCAGCGCGTTGACCGTCGCCCGCCGGTTGGCGACGTCGAGGTCGCCGCCCTGGCCGCCCCGCGAGCCGTCGGGGTCGGACAGGCCGATCGTCACCCAGGCGTCCGGGGTCTCGCCGAAGGGGTAGCCGAAGGCGACCGACGGCGCGTCGCCGGAGCCGGGCTTGCAGACGGTGAGCCGGAAGGTGAGCCGCAGCGACCCCTCCAGCGCGGTGAGCGCGGCCTCGCCGCTGCCCATGGACATGTGCGGGTCGCCGACGGAGAACAGCGCCCCCTCGGCCACCACGGGCACGTAGAAGGCCGAGCCGACGGTCAGCAGGTTCACGTCGATGTTGCCGCCGCCCAGCGTGGGCGGGATGGAGTTGACCAGCGGGTCGTCCAGCGTCGGGGCGTCGCTGACCGTGGCCACCGCCATGAGGCCGGCGAACGGGGCGACCGGCCAGGACACCGTGCCGCGCCGGCCGCGGGGGAGCGAGGCGACCGTCGTCCCGCCGCGGCCGGTGGACAGCGGGGTGAGGTGGGAGACGTTGCCGTACCGGGTCGGGTCCCCTGTCGCGCGGCCGTCGGTGCCCACCGGCGGCATGACCTCGGCGAGGGTGATGTCCGCCGGCGGGTTGTCGGCGAACTGGCGGGCCAGCGCGCCCTTGCCGTGCCGGCTGGACACGACGCCGTAGGGAACGCGCGGCAGGGCGGTCAGCGGCTCGATCTTCAGGACGTCGCCGGGCCGGGCGCCCTCGACGTGCACGGGGCCGGTGACCACGTGCGGGCCGTCGGCGTCGAAGTCGCGGGCGTGCCGGTCGTACCCCGCGGCCACCGCCACGGCGTCGTCGAGCACCTGCTCGCGGGGCACGCCCCTGCTGCCGAACCAGGCCACCGGGTCGCGGCCCTGGTCCTCCAGGACCCCCTCGTGGCTGACCGTGTCCACGGTGAGCGTGCCGCCCGACCGGACCCGTGCGACTGCGGCGTCACCGACGCGCGGCAGGTAGCCCCAGTAGACCTCGTCCACCCGCGACGGCAGGTACACCTCACCGTCGATGGGCCCGCGGCCCGGCTGCAGGACCTCGCCGGGCAGCCGGGTGCGGCCGCGGGGGGAGGCCACCGCGGGGGACGCCGCGGTCACCCCGGCCGCCAGGACCGCCCCGGCGGCCAGCGTGGCCTGGACGAAGGTCCGCCGCCCCAGCCCGCGCTCGAGCAGCTCGGCGGCCGCGGCCGGGTCCGGACGGTCGGCGGTCGGGTGCGGCGGGGTCAGGGTCACGGGCTCTCCCGGGTGCTCGGCGACAGCGTCCGGGATGTTCTACGGGTGCGGTGTTCCAGCCGTGAGGCGTCGGTGTTGCCCCGGGGTCACCAGGTCTCAGGCGGTGTGCACGACGTGGAAGGCCTCGCCGAGCCGGCCGTCGGGCAGCCCCATCCGGCGCCCGGTCTGGCGCATCCAGTCGGTGACGAAGGACTCGAGGTCGGTCATGTGGCTGACCTGGGTGACGTGGCTCTTCAGTGCGGCGAACTTCAGCTCGACGACGTCGGTGACGTCGACGACGTGGTCGGCGCGCGGGCTGGCGCCCAGCCACACCTCGGCGACCGTCCAGGCCTCCAGCCCCTCGTCGGCCAGCAGCTCGGGGAACGCGAAGGGGTTGCGCGCGTCGGGGTAGACGGCCCGCAGCGTCGACTCGCCCACGGTCATGTGGTCGGGGTGGCTGGCGCCGATGCGCTCCCAGAACCGCTCCGGGGAACTGGTCAGCACCCGCTGCGGGCGCACCTGGCGGATCACCCGGCTGATGTCGCGCCGCAGGTCGAGGGTCAGCTCCAGCCGGCCGTCGGGGTGGCCGAGGAACCGGACGTCGGTCACGCCGACCGCCTTGGCCGCCGCCTCCTGCTCGGCGCGCCGCAGCGGCCCCATCCGCTCCCGCGGGGTGTCGTCGAAACCGCCGGCGTCGCCGTCGGTGACGATGCAGTAGGTGACCTCGGTGCCGGCCGCCGTCCAGGTGGCGACGGTGCCGGCGCTGCCGAAGTCGACGTCGTCCGGGTGGGCGAGCACGCACAGCGCCCGCTCGACGTGCTCGGCGGGCTTCCGGGGCGGGGGCACGGTCACGGCTGCCGAGCCTATGCCCGGGAGTGCCGGCCCACCGGCGGCGTCGCTAGAGCCGGCCCCGGCCCCGGCGCAGCAGCACCATGCCCAGCGCCGCGCCCTCGGGGCCGAGGGCGTCCTGGAAGCGGGCGATCACCTGCTGCTCGCGGGCGAGGGACAGCCGGGTGCCGCCGGCGGTGCGGCGCAGCTCGCCGATCTCCTGCGACACGGCCAGCCGGCGCTGCACCAGCGCGATGATCTCGCCGTCGCAGCGGTCGATCTCCCCGCGCAGCTCGGCGATGCGCTCGTCGGCGGGGGTCGTGGTGGTGGTCATCTCGGTCTCCTGGCAGGGGCGGGAGCCCGCGGACCCAGGGACGACGGACGCCCCGGGCTCCTCGGGCCCGGGGCGTCGGTTGCGGCGGTTGCTCAGCCAGCGGCGACGGACACCGGATCCCGGTGGCCGTAGGGAAAGCCGACGGTGGCGAGCACGGCGGGGAGTCTGCCACGCGGACCGGCGGAGGGGCCAGCACGACCCGGTGGACGGCGTGGCGCGACGGCGGGACGTGTCACCCGGTCGAACTACAGTGGTGTGTCTATGAGCAGCGCCCAGCAGGCCCTCCCGGGCACCGCCTCCCTCCCGCGTTCGGCGACCGGCCAGGTGGGGCGGGAGCTGGACCGCATGCTGGCCGGCCTCAACGGCCCGCAGCGCCAGGCCGTCGTCCACGAGGGGAGCCCGCTGCTCATCGTCGCCGGCGCCGGGTCGGGCAAGACCCGGGTGCTCACCCACCGCATCGCCTACCTGCTCGGTGCCCGCGGCGTGCAGCCCGGCGAGGTCCTGGCGATCACGTTCACCAACAAGGCCGCCGGGGAGATGAAGGAGCGGGTCGCCGCCCTGGTCGGGCCGCGCGCCCGCGCGATGTGGGTGTCGACGTTCCACTCGATGTGCGTGCGCATCCTGCGCGCCGAGGCGGCCAAACTCGGCATGAAGTCGTCGTTCACCATCTACGACCAGGGCGACTCCGTCCGGCTGATGACCATGGTCGCCCGCGACCTGGACCTCGACGCCAAGCGCTACCCCGGCCGCAGCCTGGCCGCGCAGGTGTCCAACCTGAAGAACGAGCTGGTCGACGAGGAGTCCTTCACCCCGGCCACCGCGCCGGAGAAGGTGCTCGCCGAGGCGTACACGCTCTACCAGCGACGGCTGCGCGAGGCGCACGCCATGGACTTCGACGACCTGATCATGACGACGGTGCACCTGCTGCAGGCCTTCCCGGACGTCGCCGAGCACTACCGCCGCCGCTTCCGGCACGTGCTGGTCGACGAGTACCAGGACACCAACCACGCGCAGTACGTGCTGGTCCGCGAGCTGGTGGGCACCGGCGAGGGTCCGGTGCCGCCGGCCGAGCTGTGCGTCGTCGGCGACGCCGACCAGTCGATCTACGCCTTCCGCGGCGCGACGATCCGCAACATCGACGAGTTCGAGCGCGACTACCCGCAGGCCACCACGATCCTGCTCGAGCAGAACTACCGGTCCAGCCAGCGGATCCTGCGGGCGGCCAACCAGGTCATCGCCCGGAACACCGCACGGCGCCCCAAGAACCTGTGGACCGACGCCGGCGACGGCGAGCTGATCGAGGGCTACGTCGCGGAGAACGAGCACGACGAGGCCGCGTGGGTCGCCGAGCAGATCGACGCGCTGGTCGACGAGGGCACGGCGAGGCCCGCGGACATCGCCGTCTTCTACCGGACCAACAACGCCTCCCGCGTCTTCGAGGAGGTGTTCATCCGCGTCGGCATGCCGTACAAGGTCGTCGGCGGGGTGCGCTTCTACGAGCGCCGGGAGGTCCGCGACGCGCTGGCCTACCTCAAGCTGGTCGCCAACCCGGCCGACGTGGTGAGCCTGCGCCGGGTGATCAACGTGCCCAAGCGGGGGATCGGGGAGAAGGCCGAGTCCTGCATCGAGTCCTTCGCCGACCGGGAGCGGATCGCGTTCGGCTCGGCGCTGCGCCGCTGCTCGGAGGTCACCACGTTGGCGGCGCGCTCGCGGAAGGCGATCGAGGAGTTCGTCGCGCTGCTGGAGGAGTTCGAGCAGCTGGTCGAGACCGGCTCGGGCCCGGCCGCGCTGCTGGAGAGCATCCTGGACCGCACCGGCTACCTCGCCGAGCTGCAGGCCAGCACCGACCCGCAGGACGAGGGCCGCGTCGACAACCTCAACGAGCTCATCTCGGTGGCCGCGGAGTTCGAGGCGGCCAACCCCGGTGGTTCGGTCACCGACTTCCTCGAGCAGGTCTCCCTCGTCGCCGACGCCGACCAGATCCCGGTCTCCGGGGACGACGCCGGCGTGGTCACGCTGATGACCCTGCACACCGCCAAGGGCCTGGAGTTCCCGGTCGTCTTCCTGAGCGGCATGGAGGACGGCGTCTTCCCGCACCTGCGCGCCCTCGGTGACCCGCGCGAGCTGGAGGAGGAGCGCCGGCTGGCCTACGTCGGCATCACCCGCGCCCGGCAGCGGCTGTTCCTCTCCCGCGCCACGGTGCGCACCAGCTGGGGGCAGCCGGCCTACAACCCGCCGTCCCGGTTCCTCGACGAGCTGCCGGGCGACACCGTGCACTGGGCGGGCGGGGAGCCGCTGCCCGCGCCGAGCACCGGGTACCGCTCGGCGCAGCAGCGGGTGGCGGCCACCGGGCTGTCCACCGGCGGCCTGCGCGGCGGCGCGGGCAACCGGGCGGTCATCTCCGTCGACGTCGGCGACCGGGTCAGCCACGACGCGTTCGGGCTGGGCACCGTCGTGGAGGTCACCGGGGTGGGCGACAAGGCGCAGGCGACGGTCGACTTCGGCTCCGGCGGCACCAAGCGCCTCGTCCTGCGCTACGCCCCGCTCGTGAAGCTCTGACACCGTCGTCCTACCGGACGACACCGCGGCCACGTGCCGTCCCGGCTGCCGGTGAGCCGTTCCGTCGCACCCCTCGCGGAGCCCTCCGGGCCCCACTCGGGCACGACCCTCGCAGGGCGGCTCGCTTCTCCTACACCACGACGCCGCGCGCGGCGAGGAACTCCTGGGGGTCGATCGGGCGCCCGTTCATGCCCCCGGAGTGGATCTGGTAGTGCAGGTGCGGGCCGGTCGACTGGCCCTCGTTGCCGATCGTGGCGATCTGGTCGCCGGCGTGCACCAGGTCGCCGGCCGCGACGTCGTAGTAGCGCATGTGCCCGTAGACGTGCACGTTGCCGTCGGCGTCCTGCACGTAGACGGCGTTGCCGTACCCGGAGGCCTTCCCCGCCCGGACGACGACCCCGTCGGTGGCCGACAGGATCGGCGTGCCCAGCGGCCCGGCGAGGTCCAGGCCGTAGTGCATGGTGCCCCAGCGCATGCAGAAGCAGGTGGTGAGCCGACCCTGCGCGGGCAGCACGGTCTCCGGCTCCCGGGCCGCACGGGAGGCGGCCAGCTCGCCGAGGCGGGCCTGCGCCTCGGCCTCGCTGATGCCCCGCCGCACCCCGGCGTCCTCCATGTCCCCGCTGAAGCCGACCTCGGTGGCGCCCAGGCCGTAGTCGGCGGCGCTCACCGACAGGCCGGCCGGGTCGGTGTCCACGGCACCCGGCACGGCCGCGAACAGGGCGCCGGCGACCAGGGCGGCGAGCCACGCCGGGCCGCGCCGGCCGGGCGGGCGGGGCAGCCGGCGGCGCGGCGCGGTGGCGGGCGGTACGGCGGCCGGTGCGTCGACGGCGTCGTCCGGGACGACCGCGGCCCGTGCGGCGGGGCGGGCACCGGTGCGGGCGGCGGCGAGCGCCGCGACAGCGGTCTCGCGGTCGGTGCGCGGTCGCTCCAGCAGCGCGGGGCCGGTCGAGCGGATCACGGGGCACCTTCTCCACGAGCGGTCCCCGAGCGGGGTGCCGCCGGAGCGGCCCGCGGGGGGCGACGACGGCTGGGACGTCCGGGGACCTCCGCCGGTGAGCACCGACGCCGTGATCGGACCGTAACGATCAGTCAGCGCACCGTCGCTCCCGTGGCCGCACCCGCCGGTGTGTCTGCGCCGGGTGGTGCCGGTGGGACCGCTGTGACGGCCCCACCGGGACGCCGGGCCGGGCGGGTGCGGCGCACGGGTCAGGAGTGGTCGCCGTCCACCGCGCCGCGCGCGGTGACGTCCTGGAACGGCCCCCTCGCAGGGACCCGCGCCGAGCGGAGCGAGGCGTGGGGGGCGAGGGGGTCCTTCCTCAGGCGACGGCGGCCGGCGCGAGGCCGACGGCGGGGTCTCGGCGGACCCCGGCCAGGGTCGTGGCGACCTCGTCGAGCACGCCGCGGTGGAAGGGCAGCGACGTGTGGCCGACGCCGCGGACCAGCACGTTGCGGGCCCGCAGGTCCGGGTGGTCGCACCGCCCGGCACCGGTGGGCACGACCACCTGGTCGAGGTCGCTGTAGATCGCCGTCACCGGGGTGCGCACGTCCGGCGCCGGCTCGGCGAGCTCGCGCAGCACCGCCGACCCGGGCCGCAGCTGGCGCACCAGCGGGGTGGGCAGCAGGTGGGCCAGCACCGAGCCGCCGTGCGGCGTCCCGAGCGTCACCAGCGTCTCGACGTGCCGGTCGCCGCCCTGGCGCTGCACGTGGTAGCGGGCCAGCAGGCCGCCCAGGCTGTGCCCGACGACGTGCACCCGCTCGTGCCCGATGCGCTCGCAGACCCGCTGCAGGTGCTCACCCAGGTCGGCGGCACCCCGGGCCACGTCGGACAGGAAGGGGCTGTAGTTCCACGAGCAGACCGAGGTGAACCCGCGTCGGCGCAGGCTGCGCCGCATCACCGCGAAGATCGAGTGGTTGTCGATCAGCCCGTGCACGAGGACGACGGGGACGCGGGCGGCGAGCGGGTCGGCGCCGAACAGGGCGCGCACCCCGGGCGGCTGCTCGCCGGGGCGGCAGCGTGGGTCGACCCGGAGCGGCTCGGCACGGGCGCCCAGCGGGTACATCAGCACGTGGGCCCCGACGAGGGCGAGCTCGGTCATCCCGCCGGTGAGGGCGGACGGGCTCAGCAGTGAGCGCAGCAGCTGCCGCGGTGTCCCCGTCCCGCGGCCGACGGTGTGCGAGGCTGGACCGGCCTCCGGGTCGCTGGGTGACCGCATCGTCCCTCCCCGTCCGGGCCCACCGGCCGGGTGGTCTCCCCGGGGCGCTGACCGCTGCGGGATGCCCGGTCCACCCGACGGTAGAACCGCCGTGTGGCAGCCGTCACATCGACGCCACGGGCGTCACCCGTTCGTGACCTGGGAGGGGAGGGGACCGTGGCCACCCGCGACGGACCCACCCGCGCCCGTCCGCGCCGGCCGGCCGACCGCGGGGGCGGCACCGGACGCTCGCCCGGGCCGGTCCCCGGCACGCCCGCCGACGGGCTGGTCGTCGGTGACCCGCCACCGCTCGGCCGCGCCGTCGGCGTGCTGCTCGTCCTCGCCGGCGTGGCGGGCGCGCTCGGCCTGGTCCCTGGCTACCTCGTCGTCGGCGGCACCGCGGTGGCCCCGTCCGCCCACCCGCTCGGGCTGCTCGCCGGCCTGCTGGTGCCGGTGACGGCGGCGACGGTCGGCGGGGGTCTGGCCGCGGGCCGGGTCCCGCGCCTCGGCCTGGCCTACGCCGGCATCGGCGCCGGGCCGGCCCTGGGCCTGCTGCTCATCGAGCTCTACCGGGCCCGGACCTCGACGGTCCGGCCGGGCATCGAGGTGATCGCCGGCCAGCAGGTCCTGACCAGCTCGGTCGACGTCCGGGCCGGGTGGGTGCTCGGCGCCGTCGCCCTCGCGCTCACCGTCCTGGCCGGCGTGCTGGCGGTGGCCGCCTGGGGTCGCACCGTCATGGACGACGCCGGTGCCCTGGACCCCGCCCGCCCGGCACTGGCCGGCGCCGCGGTGCTGGTGGCGGTCGGCACGGTGCTGTGCCTGGTGCTGCCGGCCGCCGACCTGCCCGACCGCATCGTTGCCGACCCCGTGACCGGGCTGCAGGTCGTCGTCCCGCAGGAGGGTCCGCAGGGGCTGTTCGAGCGGCCCGGCCTGGCGCTGCTGGGTGGTCTGCTGCTGGCCGGTGCCGTCGTCCTGTGCTCGGTGCTGGCGCCCTCGCTGCGGCCCCGGCTGGCCGCCGTCGGCGGGCTGCTGGCCATCGCCGTCGTCGTCCTGTCCGCCGGGCTGGCCGGGCTGCGGGACGCGGTGGTCTCCGGGGACCTGGAGTGGACGCTGCCCGGGGCCGGGCTGCTGCTGGCCGGCCTGGGGTACGTCGCGCTGACCCTGCTGGCCTGGCGGCTGCGCCGGACGCCCGCCCGCGCGGCCGCCGGCGGGTAGCCGCGCGGCGGTGACCAGGACGGTCGCCGTGACGCCGCGCACCTGTCGACCGCCGGTGCGCAGCGCCGGTCCGGCGGGGTCTACGGTGGCCGTTCGTGGATCTCTTCGAGTACCAGGCGCGTGACCTGTTGGCCTCGCACGGCGTGCCCGTGCTGCCCGGCGGCGTCGCCGAGACCCCCGAGCAGGCCGAGGCGATCGCGCGGGAGATCGCCGCGCCCGTCGTCGTCAAGGCGCAGGTGAAGACCGGCGGCCGCGGCAAGGCCGGCGGCGTCAAGCTCGCGGGCGACGCCGAGGAGGCCCGCGCCCGCGCCCAGGACATCCTGGGTCTGGACATCAAGGGCCACGTCACCCACCGCGTGATGGTCGCCCAGGCCAGCGACATCGCCGAGGAGTACTACTTCTCCTACCTGCTCGACCGCGCCAACCGCACCTTCCTGGCGATGGCCTCCGTCGAGGGCGGCATGGAGATCGAGCAGCTCGCCGTCGAGCGCCCCGAGGCGCTGGCCCGCGTCCCCGTGGACGCCACCGTCGGCGTCGACACCGCCAAGGCCGCCGAGATCGTCGACGCCGCAGGCTTCCCCGCCGAGGTGCGCGACCAGGTGATCGCCATCGCCGTCCAGCTGTGGCAGGCCTTCAGCGCCGAGGACGCCACCCTCGTGGAGGTCAACCCGCTGGCCAAGGCGCCCGACGGCACCGTCCTCGCGCTGGACGCGAAGGTGACCCTCGACGAGAACGCCGACTTCCGCCACCCCGACCACGCCGGTCTGGCCGACGCCGCCTCGGCCAACCCGCTGGAGGCCGCCGCCAAGGAGCGCGACCTCAACTACGTCAAGCTCGACGGCCAGGTCGGCATCATCGGCAACGGCGCGGGCCTGGTCATGAGCACGCTGGACGTCGTGGCCTACGCCGGTGAGGAGTTCGGCGGGGTCCGCCCGGCCAACTTCCTCGACATCGGCGGCGGCGCCTCCGCTCAGGTCATGGCCGACGGCCTGCAGATCATCCTCTCTGACCCCGACGTGACGAGCGTGTTCGTCAACGTCTTCGGCGGCATCACCTCCTGCGACGCGGTCGCCGACGGCATCGTGTCCGCGCTCGGGATGCTGGGGGATGCGGCGACCAAGCCGCTGGTCGTCCGGCTCGACGGCAACGCCGTCGAGGAGGGCCGGCGGATCCTCGCCGAGGCCGCCCACCCGCTGGTGACCGTGGTGGACACGATGGACGGCGCCGCGCGCCGGGCCGCCGAGCTCGCCGCCCGCTGACCGCCCACTCCCGACAGGAACCCGCAGAGATGTCGATCTTCCTCAAC
Source organism: Geodermatophilus sp. DSM 44513 (assembly GCF_032460525.1). NCBI lineage: Bacteria > Bacillati > Actinomycetota > Actinomycetes > Geodermatophilales > Geodermatophilaceae > Geodermatophilus > Geodermatophilus sp. DSM 44513. Next base: position 3,742,089 of record NZ_CP135963.1, on the reverse strand, counting down.
GAGAACAGCAAGGTCATCGTCCAGGGCATGACCGGCTCGGAGGGGCGCAAGCACACCCAGCGCATGCTGGCCTCCGGCACGGCGGTCGTGGGCGGCGTCAACCCGAGCAAGGCCGGCCAGAGCGTCGACTTCGACGGCGCCTCGGTGCCGGTCTTCGGCGGCGTGGCCGAGGCGGTGAAGGAGACCGGCGCGGACGTCAGCGTCGTCTTCGTGCCGCCGCGGTTCGCCAAGGACGCCGTCATGGAGGCCCTGGACGCCGAGATCGGCATGTGCGTGGTCATCACCGAGGGCATCCCGGTGCACGACTCGACGTCCTTCTACGCCCACTCCCGAGGCGGCTCGACCCGGCTGATCGGCCCGAACTGCCCCGGCCTGATCAGCCCCGGGCGGTCCAACGTCGGCATCATCCCGGCCACCATCGCCCCGACCCCCGGCCGGATCGGCCTGGTCAGCAAGTCCGGCACGCTGACCTACCAGATGATGTACGAGCTGCGCGACATCGGCTTCTCCACCGCCGTCGGCATCGGCGGCGACCCGGTCGTCGGCACGACGCACATCGACTGCCTGCAGGCCTTCCAGGACGACCCGGAGACCGAGGCCATCGTGATGATCGGCGAGATCGGTGGGGACGCCGAGGAGCGGGCCGCCGACTTCATCCGGGACAACGTCACCAAGCCCGTCGTCGGGTACGTCGCCGGCTTCACCGCGCCCGAGGGCAAGACGATGGGCCACGCCGGTGCGATCGTGTCCGGTTCGGCCGGCACCGCACAGGCCAAGAAGGAGGCCCTCGAGGCAGCCGGTGTGCGCGTGGGCAAGACGCCGTCGGAGACCGCCCGGCTCATGCGGGAGATCGTCGGCTGACGGCCCCGGGAGCACCGCAGGGAGCGCCAGCGACCGAGGAGCGGACCGGGGCGCGGAAGCCGACCATCGGCATCGTCGGCTGACGGCCCCGGGAGCATCGCAGGGAGCGCCAGCGACCGAGGAGCGGACCGGGGCGCGGAAGCCGACCATGGGACGCGTCGGCTGACGGTGCCGGGAGCGGCGTCCCCGGGTCCCGTCCCGGTCCCGGGGACGGACGGCGGGTGTGTCGGCCCGGCCCTCGCTGCGGGCGGTGCCCACGATCGACGCAGTGCCCCGCCGAGACCGAGGAGTGTCCCGCGATGACCAGTCAGCCGCCGCAGCCGCCCGGCGGGGGCTCCGACGAGCGCCGTCCGGCCGACGGGGGGACCGTGCCGGGGCAGCCGCCCCAGGGACACCCCGGCCACGGGCAGCAGCCGTCCTCCGGTCAGCCGTGGTACGGGCCGCAGCCGGGCCACGGCCAGCCGCCGTACGGCCAGCCCGGCTACGGGCAGCAGTCGCCGTACGGCACCCAGCCCCCCTACGGCTACGGCGCCCCCCACCCGCCGCAGTACGGGCAGCCCCAGTACGGACAGCCGCAGTACGGACAGCCCCAGTACGGGCAGCCCCAGTACGGGCAGCCCCCGTACGGACAAGCCCCGTACGGACAGCCCCCGTACGGGTACCCGTACGGCCAGCCCTGGGGCCAGCAGGGCCACGGCGCGCCGCCGTACGGCCAGCCGCAGTCCTGGGGGCCGCCACCGTACGGCCAGTACTCCCCGCCCCAGCAGCCGTACGGGCCCCCGGCTCCCGGAGCGCACGTCGGCCTGGACCGCCGCAGGCTGGACCGCGCCGACGTGCTGGTCGCGGCCAGCTGCGCGGCGTTCCTGTTCTTCGCCGCCCTGCCCTGGTTCACCTTCGACTTCGGGTTCGGCCTCGCCGAGTCGATCAACGGCTTCGACCTCGGGCTGGTCGCCACCGCCGCCGTGCTGCTCGTCCTCGCCGCGCTCTGGTCGCTGCTGCCCGCGGTCGTCGACCTGCGGCTGCCCTTCCCCCGGGGCCTGCTCAGCACCGCCCTGACCTCGCTGGCCCTGCTGCTCGCCCTCGTCGGCTGGCTGAGCACGTTCGAGGGCGGCTTCAGCGTCTTCGCGCTGCTCACCCTCCTCGCCGCCGTCGCGGCCGTGGCCTCCGCCGTGCTGGCGCTGCTGCGCCACGGCCGGTCCTCGGGGCCGAGGGGCTGGGCGCCGCAGCACCCGGGCGGGTGGCCACCGGCCGGGGCGCCGGGTGCCCCGGGTCAGCACGCCCCGGGCCCGCCGGCCGGCGGGGAGGAGCCGCCGCCGGTCACCGGACAGCCCACGCCGGCGCCCGACGCTGGCCGTGACGACGACCGGCCCGGCGGGTCGACCGCCTCCGGCGCGGCGCCCGGCCCCGCGGCGTAGGCCACCACCTCGGGTCCCGCCGGGCGCGTGGTCCGGCGTTCCCGGCCAGGGCTTGGGACAGTGGGCAGGTGGTCTCCCTGCTCGCCCGACTGGGCCTGCCCGGTCAGCGGGACCGGGACCCGGGCGCCCGGGGCTCCTGGCACGCCCCCGTGCTCACCGCCGCGGCGGTCGCCGCCGTCACCGTGCTCGGGCTGCTCGGGGTGGGCCTGGCCTCGGTCGTGGTGCAGACGCTCGACCCGGCCGGCGGGCTGCCCGTCGCGGACTCCGCCCGCCTGGCCGGGCGGGCGTGGCTGCTCGCCCAGGGCGGCGGCCTGTCGCCGGCGTCCGGTCCGCTGGTGCTCGCCCCGCTGCTGCTCACCCTGGCGGCGGCGTGGGGCCTGTCCAGCGCCGGCCGTGGCGTCGTCCGCGTCCGTGACGTCCCTGACGGGCGGTCCCTCGCCGCGGTCGTCGCGGCCGGTGCGGGGACGCACGCGCTGCTCACCGTGCTCGTCGGGCTGCTCGTCGCCACCCCCGCGGTGCCCGTCGACCTGCTGCGGTCCGCGGCCGGGAGCGCCGTCCTCGCCGTCCTGGCCGTCGGCTGGGGGGCGGCGCGGGACTCCGGGCTGCTCGACGACGTCCTCGACCGCCTGCCCGGGCCGGTGCGGCCGCTCCTGCGCGCCGCCGCGGCCGGGCTGCTGACCGCCGTGGCGCTGGCCCTGGTCGTGGTGGCCGTGGCCGTGGGCGCCGACACCCGGGGGTACGCGGCGCTGTCGGGCTCCCTCGGCGGGGCCGGCGCCGGTGCGGTCGGGCTCCTGGTGCTCGGCGTCCTGCTGCTGCCCAACGCCGCCGCGGCCGCGATCGGCCTCGCGGCGGGGCCGGGCTTCGCCGTCGGCAGCGGCACGCTGGTGTCGGTGCACGGGATCACCCTCGGCGCGGTCCCCGCCCTGCCGCTGCTGGCCGCGCTGCCCGACACCCAGGCGGTGCCGCTGCTGGCCTTCGCCTCCCAGGCGGTGCCCGCGCTGGCCGGTCTGGTGGCCGGCGGCACGCTGGGCCGGTGGCTGGACGACGAGGACGGCGGCTCGGTGGTGGCCGGGCTGTGGGGCGTGCTCGCCGGCGTGCTGCTCGGGGTCGCGTGCGGGCTGGTCGCCGCCGCCGGCGGCGGGTCGCTCGGCGACGGCGCCCTGGCCGGGGTCGGGGCGCCGCCGGTCGCGACCGGCCTGGCCGTGGCCCTCCAGGCCGGCGTCGCCGCGGGGCTCGCCGCGGCGGTCACCCGCTGGCGCTCCCTGGCCTGAGGGGGCGGGGCCAGCCCGGTTAGGGTCCTGCCGTGCCCGCCACCGAGCAGTCCGCGCGGGCGCGGGTCGTCGTCCTGCTGTCGGGGACCGGGTCGCTGGCCGAGGCGCTGCTGACCGCCGCGGAGCAGCCGGGCTACCCGGCCGGCGTCGTCGCCGTCGGCAGCGACCGCGACGCCCCGGGCCTCGAGCACGCCGGGCGCCGCGGCGTCCCGACCTTCACCTGCGCGCTGCGCGACCACCCCGACCGCACCGGCTGGGACGCCGCGCTGGCCGCTGCGATCGCCGCACACCGGCCCGACCTGGTCGTCTCCGCGGGCTTCATGAAGCTCGTCGGCCCCGCGGTGCTGGGCGCCTTCGGTGGCCGGCTGCTCAACACCCACCCCGCGCTGCTGCCGGCCTTCCCCGGCGCGCACGCCGTCCGCGACGCGCTGGCCGCCGGGGCCCGGGTCACCGGCAGCACGGTGCACTGGGTGGACGCCGGCGTCGACACCGGCCCGGTCATCGCCCAGCGGGAGGTGCCCGTCCTCCCCGGCGACGACGAGGCGCGGCTGCACGCACGGATCAAGGACGTGGAGCGCGAGCTCCTGGTGGAGACGGTGGCGCAGCTGGTCACCTCCCGCCGCACGACGAGGGAGAGCACCCGATGAGCGACCGCACCCCCGTCCGCCGCGCGCTGCTGGGCGTGTACGACAAGGCCGGCGTCGAGGAGCTCGCCCGCGGGCTGGCCGACGCCGGCGTGGAACTGGTGAGCACCGGCGCGACCGCCCGCCGCATCGCCGACGCCGGGGTGCCGGTGACCCCCGTGGAGCAGGTCACCGGCTTCCCCGAGTGCCTCGACGGCCGGGTCAAGACACTGCACCCGGCGGTGCACGCCGGCATCCTGGCCGACCGCCGGCTGCCCGCCCACGTGCAGCAGCTCGAGGAGCTCGGCATCGCGCCGTTCGACCTGGTCGTGGTCAACCTCTACCCCTTTCCCGAGACCGTGGCCTCCGGGGCCGGCCCGGACGAGTGCGTGGAGCAGATCGACATCGGGGGGCCGGCGATGGTCCGCGCCGCGGCCAAGAACCACCCGTCGGTGGCCGTCGTCGTCGACCCGGCCCGCTACGGCGACGTCCTGGCCGCCGTCGCCGCCGGCGGCTTCACCCTCGCCCACCGGCAGGCCCTGGCCGCCGCCGCCTTCCGGCACACCGCGACCTACGACATCGCCGTCGCCTCGTGGCTGGGCAGCGCGCTGGCCCCCGACGACGACTCGGGCTTCCCGGCGTGGGTGGGCGCCAGCTGGCAGCGCGCCGAGGTGCTGCGCTACGGGGAGAACCCGCACCAGCGGGCGGCGCTGTACCGCAGCGACCGGCCCGGGCTGGCGCACGCCGAGCAGCTGCACGGCAAGCCGATGTCCTACAACAACCACGTGGACACCGACGCCGCCTGGCGGGCCGCGCACGACCACACCGACCCGTGCGTGGCGATCGTCAAGCACGCCAACCCGTGCGGGATCGCCGTCGGCACCGACGTCGCCGCCGCGCACCGCAAGGCGCACGCCTGCGACCCGGTGTCGGCCTTCGGCGGGGTCATCGCGGCCAACCGCGAGGTCGACCTCGCCATGGCCGAGCAGGTCGCCGAGGTGTTCACCGAGGTCGTCGTCGCGCCGTCCTTCACCGAGGACGCGTTGCAGGTGCTCTCCGCGAAGAAGAACATCCGCCTGCTGCGGCTGCCCGAGGCCGACCGGCCGGGCACCGAGCTGCGGCCGGTCGGCGGCGGGCTGCTGCTGCAGACGGCCGACCGCATCGACGCCCCCGGCGACGACCCCACCACCTGGACGCTGGCCACCGGCGAGCCGCTGGACGCCGCCGGCCTGGACGACCTGGTGTTCGCATGGCGCTCGGTCCGCGCGGTGAAGAGCAACGCCATCCTGCTGGCCCACGGGAAGGCGACCGTCGGCGTGGGCATGGGCCAGGTGAACCGGGTGGACGCCGCCCGGCTCGCGGTGTCCCGGGCGGGGGAGCGGGCCGCCGGGGCGGTCGCCGCCTCCGACGCGTTCTTCCCCTTCGCCGACGGCTTGCAGGTGCTCCTCGACGCCGGGGTGCGCGCGGTCGTGCAGCCCGGCGGCTCGGTGCGCGACGAGGAGGTCACCGCGGCCGCGGCCGCCGCGGGCATCCCGCTCTACCTCACCGGGACCCGGCACTTCGCGCACTGATGCCGTCACCGAGACCGCACGTCGGGCCCCCCGCGGCCGGCTCGGTCGTCGAGGACGCGGACCTCGCCCGCGTCGACTGGTGGGGCGCCGAACTGGACGGCGTCACCTTCACCCGCTGCCGCTTCGACGACGCCGACCTCACCGAGCTGGTCACCCGGCGCTGCGCGTTCGACGCCTGCGTGCTGACCGGCGTGCGGATGAGCGGCGCCCGCCACCACGGCAGCGCCTTCCTGTCCTGCCGGTTCGACCGCGCCCGGCTGCTCGACGTGACCTGGGACGGCTGCAAGCTCACCGGCTCGCAGTTCCCCGGCGCGCAGCTGCGGCCGATGGCCACCACCGACAGCGACTGGAGCTGGACGTCGCTGCGCGGTGTGGACCTCTCCGGGCTCGCGCTGGCCGGCCAGCGGTTCCGGGAGGCGGACCTGACCGGCGCCGACCTGCGCGAGTGCGACCTCACCGGCGCCGACCTCGACCGGGCGCGGCTGCAGGCCGCCCAGCTGCGGGGGGCCGACGTCCGGGGCGCCTCGACCGACGCCGTCGACTGGCGCGGCCTGGACCTCACCGGTGTGCGCCTCGACCTCGGCCAGGCCGTCCAGGTCGCCCGCGCCCACGGCGCGCTCGTGGACTGACCGTGCCTACCGCCGCGGACGGCCGGCGGCGAGGGCCCGGAGCCCCCCGAGCAGGCCCAGCACCGGGACGGCGACGGCGCACCAGAGGCCGGTGTCGATCGTGGCGGCGTCCCAGCCGCCGGCGGCCAGCGGCACCAGCACCCCGACGGCGGCCACCAGGGCGACGAGCAGGGCCAGGGCGCCGAGGGCGCGGTGCGCGCGGGCCGGCACGAGGACGAGCAGACCCAGCACCGCCAGCACCGCGCCACCCAGGACGACGGCCATCGGCTGCCAGAACCCGTCGGCGAGCAGCCGCGCGACGCCGCCCGCGGCCAGGTCGTCCGACCCGCGACCGACCAGGTCCGCGCCGGTGAGGTCGCTGCCGGGCACCCAGCGCAGCAGCAGGCTCAGGCCGGCGGCTGCGCCGGCCAGGAGCAGCAGCAGGCCGGCCAGCCCGGCCGGGCGCCGGGCGCGCACCGGTCGGACCGGGTGCTCCGGCACGGGGCGGGGCGCGTAGCCGGCGGGGAGCGGCGGGACGGACGTGGGCTGCTCGGCGCTCATCGGCTCCCTCGCTCCGGGCTGCCGGCCCCCGGGCGCGGTGGCGGGCGCCGGACGCCGCTGCGGCAGACTGTCCCACCGTGGCGGCGACGACTCTGGACGGCAAGGCGACCGCAGCGGCCATCCGCACGGAGCTGACCGAGCGGGTCACCGCCCTCACCGCGGCCGGGCACCGCCCCGGCCTGGGCACGCTGCTGGTCGGCGACGACCCCGGCAGCCGCTGGTACGTCCGGGCCAAGCACTCCGACTGCGCGCAGGTCGGCATCGCCAGCATCCAGCGCGAGCTGCCGGCCACCGCCACCCAGGCCGACGTCCTGGCGGTCGTCGACGAGCTCAACGCCGACCCGGACTGCACCGGCTACATCGTCCAGCTGCCGCTCCCGGCCGGCATCGAGGAGAGCGCCGTCCTCGAGGCCGTGGACCCGGCCAAGGACGCCGACGGCCTGCACCCGGTCAACCTCGGCCGGCTGGTGCTGAACGTCCCGGGCCCCCTGCCCTGCACACCGGTGGGCATCGTCGAGCTGCTGCGCCGGTACGACGTGCCGATCGCCGGCGCCGAGGTGGTCGTCGTCGGCCGGGGCATCACCGTCGGCCGCCCGCTCGGCCTGCTGCTCACCCGCCGCAGCGAGAACGCCACGGTGACCCTGTGCCACACCGGCACCCGCGACCTCGCCGCGCACCTGCGCCGCGCCGACGTGGTGGTCGCCGCCGCCGGCGTCCCCGGGCTGGTCACCGCCGACGTCGTCAAGCCCGGCGCCGCCGTCCTCGACGTCGGGGTCAGCCGGGTCGACGGGAGGATCGCCGGGGACGTCGCCCCAGACGTGGTCGACGTCGCCGGCTACGTCGCCCCCAACCCCGGCGGGGTGGGCCCGATGACCCGGGCGATGCTGCTGCGCAACGTCGTCCTGGCCGCCGAGCAGGCCGCCGCCGCGCACGTCCTGTCCGCCTGATGACCCGCCCGCCGCTGTACACCCGCCGGCCGTTCCTGGCCGGCCTGCTGCGGCAGCTGCCGCTGCTGGTGGTGCTGCTCGCGGTGGGCACCGGGCTGCTGATGGTCACCTTCGAGCACTGGCGGCGCGGGCTGGTCGTCGTCGGGCTGGCGCTGGTCGGCGGCGGGGTGCTGCGGCTGCTCCTCCCGCTGCGCCGGGTGGGGTTCCTCGCCGTCCGCAGCCGGCCGGTGGACGTCGTCCTCATGGCGGGGGTCGGTCTGACCCTGACCGCCGTCGCCCTGTCGGTGCCGGGGGAGTAGCCCGGCCCGCGCCGGACCCGACCAGGCGCGGGGAGCGGCCCGCCGCTAGGTTGGCCGCCATGGCAGAGCAGCGCAGGAACGGCAAGGTGACCGTCGTCGGTGCCGGCTTCTACGGCTCCACCACGGCGCTCCGGCTCGCGGAGTACGACGTCTTCGAGACCGTCGTGCTGACCGACATCGTCGAGGGCAAGCCGGAGGGCCTGGCCCTGGACATGAACCAGTCCCGGCCGATCGAGGGCTTCGAGACCAGGGTCGTCGGCGTCGGCGGGGGCTCCTACGAGGGCACCGAGGGCTCCGACGTCGTCGTCATCACCGCCGGCCTGCCGCGCAAGCCCGGCATGAGCCGGATGGACCTCATCGAGACCAACGCGAAGATCGTCCGGCAGGTCGCCGAGAACGTCGCGCGGACCTCGCCGGACGCCGTCGTCATCGTGGTGTCCAACCCGCTGGACGAGATGACCGCGCTGGCGCAGCTGGCCACCGGTTTCCCGAAGGAACGGGTGCTGGGCCAGGCCGGGATGCTCGACACCGCCCGGTTCACCAACAACGTCGCCGAGGAGCTCGGCGTCCCGGTCTCCTCCGTGCAGACCCTGACCCTCGGCTCGCACGGCGACACGATGGTCCCGGTGCCCTCGCGCTGCACCGTCGACGGCAAGCCGCTGGCCGACGTCATGCCCGCCGACCGCATCGAGCACCTCGTCGACCGGACCCGCAACGGCGGTGCCGAGGTCGTCGCGCTGCTCAAGACCGGCTCGGCCTACTACGCCCCCTCGGCCGCCGCCGCCCGCATGGCGCGCGCGGTGATGGAGGACTCCGGCGCGGTCATGCCGGTGTGCGCCTGGGTGGACGGCGAGTACGGCATCTCCGGGGTGTACCTCGGGGTGGAGGCCGAGATCGGCCGGCAGGGCGTGCGCCGGGTGGTCGAGGGCGACCTGACCGAGAGCGAGCTGGCCGGGCTGCGCGAGGCGGCGGAGGCCGTGCGCGCCAAGCAGGCCGACGTAGCCGACCTCTGAGAGAGGACCCCGCTGCCCCCCCACCGCTCGCACGCTCGCGGCGGGACCCTGCAGCGGGGCCACTGAGCCGAAAGGACACCGCGTGAGCAAGATCAAGGTCGAGGGCACCGTCGTCGAGCTGGACGGCGACGAGATGACCCGGATCATCTGGCAGTTCATCAAGGACCAGCTGATCCTCCCGTACCTCGACGTGGACCTGGAGTACTACGACCTGGGCATCGAGTCCCGGGACGCGACCGACGACCAGATCACCGTCGACTCGGCGAACGCGATCAAGCGGCACGGGGTCGGCGTCAAGTGCGCCACCATCACCCCCGACGAGGCCCGCGTCGAGGAGTTCGGCCTCAAGAAGATGTGGCGCTCCCCGAACGGGACGATCCGCAACATCCTCGGCGGCGTCATCTTCCGCGAGCCGATCATCATGCAGAACGTGCCGCGGCTGGTGCCCGGCTGGACCAAGCCGATCATCGTCGGCCGGCACGCCTTCGGTGACCAGTACCGGGCCACCGACTTCCGCTTCCCCGGCGAGGGCACCCTGACGGTGACCTTCACGCCCACGGACGGGTCCGCGCCGATCGAGCACGAGGTCTTCCAGGCCCCCGGCGCCGGCGTGGCCCTGGCGATGTACAACCTCGACGAGTCGATCCGCGACTTCGCCCGGGCCTCGCTGAACTACGGCCTGGCGCGCGGTTACCCGGTGTACCTGTCGACGAAGAACACGATCCTCAAGGCCTACGACGGCCGCTTCAAGGACCTCTTCGCCGAGGTCTACGAGGCGGAGTTCGCCACGCAGTTCACCGAGGCCGGCATCACCTACGAGCACCGGCTCATCGACGACATGGTCGCCGCGTCCCTCAAGTGGGAGGGCGGCTACGTCTGGGCGTGCAAGAACTACGACGGCGACGTCCAGTCCGACACGGTGGCGCAGGGCTTCGGCTCGCTGGGCCTGATGACCTCGGTGCTGGCCACCCCGGACGGCCGCACGGTCGAGGCCGAGGCCGCCCACGGCACGGTGACCCGCCACTTCCGGCAGCACCAGCAGGGCAAGGAGACCTCCACCAACCCGATCGCGTCGATCTTCGCCTGGACGCGGGGCCTGGCCCACCGCGGCAAGCTGGACGGCACCCCGGAGGTCACCCGGTTCGCCGAGACCCTGGAGAGGGTCTGCGTCGACACCGTCGAGGGCGGTCAGATGACCAAGGACCTCGCCCTGCTGATCAGCAAGGACCAGCCGTGGCTCACCACCCAGGACTTCCTGGCCGCCATCGACGGCAACCTGCAGAAGGCCATGGCCTGACGCAGACGCCCCCGGCGGCCCCCTCACCTGCGCGGTGAGGGGGCCGCTGCGCGTCCGGGCACTGGCTGTCATCGGCCCGACTGCGGGGGGCCGGGCCTGGACCGCCCCGCGCGCGACCGACTCCGCCGCAGTCGGCTGCCGCCGGTCGCTGTGGACGACGGAGCGCCTGTGGACGACCTCGGCGGCCGGCGAGGCCGCGGGGTGCACCCTCCCGCGGTGCCCAGAGCCCACCGCCCACCCGCCCTCCACGGCCGGGTCTTCCGCGGCCGCGACGTCGTGGCCCAGGGACTGCTGACCCCGGACGCCCTCCGCAGCCGTGCCTGGCGCCGGCTCTACCGCGGGGTCTACGCCGATGCGCGACTGCCTGACTCCTTCGGTGTCCGGGTGACCGGGGCCCGCCTGGTCGTCCCGCCGACCGCCGTCTTCAGCGGCCGGACGGCGGCCTACCTGCACGGCGCCCGCGACCTCGTCCACGCCGGGACACCGGTCGAGGTGTCGGTCCCTGCCGGCGTCCGGTTTGGGCCCGTTGCGGGCCTCCGCATCCGCCGGGTGCTGGTGCCGCCCTCGGATGCCGAGGTCACCGTCGTCCGTCGCGTGCGGTGCACCTCCGAGCTCCGGACGGCGCTGGACATCGCCCGCACGGAGCCGTTGGTCGAGGGCGTGGTGGCGCTGGACGTCCTGCTGGCCCGGGGGATCGTCGACCACCGGCGGCTGCGCGCGGCCGTAGGTGTCCAGCCGACACCGCGGGGTGCACTGCGGGCCGGGCGCGCGGTCGACCTCGCCGACGCCCGGGCCGAGTCACCCCAGGAGTCACGGCTCAGGGTGCTGCTGGCCCTGGCGGGTCTCCTCGCCGTCCCCCAGCACACGGTGCGCGACGGGGCCGGCCGGTTCGTGGCCCGGGTGGACCTGGCGTTCCCCGAGCACCGGGTGGCGGTCGAGTACGACGGCGCTTGGCACGGAGACCCTGGACAGCTGGGGCGCGACCGGCGGCGACTCAACGAACTGGTCGCCGCGGGCTGGACGGTGCTGCACGTGACGGCAGCCGACCTCCACCGGCCCGACGAACTCATCTCCCGTGTCCGCGCCCTCCTCCGGCGGACGACTGCGGTGGAGTAGGGCACTGGCGGACCGCTCGAGGCCCCGGTTCCCCGCAGTCGGGCCCAGGCGCGGCCTGCGGACGGCGGGCGGCGGGCTCAGATGCCGAACAGCTGGGTCCACCACGGGCCGCCGACGCCCTCGGCGACGCCCACCCCGAGCCTGCCCAGGTCGCAATCGAGGATGTTGGCGCGGTGGCCGGGGCTGTCCAGCCACGCCTCCACCACCTCGGCGGCGTCGGCCTGGCCGTAGGCGATGTTCTCCGCCCGCGAGTAGTCGATGCCGGCCCGCTCGGCCCGGTCGAAGGGTGAGAGGCCCTCGGGGCTGGTGTGGGAGAAGTAGTCGCGGTCGCGCATGTCGGCGCTGTGCGCCCGTGCCACCGCCGCCAGCGCCGGGTCGGCGGTCACCGGCGCGCACCCGGCGGCGGCGCGGGCCTGGTTGACCAGCACCACCACCGCCGCCTCCGCGGTGGGGTCCCCGGCGGGCACGGCCGCCGCGACCACGGGCGTCGGCTCGGCCTGCGGGACGGGGGCGGGCGCCCGGGTCTCCGGGGACGGCCGGGAGGACCGGGCGGTCTCCGCGGCCGCGGTCGGCGCCGGCCGCGGTGCCGACGCGGCCGACCCGGAGGAGGGGGCACCGGCCACCGGCGCCGGGGCCGCGCCGGACGGCACGGAGGGGACCACCGGCACGGGTGCGGCGGCCGACGGGGCCGGGGCGGGGGGCGGGACGGCGGCGGCGGGGTCGTCCTCGCCCGGCCGCACCAGGGGCTCGGCCACCGAGCCGCCGGGGGACGCCGCCCCCGCATCCCACGATGAGCCGTCCGACCGGGCGGTCCCTCCGGAGGACGACGGGCCGGACGACCACCACGAGGACCACCACGAGCGCTCGGGCTCGCGGGCGGTGGCCGACCGGCCGGACGAGGTCGACTCCAGCGCCACCGGCTCGGTGAAGCTGGTCACGGCGCCGGAGACCGCGGGCACCCCGACCGTGACGGTGGCGATCGCGCCGGCGACCAGCAGCAGCGGCACCACGCGGGGCAGCCGCAGCAGCCGCAGCCACCGCCGGAGCGGGGCGGCGAGGCGGGACGAGAGCGGCGGACCCGCCGGCATGTGGTGCACCAAGGCTGTTCTCCCACCGAGTGCCAGATCTCAAGTCGTTACTCTGGCGAGACTAGCCGTATGCAGAGCGTGATCAGTAGTGGGCTGTGACCGGAGTCACCCATGAGGCCACCGCCGGCCCGGGTGGTGCTCCCGCACGGCCGAGCGGGCAGCATGGACGTCGTCCGCAACCCCGTTCGACAGGAGCACGCCGCCGGTGAGCGACGTCTGGCTCAACATCGTCATGGTCGTCGTCTTCGTCCTGATCGGGGGCGCCTTCTCGGGGTCCGAGATCGCGCTGGTCTCCCTCCGGGAGTCCCAGGTGCGCGCGCTGGCCGAGAACGGCGGACGGCGCGGGAAGGCCGTCCAGCGGCTGCTCAGCGACCCCAACCGCTTCCTGGCCGCGGTCCAGGTCGGGGTCACGCTGGCCGGGTTCTTCTCCGCCGCGTTCGGGGCCAGCACGCTGTCCCAGCCGCTGGCGGCCTGGTTCGTCGACCTCGGCATGGGCGAGGGTCTCGCCGGGACCCTCGCCCTGGTGCTGGTCACCGTCGCGATCAGCTACCTGTCCCTGGTGGTCGGCGAGCTGACCCCGAAGCGGCTGGCGCTGCAGCGGGCCGAGGGCTTCTCCCTGCTGGTCGCCGCGCCGCTCAACACGATCGCCACGCTGTCCCGCCCGGTCATCTGGCTGCTGTCGGCGTCGACGAACGTGATGGTCCGCCTGCTGGGCGGGGACCCCAAGGCCAGTGGCGAGTCGATCAGCCAGGAGGAGCTGCGCGACCTGGTCTCGGCGCACGAGTCACTGAGCTCCGACGAGCGCCGCCTCATCGGCGAGGTCTTCCGCGCCGGCGACCGCGAGGTCCGCGAGGTCATGACGCCGCGCACCGAGGTCGACTTCCTCGACGCGTCCATGACCGCCAGCCGGGCGGCCAGGCAGGTCTCGGACTCCAGCCACTCCCGCTACCCGGTCGCCGGCCGCGACGAGGACGACGTGCTGGGCTTCGTGCACGTCCGCGACCTGTTCCTGCCCAACCACCCCGCCGGCCGCGCCGCCACCGTGGGCGACCTGGTCCGCGAGGTCAAGCGGCTGCCCGGCACCGCCGGCGTGCTCAACGCCCTGTCGGAGATGCGGCGGGAGAACCAGCACCTGGCGATCGTCGTGGACGAGTACGGCGGCACCGACGGCATCGTCACCCTGGAGGACCTCATCGAGGAGGTCATCGGGGAGATCTACGACGAGTACGACGAGGACGTCGTCGAGGGCCGCGAGCAGGAGCCGGACGGCCCGCAGGAGGTCGACGGGCTGCTCAACCTCGACGACTTCGAGCAGGTGACCGGCCTGCGCCTGCCGGATGGCCCGTACGAGACGGCCGCGGGGTACGTGCTGGCCGACCTGGGCCGGCTGCCCGTCGCCGGCGACAGCGTCGAGGTCGAGGGCCGCACGCTCACCGTCCTGGAGCTCGACGGGCGGCGGATCTCCCGGCTGTCGGTCAGCCGCGCGCCGGAGCCGGTGGTCGACGCGGCCCAGGTGCCGACTCCCACGATCGGCACCTGAGAAAGGACCCTCCTGCCCCCCACCACTCGCAAGCTCGCGGCGGGACCCTGCAGGAGGGCCGAGGGCAGCGGGGCCCTTCTTCAGGCGCGCGTGCGGGCGGTGTCCCAGGCATCGCGGACGATGCCGGCCAGGTCGGTGTGCCGCGGCGCCCAGCCCAGGTCGGCGCGGATCCGCTCGCTGGAGGCGACCAGCTGCGCCGGGTCCCCGGCCCGCCGCTCGCCGACGACGACCGGCACCGGGTGCCCGGTGACCTCGCGGACGGCGTCGACCACCTGCTGCACGGAGAAGCCGGTGCCGTTGCCCAGGTTGTAGACGCGGTGCTCACCCGGCGACGGCGCGGTCAGCGCGAGCAGGTGGGCGTCGCTGAGGTCCTCGACGTGGATGTAGTCGCGGATGCAGGTGCCGTCCGGCGTCGGGTAGTCCTCGCCGTAGACGGTCAGGTGCTCCCGCTGCCCGGCGGCGACCTGCAGGGCGATCGGGATGAGGTGGGTCTCGGTGGCGTGCCGCTCGCCCCGGCCGTGGGCGGCGCCGGCCACGTTGAAGTAGCGCAGGCTCACCGCCGCGAAGTCGTGCGCGGCCGCGTAGGAGGTGAGCATCGCGTCGACGGCGAGCTTGGTGGCGCCGTAGGTGTTGGTCGGCCGGGTGGGGGCGTCCTCGCGGATCGGCACCTGCTCGGGCTCGCCGTAGGTGGCCGCGGTCGAGGAGAACACGATCCGCCGGCAGTCGACGGCGCGCATCGCCTCCAGCAGCGCCAGCGACCCGCACACGTTGGTGTCCCAGTAGGCCTGCGGCTCCACCTGGGACTGCCCGACCAGGCTCCTGGCCGCGAAGTGCAGCACCGCCTCGGGCCGGACGTCGGCCAGCACGGGCGCGGAGTCGTGCAGCGACGCCTGCGCCAGCCGGGCCCCCTCCGGGACGGCGTCGGCGTGCCCGGTGGACAGGTCGTCCAGCACGGTCACCTCGTGGCCGCCCGCGAGCAGTGCGGCGGTGACTACGCTGCCGATGTAGCCGGCCCCACCGGCGACGAGAACGCGCATGCGCCCCACCCTAGATCCGCGCGCGGCCCGACCCCGCGCGACGCGGGGGCGCGGTCAGGAGGTCCGTACGTGGTCAGCGCGCGACCGGCGGTGCAGTCACTGCCCGCCTACCGGCCGGGACGCAACCCCGCCGACCTCGCCCGCGAGATCGGCGTCGAGCGGGCGGTGAAGCTGGCCAGCAACGAGGTGGCCTTCCCGCCGCTGCCGGCCGTCGTCGAGGCCATCACCGCCGTGGCGGGGGAGACCCACCGCTACCCGGACAACGGCGCCGTCGTCCTCACCGGCGCGCTGGCGCAGCGCTACGGCGTCGACCCCGCCCAGGTCGTGACCGGCTGCGGCGCGGTCATGCTCTGCCAGCAGCTCGCCCAGTCCTTCAACGACCCGGGCACGGCCATGGCCTTCGCCTGGCGGTCCTTCGAGATGTACCCGCTGCTGGCCCGGGTGGCCGGGGCGCGGGCCGTGCAGGTGCCGCTGGTGCCCGGCCGCCCCGGGGGCCCGGCCGACACCCACGACCTGGACGCCCTGGCCGCCGCCGTGGACGACGGCACGCGGGTGGTCTTCGTGTGCAACCCGAACAACCCCACCGGGACGGCGGTGCGCCGGGCGCCGCTGGAGCGCTTCCTGGACGCCGTCCCGGCCGACACCCTCGTCGTCCTCGACGAGGCCTACCGGGAGTTCGTGACCGACCCCGACGTCCCCGACGGGCTGGAGCTGATGCGCGGCCGGCCCAACGTGGCGGTGCTGCGCACCTTCTCCAAGGCCTGGGGGCTGGCCGGGCTGCGGGTCGGCTACCTGGTGGCGGAGGACCCGGCCGTCGCGGAGGCGGTGCGCCGCACGCACGTGCCGTTCAGCGTCTCCACCCTGGCCCAAGCCGCCGCCGTCGCCGCCCTGGCCAGCGAGGAGGAGGTGCGCCGGCGCGTCGCGGCGGTGACCGCCGAGCGGGACCGGCTCACCGCCGGGCTGCGCGCCCGCGGGCTGGACGTCTCCGACAGCCAGGCCAACTTCGTCTGGCTGCCGGTCGGGGAACGGGCCGCCGGGCTGGCCGCCGCGCTGGAGTCCCGCGCGGTCATCACCCGGCCGTTCGCCGGCGAGGGGATCCGCGTCACCGTCGGCACGCCCGAGGAGGACGACGCCTTCCTCGCCGCCCTGGATGCCGTCGCGTGACGGCCGCGCTCCGGGGACCCGCGCCGAGCGTGCGAGGCGCGGGGGGAAGGGCGGTCCGCCAACTGGTTTGATGGCCGTCGTGCCACCGCTCCAGACGTCACGGCCCCGCGTGCTCTCCGGCATCCAGCCGACGGCGGAGTCCTTCCACCTCGGCAACTACCTGGGTGCGCTGCGGCAGTGGGTGGCGCTGCAGGTCGACCACGAGGCCTTCTACTGCGTGGTCGACCTGCACGCGATCACCGTCGACTGGGACCCGGCCGCGCTGCGCCGGCGCACTCTCGTCTCCGCCGCCCAGCTGCTCGCCCTGGGCGTGGACCCGGACCGCAGCACGCTGTTCGTGCAGAGCCACGTCCCCGAACACGTGCAGCTGTCCTGGGTGATGGAGTGCGTGGCCCGCTTCGGCGAGGCCAGCCGGATGACGCAGTTCAAGGACAAGAGCCAGCGGGAGGGCACCGCCGGCGCCTCGGTCGGGCTGTTCACCTACCCGGTGCTGCAGGCCGCCGACATCCTGCTCTACCAGGCCGACCGGGTGCCGGTCGGTGAGGACCAGCGCCAGCACCTCGAGCTGACCCGCGACCTGGCCACCCGGTTCAACAACCGCTTCGGGCAGACGTTCACCCTGCCCGAGGCACACATCGTGCAGGGCACCGCGAAGATCCTCGACCTGCAGTCGCCGGACCGGAAGATGAGCAAGAGCCTGCCGCCGGCCGGCTGCATCGACCTGCTCGACGACCCGGCGGTGACCGGCAAGAAGATCCGCTCGGCGGTCACCGACACCGGCCGGGAGGTGGTCGCGGACCCGGACGGCAAGCCGGGGGTCACGAACCTGCTGGCCATCCACAGCGCGCTGTCCGGGCGCACCGTCACCGAGCTGGAGGAGCACTTTACCGGCCGCGGCTACGGCGACCTGAAGAAGGAGCTGGTGGAGGTGGTCACCGACTTCGTCACACCGGTGCGCCGGCGCACCCGGGAGCTGCTCGACGACCCCGCCGAGCTGCAGCGCACCCTCGCCCGGGGTGCCACCCGCGCACGGGAGGTGGCCACCCGCACGGTCGCCGACGCCCACGACGCGGTGGGCTTCCTGCCACCGGCGGCGGGGCCGGCGTGAACGAGGACACGTTCTCCTTCGAACCGGTCCGGCCGCGACCGGTCACGGGCACGGGCACGGCGGTGCTCGGGGTCGTCGTCCCCATCCCGGAGCCGTGGTCGCAGCTGTTCGTCGACTGGCGGGCCAAGGTCGGCGACCCGCAGGCCGGGTCGGTGCCCCCGCACGTCACGCTGCTGCCGCCCACCGAGGTGCCGGCGGGGGACCGGGCGGCGATCAGCCGGCACCTCGCCGAGGTCGCCCGCGCCCACCCGCCGTTCGACATGCACCTGTCCGGCACGGGCACCTTCGCGCCGGTCTCCTCGGTCGTGTTCGTGGCCGTGGCGCGCGGCATCGGCAACTGCGAGCTGATCGCCAACGACGTCCGCCGCGGACCGCTGACCCGGTCGCTGGCCTACCCGTACCACCCGCACGTCACCGTGGCCCACGACGTCGCGGCGGACATGCTGGAGCTCGCCTACTGCGGTCTGGCCGACCTCTCGGCGGAGTTCCGGGTGCAGCACTTCACCGAGTTCGAGCAGACGCCGGACGGCTCGTGGGCCGTCGCCGCCGAGTACCCGCTCACCGGCCCACCGCACTAGGAGGACCACCCTTCCCCCCACGCCTCGCAGGCTCGACGCGGGTCCCTGGAGGGTGGCCGTTCCACGACGTTGCCAGAGCGCGGCCGACGCCGGCTGCCCGCAGACTCGGGCGGTGAGCGCCACCCGGACCGAGCGCCCCGCGCCCGCCGCCGCCGAGAGCCCGCCGCCCGGCGGGCGGTGGTCCCGGGTGACCGGGCTGCCCGCCCGGTGGCAGCGCCGGGTGGACCGGCTGCGCCGCCGCCTGCCGTGGTTCGACCACCTGGCCCGCGCGGGCGGCCGGTACCAGCGCACCCAGGGCGACCTCATGGCCGCCGGCGTCACCTACTTCGTCTTCCTCGGCCTGGTGCCGGTGCTGCTGCTGGTCGCGTCGGTCATCGGGTTGGTGCTGGCGGGCAACGAGCTGCTGCAGCAGGAGCTCTACAGCGCCATCCGGGAGAGCTTCCCCGGCTCGACCGGCCGGCAGATCACCGACGAGCTCGGCGGGGCGGTCGGGTCGGCCGGCCTCACCGGGCTGATCGGCCTGGCCGGTTTCCTGTACGCCGGGCTGCGGGCCATGGACAAGCTGCGGCTGGGGATGGAGCGCACCTGGAAGGGCCGCGTCGACGAGCCGGAGTTCCTGCGGGACAACCTGCAGGACGTGCTCGCGCTGGTGGCCCTCGGGCTGCTCGGCCTGCTGGGCCTCGGGTTCACCGGACTGGTGACCCAGGCGACCGGGTGGCTGCTGGAGCTCTCCGGCCTGGCCGAGGCCCCCGGCCTGCCGCTGCTCACCGCGGTGCTCGGCATCACGCTGGCACTGGCCACCGACGTCGTCGTCTTCCTGTGGCTGCTCAAGGTGGTGCCCTCGACCGCCCACCCGGTGCGCCGGCTGCTGCCCGGCGCGCTGTTCGGCGCCGCCGGCCTGGAGGTGCTCAAGCTGATCGGCAGCCTCTACCTGTCGTTGATCTCCGGCAGCGTCACCGCGTCGGCGTTCGGCGGCGCGGTCGGCATCCTGATCTGGCTCAACGTCGTCTGCCGGTTCGCCTTCTTCACCGCCGCGTGGACGGCGACCCTGCCCGGGGTGCAGGGCGACGCCCGCGTGGTGGCCGAGGGGCCGGACCCCGCGGTGCCCCCGGCCGACGGTCGGGCGGTGGTCGCAGCCCGCTGACCGGCGGGTGGACCGCGGGCCGGGCGCCCACCGGTCCAGGCAACGATCCCGTCTCGGTCTCCTCCGCGGGGTCCGCCGGGCCGTCGCGCGCGGCTAGCGTGCGCAGGTCGCGTGCTGTGGGGACCGGCGTCCGCCGGCAGTCACGCACGACCCGGACCCACCGGGCGGGCCGCCTCCTGCGTGCGGCCCGTCCCCAGAGAGGAGACGCCGTGCGCCGCAAGATGAGGGCCGCCTCGCTGCTGATCGCAGGCAGCATGGTCCTGGCCGCCTGTGCCAGCGACGAGACCGCCGCGACCGGTGGCGGCGAGGGCGGTGGCGGGGGCAGCCCGGCCGCCGAGGAGCTGCGGGTGGGCCTGGCCTACGACACCGGCGGCCGCGGCGACCGGTCGTTCAACGACTCCGCCTACACCGGCGCCGCCGCGGCGGTCGACGCGCTCGGCGGCGAACTGCAGGAGTTCAGCCCCAACGAGGACGCCTCCAACCGCGGCGAGGGCCTGGCCAGCCTGGCCGAGCAGGGCTTCGACCCGGTCATCGCCGTCGGCTTCAACTACGACGAGGTCATCGCCGAGGTCGCCCCGCAGTTCCCCGAGACCACCTTCGCCCAGGTCGACGGGTCCAACGCCGACGGCGCCAAGGGCGAGAACGTCACCGGCCTGATCTTCGCCGAGGAGGAGGGCTCCTTCCTCGCCGGCGTCGCCGCGGCGCTGAAGAGCGAGGCCGCCCACATCGGCTTCGTCGGCGGCGTGGAGAGCCCGCTGATCGAGAAGTTCGAGGCCGGCTACGTCGCCGGCGCGCAGGCGGTGAACCCGCAGATCCGCGTCGACCGGCAGTACATCTCGCCGGCCGGTGACTTCTCCGGCTTCAGCGACCCGGCCCGCGGCCAGATCGTGGCCCAGGGCATGTACGACGCCGGGGCCGACATCGTCTACCACGCGGCGGGCGGCTCGGGCATCGGCGTCTTCCAGGCCGCCGCGGCCTCCGGCAACCGCGCGATCGGGGTCGACTCCGACCAGTTCCTGACCGTCAGCGACCCGGCGCTGCAGGCGGTGATCATGACGTCGATGCTCAAGCGGGTCGACAACGCCGTCGAGCAGTTCATCAACGACTACGCCGAGGGCAACGTCACCGGTGCCACCGACGTGCTCAACGACCTGTCCACCGAGGGCATCGCGCTGGCCACGTCCGGCGGCTTCATCGACGACATCCAGGACGACGTCGACGGCTTCGCCCAGCAGATCACCGACGGCACCATCACGGTCCCGACGACGATCGAGTGACACCCCGTGCGGGGGACACCCGCACGGTGGAGGTGCCTGCGACGCGGGCCCGGGCGCTCACCGCCCGGGCCCGCGCCGCTCCCGGACCCCTGCGGACCGCCGGGGATGCGGCACCATACCCACGAGTCCCAGGGCCGGAGACCCGGCGGCGGACGACCCCGCCGGCCGGTGTCCCACCCGTGACCGCCCGCCTCCCGGCGGGCCCACGAGCTGAGGAGGTGCCGGCATGGCGGCAACGGACCCGCCAGCGCACGGCCGGCCGGCGGCGGCCGAGGCCCCACTCGCCGTCGAGCTGCGCGGGATCACCAAGCGGTTCCCGGGCGTCGTGGCCAACCGCGACATCGAGCTGCGGGTGCGCCGCGGCGAGGTGCACGCCGTCGTGGGCGAGAACGGCGCCGGCAAGTCGACGCTGATGAAGACCCTCTACGGCGAGCACCGCCCCGACGAGGGGCAGATCCTCGTCGACGGCCGCGAGGTGGTCCTGCGCAGCCCGGCCGACGCGATCGCCGCCGGCATCGGCATGGTCCACCAGCACTTCATGCTGGCCGACAACTTCACCGTCCTGGAGAACGTCGTCCTGGGCAGCGAGCCCACCCGCGGCGGCCGGCTGGACCTCGCCGAGGCCCGCCGCCGGATCACCGACATCTCCGACCGCTACGCCCTGGGGCTGCAGCCGGACGCCCTCGTGGAGGACCTCGGCGTCGGCGACCGGCAGCGCGTGGAGATCGCCAAGGTGCTCTACCGCGACGCCCGCATCCTGATCCTCGACGAGCCGACCGCCGTCCTCGTGCCCCAGGAGGTCGACGAGCTGTTCGCCAACCTCGCCGAGCTCAAGCGGGAGGGCCTGACGGTCGTGTTCATCTCCCACAAGCTCGACGAGGTCCGCCGGGTCGCCGACGCGATCACCGTCATCCGCCGCGGCACCACCGTGGGCACCGCCGACCCGCGCACGACGACGGCCCGCCAGCTGGCCGAGCTGATGGTCGGCGCCGAGCTGCCCACCCCGGAGACCCGCGAGTCGACCGTGCGCGAGACCCCGGTGCTGCAGCTGACCGGCGTGACGGTGCGCGACGCTGGGGCGCGCCCGGTGGTGGACGACGTCACGCTCACCGTGCGCGAGGGCGAGGTCGTCGGCATCGCCGGCGTCGAGGGCAACGGCCAGGCCGAGCTCGTCGACGCCGTCATGGGGCTGCGCCCCCTGGCCGCCGGCACGGTGCTGCTCGGCGGGCAGGACGTCACCGGCTGGAGCACCCGCGCCCGCCGGGAGGCCGGCGTCGGCTTCATCCCCGAGGACCGGCACCGCCAGGGCATGCTGCTGGACGCGCCGCTGTGGGAGAACCGCATCCTCGGCCACCAGACCCGCCCACCGGCGGTCAAGGGCCCCTTCATCGACCGCCGCGGCGCCCGCGCCGACACCGCCCGCATCATGCGCGAGTACGACGTCCGCGCCCCGGGGCCGGACACCCTCGCCGTCGCGCTGTCCGGCGGCAACCAGCAGAAGCTGATCGTCGGCCGCGAGATGAGCGCCGGCCCGCGGCTGCTGGTCGCCGCCCACCCGACCCGGGGGGTGGACGTCGGCGCCCAGGCGGTGATCTGGGAGCTGCTCAAGGACGCCCGCGCCGAGGGGCTGGGCATCGTGCTGGTCTCCGCCGACCTCGACGAGCTGATCGGCCTGTCCGACACCCTGCACGTCATGCTGCGCGGGCGGCTGGTGGCCACCCTGGACCCCGGCCAGGTCACCCCCGAGGAGCTGGGCGGGCACATGACCGGCGCGCGCACGGCGGGTGCGGCATGAGTGGTCTGCGCCGGGTGGCGCTGTCGCTGTTCGGCCCGGTGCTCGCCGTCGTCGTCGCGCTGGTCATCTCCGCGGTGGTCATCGCGCTCATCGGGGAGGACCCGGCCCGGGCGTTCGGCGTCATGACCGACCTCGGCGACAGCCCGTCGCAGCAGGTGCAGTCGATCGTGGTCATCCTCAACCGGGCGGTGCCGCTGTTCCTGGCCGGGCTGGCCGTCGCCGTCGCGTTCCGGATGGGCCTGTTCAACATCGGCGTGGAGGGCCAGTACCGGCTGGCGACCATCCTGGCCGCCGCGGTCGGCGCCGCCGTCGCGCTGCCCGGCCCGCTGCACGTGCTGCTCATCGTCGTCGTGGCGATGGCGGTCGGCGCGCTGTGGGCCGGCATCGTCGGCGTGCTCAAGGTGACCCGCGGCGTCAGCGAGGTCATCAGCTCGATCATGCTCAACTTCATCGCGCTGGGCC
This sequence comes from Geodermatophilus sp. DSM 44513, assembly GCF_032460525.1. Lineage (NCBI taxonomy): Bacteria > Bacillati > Actinomycetota > Actinomycetes > Geodermatophilales > Geodermatophilaceae > Geodermatophilus > Geodermatophilus sp. DSM 44513. The sequence continues at coordinate 3,719,314 of NZ_CP135963.1, read as the reverse complement.
TGGCGTCCTTCCTGCTCACCGGCCCGCTGCGCGGCAGCCCGCCGGGTGCCTCGATCATCACCACCAGCGAGATCCCCGAGTCCGGCCGGGTGCCCAGCCTCAACGGGCTGCTCACCGCGCTGGGCCTGGCCGAGCCGCGCAGCGCCCTGCACGGCTTCCTGCCGGTCGCCGTGGTGGTCGGCGTCGTCGTCGCGGTGCTGCTGCAGCGCACCCGCTTCGGCTTCGACCTGCGGGCCACCGGCCTGTCGCCGTCGGCGGCCACGGCCAGCGGCGTCGACGCCCGGGGCATGGTGGTCAAGACGATGCTCATCTCCGGGGCCATCGCCGGGCTGATCGGCCTGCCGGACCTGCTCGGCGTGCAGTACGACTACGGCACCGAGTTCACCGCGGGGCTGGGCTTCCTCGGCATCGCCGTCGCGCTGCTGGGCCGCAGCTCCCCGCTGGGCATCGCGCTGGCCGCGCTGCTGTTCGCCTTCCTCGACCGCGCGGCGCTGCCGCTGCAGTTCGCCGACATCCCGGCCTCGGTCGTCACGATCATCCAGGGCACGATCGTGCTCGCCGTCGTCGTCGCCAACGAGATCGCCCGCCGGCTGGCGCTGCGCTCCGCCGAGCGGGCCGGCGCGACCGACGGTCCCGGCCCCGACCCGGGCGCGGACGGCGCGGCCCCGCCCACGGCCCCCGACGGCGGGCAGCGGGTGCAGACCGGTGTCCCCGGCACCCCCGAGGACGTGCGGCGATGAGCACCCAGGCACCCACCCGCACCGGGCAGCCCAGCCGTGGCCCGCTCACCGACCTGCTCATGGGCGGCGGCCGGGCCCGGCGGGTGGTCTGGCTGCTCGCCGGCCTGTGGCTGCTGTTCTCGCTGGTCCGGGTGGTCTCCGGCGAGCAGGAGCTCACCTCGTCCTCGACCCTGTCCGCGGCCCTGCTGCTCGCCGTCCCCATCGGCCTGGCGGCCCTCGGCGGGCTGTGGTCCGAACGCGCGGGCGTGGTCAACATCGGCCTCGAGGGGATGATGATCCTCGGCACCTGGGGCGCCGGCTGGGCCGGCTACCAGTGGGGCTGGGCCGGCGCGGTGGTCGGCGGGCTGGTCTTCGGCGCGGCCGGCGGCCTGCTGCACGCGATCGCCACGGTCACCTTCGGCGTGGACCACGTCGTCTCCGGCGTGGCGATCAACATCCTCGCCGAGGGCGTCGTCCGCTTCCTGTCCGAGCTGCTGTTCACCGAGGGCAGCGGCGGCGGCCCGACCCAGTCCCCGTCGCTGTCCAGCGAGCCGCCGTCGTTCTCCCTGCCGGTGCTGTCCTCCGGCCCGGACCTGCTCGGCGACCTGGAGCGCCAGGGCTGGTTCGGCGTCAGCGACCTGGCCGGGCTGCTGCGCGGGCTGACGAGCGGGGTGGGCCTGCTCACCCTGGCGGCCGTGCTGCTCGTCCCGGTCTCCTACCTGCTGCTGTGGCGGACCGCCTTCGGCCTGCGGCTGCGCGCCTGCGGGGAGAACCCCGCCGCCGCGGACTCCCTGGGCGTGCCGGTCTACCGGCTGAAGTACCTGGCGGTCATCGTGTCCGGGGCCCTGGCCGGCCTGGGCGGTGTCTTCCTCGTCTTCGTCGCCGGCATCTACCGCGAGGGGCAGACCGGCGGCCGCGGCTTCATCGGCCTGGCCGCGCTGATCTTCGGCAACTGGCGGCCCGGCGGGCTGGCGGCCGGCGCGGGCCTGTTCGGCTTCGCCGACGCCCTGCAGCTGCGCAGCCAGACCGCGGTCGTCGCGCTGCTGCTGCTCGTCGCCGTCCTGCTCGCCGGGGTCGCCGCCTACCAGGCGCGGCGCCGCAAGATCGTGCAAGCCGTGCTCGCCGGGGCCTTTGCGGTGGCTGCGCTCGTCGGCTTCCTCACCGTCGAGCGGCTGCCCGAGGGCATCGTCTTCTTCACCCCGCACCTCACCACGCTGCTGGTGCTGTCGCTGGCCTCCCAGCGGCTGCGCCCACCCAAGGCCGACGGTCTGGTCTACCGGCGGGGGGAGCACTAGTGGACGTCGACTGGGGGCGGCTGCGCCAGGAGGCCCGGGAGGCGATGACGCACGCCTACGCGCCCTACTCGCGCTTCCCCGTCGGTGTCGCCGGGCTGGTGGACGACGGCCGGGTGGTCACCGGGTGCAACGTGGAGAACGCCTCCTACGGGCTGGCCCTGTGCGCCGAGTGCGGGATGGTCAGCGACCTGGCCCGCACCGGCGGCGGCCGGCTGGTCGCGGTGGCCTGCGTCGGCGGGGACGGGCAGCCGCTCATGCCCTGCGGCCGGTGCCGGCAGCTGCTGTGGGAGCACGGCGGCCCGGACCTGCTCCTCGAGACGGTGTCGCTCGGGATCGTGCCGATGCGCGAGGTGCTGCCCGACGCCTTCGGCCCCGACGACCTGGAGAGGGCGGCCGCGCGGTGACCTTCGACGCGATCGACGTCATCCGCACCAAGCGGGACGGCGGGCGGCTCAGCGCGGAGCAGATCCGCTGGGTCATCGACGCCCACACCCGCGGCGCGGTGCCCGGCGAGCAGATGAGCGCGCTGCTCATGGCGGTGTTCTTCCGCGGCATGGACGGCGGTGAGCTGGCCGCCTGGACCCAGGCGATGATCGACTCCGGCGAGCGCAAGGACCTCTCCTCCCTGGGCCGCCCGACCGCGGACAAGCACTCCACCGGCGGGGTCGGGGACAAGACCACGCTGCCGCTCGCGCCGCTGGTCGCCGCCTGCGGGGTGGCGGTGCCGCAGCTGTCCGGCCGCGGGCTGGGCCACACCGGCGGCACGCTGGACAAGCTGGAGTCGATCCCGGGCTGGCGGGCCGACGTGCACGAGGAGGCCTACCTGGCGCAGCTGCGCGAGGTGGGCGCGGTCGTCTGCGCCGCCGGCGCGGACCTCGCCCCGGCGGACAAGGAGCTGTACGCGCTGCGCGACGTCACCGGCACCGTCGAGTCCATCCCGCTGATCGCCAGCTCGATCATGAGCAAGAAGATCGCCGAGGGCGCCGGCGCGCTGGTGCTGGACGTGAAGACCGGCTCCGGGGCGTTCATGAAGTCCGCCGAGGACTCCCGCGAGCTGGCCCGCACGATGGTCGGCCTGGGCCAGGCGGCCGGGGTGCGCACGGTGGCGCTGGTGACCGCGATGGACCGGCCGCTGGGCCGTGCCGCGGGCAACGCCGTCGAGGTGGCCGAGTCCGTCGAGGTGCTGGCCGGCGGCGGCCCGGCGGACCTCGTGGAGCTGACCCTGGCGCTGGCCCGGGAGATGCTGGCCGGCGCCGGGCGGGGCGACGTCGACCCGGCCGCGGCCCTGGCCGACGGGCGGGCCATGGACGTGTGGCGGCGGATGGTCGCCGCGCAGGGCGGGGACCCCGACGCCCCGCTGCCGCAGCCAGCCCAGCGGCACGTGGTGACGGCCCCCGCGACCGGCACGCTCACCCGGCTGGACGCCTACGCCCTCGGGGTCGCGGCCTGGCGGCTGGGTGCCGGCCGGGCCCGCAGGGAGGACCCGGTGTCGGCCGCGGCCGGCGTCACCTGGACGGCGACGGTGGGGGAGCGGGTGACCGCGGGGCAGCCGCTGCTGGAGCTGCACACCGACGACCCGGCGCGCATCCCGCGGGCGCTGGAGGCCCTGGAGGGCGCGGTCGGCGTCGACACCGACGACGTGCCGCTGCCGCTGGTGCTCGACCGCATCACCGCCTGACAGGGGGGGCAGAGGTACGCCGCCCTGCGGGGGCCGTGCCCGGGGACGGGCCCGGAGGGTCCTCACCGGGTGCGGCGTGGGGCTCCACGCAGCTCGGGGACGGCACCTGGCCGCGGTGTCGGCCGGTAGGCCGACAGTGTCACGGTGGGAGACTCGGCACCCGTGACGAGTACGCGCCCCGCGGCCCCGGCCGACGGCCGGCCGCAGCCGGGGGACCCGCTGGCCCCGGACGCCGCCATCAGCGTCCGCGGCCTGGTCAAGCGCTACGGCGACCGGGTGGCCGTCGACGGGCTGGACCTGGACATCCACCGCGGCGAGATCTTCGCGCTGCTCGGGCCCAACGGCGCGGGCAAGACCACCACGGTGGAGGTGCTGGAGGGCTACCGGCGGCGGGACGGCGGCGAGGTGCGCGTCCTGGGCGTGGACCCGGCGCGGGGCGGGCGGCGCTGGAAGGCGCAGGTGGGCATCGTGCTGCAGTCCGGCGGCGGGGACAGCCAGCTGTCGGTGCGCGAGCTGCTGGAGGCCCGGGCGGCCTGCTTCGCCGAGCCGCGCGACCCCGACGAGGTGCTGGAGCTGGTCGGGCTCACCGGGCAGGCCCGCGCTCGCGGCCGCACGCTGTCCGGCGGCCAGCGCCGCCGGCTGGACGTGGCCCTGGGCATCGTCGGCCGGCCGCGGCTGCTGTTCCTCGACGAGCCGACCACCGGCTTCGACCCCGAGGCGCGGCGGCAGTTCTGGGCGCTGCTGCGCTCGCTGCGCGACCTCGGCACCACGATGCTGCTCACCACGCACTACCTGGACGAGGCCGAGACGCTGGCCGACCGGGTCGGCGTCCTCGCCCGGGGCCGGCTCGCCGAGGTCGCCGTCCCCACCGCGCTGGGCGGGCGGGGCAGCGCGCCGGCCGTGGTCAGCTGGCTGCAGGACGGCGTCCGGCGCACCGCGGAGACCGCCGCGCCGACCGCGTTCGTGCAGGAGCTGGCCGCCCGCTTCCCGGGTGAGGTGCCCGGGCTGACCGTGGCCCGCCCGACGCTGGAGGACGTCTACCTCAAGATGATCGGGGAGCACGCGTGACCACCGCTCCGGAGCGCACCGCGCTGCCCCCGCTCGGCCGGGTCTACGCCAGCCGTGCCGGCGTCGAGCTCAAGGAGTTCTTCCGCCAGCGGGAGTCGGTGGTCTTCACCCTGGTCTTCCCAGTCATCCTGCTGCTCGGCCTGGGCGCCGTCCTCGACTACGACGTGGGCGCCGGCGTGGACTTCCCGCAGTACTTCATGGCCGGGGTCATCACCGCCGGGATCGTGGGCGCCAGCCTGCAGAACATGGCCATCCACATCGCCGCGGAGCGCTCGGACGGGACGCTGAAGAGCCTGCGCGGCACGCCCATGCCGGCCAGCGCCTACTTCGTCGGCAAGGTCGTGCAGGTGCTCGCGGTGGCCGTGGCGACCATCGTGCTGCTGCTGCTGGTCGGCGTCCTGGTGTACGGCATCGAGCTGCCCGCCGGTGCCGACTGGTTGACCTTCGCCTGGGTGTCGGTGCTCGGCGCGGCCGCCTGCACGCTGCTGGGGATCGTGGTGTCCACGCTGGCCCGCAACGGCCGGTCGGCGTCGGCGACGGTCACCCCAATCGCGCTGGTGCTGGAGTTCGTCTCCGGCGTGTTCATGCCCTTCGACCAGGTGCCCGGGTGGCTGCAGGACGTCGCCGCGGTGTTCCCGGTGAAGTGGCTGGCCCAGGGGCTGCGGTCGGTGTTCCTGCCCGACGCCCTGGCCGCCCGCGAGCCGGCCGGGTCCTGGGAGCTGGGCACCGTGGCGGTGGTGCTGGGCCTGTGGTGCGTGGCCGGCCTGGTGCTGTGCCTGCTCACCTTCCGCTGGCAGGACCGGGAGGGCTGACCTCCCGGCTCAACCGGGCGGGGCCCGCGGACGACAATCACCGCGTGCCCGCACCGCTGAACGCCGACTCGATCCGCCGCGCCCCGAAGGTGCTGCTGCACGACCACCTCGACGGCGGGCTGCGGCCGCAGACGGTGCTCGAGCTCGCCGACGAGGCCGGCTACCGGGACCTCCCCGCCGGTGACGCCGAGGCCCTGGGCCGCTGGTTCCGCCAGGCCGCGGACTCCGGCTCGCTGGTGCGCTACCTGGAGACCTTCGCGCACACCGTCGCGGTGATGCAGCGGCCCGCGGCGGTCGCCCGGGTCGCCGCCGAGTGCGCCCTCGACCTGGCCGCCGACGGCGTCGTCTACGCCGAGGTCCGCATGGCTCCCGAGCTGCTGACCGCCGGTGGGACGCCGATCGAGGAGGCCGTGGAGGCGATCCTCGACGGGTTCGCGCAGGGCAGCGCGCAGGCCGCCGCGCAGGGCACGCCGATCACCGTCGGCACGCTGCTGTGCGCGATGCGGCAGGCCGACCGGTGGGACGAGGTCGCCGGCCTGGTCGTGCGCCACCGCGACGCCGGGGTGGTCGGCTTCGACCTGGCCGGCCCGGAGATCGGCTTCCCGCCCGACCGCCACCCCTCGGCCATCGCGCTGCTGGACCGCGCCGGCGCGCACCGCACCGTGCACGCCGGTGAGGCCGCCGGGATCGACAGCATCGTCGCCGCCCTGGACGGCGCCCGCGCCGAGCGGCTCGGGCACGGGGTGCGGATCGCCGACGAGGTGGGCGAGGACGGCACCCTGGGCCCGGTGGCGCGCCGGGTGCTCGACGAGCAGGTGCCCCTGGAGGTGGCCCCGTCGTCCAACGTGCAGACCGGCGCGTACCCGTCGCTGGCCGCCCACCCGGTCGGCCTGCTGCACCGGCTGGGCTTCGCGGTCACCGTCAACACCGACAACCGGCTGATGAGCGGCGTCTCGGCGAGCAGCGAGCTCACCGACACCGCGGGCCAGTTCGGCTGGGGCTGGGACGACGCCGCCACGGTGACCGAGCGGACGCTGGCCGCCGCGTTCGTGGACGAGGCGCAGCGTTCCCGGCTCCTCACCGACGTCGTCCGGCCGGGGTACGCGGCGCTGCGAGCCTGATCACGGCCGGAATGCCGGTGCCGGCCGCGCTGCTACGGTGGGTGTACCGGCACACGCCGGTCATCCTCCCGGACGGTCCGTCCGGGCATGAGCGCATCCGTGCAGATCCGGGCGTCACAGCTGACGTGAGCGATCGCCAGTGGGGACGCCGGTCGCCGGTGTCCGCGCACTCACCACGGGACGCGCCCGAGCAGCATCGGAGTCCCACACCCGCATGACCACGTTCGACACCGTCGACGTCCCGACCACCCCCGAGACCCCGGAGGTCCCGGCCGCCGAGACCCCGAGCGGCCCGACCTTCGCCCAGCTGGGCCTGCCCCAGCAGCTGGTGACCGCGTTGGAGCGGCGCGGCATCCGGCACCCCTTCGCCATCCAGGCCTCTGCCCTGCCCGACGCCCTCACCGGGCGGGACGTGCTGGGCAAGGCCGCCACCGGCTCGGGCAAGACGCTGGCCTTCGGCCTGCCCCTGCTCACCCGCCTGGGCCAGACCGCCCGGCGCGGCCCGCGCGCCCCCCGCGCGCTGGTCCTCGTGCCGACCCGCGAGCTCGCCCAGCAGGTGTTCGACAACCTCGCCCCGCTCGGCCAGTCGATCGGCGTGCAGCTGACCACCGTCTACGGCGGTGCGTCGATGTACCGCCAGATCCAGCAGCTGCGCCGCGGCGTGGACGCCGTCATCGCCACCCCCGGCCGGCTGCAGGACCTCATCGGCCAGGGCGAGGTCACCCTCGACGAGGTCTCCGTGACCGTCATCGACGAGGCCGACTTCATGTCCGACCTCGGCTTCCTGCCGGTCGTGCAGGAGCTGCTCGACCAGACCCGCCCCGACGGCCAGCGGCTGCTGTTCTCGGCCACGCTGGACGGCGAGGTCGACACCCTGGTCCGCCGCTACCTCAAGGACCCGGCCCGCCACGAGGTCAAGCGCGCCGGGGACGACGCGCCGCCGGCCGAGCACCTGGCCTACAGCGTCGCCTTCCGCGACAAGGTGCCGGTGACCGAGCTGCTGGCCGCCCGCCCGGGCCGCACCCTGGTCTTCGTGCGCACCCAGCTCGGTGCCGACCGGCTGGGCGCGAACCTGCAGGCCGCGGGCATCAAGGCCGAGGTCATCCACGGCGGGCTGCCGCAGGGTGCCCGTCGCCGGGCGCTGGAGGAGTTCACCGACGCCCGCAGCCCGGTGCTCGTCGCCACCGACGTCGCCGCCCGCGGCATCCACGTCGACGACGTCTCGCTGGTGCTGCACTACGACCCGCCGGCCGACCACAAGACCTACCTGCACCGCTCGGGCCGCACCGCCCGCGCCGGCGCCGGTGGCGTGGTCGTGTCGCTGCTGCTGCCCGACCAGGTGGGCCAGGCCAAGCGCCGGTTCCGCCAGGCCAAGGTCGAGCCGGAGGTCTCCCGGGTGCGCCCGGGCGACGCCCCGCTGGCCGAGCTGGTCTCCAGCGGCGTGCACGTCGAGCCGGTGGAGCGCCCGGTGCGGGAGTCCCGCCGTCCCACCGGTGGCCCCGGTGGCCGGCGTCCCCGCCGCGACGGCGAGCGTCCGCGCCGCGACGGCGACCGCCCGCGTCGTCCCCACGGCGAGCGGCCACGCCGGGACGGCGACCGGCCGGCGTACGGCGACCGGCCGGCGTTCGGCGAGCGTTCCCGCGGGAACGGGGAGCGCTCCTACGGTGAGCGGTCCGGCTCCGGTGAGCGCCGGTCCAGCCCGTACCGCGGTCAGGGCCGTCGGCCCGGCGAGTAGACGGAGGACCCCGTCGCCCTCACCGCTCGCGAGCTCGCGGCGGTGGGAGGCGACGGGCCGCACGGCAGCGGCCGGTCCCGGTTCCCCGGGGCCGGCCGCTGCCGTGTCTGCGCTAGTCGCGGAAGACCAGGGCCCCGCTCACCGCGGTGACGACCTCGTCCCAGGCGGGGCGCAGCACGGCGGCGTCCTCGGCGGTCAGCGGCGCGTCCGGGACCCGCTCGCTGCGGGCGACGGCCCGGCCCAGCGGCGCGTCGGGGCGCAGCAGCGCGTCGACCCGGGTCAACCCGGCGTACTCGGCGACGTCGCGCACCCCCTCGACCTGCTGGGCGAGCACCCGGTGGTCGACCAGCCCGGCCGCACCGCCGCTGACCTCGGCCAGCACCTCGGTGAGCTCGGTGAGGTCGTAGCGGTCCTGGTCGGCCGGCAGCGGCCGGGTGTCGGTGTCGGCGACCTCCGGCCAGGAGGCGATGTCGGTCAGGTCGTGGGCCTCCTCGCCTCGGCAGAAGCGGGTGAGCTCGGCCGGGGAGGGGAACAGGAACACCTCGCCGTCCCGGCCGAGGAAGCGCGCCCGGTCCTCGACGTAGCAGCGCAGCGTCACCCCGGCCCCCTCGGGGACGACGATCTCCACCGGCAGGATACCGACGGCCTCCCAGAACGCCGCCGCCTTCGCCACCTCCGCCTCCGGTGCGGACAGCCGCCCCGGGCGGGCGATGGTGCTGACGCCGGCCGTGGCCGCCGTCGCTCCGCCGGTGGGGCGGACCGCCGGGGCGGCGTCCTCGGCGTCGTCGTCCTCGTACTCGTCGTCGGCCTCGCCGGCCGGCGGGTAGTCGGCGACGTCGACCGTGCCCCCGCCGGTCCAGTCCAGGTGCGCGCCGAGCTCCTCGATGACGTCCTCCCAGAGGTCGTCGAGCGCGGCGCCCACGCCGACCCAGGCGTCCTCGCCCGAGCGGCCGAGGAAGGCCTCGACGCCGAGGCCGAGCGACCCGATCTCCGGCCGGGCGACCAGCTCGGCGAGCGCGCCGAACTCCCCGTCGCGGGACGACCCGCCGGGGCGCCGCTCCAGCTCGATGTCGTCCTCGTCGTCACCCGGCTCGTCGGCGTCCTCGTCGGTGTCCTCGTCGGCGTCCTCGCCGGTGTCCTCGCCCGTGTCGAGGCACTCGGCCAGCCGGGTGACGATGTCGATGTCGGCCGCCAGCTCCTCCACCGCCCACCGGTCGGGGTCCTCGGCGGCGATGTCGTAGACGCCGTCGAGGTCGTAGCGGTGGTCGTCGTCCGGCGTCAGGTCATCGGCGCCCAGCCCGACCACGACCGGCCAGACCGGGTGGTCGGCGAGGTCGTGGTCGGTGCGGGTGCGGCAGAAGGCGGCGAGCGCGGCCGGTGTCGGGAACAGGTGCACGCGGGCGCTGCCGGCCGTGCCGTCGTCGTCGGAGGTGCCGAGGAAGGCCTGCCACTCCTCGCCGTCCTCCACCCAGGGCGGGGCCCACAGGGTGAACCCGGTGCGGTCGTCGACGGTCAGGGCGATGGGGACGATGCTGGGCCGGGCCACGGGTCCCGATCCTGCCCGATGGGGCTGGTCCCCGCCCGCACCCCCGACCGGGCCGTCACAAGCCCATCGGGTGCCAGACCGTCTTGGTCTCCAGGAACGGGGTGAGCCGGCCCAGGCCCGGGTCGGCCGACCAGTCCGGTTCCTCGGCCGGCGGCCGCACGACCCGCTTGATGCTGCCCGCGGCGAGGCGCTCGAGCTCCATGGCGCGGTCGGCCGGCGCCCCGGTGAGGTCGACGGCGTCGACGTCGTCGTGCTCGGCCAGCCACGGGCCGAGCTCGCCGGCGTCGCCGGTGAGCAGGTTGACCACCCCGCCGGGGACGTCGCTGGTGGCCAGCACCTCCCCGAGGGTGACCGCCGGCAGCGGCCGTGCCCGCGAGGTCACGACGACGGCGGTGTTGCCACCGGCCAGCACCGGCGCCAGCACGCTGACCAGGCCGAGCAGCGAGGAGCGCTGCGGGGCGAGGACGGCGACCACGCCGGTGGGCTCGGGCAGTGAGAAGTCGAAGTACGGGCCGGCGACCGGGTTGGCCCCGCCGAGGACGGCGCCGAGCTTGTCGGTCCACCCGGCGTACCAGACCCAGCGGTCGATCGCGGCGTCGACGGCGGCGCGCGCCCGGGAGGAGGACGACCCCTCCCCGGCGGCCACCTCCTCGCAGAACTGCGCGTGCCGGCCCTCCATCACCTCCGCCACCCGGTAGAGCACCTGGCCGCGGTTGTAGGCGGTGGCCCCGGACCACTTCCCGAACGCGGCGCGGGCTGCGACGACGGCGTCCCGGGCGTCCTTGCGGGAGGCCTGCGCGGCGTTGGCGAGGAAGGCGCCCCTCGCGTCGGTGACCTCGTAGGTGCGCCCGGACTCCGAGCGCGGGAAGGCCCCGCCCAGGTAGAGCTTGTAGGTCTTGCGCACCGCCAGGCGATCACTCACTGGGCACCCTCCAGGTACGCGGCCAGCCCCTGCCGGCCGCCCTCGCGGCCGTAGCCGGACTGCTTGTAACCGCCGAACGGCGAGGTCGGGTCGAACTGGTTGAACGCGTTCGCCCACACCACGCCGGCGCGCAGCCGGTCGGTGACGGCGAGGATGCGCGAGCCCTTCTCGGTCCACACGCCGGCCGACAGCCCGTAGGTGCTGTTGTTCGCCTTGGCCACCGCCTCGTCCGGCGTCCGGAAGGTCAGCACCGACAGCACCGGGCCGAAGACCTCGTCGCGGGCGATCCGGTGCGCGGGGGAGACCTCGGTGAACACCGTCGGCGGGAACCAGAAGCCGCGGTCGGGCAGCTCGCAGGCCGGCTGCCAGCGGTGCGCGCCCTCGGCCTCCCCGATGTCGGACAGCTCCCGGATGCGGGCGAGCTGCTCCGCGGAGTTGATCGCGCCGATGTCGGTGTTCTTGTCCAGCGGGTCGCCCAGGCGCAGCGTGCCGATCCGCCGCTGCAGCGAGGCGATCACCTCGTCGTGCACGTTCTCCTGCACCAGCAGCCGGCTGCCCGCGCAGCAGACGTGCCCCTGGTTGAAGAAGATGCCCTGCACGATGCCCTCGACGGCCTGGTCGATCGGGGCGTCGTCGAAGACGATGTTGGCCGCCTTGCCGCCGAGCTCGAGGGTGAGCCGCTTGGCCGTGCCGGCGACGGCGCGGGCGATGGAGCGGCCCACCTCGGTCGACCCGGTGAAGGCGACCTTGTCGACGTCCGCGTGCTCCACGACGGCCCGCCCGGTGTCGCCGGCGCCGGTCACGATGTTCACCACGCCCGGCGGCAGGTCGGCCTGCCGGCACACCTCGGCGAACAGCAGCGCGGTCAGCGGCGTGGTCTCCGCCGGCTTGAGGACGACGGTGTTGCCGGTGGCCAGCGCCGGGGCGACCTTCCACGCCAGCATGAGCAGCGGGAAGTTCCACGGGATCACCTGACCGGCCACGCCCAGCGGCCGCGGGCCGGGGCCCAGGCCCGCCCAGTCCAGCTTGTCCGCCCACCCGGCGTGGTAGAAGAAGTGCGCCGCGGCCAGCGGCACGTCGACGTCGCGGGACTCCCGGATCGGCTTGCCGTTGTCCAGGGACTCCAGGACGGCGAACTCCCGCGCCCGTTCCTGCAGCAGCCGGGCGATGCGGAACAGGTACTTGCCGCGGTCGGCCGGGCGCATCGGCCCCCAGGTGCGGGTGAACGCGCGGCGGGCGGCCTTCACGGCGCGGTCGACGTCGGCGTCGGAGGCGCAGGCGATCTCCGACAGCACCTCCTCGGTGGCCGGGTTCACCGTCTTGAACGGCGTCCCGGTGGCGTCGACGAACTCGCCGTCGACGAACAGGCCGTGCGACGGCGCGAGGTCGACGATGGACCGCGACTCGGGCGCGGGGGCGTACTGGAACGGGCTCGTGGGCTGGGCCGGGCTGGGCGGGGTGTCGGTCATCAGTCCACCGATACGTGGTCGGGGCCGGAGTAGTGGCCGGTGTGCAGCTTCTGCCGCTGCAGGAGCAGGTCGTTGAGCAGGCTGGAGGCGCCGATCCGGAACCAGTCGGGGGTCAGCCAGTCCGGCCCCGCGACCTCGTTGACCAGCACCAGGTGCCGGATCGCGTCCTTCGTCGTGCGGATGCCGCCGGCGGGCTTGACGCCCACCTGGCGGCCGGTGGCGGCGCGGAAGTCGCGCACCGCCTCCATCATCACCAGGCACACCGGCAGGGTGGCCGCGGGGGAGATCTTGCCGGTGGAGGTCTTGATGAAGTCGCCGCCGGCGAGCATCGCCAGCCAGGAGGCGCGGCGCACGTTGTCGAGGGTGACCAGCTCGCCGGTCTCCAGGATCACCTTGAGGTGGGCGGGGGCGGCGCCGTCAGGCCGGGAACACGCCTCCTTGACGGCGACGACCTCGTCGAACACGTCGAGGTAGCGGCCGGCCAGGAAGGCGCCGCGGTCGATGACCATGTCGATCTCGTCGGCGCCGTTCGCCACGGCGTCCCGGACGTCGGCCAGCTTGACCGCCCGGCTGGCCCGGCCGCTGGGGAACGCGGTGGCCACGGCGGCGACGGCGATGCCCGTGCCGGCCAGCGCCTCCTTGGCGACGCCGGCCAGGTCGCCGTAGACGCAGACCGCGGCCACCGGCGGGCAGGTCGGGTCGGTGGGGTCGGGACGGCGGGCCTTGGCGGCCAGGCTGCGCACCCTGCCCGGGGTGTCGGCACCCTCGAGCGTGGTGAGGTCGATCATCGAGATGGCGGTGTCGATCGCCCACGCCTTGGCGGTGGTCTTGATCGACCGGCTGGCGAGCACGGCGGCGCGGGCCTCCGCGCCGACCTGGTCCACCCCGGGCAGGCCGTGCAGGAAGGCGCGGAAGGCGGCGTCGGAGCGGGTCACGTCGCCGTACGGCGCCGGTGGTTGGCGCCGCGGCGCGATCCCCGCCGCGGGCGCGTCCGGGTCGAGCACGTGGGTCATGCGGGGCATTCTCCCCTGCCGCAGCGGCGCGCCGACCGCCTCCCACCCCTCCGTGCGAGGCGGGGGAGGCGGTCGCCGCTGCACCACCCGCGCCGGGGGGTGCCCGTCCTCGTGCTGCAGCGCGAGGCCGGGCACCCGGAGGCGGGGGCGGACGTCGCCCGGGGAGCGGCCGCCGCGGCCCCCGCCCGACCACCCCGACGGCGGAGACGGGGAGACTGTGCTGCCGTGGGCGGGATCGATCGCGTGCTGCGCGCCGAGGGCCTGGTCAACGCCCGCGACCTCGGCGGCCTCCGGCGGACGGACGGGACGACCACGCCGCGCGGCGTCTTCTCCCGCTCGGAGGACGTCGACCGGCTGACCCCCGCCGGGTGGGAGCAGGTGCGCGCAGCGGGGATCCGGACCGTCGTGGACCTGCGGCAGGCCGGGGAACGGGCGGCGGACACCGGCACGCGGCCGGACTGGGTGCGGACGGTCCACGTCGACCTGGACGGCCTGGAGGACCAGGACTTCTGGCAGCACTACTGGCCCACCGGGCTCATGGGGACGGCGCTGTACTACCTCCCCCACCTGGCGGCGATGCCCGAGCGCGCCGGGGCCGCTCTCTCCGCGATCGTCCTGGCCCCGCCGGGTGGGGTGCTGTTCCACTGCGTGTCCGGCCGCGACCGCACGGGGATGGTGGCGCTCCTGCTGCTGGCTGCGGCACGGGTGCACCCCGACGCCGTCGTCGAGGACTACCTGGAGACGGTCCGGCTGGCGCCCGAACGGGCCCGGGCGACCGGGCGGCCGGACGAGGAGGCGGACCTGGAGGCGCTGTGCCGGTCGCACGGCACCACGACCGAGGGGGCCTTCCGGGCGGCGCTGACCGGGCTGGACCTGGCCGACGTGCTCACGCGCAGCAGCCTGGACCCCGCCGCCCGGGAGGCGCTGTACAGCTGGCGGGGGAGCCTCGGGTCGCCGACCGGGTCCCCCTGACCCGTCCGGGTGGGCCGACCGGGGCCGCTACGGTGGCGCCCGTGCAGCTCACCGTGGTCGACCACCCGCTGGCCCGTGCCCGTCTGACCCGCATGCGTGACGAGCGGACTGACAACGCGGCGTTCCGCGCGGCGCTGGCCGAGCTGACCCAGATGCTGGTCTACGAGGCCACCCGCGACCTGCCGATCGCCGAGGAGTCGATCACCACGCCGGTCACGGCCACCACCGGCTACCGGCTGGCCGCGCCGCCGCTCATCGTGCCGGTGCTGCGCGCGGGGCTCGGCATGGCCGACACCGCGCACGGGATGCTGCCGGAGTCGCAGATGGGCTTCGTCGGCCTGGCGCGCAACGAGCACACCTTCCAGCCGAAGGCCTACATGGCGTCCCTGCCGGAGTCGCTCGTCGACCGGCAGGTGTTCGTGCTGGACCCGATGCTGGCCACCGGCGGGTCGCTGGTGCACTGCTGCGGGCTGCTGACCGAGCGCGGGGCCACCGCGATCACCGTGCTGTGCGCCCTGGCCGCACCAGAGGGGATCCGCCGGCTGGAGGACAGCGGACTGCCGCTGCGGGTGTTCACCGCCTCGGTCGACGAGGGGCTCGACGACAAGGCCTACATCGTCCCGGGCCTCGGGGACGCCGGCGACCGGCAGTTCGGGGCGGTCTGACCGTGCGCTTCGGGGTGCTGGGCACCGGTCACTGGGCGCGGACGGTCCACGCGGCTGCCCTGGCCGCGCACCCGACCGCCGAGCTGGTCGGCGTCTGGGGCCGCGACCCGGGCCGGGCCGCGGCGCTCGGAGCCGAGTTCGACGTCCCCGGCACCTCCGACCTGGCCGCGCTCCTGGCGCGGGTCGACGCCGTGGCGATCGCGGTCCCGCCGTCGGTGCAGGTGGAGCTCGCCGAGCAGGCCGCGGCCGCCGGGAAGCACCTGCTGCTGGAGAAGCCGATCGGGCTCTCGCTCGGGGAGGCCGACCGGGTGGTCGCCGCGGTGCGCTCGTCCGCCGTCGCCTCGGTGGTGTTCTTCACCTTCCGCTTCCAGGCCGGGACGTCGACCTGGCTGGCCCAGGCCGCCCGCACCCGGCTGGCCGGCGGCGCGGGCTCGTGGCTCTCCGCGCTGGCCGGCAGCCCCTTCGACTCCGCCTGGCGCCGGCAGCACGGCGCGCTGTGGGACATCGGCCCGCACGCCCTGTCGCTGCTGGCGCCCAGCCTGGGCCCGGTGGTGTCGGTGCAGGCCGGCGCCGGGGCGGGGGACACCGTGCACCTGGTGCTGCAGCACGCCACCCCGGGGGTGGCCTCGACGGTGACGCTGTCGCACACCGCCGCGCCGCTGTCCACCGGCATCGAGTTCTCCGTGCACGGGGACGCCGGCCGGCTGGTGCTGCTTCCGGACATCGAGGGCCCGGTGGAGTCCTTCTCCGTCGCGGTCGACGAGCTGGCCGCCGCCGCGGTGACCGGCGGGACCCACCCGTGCGACGTCGGCTTCGCGCGGGACGTCGTGGCGGTGCTGGCCACCGCCGCCCGCGCACTGGACTCCGGCTGCCGGGAGCCCGTCAGCGGCTGAGCACCACCGGCCGGTGGCAGCCGGTCAGGGGCGCGACGCGCCGTCCCGGGTCCCGGCCTGCGCGGGCTGCGGCGGGTGGGGGCCGTCGTCGTCCTCGACGAACACCACCTCGCGCTTGCGGCGCACCGCGGGCAGCACGGCGACGAAGAAGGCCACCACCGCCAGGACGAGGAGGGTGAGCGACAGCGGCCGGGTCACGAACGTCGTCGCGTCGCCCTGGGAGATGGTCAGCGCGCGCCGCACGTTCTCCTCCAGCAGCGGCCCCAGGACGAACCCCAGCAGCAGCGGGGCCGGCTCGCACCCCAGCTTGATCAGCCCGTAGCCCAGGAGTGCGAAGAAGGCGATGGCGTAGACGTCGAAGGCGTTGAGGTTGATCGAGAAGGTGCCGATCGCCGCGAACCCGATGATCGCCGGGAACAGCCAGCGGTAGGGAATGGTCAGCATCTTCACCCACAGCCCGATCAGCGGCAGGTTGAGCAGCAGGAGGAACAGGTTGCCGATCCAGAAGGAGACGATCAGGCCCCAGAAGACCTCGGGCTCCTCGTTGATGACGTCGGGGCCCGGGACGATGCCCTGGATGATCAGCGCCCCGACGAGCAGCGCCATGACCGCGTTCGCCGGCAGGCCCAGGGTGAGCAGCGGGATGAAGGAGGTCTGCGCGGCGGCGTTGTTCGCCGACTCCGGCCCCGCGACGCCCTCGATGGCGCCCCGGCCGAACTCCTGCGGGTTCTTCGCGGCGCGCTTCTCCGTGGAGTAGGACATGAACGAGGCGAGGACGTGACCGGCGCCGGGCAGGACGCCGAGCGCCGAGCCCAGCGCCGTGCCGCGCAGCACGGGCATCCGGATCCGCCGGTAGTCCTCCTTGCGGAGCCAGAGGTCCTGGACCTTCTTGACCACGACCGACCGGACCATCGAGCCCTCGAGGTTGCGGAGGATCTCGGCCACGCCGAACAGGCCGACCGCGAGGGAGACGAAGTCCAGGCCGTCGTAGAGCTCCCGCTGGCCGAAGGTGAACCGCGGCGTGCCGGTGGCGATGTCCTGGCCGACGGTGCCCAGCAGCAGGCCGAGCACGATCATGGCCAGCGCCTTGAGCGTCGAGCCGCTGGCCAGCGTGATCGAGGCGATCAGCCCGAGCAGGATCAGCGAGGCGAGCTCGGCCGGCCCGAAGTTCAGCGCCAACCGGGACAGCGGGGTGGCCAGCAGCGCCACGAAGAGCGTGGCCACGCTGCCGGCGAAGAAGGAGCCCAGGGCCGCGGTGGCCAGGGCCTTGCCGGCGCGGCCCTGCTTGGCCATCTCGTGGCCGTCGATGGCCGTCACGGCCGCCGAGGACTCCCCGGGCAGGTTGATCAGGATGGCCGTCGTCGACCCGCCGTACTGGGCGCCGTAGTAGATGCCGGCCAGCATGATCAGCGAGGTGGACGGCTCGAAGCCGAAGGTGATCGGCAGCAGCAGGGCCATGGTTGCGGTCGGCCCGATGCCGGGCAGCACGCCGACCGCGGTGCCCAGCGCCACCCCGATCAGGCAGAACAGCAGGTTGACCGGCGTGAACGCCGTGTCGAAACCGAGGGCGAGGCTGTCGAGGAGTCCCATCGGCCGGTCAGCCCCCGAGCCAGGGGCCGATGAGCGGCAGCCGCAGCTGCAGCGCGACCACGAAGATCAGCACGCTGAGCGCGGTCAGGCTCGTGGCGATCACCACGGCCGGGACGACCCGGACGCCGCGACCGGCCAGGGCGGCCAGCAGGACCGTGACGAACAGGGCGGGCACCAGGCCGAGGTCGCGCACCGTGGCACCGAAGAACAGGATGGCGGCGATCAGCAGCACGAGCGCCCGCCACGGCACCGTGCCCAGGTCGCCGCCCTCGCGGGCGAGGACGCCGGTGACGGCGATCGAGACGCCCAGCACGACCAGCACCCCGCCGAGGACCAGCGGGAAGAACCCCGGGCCCATGCGCAGCGGGGTGCCGATCTCGTAGGTCGTCGAGGTGATGGCGAAGGCCAGGCCCAGGCCGGTGAACACCGCGCCCGCGAGGAGGTCCTTGCGTGCGTCCTGCAGTCTCATGCGTGCGTCCTCAGGTGTCGGGGACGGCGGTGGGGCGGTGCGTTCCCCGCGGAACGCACCGCCCCACCACCACGGGCGTCAGTCCGCGGAGACCCCGGCCTCCTCGATGATGGGCTGCCAGAGGTCGATCTGGCTGGACAGCTGCTCGGTGTGCGCCTCCGGCGTCGCGTCGGACTCCGGCGACGGCGTGGCACCGAGCTCGGCGAGCTGGTCGATCACGTTCTGGTCGGTGAGGGCCACCTGCAGCGCGGCGGTGAGCTCCTGCACGATCGCGTCCGGGGTCTCGGCCGGCACGTACAGGCCGTGCCACACGCCGACCTCGAGGTCGGGCAGGCCCGCCTCGGCGGTGGTCGGCAGGTCGGGCAGGCTCTCCACCCGCTCCGGCGTGGTCACCGCGTAGCCGGTGATCTCACCGGACTGGATCTGGCCGGTGGTGTTCGTGGTCTGGTCGCACATGATGTCGACCTGCCCGCCGACCAGGTCGGTCAGGGCCGGGCCGGTCCCCTCGTAGGCCACCTCGGTGAGGGTGGTGTCCGTCGCCTGCTGGAAGAGCAGCCCGCACAGCTGCGAGGCGGCGCCGACGCCGGCGTTGGCGATCGTCACGGTGTCCTGGTTCTCCTGGACGTAGGTGACCAGCTCCTCGAGCGTGGTCGGCCCCAGGTCGTTGCGCGCCACGATCGTCATGGGCACCTCGGTGACCAGGCCGACGGTCTTGAAGTCCTCCAGCGGCGCGTAGGACAGGTCGCTGTACAGCGACGGCGCTGTGGACATGCCGATGTGGTGCATCAGGACGGTGTAGCCGTCCGGCTCGGCCTCGGCCACCTGACCGGCCGCGATGGTGCCGCCGGCGCCCTCGACGTTCTGGACGACGATCGGCTGACCGAGCTCCGCGCCCATGGGGTCCGCGATGAGCCGGGTGACCGTGTCCGTCGGCCCACCGGCGGAGAAGGGCACCACGAAGGTGATGTCGCCGTCCGGGTAGGAGGCCGCGGCGTCCTCCCCGCCGCCGCCACCGCCGCCGCCACCGCCGCACGCGGCGAGCGTCAGCGTGGCCGCGGCCAGGCCGATCACCGAGCGGGAGCGGCGGAGACGGGCGACGTCGTGCTGGGGACCTCGTGGCATCGAGTGGTGTCCTTCTGAGTTGGGTACCGGTCAGGATCGGCGGGAACGCTAGCACCGGGCGTGACGCCCGCCACCTGGTGTGACCGACTCGTGTCCTGGGGGCCGGCGACGGGTCAGCAGCCGAGCCGGTCGGCCAGCTCCTCGAACGAGCCGACCGACCAGTCGGCGTCCGGGTCGGCGGCCGGTGGCACCACGCGGCCGCCGAACTCCGCGGGCCGGTGCACGTAGGCCGTCCGCAGCCCGCGCGCCCGCGCCGCCGCCAGGTCGTCGACGTGCGCGGCGACCATGACCACCGACGACGGCGGCACCGCGAGCAGCTGCGCCGCGGAGTCGTAGACCTCCGGGTCGGGCTTGTAGTGCCGCACCACCTCCGCGCCCAGCACGCAGTCCCACGGCAGCCCCGACCGGCGCGCCAGGTCCACCTGCAGCGCGACGTTGCCGTTGGACAGCGGCGCGAGCACGTGCGACCGCTGCAGCCGGGTGAGCCCCGGGACGACGTCGGGCCACGGGTCCAGCCGGTGCCAGGCGAGCACCAGCTCCGCCCGCACGTCGGCACCCACGTCCGCCAGCCCGGCGTCGGCCAGCACGTCGTCCAGCGACGCGCGGTGCAGGGCGTCCAGCGGCGTCCACGGCAGGTCACCGGCGCGCACCCGCTGCATCGACGGCACGTAGCGGCCGCGCCAGTCGTCGGCCAGCGCGTCACCGTCCACCGCCGGGCCGAGCAGCCGGCGCGCCTCCCGGGCGACCCCGGCGCGCCAGTCGACCACGGTGCCGAACACGTCGAAGACCAGCGCGCGGACGGTCACGACAGCCCCAGTGCCGCCGACACCTCGTCGCGGAGCCGGTCGAGCTCGTCGGCCCCGCGGCCGCGGGCGGCGATCAGCCCGGCGTCCTCGTGCACCGGGACGACGGTCTCCAGGTAGGCCTTGAGCTTGGGCTCGGTGCCGCTGGGCCGCACGATGACCCGGACGCCGTCGCCGAGCAGCCGGACGGCGTCCACCGCGGGGGTCTCCTGCGCCAGGTCGGTGGCGACCACCTCGCGGTCCAGCAGCCGGGCCGGCGGCGCGGACCGCACCCGCGCCATCATCTCCCCGATCCGCGCGAGGTCCTCCACCCGCACCGACAGCTGCCCGGTGGCGAACAGCCCGTGCTCGACGGCCAGCTCGTCGAGGCGGTCGGTCAGCGTGCGCCCGGAGGCCGCGAGCTCCGCGGCCAGCAGCGCGACCGCCAGCGCGGCAGAGATGCCGTCCTTGTCCTTCACCACCTGCGGCGCGACGGCGTAGCCCAGTGCCTCCTCGTAGCCGAAGACCAGCGGCTCGTCGTCGGTGCCGGCGCGGACGATCCACTTGAACCCGGTCGGCGTCTCGGCGAACCGCACGCCGTGCGCCCCGGCCAGGCCGTGCAGCAGCGAGCCGCTCACCAGCGACGCCGCGTACGTGCCGCGCACCCCGCGGCGCAGCAGCCAGTCGGCGAGCAGCCCGCCCACCTCGTCCCCGGTCAGCTGCCGGCCGCCGCAGACCACCGAGCAGCGGTCGGCGTCGGGGTCCTGGGCGATGGCCACGTCGGCGCCCACCCGCGCGGCCAGCGCGGTCAGCCGGTCCACCGCCCCGGGCTCCTCGGGGTTGGGGAAGGCGACGGTCGGGAACGCCGGGTCGGGCTGCTCCTGCTCGGGCACGCCCGTCGGCGGCGCGAGGCCCGCGGCGGCGAACAGCGCGCGGGTGGTCCCGGCACCCACGCCGTGCATCGCGGTGTAGGCGACGGTGAGCCGGTCGCGGCCGGGGACCTGCTCGGGCTGCAGGGCCCGCACGACCGCGGTGACGTAGTCGGTGGCGACGTCGTCGCCGAGGGCCGTCCAGTCCTCCGACGTGGGCACGTCGCGGGCCGGCCCGACGGCGGCGATGGCCGCCTCGATCTCCCGGTCGGCCGGCGGCACCAGCTGCGCGCCGTCGCCGAGGTAGACCTTGTAGCCGTTGTCGTCGGGCGGGTTGTGGCTGGCCGTGACCATCACCCCCGCCACGCAGCCCAGGTGCCGGACGGCGAAGGCCAGCACCGGCGTGGGCAGCGGCCGGGGCAGCACCCGGACGGCGAAGCCCGCCGCGGAGAGCACCGCGGCCGAGACGCGGGCGAACTCGTCGGACCGGCGGCGGGCGTCGAAGCCGACGACCACGCCGCCGCCCGCGTGCCCGGAGTCGGTCAGCCACCGGCCCAGGCCCGCGGCCGCGCGGGAGACCACGGCGGCGTTCATCCCGGCCGGCCCGGCGCGCAGCGGGCCGCGCAGGCCGGCGGTGCCGAAGGTCAGCGGCCCGGCGAAGCGGCGCGCCAGCTCCGCGGTGTCCCCGGCCTCGACCAGCGCCTCGACCTCCGCGCGGTCGCCGTCGTGCGGGTCGGCGGCGGCCCACTCCCGGGCCCGGTCCAGCAGGCTCACCGCTCCGCCCCGCTCCCGGGCGCTCACCCGCCGGCCCCGCTCCCGGGCGCGATGTCCCCGCGCGGCAGCGGTGGCCCGAGGTGCTCGGCGTCGAACTCCGCCGTCGTGAACTCACCGCCCACCCGGGCGTGCACCGGGTCGGCCGGGTCGGGCTCTCCGTCGGCCTCGACCAGCGCCGCGGCGAACACCTCGGCGTCGTCCTGCGGGTCGTAGCCCAGCGCCCGGGCGGCGGTGAGGTCCCACCAGGCGCGGGTGTTGGCCGAGATCCCCCAGACCACGGCGAAGCCGGGGGCCGGCGCGCGCAGGGCCGCGTCGACCAGGCCCACCTGGTCGCCGGGGGACAGCCAGGTGGACAGCTGCCGCGTCGTCGTCGGCTCGGGGGTGGCGCTGCCGATGCGCAGGCACACCACGTCCAGGCCGTAGCGGTCGGCGTACAGCGCGCCGAGCGCCTCGGTGGCGACCTTGGTGACCCCGTAGAAGGTGTCCGGCCGCGGGAGGGCGTCGGTCTCGCGCAGCAACCCGGACCCGGGGCGGGGGGTGAAGCCGGTGGCGTGGTTGCTCGACGCGAGCACCACCCGGGGGACGCCGGCCCGCCGCGCGGCCTCCAGCACGCACCAGGTGCCCTCGATGTTGGCGTGCGAGACCGCCGCCCAGGTCGACTCACCGGAGACCCCGGCCAGGTGGACGACGGCGTCGGCGCCCTGCGTGGCGTCCAGCACCGCGGCGAGGTCGGTGACGTCGGCGACGAGGTGCTCCTCGCCGGGCCGGGTGTCGGTCAGCGGGACGACGTCCAGCGAGCGCAGCGCCCAGCCGCGCTCGGGCAGCCCGCCGCGCAGCACCGTGCCGATCCGCCCGGCCGCCCCGGTGAGCAGCACCGGCCCGCTCACGACCGTCCTCCGACAGCCATTATCGCGATAAACGCGGTCACGGGAGGCGCCCGATGAACCGCACCAGGAACTCGCCCAGCCGGCCGGCGGCCGCCCGCCCCGCGGCGAGCACCTCCTCGTGGTCCAGCTTCTCCCCGGTGATGCCGGCCGCGGCGTTGGTGACCATCGACAGCCCGAGCACCTCCAGGCCGGCGGCCCGCGCGGCGATCGCCTCCAGCGCCGTGGACATCCCGACCAGGTCCGCGCCCAGGGTGCGCAGCATGCGGATCTCCGCCGGCGTCTCGTAGTGCGGCCCGGGCAGCGCCGCGTAGACGCCCTCGGTCAGCGCCGGGTCCAGCTCGCGGGCCAGCGACCGCAGCCGGCCCGAGTACAGGTCGGTGAGGTCGACGAAGGTGGCGCCGACCAGCGGGGAGCGGGCGGTGAGGTTGAGGTGGTCACCGATCAGCACCGCCTGGCCGACCCGGTGGTCGGGGGACAGCCCACCCGCGGCGTTGGTGAGGACGACGGTGCGCACGCCGGCCGCCGCCGCCGTCCGGACGCCGTGCACCACCGGCTCCACGCCGCGGCCCTCGTAGAGGTGGGTGCGGCCGAGGAAGAGCAGCACCCGGCGCTCGCCCACCCGCACCGAGCGCACCTGCCCGCCGTGACCCACCGCCGTCGGTGCGGTGAAACCGGGGAGGTCGGCGACCGCCACGCTGCCCTCGACCGTGCCGAAGGCGTCGGCGGCCGGTGCCCAGCCCGAGCCCATGACGACGGCCACCTCGTGGTCGCCGCCGAGCGCGCGGGTCAGCTCGTCGGCCGCGCGCGCGGCCAGGGTCTCGGGGTCGGCCGCGGGGTCGGTCGCGGGGGGTGCGCTCACGGTGGCGACGCTAGCGCCAGCGGGCGGCCGCCGACGCAGGGACCGCGGCGGCACACGGACCCCACCCGTCCCGCCGCGGGCGTGTCCGCTGGAGGCCGCGGGCCCGATTGCCGATGGGACGGCGTGCAGCGCACCCACATCGACGGCGTCCCGGTGTTCAGCGCCGACGGCCCGGCGCGGACCACCGCCAGCCTGGTCTTCGGTGTCGGGCTGCGCGACGAGACCTTCGCGACCATCGAGGTCACCCACCTCGTCGAGCACCTGGCCATGGCCGCGCTGCCGCGCACCCACCTGCGCTGCACCGCCGTCACCGACGTCGACACCACCACCTTCGGCGCCACCGGGCGGCCGGAGGCGGTCGGTGCGTTCCTCGAGGGCGTCTGCCGGGCGCTGGCCGACCTGCCCACCGAGCGGCTGGACGTCGAGGTCGGCGTCCTGCAGGCGGAGAGCTGCAGCACGCCGCACGCCACCGCGGCCGGGCTGTGGGCGGCCCGCTTCGGGCTGACCGGCCCCGGCCTGGTCGTCGCGGCGGGGCCCGGCCCGGAGTGGCTCACCGAGCAGACCGTGCGCGCGCACGCCCGCCGCTGGTTCGTCCGGGGCAACGCCGCGCTGTGGGTCAGCGGCCCGGTGCCGCCCGGCCTGCGGCTGCCCCTGCCGCCCGGCCCGCGCCCGGAGCGCCCCGTCCCGGCCTCCCGGCCGCAGACCGGGCCGGTGTGGACCCGCGCCGGCCGCTCCGGCGTCGGCCTGCTGCTCACCGCCGGCGGCGCCGCCGACCCGGCACTCACCCTCGGCGTCGAGGTGCTCAAGGAGCGGTTGCGCGACACCGCCCGCCTGGCCCGGGGCCTGAGCTACTGCGTCGACTCCCTGGCCCTCGACCTGTCCGCGGACCGCCGGGAGGTCGCCGTCGTCGTCGACGCCCGCCCCGGCCAGGAGGCCGAGGTGGCCGGGCTGCTCTGGGGCGCCTGCACGTCCCTGGCCGACGCCGGCCCCAGCGGCGCCGAGCTGGCGCACGCGGTCGACGGCTTCGCCGAGGAGCTGGACGCCGACGAGCGCGTCGTCGTGGAGTCCGAGCTGGCCGACGCGGCCTACTGCGCGGTCGCCGGCCTGCCGTTCCGCCCCGTGCACGACGTGCTCGCCGCCTGGCGGGCGACCGGCCCGGAGCGGGTCGCCGCCGCGCTGCGCGCCACCCTGCCCACCGCGGTGCTCGCGGTGCCCGAGGACTGCGCCTACGCGGGGCCCGGGGAGCCGGTGGTGCGCCGGTCCGTGTGCGCGGTGCAGGACCGGCTGCCGCCGGGCCGGACCTTCCGCCCGTCGCTGCTGGCCCGGCTGGTCTCGCCCGGGGAGCGGGTCGCGCTCGTGGTGGGGGAGCGGGAGCTGGCCTCCCGCGACCCGGACGGCGACGTGCACGCCGTCCCGTGGGAGCGGGTGGAGGCCGCCCTGCCCGGCCCGGACGGCCGCGCGGTCCTCGTCGTGGGCCGGGACCTGTGCAGCGTGCTGGTGGACGACGACCGGTACGGCCGGGGTGCCGTCGCGGCGGTGCGCGCGCGGGTGCCGGCCGACCGCTGGCTGCCGCGGCCGGCGTCCCGGGTGGACGAGCCGGCGGAGGTGGCTCTCCAGGCGGCCGTCGTTCCGCCGGCCGACACGGTGGCCCGCCTGTAGGGGCCCGCCGCGAGCTCGCGAGAGGTGGGGGACAGGCGGGTCCTCTTAGACTCGCAGGGTGCAGATCCCGTTCCGGTCCTCCGAGCGCGCCAGTCTCGGCGTGGAGTGGGAGCTGCAGCTCGTCGACCTGCAGACCCGGCAGCTGACCGCGGGCGCGGTGGAGATCCTCGAGGAGCTGCGCCCCGAGGGCGCCGAGGAGCACCCGCGGGCCAAGCACGAGCTGCTGCAGTCGACGATCGAGGTCATCACCGGGGTCTGCGGCACCGTCGCGGAGGCCAAGGCCGACCTGGCCGGCACGGTCGCCGAGGTGCAGGCGGCGGCCGCGCGCCGCGGGCTGGGCCTGATGTGCGCCGGCACCCACCCGATCACCGACTGGCAGACCCAGCAGATCTCGCCCAAGGAGCGCTACCAGCAGCTGGTCGAGCGCATGCAGTGGCTGGCCCGCCGGCTGCAGATCTTCGGGGTGCACGTGCACGTCGGCGTCCGGTCGCCGGGGAAGGCCATCCCGATCGTCAACGCGCTCACCCAGTACGTGCCGCACTTCCTGGCGCTGTCGGCGTCCTCCCCGTTCTGGGTGGGCTGCGACACCGGCCTGGCCTCGGCCCGCTCCAAGGTGTTCGAGGGGATGCCGACCGCCGGCCTGCCCTACCAGCTGTCCGGCTGGGAGCGGTTCGAGGAGTACATGGAGACGCTGATCTCCACGCGCGCCATCGAGAGCGTCCGCGAGGTGTGGTGGGACGTCCGCCCGCACCCGGACTTCGGCACCGTCGAGCTGCGCATC
This sequence comes from Geodermatophilus sp. DSM 44513, assembly GCF_032460525.1. Classification (NCBI taxonomy): domain Bacteria; kingdom Bacillati; phylum Actinomycetota; class Actinomycetes; order Geodermatophilales; family Geodermatophilaceae; genus Geodermatophilus; species Geodermatophilus sp. DSM 44513. The sequence continues at coordinate 3,693,614 of NZ_CP135963.1, read as the reverse complement.
TGCGACGGGCTGCCCACCCTCGACGAGGTGGGCGCGGTCGCGGCGCTGTCGCAGTGCCTGGTCGAGCAGTTCGACACCCAGCTCGACCGCGGCTACACGCTGCCGGTGCCGGCGTCCTGGGTGCTGCGGGAGAACAAGTGGCGGGCCGCGCGCTACGGCCTGGACGCCGACGTCGTCGTCGACGACAAGGGCACCGTGCTCCCCGTCCGCCAGGCCATCGCCGACCTGGTCGAGGAGCTGGAGCCCACCGCCCGCCGGCTGGGCTGCGAGGCCGAGCTGGCCGACGTGCACCGCATCCTGGCCGTCGGCGCCTCCTACCAGCGGCAGCGCGCCGTCGCCGCGGCGACCGGCGGTGACCTGACCGCCGTCGTCGACGGCCTGCTGGCCGAGCTGCGGGACGGCCTGCCCACCCAGCCGCTGCCCGGCAGCGGACCCACCGGCACGCCGCCGGTGCCCGGCCCCGCCCAGTGCGCCGGGGGTCATGCGGCGTGACCGACCTGGACAAGCTCGGCACGGCCGTCGACGAGTGGGCCGCCACGCACCACGAGCAGCTGGTCGCCGTCCGCCGGCACCTGCACGCCCACCCGGAGCTGGCCTTCGCCGAGTTCGAGACGACGTCGCACCTGGAGCAGCGGCTGCGCGACGCGGGCCTGGCCCCCCGGCGGTTGTACAGTGGCACCGGCCTGGTCGTCGAGGTGGGGTCCGGGGAACCGGTCGTGGTGCTGCGCGCCGACATCGACGCGCTGCCGCTGGCCGACCTCAAGGACGTGCCCTACGCGTCGGTCCGCGAGGACACCTGCCACGCCTGCGGGCACGACGTGCACACCACCGTCCTGCTGGGGGTGACGCTGGCCCTGGCCGAGCTGGACGCGCTGCCGGGCACCGTCCGGTGCGTGTTCCAGCCGGCCGAGGAGACGGTGCCCGGCGGTGCCACCCAGGTGGTCGCCGCCGGCGTCCTGGACGGGGCCTCCCGCGCCTTCGCGCTGCACTGCGACCCCTCCCTCCCGGTCGGCACCGTCGGCCTGCGCACCGGCGCCATCACCGCGGCCTGCGACCGGATGGACGTCACGCTCACCGGCCCTGGCGGGCACACCGCCCGGCCGCAGCTGACCGTCGACCTGGTCGACGCGCTCGGTCGGCTGATCACCGACCTGCCCGCGCTGATGTCCCGTCAGGTCGACCCGCGGGCCGGCATGTCGCTGGTGTGGGGGGCGGTCGACGCCGGCGTCGCGGCCAACGCCATCCCGCAGCGCGGACACCTGCGCGGCACGGTGCGGGTGCTGGACCGCGAGACCTGGAAGGACGCCGAGGCGCTGCTGCGCTCGCTGGTGCAGAAGGTCGCCGCGACCACCGGCGCGCAGGTGCAGGTCGACTACACCCGCGGGGTCCCCCCGGTGGTCAACGACCCCCGCTCGGTCGCGCTGCTGCGCTCGGCCGCGCTGCAGACCGTCGGCCCCGACGGCCTGCGGGCCTCGCCGCAGAGCATGGGCGGGGAGGACTTCGGCTGCTTCGCCGACGTGCTGCCCATCGCGCTGGCCCGGCTGGGCACGCACGGCGGGGGCCCCGAGCTGGACCTGCACCGGGGCACCTTCGACGTCGACGAGCGTGCCATCGGCGTCGGCGTCCGGCTGCTGGCCCGCACCGCCCTGCACGCGCTGGCCGCCGACGCCGGCAGCACGCCGTCGGGCCCCTCGCTGCGGCCGGGGCGTTCCGGTCGGGGCCACCGCCGGTAGAGACTGACCCCGACACCGACGACCCGGGAGTGCGCCGATGAGTGCCACCGACCACCAGACCGCCACACCCGGCGACGCGGTGCCAGGCGGGGGAGGGGCGCCCGTCGAGCACGAGGTCCCCGACGACCTCCGCCTCGCCGCCGACTACCCGCCCGCCACCCGCGAGCGGTGGCGGGAGATGGTGGCCGCGGTGCTGCGCAAGGCCGGCCGGGAGGACCTGCCCGACCCGGTGGAGGACGCGCTGCGGGTGCCGGTGGCCACCGGCGTCAGCGTGGCCCCGCTCTACACCGCCGAGGACGCCGGGGACCTGCCCACCGCGGTCGGCGTCCCGGGCCTGACCCCCTTCGTCCGCGGCGCCCGCCCCGCGGTCGGCCCGGCCGGGTCGGGCGCCGTCTCCGCCGCCGGGGGCGCGGTGGGCGGGGCGTCGGGCAGCTGGGACATCCGGCAGCGGCACGCCCACCCCGACGTCGGGCTGACCCGGGAGGCGATCGCCGCCGACCTGGAGAACGGCGTCACCTCGCTGTGGCTGGAGGTGGGGGAGGGGGCGGTCCCGGCCGACGCGCTGGGCGAGGTCCTCGCCGACGTGTACCTGGACCTGGCGCCCGTGGCGGTCTCCGGCGGGGTGGCGGCCGCCGAGGCGCTGCTCGCCCTGGTGGACGGGCGCACCGACCTCGCGGCCGGCGGGTCGCTGGGCCTGGACCCGCTCGGCGTGCACGCCGCCTCGGGGCAGGCGCAGGACCTCACCGGGCTGGCGGGCATGGCCCGCCGCGCGCCGGCCGGGTGGCGCACCGTCGTCGTCGACGGCACGGTCTTCTCAGACGCCGGGGCCTCCGCGGTGGAGGAACTCGGCTGCTCGCTGGCCGCCGGCGTGGCCTACCTGCGGGCGCTCACCGACGGCGGGCTCGGCCTGGACGAGGCGTTCGCCCAGCTGGAGTTCCGCTACGCCGCGAGCGCCGACCAGTTCACGACCATCGCCGGGCTGCGCGCCGCGCGCCGGCTGTGGGACCGGGTGGGGGAGGTCGGCGGCGCCTCGCCGGAGGCCCGCGGCCAGCGGCAGCACGCGGTCACCTCGTCGGTGATGACCACGCGGCGCGACCCGTGGGTCAACATGCTGCGGACGACGGTGGCCTGCTTCGCCGCGGGCGTGGGCGGCGCGGACGTCGTCACGGTCCAGCCCTTCGACGCCGCGGCCGGCCTGCCCGACGCCTTCTCCCGCCGGATCGCCCGCAACACCCAGAACCTGCTGGTCGAGGAGGCGCACCTGGCCCGCGTGCTCGACCCGGGCGGCGGCTCCTGGTACGTCGAGTCGCTCACCGACGCCCTGGCGCGGCGGCGTGGGACTGGTTCACCGAGATCGAGCGGGCCGGCGGGCTGGCCGCCGCGCTGGACTCCGGCCTGGTGGGCGACCGCATCGCCGCCGCCTGGGACGCCCGCACCGAGCGGCTGGCGCACCGCACCGACGCGATCACCGGCGTCAGCGAGTTCCCGAACCTCGCCGAGAAGCTGCCCGCGCGGCAGCCGGCCGCGGACCTGCGCCCCACCGGCGGGCTGCCCCGCGTGCGGGCCGCGCAGGCCTTCGAGGACCTGCGCGACCGCGCCGACGCCGCCCCGACCCGGCCGCAGGTGTACCTGGCGACCATCGGGTCGGTCGCCCGGCACACCGCGCGGGCCTCCTTCGCCAGCAACCTGTTCCAGGCCGGCGGCATCGCGACGCCGTCCGGGGACGGCACCTCCGGCCTCGCCGACGCCGGGACGACGGTCGCCTGCATCTGCGGCACCGACCGGGACTACGCCGACTCCGCGGCCGCGCTGGCCGCGGAGCTGCGCGCCGCCGGGGCCACCAGCGTGTGGCTGGCCGGCAAGCCGTCGCTGCAGGTCGACGGCGTCGACGGGTACGTGTACGCCGGGTGCGACGCACTCGACGTCCTGCAGCAGGTCCACCAGCAGCTCGGCACCAGCCCCTCGCCCGCGAACGGCACCCAGGAGGTCCCGGCATGAGCGGCATCCCCGACTTCGGCTCCATCGACTGGGGCACGGCCGAGCTGGGCCGCCCCGCGGCCACGGCGTCGGCCGACGACTGGGCCAAGGCGTTCAAGGAGACCAGCGGCCGCGGCGTGGAGGAGGCGACCTGGGAGACCCCCGAGGGCATCGCCGTCCCGCCGCTGTACACCCCGGCGGACCTGCGCGGGCTGGACTTCCTGGAGACCTACCCGGGCGCCCCGCCGTACCTGCGCGGGCCCTACCCGACGATGTACACCACCCAGCCGTGGACGGTCCGCCAGTACGCCGGCTTCTCCACCGCCACGGAGTCCAACGCCTTCTACCGGCGCAACCTGGCCGCCGGGCAGAAGGGCCTGTCGGTGGCCTTCGACCTGCCCACCCACCGCGGCTACGACTCCGACCACCCGCGGGTGGTGGGCGACGTCGGGATGGCCGGGGTGGCGATCGACTCAATCCTGGACATGCGGCAGCTGTTCGACGGCATCCCGCTGGACCGGATGAGCGTGTCGATGACCATGAACGGCGCCGTCCTGCCGGTGCTCGCGCTGTACGTGCTGGCCGCGGAGGAGCAGGGGGTGGCCCCGGAGCAACTCACCGGGACCATCCAGAACGACATCCTCAAGGAGTTCATGGTCCGCAACACCTACATCTACCCGCCCAAGCCCTCGATGCAGATCATCAGCGACATCTTCGCGTTCACCTCCCAGCAGATGCCGCGGTTCAACTCGATCTCCATCTCCGGCTACCACATCCAGGAGGCCGGGGCGACGGCGGACCTGGAGCTGGCCTACACGCTGGCCGACGGCGTGGAGTACCTGGCGGCGGGCAAGGACGCCGGGATCGACGTCGACGGGTTCGCGCCGCGGCTGTCCTTCTTCTGGGCGATCGGCATGAACTTCTTCATGGAGGTCGCCAAGCTGCGCGCCGGGCGGCTGCTGTGGGCCCGGCTGGTCAAGGAGGCCGGGGGGCAGAACCCGAAGTCGCTGGCGCTGCGCACCCACTCGCAGACCTCGGGCTGGTCGCTGACCGCGCAGGACGTCTACAACAACGTCGTCCGCACCTGCCTGGAGGCCATGGCCGCCACCCAGGGGCACACCCAGTCGCTGCACACCAACGCCCTGGACGAGGCGCTGGCCCTGCCCACGGACTTCTCCGCGCGGATCGCCCGCAACACCCAGCTGCTGCTGCAGCAGGAGTCCGGGACGACGCGGGTCATCGACCCGTGGGGCGGCTCGGCCTACGTGGAGAGGCTGACCTACGACCTGGCCCGGCGCGCCTGGGCGCACATCGAGGAGGTCGCCGAGCACGGCGGCATGGCGCAGGCCATCGACGACGGCATCCCGAAGCTGCGCATCGAGGAGGCCGCCGCCCGCACCCAGGCGCGCATCGACTCCGGCCGCCAGCCGGTGATCGGCGTCAACAAGTACCGGGTGGAGGCCGACGAGGCGATCGAGGTGCTGCGGGTCGACAACGCCGACGTGCTCGCCCAGCAGAAGGCCAAGCTGGCCGAGCTGCGGTCCTCCCGGGACGCCGCCGCTGTGGCCGACGCGCTGCGCCGGCTCACCGACGCCGCCCGCGCCGCCGCCGAGGGACGCCGCGGCCGGGAGCTGGACGCCAACCTGCTGAAGCTGGCCGTGGACGCGGCGCGCGCCCGGGCGACCGTCGGGGAGATCTCCGACGCGCTGGAGGAGGTCTACGGGCGGCACGCCGGCCAGGTGCGCACCATCTCCGGGGTGTACCGACAGGAGGCCGGGGCCTCCGGCCCGATGGAGGAGACCCGGCGGATGGCCGAGGCGTTCGCCGAGTCCGAGGGACGCCGCCCGCGCATCCTGGTCGCCAAGATGGGCCAGGACGGCCACGACCGCGGGCAGAAGGTCATCGCGACCGCCTTCGCCGACCTCGGCTTCGACGTCGACGTCGGCCCGCTGTTCCAGACGCCGGAGGAGGTCGCCCGGCAGGCGGTGGAGGCCGACGTGCACGTCGTCGGCGTCTCCTCGCTGGCCGCCGGGCACCTGACGCTGGTGCCGGCGCTCAAGCAGGCGCTGGCCGACCTGGGCGCCGACGACGTGCTCATCGTGGTCGGCGGGGTGATCCCGCCCGACGACGTCCCGACGCTGCGCGAGATGGGTGCCGCCGCGGTGTTCCCGCCCGGCACGGTCATCGCCGAGGCGGCGCAGGAGCTGCTGCGCACGCTGTCCGCCCAGCTCGGGCACTGATGGGTCGGGAGACCGACGTCCCAGCTCTGGCCGAGAGGGTGCTCGCCGGGGACCGGCGGGCGGTGGCGCGCGCCATCACGCTGGTCGAGTCGCGGCGGGCCGACCACCGGGAGCGGGCTCAGGAGCTGCTGGTCGAGCTGCTGCCGCACACCGGCGGCGCCCGGCGGGTGGGGATCAGCGGCGTGCCCGGGGTGGGCAAGTCGACGTTCATCGACCAGCTCGGGGTGACGCTGACGGCGGCCGGGTCGCGGGTCGCCGTCCTCGCCGTCGACCCGTCGTCGGCGCGCTCGGGCGGGTCGATCCTGGGGGACAAGACGCGCATGGCGCGGCTGGCCGTCGACCCGGCGGCGTTCGTCCGGCCCTCCCCGACGTCGGGCACGCTCGGCGGGGTCGCCCAGGCCACCCGGGAGTCGATGGTCGTCGTCGAGGCGGCCGGCCACGACGTCGTCCTGGTGGAGACCGTGGGCGTCGGGCAGTCGGAGACCACCGTCGCGGAGATGGTCGACTCCTTCCTGTTCCTGACGCTGGCCCGCACCGGTGACCAGCTGCAGGGCATCAAGCGCGGCATCCTGGAGATCGCCGACGTGATCGCGGTGAACAAGGCCGACGGGGACCAGGCGATGCCCGCCCGCAAGGCCGCCCGCGAGCTGGCGGGGGCGATCCGGATGCTGCGCGGGCACGACGAGGAGTGGGACGTCCCGGTGCTCACCTGCGCCGGGCTCACCGGCCAGGGCCTGGACGAGGTGTGGGCCAAGCTGGTCGAGCACCAGGAGCGGGCGCGCGCGTCCGGGGCGTTCGAGGAGCGGCGACGCTCGCAGCAGGTGCGCTGGACCCGGCAGCTGGTGCGCGACGGGCTGGAGCACCGGCTGCGCGCGCACCCCGGCGTGCGGGCCGCCGCACCGGAGCTGGAGAAGGCGGTGCTGGCCGGCGAGCTGACCCCCGCGCTGGCCGCCCGGCAGCTGCTGGAGACCTTCCTCGCCGCACCCGAGGTGTGAGGGCCGTCACGGCTCGCTAGCGTCCGGGCGGGGCCGTGCCCGCGGTCCGCTCCCGCCGCCGAGACGAGGCCGACCCGTGCCGATCGAGAACCCGTACTACTCCGCCGCGGTCCACGGCGACTTCCAGGTCGCCGACCTCGGCGACCTCCCGCTGGAGGAGGGCGCCACGCTCCGCGGCTGCCAGCTGGCCTACCAGACGCTGGGCACGCTGAACGCGGCGAAGGACAACGCGGTGCTGGTCACCAGCTGGTACTCCGGCAACCACTCGGTCATGCGGGACACCTACGTCGGCCCGGGCCGGGCGATCGACCCGGCAGAGCACTTCGTCGTCCTGGTCAACCAGCTCGGCAGCGGGCTCGGCAGCTCGCCGCACAACACCGCCGGGCCCTACGGGCGGGCCCGCTTCCCGCGGGTGCGCATCGGGGACGACGTCGTGGCCCAGGAACGGCTGCTGCGCGAGGTGCTCGGCGTGGAGGAGCTGGCGCTGGTGTTCGGCGGGTCGATGGGCGCCCAGCAGACCTACGAGTGGGCCGTGCGGTTCCCGGACCGGGTGAAGCGGGCCGCGCCGCTGGCCGGCACCGCCCGCAGCTACCAGCACTGCGTCCTGTTCACCCAGACACTGGTCGACGCGCTCACCTCCGACCCCGGGTACGCCGGCGGCTGGTACCGCGACAGCGAGGACGTCCGCGGCGGGCTGCAGCGGCACGCAGGGCTGTTCGCGCTGTACGTGCTGTCCAACGACTTCTGGACCGGGGAGCACTGGCGGGCGCTGGGGTTCAGCTCGCCGGAGGACTTCGTGATCGGCTTCCTGGAGGCCTACTTCGCCCCGATGGACGCCGGGGACCTGCTCACCCAGGCGTGGAAGTGGCAGCACGGCGACGTCAGCCGGCACACCGGCGGGGACCTCGCCGCGGCCCTGGGCCGGATCACGGCGAAGACCCTGGTCATGCCGATCAGCACCGACCGGTTCTTCCCGCCCGAGGACTGCGCCGCCGAGCAGGCGCTGATCCCCGGCAGCGAGCTGCGGGTCATCGAGGACGTGCACGGCCACGCCTCCCTGTTCGGGCTGACCCCGGCCTACCTCGAGCAGGTGGACGACGCGCTGCGGGGCCTGCTGTCGACCTGACCCTCCTCTCGGCCGCGATCATGGCGCCCGGGACACGACACGCCGGGCCGGCGCGGCGTGTCGCTTCCCGCAGCCCGTGATCGTCGGGCGTCCACAGGACCGCGGTGATCCACAGAACCGGCCGCTGGCTCCGCTCCTCCTAGGTCGGGTCCGACGCTGCCGGGTGTGGACGTCGCCCTCTACCGCACGATCGCCGCCCAGGGCGGGGTGTTCACGACCGCCCAGGCCCTCGACCACTGCGGCGACACCGAGCTCCGCGCGCTCGTCCGCAGCGGCCGCTGGCGCCGCAGCCGCTTCCGCGGGGTGCTCGTCGACGGCGAGGTCCCGGACACGCCCGCCCTGCTGGTGCGCGCCGCGGCGCTCGCGGTCGGCGGCGACCTGGTCGCGTGCCACTCGACGGCGGCCGCCCTGTGGGGCTTCGACGTCCTGGGCCCGGAGACGCTGCACTTCCTCGGGCCGCCCGAGCTGGGCAACCGCCGGCGGCCGGGGATCCAGGTCCACCCGTCGTCCCTCGGCACGCAGGACGCCGTGCTGGTCGACGGTGTCTGGTGCACGCCGGCCGCCCGGACGGCGTGCGACGTGGTGCGGCTGACCCCCGCCATCGACGGGCTGGCCACGCTGGACGCCGCACTCCGGTCCGGCGCCTGTACCCGGGCCGGCCTCGCCGCGGCGGCGGACCTGCAGGCCGGACTGCGGCAGGTCGTCCGGCTGCGGTGGCTGGTGCCGCACGCCGATCCGCGGGTCGACTCCCCGATGGAGTCCCGGATGCGCTGGCGGTTCCTCGCCGCCGGTTTCCCGGCTCCGGACCTGCAGGTCGAGGTGGCAGCCGGCGGTCGCGCCCGGTGGTTGGACGTCGGCTGGCGCACGGAACGGGTCGGCGCGGAGTTCGACGGCCAGGAGGCGCACATGACGCCGCAGCAGCTGCGCGCCGACCGGCACCGGCACTGGCACAACTGGCTGACGGAACACCGCTGGACGCTGCTGCACTTCACCGGCGCCGACGTCTACCGCGAGCACCGACGGATGCTGGCGGTCACCGCCCGCGCCCTCGGCCTGCGCCCCGGCACCTGGCGATCATGAGGTCCGGGAAGCGACACGCGGGCTCGGCGCGGCGTGTCGCTTCCCGACGTCCATGATCGCGGGGAGGGCGGGGAGGGCGGGGAGGGGGCGGCTCAGACGCCGGTGGAGCGGCACTCCCGGGTGCGGAGCTCGGCGAGGTAGTCGTCGGGGGCGCCGGCGGCCTCAGCAGCGTCGGCCAGCGCGCCCAGGTACCGCGCCGACGGCAGCCCGCCCTCGAAGGCGTCGAGCACGTACACGTAGGCGACCCGGTCCCCGGTCAGGGTGTGCACCTGCAGGCGCAGCTTGCGGTACAGGCCGGAGTCGGCGCCCTCCCAGGCGTCCAGGGCCTGCTCGTCGGCCTCGGTGAGGTCGTAGAGGGCGACGAAGACGCCGGGGGACAGCGCCTCGCCCGGGGTGGTGTCGTCCGGGACGAGGGTGGCCAGCGCACCCTCCCAGCCCAGCTCCTCGCCCCCGAAGGTCAGCCGCCAGCCGTTGATCCAGCCGGTGCCGGTGTGCGGGGAGGAGGGACAGCGCCGGAGCATCTGGGCGGGGTCCATGTTCGACCCGTAGGCGGCGTAGAGGCCCATCCCGGCCAGCCTACGGCGGTGTGGCGAGACCCTCCCGGCGAGTTCGGCACCACGGCCCTGTCCGGCGGGGACAATGGCGGCAGCACGTGTCCCCAGCGCACTTGAAGGGCTCCCATGACCCGCATCGTGATCATCGGTGGCGGACCGGCCGGCTACGAGGCCGCGCTGGTCGCCGCATCCCTCGGTGCGCAGGTCGCCGTGGTGGAGCGGGACGGCATCGGCGGGGCCAGCGTGCTCACCGACTGCGTCCCCTCGAAGACCTTCATCGCCTCGGCCGGCGTGATGAGCAGCGTCCGGGACTCGACCTCCCTCGGCGTGCGCGGCTCGGAGCTGACCACCGTCGGCATCGACCTGGCCGCGGTCAACCAGCGGGTCAAGGGCCTGGCGGTGGCGCAGTCCGCCGACGTCCGGGCGCGGCTGGTCAGCGAGGGCGTGCGGGTCGTGGCCGGGCAGGGCCGGCTCTCCGACGAGCGCCGCGGCCTGGCCGAGCACCGGGTGGAGGTGCTGGACGCCGAGGGCACGGTCACCGAGACGCTGGAGTGCGACGTCGTCCTCGTCGCCACCGGCGCCGACCCGCGCGTGCTGCCCGGCGCCGAGCCCGACCACGAGCGGATCCTCGACTGGCGCGACGTCTACGACATCGACGAGATGCCCGAGCACCTGGTGGTCGTCGGCTCCGGGGTGACCGGCGCGGAGTTCGCCTCCGGCTACCTGGAGGCCGGCGTCCCGGTCACCCTGGTGTCCTCGCGCGACCGGGTGCTGCCCGGGGAGGACCCCGACGCCGCCGAGGTGCTCGAGGACGTCTTCCAGTCCCGCGGCGGCCGGCTGGAGCGCGGGCGCGCCGCCGGGGTGCGGCGCACCGAGAAGGGCGTGGTGGTCGAGCTGACCGACGGGCGCACCGTCGAGGGCTCGCACGCGCTGATGACCGTCGGCACCGTGCCCAACACCGCCGGGCTGAACCTGGAGGGCACCGGCGTGGAGCTCTCGCCGTCCGGGCACGTGGTCGTCGACCGCGTCTCGCGGACCAGCGTGTCCGGGGTGTACGCCGCCGGCGACGTCACCGGGGTGTTCCAGCTGGCGTCGGTCGCTGCGATGCAGGGCCGGATCGCGATGTGGCACGCGCTCGGCGAGGCGGTCACCCCGATCCGGCTCAAGACGGTGTCGGCCAACGTCTTCACCCACCCGGAGATCGCCACCGTCGGGGTGCAGGAGAAGACCATGCCCGAGGGTGCCGACATCGAGGTGGTGCGGCTGCCGCTGGCCACCAACGCGCGGGCCAAGATGGCCGACCTGCACGACGGGTTCGTCAAGCTCTTCGCCCGGCAGGCGACCGGCGTGGTCGTCGGCGGCGTGGTGGTCGCCCCGGGGGCCTCCGAGCTGGTGCTGCCGATCGCGCTGGCGGTCACCAAGGGGCTGACGGTCAGCGACCTGGCGCAGACCTTCGCGATCTACCCGTCGCTGTCCGGGTCGATCACCGAGGCCGGCCGGCGGCTGATGCGGGCCGACGCGCTCGCCTAGGTGTACTGACCGGGGAGGTTGGTCAGGCGGCTGATGGGCGGGTGGCCGCCGATGCCGGTGTGGGGCCGGTGGTGGTTGTAGGCGTGTAGCCAACCAGGGAAGGCCGCGCGGCGGTCGGCTTCGCTGGTGAACAGCTGGGCGAAGGCCCATTCGCTGGTCATGGTGCGGTTGAACCGCTCGACCTTGCCGTTGGTCTGCGGCCGGTAGGGCCGGGTCCGCTTCGCAGCGATGCCCAGCTCGGCGCAGGCAGCGGCCCAGTTGCGACTGCGGTAGCAGCCGCCGTTGTCGGTCAGCACCCGGCGAGCGGTCACCCCGCGAGCGGCGAACCAGTCGGCCGCCCGGCGCAGCACCGCGGCGGCGGTGGGGCCGGTCTCGTCCTCACAGATTTCGGCGTAGGCCAGTCGAGAGTGGTCGTCGAGGACGACGTGGATGAACCCGTGGCCCATCAGCGGGTTGCGATAGCGGCTTCGGGCCCGGCCGCCGTCGAGGTGCCGGTTGACTTTGCCCTGGACCCGGCCGAGGAAGCGCCACCCGCCGCCGGCGGGGATGTTGCCCAGCTTCTTCACGTCGACGTGCAGCAGCTCACCGGGCGCCTCGCGTTCATAGCGCACGACCACCCGCTCGCGGCGCTCGAGACGAGACAGCCGGCCGATGCTGCAGCGGCGCAGCACCGCTCCGGCCGTGGAGGGCGCCACGCCAGTCTCGGCGGCCAACCGAACCGGCCCCCAGCGCTTACGCAGCCGCAGCGACACGATCCGCTTCGTCCTCGCCGGATCGGTCTTGGTCGGGCTGGTGTGGGGCCGGCTGGAGCGGTCGGTCATGCCGGCGGCGCCTTCGGTGCGGTAGCGGTCGGCCCAGCGCCGGGCGGTGGTTGCCGAGACACCGAAGCGCTCGGCGGCCCGCGTCGCCGGCCACTTCTCCTCGACGATGAGTCGGGCCATCTGCAGCCGCTGGCGTGGTGTCAGTGCGGCATTAGCGTGGAGCACGAGGACCTCCGGTGTCGTGCAGTGGTCGCCTTCAGCAGCTCCACTCCACGCCCGGAGGTCCTCCCTCACAACATCCGTCAATCAGATCCTGTGATTGCACGCCCTCGACCAACGTCTCCGGTCAGTACACCTAGGACACCCGAACGGGTGGGGCCCGTGGGCCGTGCCGGCACGTCGCCAGGGAGGCTGCCGGGACGCCGGGAGGACCGCGGGGCGGGTGTGACAGCGGGTTCGACTGGATCGCCGGCCACCGGTGCCGACCCGCGCGCGGGCCGCCGAGGACAGGGGGGATGCACCCTCACCGGTTCGCCCCCGCCCCCCGCCGCCGCTCGCTGCGCGCGCTGGCCGGCGTGGCGACCGTGCTGGCCCTCTCCCTCGCGGTGCCGGCGACGGCCGCCCGGGCCGAGGCGGCCCCCGCCCCCGTGGCCGACACGGTCGTCGGCGAGGTCGTCCGAGCCTGGCCCGAGGCCGGCCTGGCCGGCTCGGCCGCGGAGGAGGAGCACGCCGAGGCGCCGCTGACCTGGGTGCAGGACGCGTCGGGTGAGGCCGTCCGGGTGCCCACCGACGCGGTGGCCGGCCTGCCGGTCGGCTCCACCGTCGAGGTCACCGTGGGCGGGCAGGTCACCGACGTCGCGGCGCAGGAGGGCCTGGAGCCGGCTCGCGACGTGCTGGCCAGCACGCTGCTGCAGACGGCGCCGGAGGTCCGTGCCGCGCGGGTCGCGGGCCTCACCAACCAGGTCACCGTGGCCATGGCCGTCCCGGCCGGTGGCACGGTGGACGGCGCGACGCTGGCCTCGGTGGTCGACGCCGTCGACGGGCCGGTCGCGGGCTTCTGGGCCGAGGAGACCGGCGGTGCCGTCCGGCTGGGTGTGACCGCCGCACACGACTGGGTGCGGACCGCGGCCGGCTGCGCGGACCCGACCGCGCTGTGGGACGAGGTCGCCGAGCGCACCGGCTTCCAGGCCGGGCCGGGCCGGCACCTGCTCGTCTACGTCAGCAGCCTGCCGCGCGACCTCGCCGGCTGCTCCTACGCGCTCGGCCAGGTGGGCACCGGGGTCGGTTCCGGCGGGCGGGTGTACGTCCGCGACGTGCTGCCGTCGGTGATCGCCCACGAGCTGGGCCACAACTTCGGCCTCGGGCACTCCTCGGCGCACCAGTGCGACGCCGCCGTGGAGACCGGCGCCTGCCGCACCGCCCCCTACCGCGACCACTACGACGTCATGGGCGCCTCCTGGGACTCCGTCGGGTCGCTCAGCGCCCCGCAGGCGGCCCAGCTGGGCGTGCTGCCGGCCGACGCCCAGCTGCCCGTCGCGGCGGGCGGGCCGGCGACGCCGGTCACCCTCGCCCCGCTGTCGGCCCGCTCGGGCACCCGGGCGGTGCGGCTGACCGACGCGACCGGCGGTACGTACTGGCTGGAGCTGCGCACCGCCACCGGCCGGGACGCCTGGCTCGGCTCGGCCGACAACCGGTTCGCCCTGGACGCCGGCGTCCTGCTGCGCCGCACCGGTGGGATGCCGGACACCGCGCTGCTGCTCGACGGCACCCCGTCGCCGGCCGCGCGGTGGGACGACGACTGGCAGTCCGCACTGCCCGTCGGCCTGCCGGTGGCCGTCGCCGGCGGGGCCTTCACCGTCACCGTGGACGCCGTCACCGCGGCGGGCGCGGCGCTGACCGTCGTCCCCGCCGCCGGCGCCGCCGTCCCGGTGACGCCGCTGCCCCCGGGGACCACCCCCGAGGTGCTGGCCGCCGCGCCGGCCGCGCCGCTGCACACAGCCGGACCGGCGGCGCCGCCGGCGGCCGCGGACGCCGGCACCACTGCCCCCGGCGCCGGACCGGTCCCGTCGGACCCGCCGGCGACCGCACTGCCGGCCGGCGTCGACGCGCCGGCGCCGGTGCCGGCGGCGGGACGGACGGCGAGCGGCGAGGCGCCGGCGCTCGCGCTGCTGTCCGGGGTCGGCGTGGCCGGCGCGGCCGCCTGGACCCTCGTGCGCCGGTGGCGTCGCCGGACCTGACCGCGGTCACCCACACGGACGGTCCGCCTCCAGTTACGAGCCGTGTGCGCCGATGAGGAGAGGGTCGTCCCCCGTCGTCTGGAGACCTCGTGCGCCTGCACTCCTGGCCGCTGACCGCCGTCAGCGTCGCCGTCCTCGCCGGAGCCGTCCTGGCCCCTCCCGTTGCCGCTGCCGTGGAGCAGCCGGTCCCGGGCGACACCGTGGTCGGCGAACTGGTCCAGGCGTACGCCGAGCCGGCCCCCGGGGACCACGAGGACGACCCGGGCGGGCACGAGGACGCGCTGCTGAGCTGGATCGAGCCGGACACCGGCGCCGCGGTCCGCGTGCCCACCGAGGACGTGGCCGCGGTCGAGGTCGGCGCGACGGTCGAGGTGACGCTGGGCGGCTCGGTCGTCGACGCCGCCGTCGCCGAGGGGCTCGAGCCGGCCGTCGACGTGCTGGCCGCGGAGGTCGTGGCCGCCGCGCCCGCGGACCCGCTGCTGTCCCGTGCGGCGCCGGGCACGACGCACGAGGTGACCGTGGCGCTCGTGGTGCCGGCCGGGGCGACGCCCGACGGGCGGACCCCCGCGGACGTCGCGGCCGCCGTCGACGGCCCGGTGTCCGCCTTCTGGGCCGCGCAGACCGACGGCGCCGTCCGGTTCGGCGTGACCGCCGCGTCCGGGTGGTACAGCGCCGCCGCGGGGTGCGAGGACCCCTACGGGCTGTGGGCGGAGGCCGCGGCGCGCACCGGCTGGGTCCGCGGCCCCAACCGGCACCTGCTGGTGTACGTCCCCACGACGGCGTCCGGGTGCAGCGCCGGGCTCGCCGAGGTGGGCCGGTCGGTCACCTCCGGCGGCCGGGCGCTGGTGAACCGGACGGTGACGTCCCTGGTCGCCCACGAGCTCGGGCACAACCTCGGTCTCGGCCACGCCTCCCGGCTGCGCTGCGACGGCACCGTCGACACCGGCGCGTGCGGGGTGGAGCGCTACGCCGACTGGTACGACCTCATGGGGGTCTCCTGGGAGCAGATGGGCTCGCTCAACGCCGCGCACGCCGCCCGGCTCGGGGTGCTGCCCGCCGGTGCGGCGCCCACCGTCTCCGCCGGCGCCCCGCCGGCGCAGTTCGTGCTCGCCCCGGCCGGTGCCCGCACCGGCACCCGCGCGGTCCGGCTGGCCGACGCCGACGGTGACGTCTACTGGCTGGAGTACCGCACACCGACCGGGCAGGACGCCTGGCTGGGCACCTCGGCGAACTACCGGCGGCTGCCCTCCGGGGTGGGCCTGCGGCTGGCCGGTGACGGCGAGGAGACCTCGCTGCTGCTGGACGGCACGCCCTCCCGGTCGGCGCAGTGGGCCGCGGACACCTCCGCGGTGCTGCCCGGCGGGGTGCCGGTGACCGTGGGCGGCTTCACCGTGCAGGTGCTCGAGGCGAACGCGGGCGGTGCCCGGGTCGAGGTCAGCGGGCAGCCGGCTCCGCCGCCGGCCGCGCCGGCCGGCCCGGACGCCGGTGGGATCGGCGGGACGGGCGCCACCTACTACCTCAACGACCGGTTCACCGGCATCGCCGACCGCGTCTTCGGCTACGGCGGCCCGCTGGACACCGTCCTGGTCGGCGACTGGAACGGCGACGGCGTCGACACGCTGGCGGTTCGGCGGGGCAACGTCTTCCACCTCCGGGACCAGAACACCTCCGGGCCGGCCGACCGCACGATCGCCTACGGCGACCCGGGCGACACGGTCCTGGTCGGTGACTGGGACGGCGACGGCCGGGACACCCTGGCCGTGCGGCGCGGCAACCTCTTCCTGGTGAAGAACTCGCTGCAGACCGGCGTGGCCGACAGCTCCTTCGCCTACGGCGACCCCGGCGACGTGGTGCTCGTCGGCGACTGGGACGGCGACCGCGCGGACAGCCTCACGGTCCGCCGCGGCGCGGTCTACCACGTGCGCAACGGGCTGACCACGGGCGTGGCCGACGCCGTCTTCGGCTACGGGGACCCGGCCGACACGGTGCTGGTCGGCCGGTGGGGCACCGACCAGCGCGGCGACACCGTCGCGGTGCGCCGGGGCAACGTCTACCACCTGCGCGCGAGCCTCACGACCGGCCCGGCGGACCGCCAGGTCGCCTACGGCGAGGTCACCGACACCGCCTTCACCGGGGACTGGAACGCCGACGGCGTGGACACCCTCGGGGTGCGCCGCCCCGGCTGACCCGGACCGGCGGCGCGACCGGCCCGGTCGCGCCGCCCGTCCTCAGCCGGCGTCGGCGATGGTGCAGATGACCGCGCCGCTGGTGACCGTGGCGCCGACCTCGGCGGACAGCCCGCCGACCGTGCCGGCCTTGTGCGCGGTGATGGACTGCTCCATCTTCATGGCCTCCAGGACGACGACCAGGTCGCCCTCGGCCACGGTGTCCCCGTCGGCGACGGCGACCTTGACGATCGTCCCCTGCATGGGGCTGGTCAGGGCGTCCCCGGACGCCGCCGCCGCGCCGTGCCCGCCGCTGCGCCTGCGCGGCCTGGCCCCACCACCGGCGGCGGCCGGGGCCCCCCCGCCGGCGGCCAGGCCGGCGGGCAGCGACACCTCCAGGCGGCGTCCGCCGACCTCGACGACGACCGTCTGCCGCTCCTCGGGCTCCTCGCCCGCAGCCGGGGCGGCGGTGTACGGCGGGACCTGGTTGTCCCACCCGGTCTCGATCCAGCGGGTGTGCACCCGGAACGGCTCGCTGGTGAACGCCTCGTCGCGGACGACGGCCCGGTGGAACGGGACGACCGTCGGCATGCCCTCGACGACCAGCTCGTCCAGCGCCCGGCGGGCCCGCTCCAGGGCCTCGGTGCGCGTGGCGCCGGTGACGACCAGCTTGGCCAGCATCGAGTCGAACGCGCCGGCGACCTCGCCGCCGGCCTCGACGCCGGAGTCCCAGCGCACGCCGGGGCCCTGCGGGACCTCCAGCCGGGTCACCGGGCCGGGCGCGGGGACGAAGCCGCGGCCGGCGTCCTCGGCGTTGATCCGGAACTCGATGCTGTGCCCGCGCGGGGTCGGGTCCTCGGTGACCTCCAGCGGCAGGCCCTCGGCGATGCGGAACTGCTGGCGCACCAGGTCCAGGCCGGAGGTCTCCTCGCTGACCGGGTGCTCGACCTGCAGCCGGGTGTTGACCTCCAGGAAGGAGATCGAGCCGTCGGCGCCGACCAGGTACTCCACGGTGCCGGCGCCGGAGTAGCCGGCCTCGGCGCAGATGGCCTTGGCCGAGGAGTGGATGCGCTCGCGCTGCTCGTCGGTGAGGAACGGCGCCGGGGCCTCCTCGACCAGCTTCTGGTTGCGCCGCTGCAGCGAGCAGTCGCGGGTGCCGACGACGATCACGGTGCCGTGGGTGTCGGCGAGCACCTGTGCCTCGACGTGCCGCGGCTGGTCCAGGAACCGCTCGACGAAGCACTCGCCGCGGCCGAAGGCGGCCACGGCCTCGCGGACGGCGGAGTCGAACAGCTCGGGGATCTCGTCGGTGGTGCGGGCGACCTTGAGCCCGCGCCCGCCGCCGCCGAAGGCCGCCTTGATGGCCACCGGCAGCCCGTGCTCCTCGGCGAAGGCGATGACCTCGTCGGCGCCGGAGACCGGGTCGGTGGTGCCGGGCACGAGGGGGGCGCCGACCCGGGTGGCGATGTGCCGCGCCTGGACCTTGTCGCCGAGCGCGACGATCGCCTCGGGGGAGGGGCCGATCCAGGTCAGCCCGGCGTCGATGACCGCCCGGGCGAAGTCGGCGTTCTCCGACAGGAAGCCGTACCCGGGGTGCACGGCGTCGGCGCCGGACTGCTCCGCCGCGGCGAGCACCTTGTCGATCACCAGGTAGGAGTCGCCGGGCGTCGTCCCCCCGAGGGCGTAGGCCTCGTCGGCCGTGCGGACGTGCAGCGCGTCCCGGTCGGGCTCGGCGTAGACCGCCACGCTGGTCAGCCCGGCGTCCCGGCAGGCACGGGCGACCCGGACGGCGATCTCGCCCCGGTTGGCGATCAGGACCTTCTGCACCGGTGCCCTCCCTGGTTCGTGGACCGGTCGGACTGTAGTCATCCGGCGACGGCGCACCTGCGACCGGGCGACGCGGCACGGTCAGCCGGTGCAGGTCACGTCGAGGTCGACGTCCCCGATGACCTGCCCGTCGGCCACCAGCGGCGCGGTCAGGTGCAGCCGCACGCCGTCGACCGCCAGGTCGCCCGCGGCCACGGCGGCCGTCGACCGCAGGCCGACGTCGTCGAGGGTCAGCACGGCGCCCTCCGGCCCGAAGGCGAGCTCCACCGCGGCGCCGTCCGCTGAGCCGCGGACGGTGGTCCGTGCCCCGGCGTGCGCGCACGTGCCGGACATGGGGGCGCGGACCTCTCCGAGGCCTGCGTAGGAGACGACGACCGATCCGTCCGCGATCCCGGTGGGGAGCGTCCCGACCACGGCCGCCTCTCCCGGCCCGGCCAGTCCGGGCAGGGCGGGCGTGGCGGTCGGGGGCGTGGCGGTCGGGGGCGTGGCGGTCAGGGGCGTGGCGGTCAGGGGCGTGGCGGTCGGGGGCGTGGCGGTCGGGGGCGTGGCGGTCGGCCCGGCCGTGCAGCCGACGCACACCAGCGCCGCCACCACGAGCACCGCCTGCCGGGACCTCATGCGGCGGGCCCGGACACCGTCGTCACCCGGTCGGTGTCCGCGTCGAGGACCAGGCTGCCGCCCTCGAAGTCGGTGCGGGTCCCGCCCGGCACCGGGTACGGGTCGCTGGTCGGGTAGCCGAGCGGTCCGGTCTCGAAGCCCTGGGCGACCCAGGCGTCGAGGACGGCCCCGGTGATCCGGTGCGCCCCGGTGGACGGCGACCAGTAGACCGCGCCCCCCTCGAACCAGGTGAAGGCGCCGTCCGGGGTCGTGACGTGGTCGCCGACCGGGTGGCCGAGCGGTCCGGTCTCGAAGCCCTGGGCGACCCAGGCGTCGAGGACGGCCCCGGTCGTCCAGTGTGCCCCGGTGGACGGCGACCAGTAGACCGCGCCCCCCTGGAACCAGGAGAACGCGCCGCGGCCGCCGGGCAGGGCGACCTCGTCGGTGACCGGGTAGCCGAGCGGTCCGGTCTCGAAGCCCTGGGCGACCCAGGCGTCGAGGATGCCGCCGGTCACCCAGTGCGCGCCGGTCGGCGGCGACCAGTAGACCGCCCCGCGCTGGAACCAGGAGAAGGCGCCGCCGGGCAGGGCGACCTCGTCGGTGACCGGGAAGCCCAGGCGGCCGGTCTCGAAGCCCTGGGCGACCCAGGCGTCGAGGATGCCGCCAGCCAGCCAGTGCGCGCCCGTCGGCGGCGACCAGTAGACCGCCCCCCGCTGGTACCAGCGGAAGGCACCGGCGCCACCGGCGGTCCCCACCTCGGGCGCCACCGGCGGGCCCAGGCGCCCGCCCCGGCCGCCGGTGCGCAGCCAGGCCTGGTCGATGCCGGTCAGCCGGGGGGTGTGTCCCTCGGGGAAGGACTGGCGCACCGCTGCGGTGACCGCCGCCTCCAGGTGGGGGCCACCCCGCACCGACGGCTCCCTGGCCAGCGCGGCGACCACGAAGCGCGCGTCCGGCCCGACGACCCCGGTGGAGTGCCGGTACACCGACCCGTTGACGCAACACATCCAGCCCTGCTTCTGGGCGATGACGCCCTCGCCGGGGAGCCCGTCGCGCAGGCCGAACCACTGCCAGTGGCCGTCCGTGCCGCGCGGGGTGGACTGCCGCAGCTGGTCCAGGACGAAGTCCCGGCTGCCGGCCGACAGCCCGCCGGCGCCGCTGAGCAGGCCGTCGTAGTAGCGGACCACGTCATGGGCGGTGATCAGGGTGTTGCCCCAGTACCGGACGTTGGAGGTCAACCCGGTCTCGCCCAGCCCGTAGCGCGCGATCACGTCGCTCACCAGGCCGTTGGCCCCGTAGCCGCTCCAGAACCGGTTGGCGGCGGCGTCGTCCGACGAGCGGAGCACGCGACCCAGGGCGTCCAGGTCGGCCGGCCGGAGGACGATCTGCCCGAGGTCGCGGCGGCGCAGCAGGCTGTCGGCCATGAACACCTTGACGACCGACGCCGACTCGATCCGCTGGTGCGCCGCCGGCCCGTTGTCGGCGTACTCCCCGGTCAACCGGTCGAGGACGGCGAAGCCGAGTGTCACGCCCTGTCCCGCGGCCGACCTGCCCGCAGCGTCCACCCGGTCCTGCAGACCGGCTGCCCGGGAGGTCCCGGGGACCAGTCCGGTGACCGCCGCCACGACCGCGAGGACGACGAGGACGTGGGTCCACGTCCTGGCCGGCCCACCCACGGCACCAGATGGTCACAGCGCGCTCACCGGCGGGCAACGGATCGTGGGGCAGTCGGGACGGTGGTGACCTCAGCGGCGCCAGAGGTCGGTGATCGCCAGACCCCGCTTGGCCAGCTGGGTGCGCAGGGTGGCCAGCGACAGCCCCACGACCGCCGCCGGGTCGCCGTCCACCCGGCGGACGAACGGCGCGCCGAGCCCGTCGAGGGTGAACGCGCCGGCCACGGCCAGCGGCTCGCCGGTCGCCAGGTAGGCCTCGACCTCCGCCGGCGTCGGGCTGGCGAAGTGCACGGTGGTGGAGACGACGGCGACGTCGCGGCTGACCACCTGGCCGTCCCGGACGTCGAACAGCGCCTGCCCGGTGTGCAGCACGCCGCTGCGGCCGCTCATCCGCTGCCAGCGGTCCCGGGCGTCCTGGACGTCGGCCGGCTTGCCCAGCGGCTTCCCGCGGAACTCCAGCAGCGAGTCCGCGCCGACGACGAGCGCGTCGGTCTCCCGCTCGGCGACCGCGCGGGCCTTGGCGGCGGCCAGCAGGGCGACCTGCTCGCCGACCCGCGCGGCGCGCACGCTGGACTCGTCGACCTGGCTGACCACGACCTCCGGCGCCAGCCCGGCCTGGCGCATGAGGGCCAGGCGGGCCGGGGACGCCGAGGCCAGCACCAGCCTGCGGTCCACGCTCATGCCGTCCTCCCCGAGGCGCGCCAGCCACCGGGCCCCGGCTGCAGCGGCCGGCGGTGGCCGTCCGCGGGCCACGACCAGGCCCCGACGGGTGCCGGCCGGCGCCGCGGGCGCCGCCGCTGTGCCAGCGCGGCCACGACGACGGTGAGCGCGGCCAGCTCCTCCGCGGTGGGTTCGCCCCGCACGACCCGTAGGAGGGGAGGTGCCGACGCGAGTTCGTCGTGGGGTCGTGAGGAGTGGGGGCCCGGAGGGTCTCCGCGATCGAACGACGGATGGGCTCCACGCGGCTCGGGGACGGCACCTGGCTGCGGTGGTCGTCCGGAGGACGACGATGTCGTCGTCACAGCGGGATGTTCCCGTGCTTCTTGGGGGGCAGCGTCTGGCGCTTGTTGGCCAGCAGGCGCAGCCCCTTGGTGACCTCGATGCGGGTGTGCGAGGGGCGGATCACCTGGTCGACGTACCCGCGGTCGGCGGCGACGTAGGGCGACAGCAGCGCGTCCTCGTACTCGGTGATCAGCTCGGCGCGGCGGGCGTCGGGGTCCTCGGCGTCGGCCAGCTCGCGGCGGTACAGGATGTTCACCGCACCCTGGGCGCCCATGACGGCGATCTGCGCGGTCGGCCAGGCGAGGTTCAGGTCTGCGCCGAGGTGCTTGGAGCCCATGACGTCGTAGGCGCCGCCGTAGGCCTTGCGGGTGATCACGGTGATCTTCGGGACGGTCGCCTCGGCGTAGGCGTAGATCAGCTTCGCGCCGCGGCGGATGATGCCCTCCCACTCCTGCGAGGTGCCCGGCAGGAACCCGGGGACGTCGACGAAGGTCAGCACCGGCACGTTGAACGCGTCGCAGGTGCGCACGAACCGCGCCGCCTTCTCGCTGGCGTCGATGTCCAGCGTGCCGGCGAACTGGGTGGGCTGGTTGGCCACCACACCGACCGGCCGGCCCTCGACCCGGCCGAAGCCGACCACGATGTTCGGCGCGAACAGCGCCTGCACCTCGAGGAACTCGCCGTCGTCGAGCACGTGCTCGATGACGGTGTGCATGTCGTAGGGCGTGTTGGCCGAGTCCGGGACGAACGTGTCGAGCTCGCGGTCGGTGTCGGTGACGCCGTCGGCCGTGGTGTCGGCCGGGGGCACCTCGACGACCGGCAGCGGGTCGAGGTTGTTGCTGGGCAGGTGGGACAGCAGCGCCTTGACGTAGTCGAGCGCGTCGTCCTCGTCCTCGGCCAGGTGGTGGGCGACGCCGGAGCGGGTGTTGTGCGTGCGGGCGCCGCCGAGGTCCTCCAGCGTCACGTCCTCGCCGGTGACGGTCTTCACCACGTCCGGGCCGGTGATGAACATCTGGCTGGTGCCGTCGACCATGACCACGAAGTCGGTGAGCGCGGGGGAGTAGACGTGCCCGCCGGCGGCGGCGCCCATGACCAGGGAGATCTGCGGGACGACGCCGGAGGCGTGCACGTTGCGCCGGAAGATCTCCGCGTACAGACCGAGGGAGACCACGCCCTCCTGGATTCTCGCGCCGCCGCCCTCGTTGATGCCGACGACCGGGCAGCCGGTGCGCATGGCGAGGTCGAGCACCTTGACGATCTTCTCGCCGTAGACCTCGCCGAGGCTGCCGCCGAAGACGGTGACGTCCTGGGAGAAGACGCACACCGGGCGGCCGTCGACGGTGCCGTGGCCGGTGACGACGCCGTCGCCGAGGGGGCGGCGGGCCTCCATGCCGAAGCTGGTCGAGCGGTGGCGGGCGAACGCGTCGAGCTCGGTGAACGACCCCGGGTCCAGCAGCGCCTCGATCCGCTCCCGGGCGGTCATCTTGCCCGCGGCGTGCTGCTTGTCCACGGCCCGCTCGGAGCCGGCGTGCGCGGCCTCCCCGACGCGGCGCTCGAGGTCGGCCAGCTTGCCGGCGGTCGTGTGCAGGTCGAGGTCGGCGGGGACGTCGTCCCCGGCGCTTGCCCGTTCAGCCACCGTCACAGGTTCCGTAGCGTAGGGGAGTGCCCGAACCGTCGTCGTCCGCCTCCTCCGACCCGGCCCGGGCCCCGCTCGACGCCCCGGCGCTGGCCGCCGCGCTGACCTCCGGCAGCGGGCTGTGGCGGTCGCTGGAGGTGGTGGCCGAGATCGGCTCCACCAACGCCGCGCTGCTCGACGCGGCGGCCGGCGACGCCCCCGAGGGGACGGTGCTGGTGGCCGAGCACCAGGTCACCGGCCGGGGCCGGCTGGACCGCACCTGGACCTCCCCGCCGGGCGCGGGGCTCACCGTGTCGGTGCTGCTGCGCCCCGACGTCCCCGCCGCCCGCCGCGGGTGGCTGCCGCTGCTCACCGGCGTCGCGCTGGCCGAGGCCGTGGGCGAGGTGCCCGGCGTGCGGGCCTCGCTGAAGTGGCCCAACGACCTGCTCGCCGCGGACGGCGCCAAGCTGGCCGGGATCCTCGCCGAGGTGGGCGGCGGCGCGGTGGTGGTGGGCGTGGGCCTCAACGTCTCCACCCGCGCCGACGAGCTGCCGGACACCGCCACCTCGCTGGCGCTGGCCGCGGGTCACCCGGTGGACCGGGCGGCGGTGCTGCTCGGCTTCCTGCGCGGTCTGGAGCGCCGTTACCTGCCCTGGACGGCGGCCCTCGGCGACCCGGTCCTCACCGGGCTGGCCCGCGACTACCTGGCCTGGTCCTCGACCGTCGGGTCCCCGGTGGCGGCCACGCTGCCGGACGGGTCGGTGCTGGAGGGGATCGCGGAGTCCGTGGACTGGGACGGCCGGCTCGTCGTCCGGACGGCGGCCGGCACCGTCGCGCTGGCCAGCGGGGACGTGCGACACGTGCGGTGACACTGTCGTCCTGCCGGACGACACCGCGGCCAAGAGCCGTTCCCGACCTGCGGTGAGCCCTGCGTCGTTCCTCGCGGAGGACCTCCGGCCCCCCACTCGTCACGACACCGCGCGGTGACCTGGTGGACGGGTCGCGGTGGGTCATCCTGTCCGCGTGCCGTACCCGGACAAGCTGCTCGCCGACGACGAAGAGGTCCTCCGGCACCTGCACCCGCACTGGCTGACCCTGGCGCGGCCGGTGCTCGTCCTGCTGCTCGTCGTCGGGGGCACCTCCTACGCCGCGGCGCTGGTGCCCTCCAGTCCCGCGCAGGGCACCGTGCGGGCGGCCGTCGCGGGGCTGGCCCTGCTGGTCCTCCTCCTCGCCGTCCTGCGGCCGGTGCTGCGCTGGCGCACCACGCACTACGTCCTCACCACCCACCGGCTGCTGCTGCGCGAGGGCGTGCTCGGCCGCCGCGGCCGCGACATCGCGCTGTCGCGTGTCGCCGACGTCTCCTACCGGCAGACGCTCGGCCAGCGGCTGGTCGGCTCGGGCACGTTGACCATCGACACGGTGGGGGACGGCGGGCCCACGGTGCTCGAGCGGGTGCCCGGCAGCGAGGAGGTCCAGCAGCTGCTGGTCCTGCTGGTCGAGGAGGACGCCGACCGGCGGGAGCGCGAGCGCGTCCCGTCGGTGCACGACGGGGGACCGGGCTGGGGCTGGTGAGGCGGGTGGGACGACGCCTGTCGACTCCTGCCCACCGACCGCGCCGGTCTTCGTCGGGCTTCGGCTGCACGTGACCGTCCCGTGACCCATACGCTCAGGTCGCACACAGGAAGTAGTGACCTGATGACTGGTGGTGACACGTGGTGCGTCCGTCGCACGCTCCGTCGTCCGCGGCCGGCGGGCCGCCCGCTCCGGCGCCGTCGGGGGAGATCCGGGCCCTGACCGGGCTGCGCATCGTCGCCGCCCTGTGGGTGGTCGTCTTCCACTTCTGGTTCACCCCCGGTGACGCCTACCGGGCGGTCTGGGAGCCGCTGGCGCCCCTGGTCAAGACCGGCGCGCTCGGGGTCGACCTGTTCTACGTGCTGAGCGGGTTCGTCATCACGCTGACCTACCTCGACCGGCTGGGCCCGCGACCGGCGGCCCGCGCGGCGGTCGGGTTCTGGTGGGCCCGCATCTGCCGGGTGTGGCCGGTCTACGCGCTGGTCACCACCGCCTTCGGCGGGTGGCTGCTGTACAAGGCGAGCCGGGCTCCCGACGGCTTCCTCGTCTGGCAGAACACCCAGCCCACCGTCACCGTCGGCAGCTGGCTCGAGCAGCTGGCCATGGTGCAGCTGTGGCACCAGCCCGCGTTCGACGGCTCCTCGTGGGTCGGCGCCGCCTGGTCGATCAGCGCGGAGTGGCTGGCCTACGTGTGCTTCCCGCTGCTGGTCCTGCTCCTGTGGCGGCTGCGCGACCTGCCGCCGGTGGTCACCGGCGGCCTCGCCGTCGCCGTGCTGGTCCCCTTCGCCGCCGCCTGCTACTCCACCGGTGACCCGTACTTCGCCTGGAGCTGGCTGGTGCGCATCGGTGGCGGCTTCCTGGCCGGCGCCCTCACCTGCCTGGCGGTGCGGCGGATCCGGGTGACCCCGCGCGTCGAGCGGGTCGCCGCCGGGGTCGCCGTGCTCGCCGTCGTGGAGATCCTGGTCGGGCTCTGGTGGGGCCACTGGCGCGGTCAGGGCACCGCCGAGCACGGCGGGGTCGTCGTCGTGCTGTTCCCCGTCCTGGTCGGGGCGCTCGCGCTGTCCACCCAGGGGCTGAGCCGGGTGCTGTCCCGGGACGCGCTGGTCCACGGTGGCCGGATCTCCTTCAGCCTCTACCTCGTGCACATCCCGCTGTTCGAGATCGCCTGGACGCACATGGAGTGGTGGCCGGCCATCGCGCCCGGCACCGGGCTGTCCGCGCTGCTCGTCCCGCACCTGCTGCTGGCCGCCCTCGTCCTCGCCCACCTGCTGCACCGCTTCGTCGAGGAGCCCAGCCGGCTGTTGCTGCGCGACCGCGGGCCGGGCCGCTGGGCCCGCGGCGACCGCCGGCAGGGGGTCCCGGCCCCCCGGGACGCCGCGGGGCGCCCCGCCGTCCGGCCCGCCCGGGCCGCCGCCGCCCGGACCGCCGTCGCGCTGGGGCCCTCCGCGGTGCTGCCGGTGCCCCGGGTGCGGGCCGACGCCGAGGGCGCCCCCCGCACGGTCCTGTCGGCCCCCTGACCTAGCTTCGCGCCCATGCGGCTGCTGCACACCTCGGACTGGCACCTCGGCCGCACCCTGCACGGCGCGGACCTGCTGCGCGAGCAGGAGGCGGTGCTGTCCGGGCTGGCCGACGCCGTCGTCGCCGAGTCGGTGGACGTCGTGGTCGTGGCCGGTGACGTCTACGACCGGGCGGTGCCGTCGGCGGACGCGACGGCCGTGCTCGACCGGGTGGTCGGCCGGCTGCTGCGGGCGGGGGCACAGGTGGTGCTCACCCCGGGCAACCACGACTCCGCGCGCCGGCTGGGCACCTTCTCCGGCCTGCTCTCCGCGGCCGGCCTGCACGTCCGGGCCGCGACCGACCGGCTCCACGAGCCGGTGCTGCTGCGCGACGAGCACGGGCAGGTGGCGGTCCACGGGCTGCCCTACCTCGAGCCCGAGCTCGCCCGGCACGAGCTGGGTGGGGGCGGGCGGGAAGCCGGCATTGCGCGCTCGCACGAGGCGGTGCTCACCGCGGCGATGGACCGGGTGCGCGCGGACCTCGCCCGCCGTCCCGGCGTGCGGTCGGTGGTCCTGGCGCACGCCTTCGTCGGTGGCGGCGTGCCCAGCGACAGCGAGCGCGACATCTGCGTGGGCGGCGTCGACCTGGTGCCCGCGCCGGTGTTCGACGGGGTCGACTACGTGGCGCTGGGGCACCTGCACCGCCCGCAGACGATCAGCCCGCGGCTGCGCTACAGCGGCTCCCCGCTGGCCTACTCGTTCGGCGAGGCCGGGCAGCAGAAACAGGTGTGGCTGGTCGACCTCGACGCCGCCGGGCTGGCCGGCGTGCGGGCGCTGCCGCTGCCCACGCCGCGCCCGCTGACCGTGCTCACCGGCACCCTGGAGGCCCTGCTGGACGACCCGGCGCACGCCGGCGCCGAGGAGCACTTCGTCTCCGCCCGGCTCACCGACGCCGTCCGCCCGGCCGACCCGATGCGCCGGCTGCAGACCCGGTTCGCGCACTGCGTGCACCTGGAGTGGTCCGGCGGCGGGGCAGGTGACGGGCGCAGCTACCGGGAGCGGCTGCGCGGCCGCAGCGACCTGGAGGTGGCCGGGGAGTTCGTCACGCACGTCCGCGGCGGGGTCGGGGCCAGCGAGGCCGAGCGGGAGCTGCTCGCCCGCGCGCTGGGCGCGGCGGCCCGCGCGGAGGCGGCCCGGTGAGGCTGCACGCCCTGTCGCTGACCGCGTTCGGCCCGTTCGCCGGCACCGAGACCGTCGACGTCGACGCCGTCGCCCGCGACGGGCTGTTCCTGCTGTGGGGGCCGACGGGGGCGGGCAAGACGACGCTGCTCGACGCGGTCGTGTTCGCCCTCTACGGCACCGTCCCGGGCGCGCGCGGCGAGGAGAAGCGGCTGCGCAGCGACCACGCCGACGCCGCCACCCGCACCGAGGTCCGCTGCGAGCTCACCCTCGCCGGGGAGCGGCTGCTCGTCGTCCGCCGGCCGGAGCAGACCCGGCCCAAGAAGCGGGGCAGCGGCGAGACCACCGAGCAGGCCCGGCTGACCGTGCAGCGGTGGGACGGCACCACGTGGGAGCCGGTGAGCACCCGCATCGACGAGGGCTCGGAGCACCTGCGGCTGCGGCTGGGCCTGACCGCCGAGCAGTTCTGCCAGGTGGTGCTGCTGCCGCAGGGTGACTTCGCCCGCTTCCTGCGCGCCGAGCCGGAGGACCGCGCCCGGCTGCTGCGCACCCTGTTCGACGTGGACCGCTTCGCCCGCGCCGAGGACTGGCTGGCCGGTGAGCGGCGCGCGGCCGAGGAGGCCCTGCGCGGCGACCGGCACCGGATCAGCACCCTGCTGCACCGGGTCGCCCAGATCGCCGACGTCGAGGTGCCCGAGGAGCTGGCGCCCGAGCTGGTCGGCGCCCGCCCCGGCGCCTCGGTGGGGGCGTGGCTGCGCGCGGTGCGGGCGCGCGCCGCGGAGCGCCTCACCGCGGCCGGGGCCGACGCCGCGACCGCGGCCGCGGCCGACGCGCGGGTCGACGCCGAGCTCACTGCCGCCCGGGCGCTGGCCGACCGGCACACCCGGCGGGACCGCGCCCGCGCCCGCCTCGAGGAGCTCGCCGCCCGCGAGCCGCAGCTCGCTCCGCTGCGCGCGCGAGCCGACGCCGGCCGCCGCGCCGAGGTGCTGCGCGACGTGCTGGAAGCCGGGGGCCGCGCGGCGCTGGCCGCCGAGGGGGCGCAGGACGCGCGGGAGGAGGCCGAGGCCCGGTGGGCCGCCGTGGGCGACGGCCGCCCCGCCGCCCCGGGGACGGCGCGCGAGCTGCGCGATGCCGCCGCGCACGCCCGGGCCCTGCTGCCCGACGCCGCCCGGGCCGGCGAGCTGGCCGCCGAGGCGGCGCGGCTGACCGGCGAGGTCGACCGGCTGGCGGCGGCCTGCGCCGACGGTGCCCGGGTGGTGGCCGAGGAGCCGGGCCGGGTGGCCGGCGCCCAGGCCCTCCTGGACGCCGCCGTGGCCGCGGCGGCCCGGCTGCCCGGCGTGGTCGCCGCCGAGGAGGCCGCCCGCGGTGCCCTCGACGCCGCCACCCGCGCCGACGCGCTCGCCGGCCGGCTCGAGCGCGCCCGCGCCGGGGCCCACGGCGCCCGGCTGGCCTGGGTCGAGGCGCGGGAGCGGCTGGTGGAGGTGCGCACCGCCCGGCTCGACGGCATGGCCGGCGAGCTCGCCGTCGGCCTGGTCGACGGCGAGGACTGCCCGGTGTGCGGCGCCACCGAGCACCCGCGCCCGGCCCGGCCGGCCCCCACGCCGGTCACCGCCGACGACGAGGAGCACGCCCGCGCCGCCGTCGACGCCGCCGACGAGCGGCGCACCGCGGCCGGCCGCGCCGTGGAGGAGCAGGAGCGCGAGCTCGCGGTGCTCCGGGCGCGCGCCGGTGACGCCGCGGCGGCGGACCTGGCCGCGCAGGCCGCCGCCGCCCGCGCCGAGCACCGGGAGGTGGCAGCGCTGGCCGCCGGGCTGGCCGCCGCCCGCGCCGGGCTGGCCGCCGCCGAGCTGCGCCGCGACGCGGCCGCCACCGCCCTGGCCGCCGACCGCGAGAGGCTGCAGCGGCGCACCGCCGAGCGGGACGCCGCCGAGCACGGGGCCGCCGAGGCCGCGGCCCGCGTGGACGCCGTCCGCGGCGGGGACGCGGACCTGCCGGCCCGCGTCGCGCGGCTGACCGCCGCCGCCGAGCGGTGCGAGGCCGCGGTCGCCGCCGCGGCCGAGGCGGTGCGCGCCCGGGAGGCGGCCGGCGCGGCGCAGACCACCGCGGCGGAGCGGTCGGCGGCCGCCGGCTTCCCCGACGTCCTCGACGCCGCGGCAGCGCTGCTGCCCGCCGGCGAGCTCGCCGCCCTCGACCGCGGGCTGCGCGAGCACGACGAGGCCCGCTCGGTGGCCGCCGCCACGCTCGCCGACCCCGAGCTGGCCGACCTCGGCGAGCGGCCCGACGTCGCGGCGCTGGCCGAGCGCTGCGCCGCGTCGACCGCCGCCCGCGAGCAGGCGGTGACCGCCCTGGACCAGGCCCGCCGGTGCGCCGCGGCGCTCGACGGGCTGGCCGGCGACGTGGTGGCCGCGGAGGAGGAGCTCGCCGGGCGGCACGCCTGGGCCGCGCAGGTCACCGGGCTGGCCGACCTGGTCGCCGGCCGCGGCGCGAACACGCGGCGCATGCGGCTGGAGTCCTTCGTGCTGGCCGCCCGGCTCGAGCAGGTCGCCGAGGTCGCCAGCCGGCGGCTGCAGGAGATGTCCGGCCGGCGCTACACCTTCCGGCACAGCGACGCCCAGGCCCGCCACGGCGCCCGCGGCGGGCTGGGCCTGGACATCTTCGACGAGTACACCGGCACCCGGCGTCCCACCAAGACCCTGTCCGGCGGGGAGAGCTTCATGGCCTCCCTCGCCCTGGCCCTCGGCCTGGCCGACGTGGTCACCGCGGAGGCCGGCGGCATCCAGGTGGACACGCTGTTCGTCGACGAGGGGTTCGGCACCCTCGACGCGCTGGCCCTCGACGCGGTCATGGACGTCCTCGACGAGCTGCGCCGCGGCGGCCGCACGGTCGGCGTCATCAGCCACCTGGAGGAGCTGCGCGCTCGCATCCCCACCCGGCTGGAGGTGGTCACCGGCCGGCACGGGTCCCGGCTGGCCGGCTGACCGGGGCGGTCAGCGTCCGCGGTCGCCGGTGGTGGCCGGGTCCGGGACGGCGACCTCGCCGGCCACGGCGGCGGCCGCCGCAGGAGCGGCGTCCTTGGCCGGGAACACCCACCGGCGGTAGGCCAGGAACCGGATGACCGTCCCCAGCCCGATGGAGAACGCGTTGGCCGCCTGCAGGACCAGCGCGCTGGACTGGTCCAGCGGGTAGCGGACGAACGCCACGATCGCCATCCCCAGCAGCAGCGTGGAGCCGTTCACGAGGGCGAACAGCAGGTACTCCCGGCGCACCCCGGTCCGGGTCCGGTGGGAGAACGACCAGTACCGGTGACCCACGTAGGCCACGGTCATCGCCACCACCGTGGCCAGCAGCTTCGCCGTGACCGCCCCGAGGCCGGCCTGGGCGTAGAGGACCTGGAACAGGCCGAGGTCCAGGGTCAGGGTCAGGCCCCCCACGACGCCGAACGCGCTGACCTCCTTGAGGAGCAGCCGCCACGTCGTGCCGGCGCGGCGCCCCAGCGCCTCCAGTAGACCCACGGGGCCAGCGTAGGAGCCGTCGCCGGGACGGGCCGGACGGAGGGGAGGACCGCCGAGACGCGGGGCGGTCCGCACGTGCCCGGCTCCCGGGTCAGACTCGGACCCATGACCGCGTCCGGATCCTGTGCGGCCCCGACCCGTCGCCCGCTCCGGGCGGCGGCCCTCGCGGTGTGCCTGCTCGTCCTCCTGCCGTCGTGCGGGGACGGGTCGGCCACCCGGGAGGAGCCGGCCGACCCGGCCGCGCAGCCCACCACACCGGCCTCCCCGACGGCCTCCGCACCGGCCTCCGCGTCGGCCTCCGCGCCGGCCTCCGCGCCGACCTCGTCCTCTCCGGCGGCCGAGGGGTCGGCTGCGGCCGAGGGGACCGCCGCGGAACCCGGCGGGCAGGACGACGGGGTCCGGTTCGCCGTGGTCGGCGACTCGATCACCGCGGGCTTCGCGGCGGTGGAGGGCACGACGGTGCGCGACCGGTACTCCTGGATCCCGTTCGCCGACACCACCGGGCAGCTGACCTTCGTCGGGGGCTACGCCGTCCCCGGTGCCACCACGGCGGTCATGCGGGAGGACCTGGTGACCGTGGACGCCGACGTGCTCGTGGTCATGGCCGGCACCAACGACGTCGGCACGGGTGAGCCCTGGGAGACCATCCGGGACAACCTGCTGGCGATCACCGCGGCCGCGGGGACGCCGGTGCTGCTCTCGGCCATCCCGCCCTACGACCAGGTGGCCGAGGAGGTGGTCGCGACCAACGCGCGGCTGGCCGAGCTCGCCGCCGAGCAGGGCTGGGAGTTCGTCGACCCGTGGGCCGACCTGTCCGTCGACGGCGCCTGGCTGCCCGGCACCAGCGAGGACGGCATCCACCCCGTCGAGGAGGTGGTGGCGCTGGTCGGGCAACGGCTGGCCGCCGCCATCCCCGGCGCCGCCGGCTGACCGGTCGTTAGGCTCGGCCACCGTGCCCGCCCGTCCCGACCCCCGCACCGGGCTGCCCGTCGTCGCCATGGTCGGGGGCGGCCAGCTCGCCCGGATGACCCACCAGGCCGCGGTCGCGCTGGGCCAGTCGCTGCGGGTGCTGTCCACCGGCCCGGACGAGTCCGCCGCCCTCGTGGCCGCCGACGTCCGCCTGGGCGACCACCGCGACCTCGACGCCCTGCTCGCGCTGGCCGACGGTGCCACCGTGGTCACCTTCGACCACGAGCACGTGCCCACCGGCCACCTGCGCGCCCTGGAGGCGGCCGGCCACCGGGTGGCGCCCGGCCCCGACGCGCTGGTGCACGCCCAGGACAAGCTGGTGCTGCGCCGCGCGCTGGCCGCGGCCGGGGAGCCGCAGCCGGCCTGGGCGCCGGTGTCCTCGGCCGGGGAGGTCACCGCCTTCGGCGACCGGCACGGCTGGCCGGTGGTGCTCAAGACCCCGCGCGGCGGCTACGACGGCAAGGGCGTCTTCGTGGTGGACGACGCGGCCGCGGCCACCGAGCTGCTGGAGCGGCACGGCACGCTGCTGGCCGAGGAGCGGGTGCCGCTGGTGCGCGAGCTGGCCGCCGTCGTCGCCCGCTCGCCGTTCGGGCAGGTCGCCGTGTGGCCGGTGGTGGAGACCGTGCAGCGCGACGGTGTCTGCGTCGAGGTGGTCGCGCCGGCGCCCGGGCTGGACGAGGAGGTCGCGACCGCCGCCCAGGAGCTCGCGGTGCGGGTGGCCGACCGGGTCGGCGTGGTCGGGGTGCTCGCCGTCGAGCTGTTCCAGACGGCGGACGGCGTCCTGGTCAACGAGCTGGCGATGCGGCCGCACAACTCCGGGCACTGGACCATCGAGGGCTCGCGGACCAGCCAGTTCGAGCAGCACCTGCGCGCCGTCCTGGACTACCCGCTGGGCACCACCACGATGACCGCGCCGGTCGTGGTGATGGCCAACGTGCTCGGCGGGGCGGCCTCCGCCGAGGGCTGGACCGGCCCCGGGCTCGACGAGCGGGTGCACCACCTCATGGCGCACTGGCCGGACGTGAAGCTGCACTGGTACGGCAAGGGCCAGCGCCCCGGCCGCAAGCTCGGCCACGTCACGGCGCTGGGCAGCGACCTGGCGGCGGTGCGCGCCCGCGCGGCCGCGGCCGCCCGCTACCTGGCCGACGGCGAGATCGACCCCGCGTTCGCCTTCGACGACCCCGAGCACTGACCGCCAGGTCCCGCCAATACCGCGATGTTGGCGGGACGCCCGAGCAGCGAGGAGCCCCGCGTGGACCCGGTCGTCGGCAGTGCAGTCGTCGGCATCGTCATGGGCAGCGACTCCGACTGGCCGGTGATGGAGCCCGCGGCGGCCGCGCTGGCCGAGTTCGGCGTCCCGTACGAGGCGCACGTGGTCTCCGCGCACCGCACGCCGCGCCGGATGCTGGAGTACGCCGAGACGGCCGCCGGGCGCGGGCTGCGGGTGATCGTCGCCGGCGCCGGGGGCGCGGCCCACCTGCCCGGCATGGTCGCGGCGGCCACGCCGCTGCCGGTGATCGGCGTGCCGCGCGCGCTGGACCGCCTCGACGGGTTGGACAGCCTGCTGTCGATCGTGCAGATGCCCGCGGGGGTGCCGGTCGCGACGGTCTCCATCGGCGGGGGGCGCAACGCCGGGCTGCTCGCCGTCCGCATCCTCGCCGCGGGCGACCCGCAGCTGCGGGCCGCCGTCGAGCGGTTCCAGGCCGACCTCGCCGCCCAGGTCGCCGCGCGCGACCTCACCCTCCAGGAGCGCCTCACTGCCGACGGGGAGGCCGGCGGCATAGCATCTACCCGTGGGTAACAACGCTGCCGGGCTGTACGCCCTCACCGAGGAGCACGAGGCCGTCCGCGAGGCGGTGCGGGACATCGCCGAACGCGAGATCGCCCCCTACGCCGCCGAGGTGGACGCCGACTCGCGCTTCCCGGTCGAGGCGCAGAAGGCCCTCACCGCGGCCGGCTTCCACGCCACCCACGTCCCGGAGGCCTACGGCGGCGAGGGTGCCGACGCCATCGCGACCTGCATCGTCATCGAGGAGGTCGCCCGGGTCGACGCCAGCGCCTCGCTGATCCCCGCGGTCAACAAGCTCGGCTCGATGCCGGTGATCCTGGCCGGGTCCGAGGAGCTCAAACAGCGGGTGCTGCGCCCGGTCGCCACCGGCGAGGCGATGATCAGCTACGGGCTGTCCGAGCGGGAGGCCGGCTCCGACGCCGCGGCCATGCGCACCCGCGCCCGCCGCGACGGCGACTCCTGGGTGCTCGACGGGACCAAGGCCTGGATCACCAACTCCGGCGTCTCGGAGTGGTACACGATCATGGCGGTCACCGACCCGACGGCGGGGGCCAAGGGCATCTCCGCGTTCGCCGTCCACCGGGACGACCCCGGCTTCGCGGTCGGCCCCAAGGAGCGCAAGATGGGCATCAAGGGGTCGCCCACCTGCGAGCTGTACCTCACCGGCTGCACCATCCCGGCCGACCGCGTCATCGGCGAGCCCGGCACCGGCTTCACCACCGCGCTGCGCACGCTGGACTTCACCCGGCCGACCATCGGCGCCCAGGCCGTCGGCATCGCCCAGGGCGCGCTGGACGCCGCCGTCGCCTACGTCAAGGAGCGCCGGCAGTTCGGCAAGGCGGTGAGCGAGTTCCAGGGCGTGCAGTTCATGCTCGCCGACATGGAGATGCGGATCGAGGCGGCCCGCCACCTGGTCTACGTCGCCGCGGCCGCCGGCGAGCAGGGCCGCCCCGACGTCAGCCGGGTCTCGGCCTCGGCCAAGGCCTTCGCCTCCGACGTCGCCATGCAGGTCACCACGGACGCCGTCCAGCTCTTCGGCGGGGCGGGCTACACGCAGGACTTCCCGGTCGAGCGGATGATGCGCGACGCCAAGATCACCCAGATCTACGAGGGCACCAACCAGGTGCAACGCATGGTGATCGCGAGGTCGCTCCTGAAGTAGGGGGTGGCATCCTCGCGTACACCGCACCCCGGCCATGGGAGCAGGACGTGGAGCCGTTCGGGCAGCACCCGTTCACCGACCCATCCCGTGGACACGACTACGGGATCGTCCCACCCGTGTTTGCGAACCCGAACGACC
The DNA here is from genome assembly GCF_032460525.1 of Geodermatophilus sp. DSM 44513. Taxonomy (NCBI): domain Bacteria; kingdom Bacillati; phylum Actinomycetota; class Actinomycetes; order Geodermatophilales; family Geodermatophilaceae; genus Geodermatophilus; species Geodermatophilus sp. DSM 44513. Next base: position 3,658,688 of record NZ_CP135963.1, on the reverse strand, counting down.
ACGTCCTCGAGCACGAGTGGCATGCCGCCAACGACACCCTCGAGCGGCAACTCCGCACCAGCCGCCAGGCCACCGGGACCACGACAGGTGCCTCACCAGCGCCCTACGAGCCCAACCCGTTCCCGCCGCCACCCTCAGCGACCGCCTGGCTCCTCGGACAGGCCCGCCAGCGGCTCACCGAGCAGCCGGTCACCCCGGACGACCGGTCGGCAGCCGCACGCGTGATCAACGAGCTTCCGGCCGCGAGCGTGCGGGCGAATCGTGAGGCGGTACGGGACCTGCTCCACCTGCTGGGTGACCGCTCCGACCTGGATGCGCGCATGGAGTGGAACACGCACGTCGTCGCGGTCCGAGTCGGCCTGGAAGAGGCTCGACCACCCGCCCGGCCGCCCTCGGTGCCCCTGCAGGAGAAGCGGGGCTGGTGGTCTCGACTGACTGGCCGATCGACCACGTGACCACCAGCGCCCTGGCGCGCACGGCACGAGCTCGCCACCGCAGTCCCCGGAACAGCCGGGGCCCGTCGCGCCCCGCGCCGACCTGCGGTCACCGGCAGCCCGCCCCGGCCGCCGGTGCGCAGCAGGTGCCGGCGCAGCCGCACCCGGCGGGCGGATCTCCTCCGTCCCCACCCGGCCGGACCGGGGCGCAGCAGCCCTCGCCGCGCCAGGCCTGCACCGCCTCGCGCGCGGCGACGGCGGCGACCACCAGGCCGGCGACCGGGTCGGCCCAGGTCCAGCCGAACGCCGCGTTGAGCAGCAGCCCGGTCAGCACCGCGGCGCTCAGCGCCGTGCACAGCGCGGTCTGGGTGCCGTCGGCCACCACCGCGGCCGAGCCCAGCGCCCGGCCGGTGCGCCGCTGCGCCCGGGACAGGACCGGCATGACCAGCAGCGAGGCGACCGTCAGCGCGATGCCGACCCCGGAGCCGTCCGGCTGGGCACCGGTGACCAGCGCCCGCACCGACTCCGCACCCACGTAGGCCGCCAGCAGGCCGAACGCCACGGACATCAGCCGCAGCGCCCGCCGCTCGCGGGTCTCGGGCAGCCGGGCGGAGAACTGCCACAGGACGACGAGGCCGCTGGAGACCTCGATGACGGAGTCCAGGCCGAAGCCGACCAGCGCGACCGACCCGGCGACCAGGCCCGCGGTGATCGCGATCCCGGCCTCCACGGCGTTGTAGGCCACGCTGAACCCGGCGAGCAGGCGCGCGCGGCGCCCCAGCCGGGCGCGGTCCGCAGCGGTCGGCGCCGGGCGGGTGGGTGCCGTGGTCACCGGCCGTCCCCGCCGGTGACCGGGCAGAGCACGACGGCATCCCCGGTCACCGCGAGCAGCCGCTCGGCAGCGGCCAGCACGTCGAGCACCTGGTCCGGGACGGCCAGCGACCACAGGGACGCCCGGCCCTGCGGCCGGGAGGTGGCCACCCCGCAGTCCCGCAGGCAGGCCAGCGCGGCGCTCACCGATGACTGGGCCAGCCCGAGGTGGGCGGTCAGGTCGACCACGCGGTGCTCGCCGAGCAGCAGGTGCCGGATGATCGCCAGCCGGGTCGGGTCCCCGAGGCTGCGGAACAGGCACGCGGCCGCCGAGAGAGCCGCGGCCTCGTCGACCGGCGCGCCACCGGACTCCGCGGCCGCGACGCCCCTGGCTCCGGCGTCCGCCGGTGTCATCGACATGTCCCGATGCTATCGGCCCTTGCCAGAGGTGCCGATGGGTCAGCCGAGGGGCACCGCGGTGGTGGTGCGCCCGCCGTCGCCGGACTCCACCACGCCGTCGGCGGTCACGACGACGACCCGCAGCCCGTCGGGGCCGGCGGTGGCGGCCACGGCCTGCGGCGGGGAGCCGAGCGCCGCTCCCCGCCGCCAGGTGCTGGCGCCGTCCTCGCTGGTCCACACGGTGCCGGCCGGGTCCACGCCCACCGCCGCGCCGCCGGCCCAGGTGACCACCTGCAGCAGGGGCGCTCCCTCGACGGCAGTCCAGGAGGCGCCGCCGTCGGTCGACCGCTGCAGGCCCTCCTGCGTGGTGGCCAGCACGGAGGTCCCGTCCGGTGCCGCGGCGAGCGTGTGCGGCTCGGCCCCGATCGGCAGCTGCTCCCAGGCCCGCCCGTCGCCGCTGCGGACCAGCGAACCGTCGTAGCCGAGCACCCCGGCGTCGCTGACGGTCAGGGCGTGGAAGTCCGACCGTCCCTGCCGGGACACCGGCGTCCAGGTGCGCCCGCCGTCGGTGGACTCGATGAGCCCGACCGGCTGGGGGAGGTCGACCTGCGGACCGGGGTGGCCCGAGGCCAGGTAGTGGTCGGGGCCGACGACGGCGAAGCCCATCAGGTCGATGACCGGTCCCACCGCGACGGGCCCGCCGTCGCCGAGCTCGAGGAGACCGTGGTGGGTGGCCAGCAGGAGCGTGCCGTCCCCGGGGTCGAGTGCGGCGCCGTGCACGTGGGTGAGGTCCAGCACCGACCCGGTGGCCACCGCGGGAGCGGCGTCCGGTGCGGGCCCGGCGCCCGTGCAGCCGGCCAGCGCGACGGTGAGGGCGGTGACGCCGGCGGCCACCGTGCGCAGCGAGGGGGAGGGAGGACGGGACGGGGGCACGGAGGACCTCCGGGGCGTGCGGGGGTGAAGGGACCCCGCGGCGGGGCGGACACCGGTCCACCCCGCCGCGGGTCGGGCTCAGCCGCCGAGCTCGGCCAGCAGCTGCTCCATCTCGGCGATCTCGGCCGTCTGGCTGCCGCGGATCTCCTCGGCCAGCGCGACCGCGTCGGCGTCCTGCCCGTCGGCGACCTCGGTCTCGGCCATCTGCACCGCGCCGCGGTGGTGGGCCAGCATCATCTCGAGGAACGCGCGGTCGAAGTCCGCGCCCGAGGCGTCGGCCAGGGCCGTCACGTCCTCCTCGGACATCATCCCGCCCGCGTCGCCGCCGTGGCCCATGGACCCGTGGTCCGTGCCGGTCGAGCCGGTCTCCTCGGCGCCCCAGGCCGCCAGCCACCCGGAGAGCGTCTCGATCTCCGGTGCCTGGGCGGTCTCGATGCGGGTGGCCAGGTCCTGGACCCGGGGGTCGGCGGCGCGGTCGGCCGCCAGGCGGGCCATCTCCACGGCCTGCTCGTGGTGGGGCAGCATGCCCTGGGCGAAGGCGACGTCGGCCTCGGCCGCCGTGCCCGAGGGGTCGGCCGGCGCGCCGGCCGACGAGTCGGCGGTCGAGCCGGACATCCCGGCCATGCCCTCGTGCCCGGCGCCGCCGGAGCAGCCGGTGAGGAGGAGGGCGCCGGCGAGCAGGGCGCCGGTCAGGCCGGGGAGTCGTGCAGGGGTGTGCGTCACGGGAGTCGTCTCCTGGGTGTGCTGGGTCTGCGGCTGTGGGCGTGCGCGTACCGCCCGCGGCACCGGGTGCCGGGGCGCGGTCGGTCGGCCTAGGTCCGCAGGACGCAGAGGAAGAACGGGTCCGGTGGTCGCAGCGGTGGTGGTGCGGACCGCCGGGGCAGGCGGGCCGGGGCCGTGGTCGGCAGCACCCGTGCCAGCAGCCGGGGTACGGCGAGCCCGAGGAGCACGGCCAGCCCGGCGGCGAGCACCGCCAGGCAGGCGGCCCACAGGTGGCCGGGCAGGTCGGGCCCGTGGCCGGGTGCACCCCCGACGTCTGCCGCGTCGTGGTGCGGCGCGGCCGCGTCCCCCGCCGGTGCCGGGACGCCGGCGGCGGGCGGGGTGGCGGTCAGGGAGGCGGCGAGCTCGACCGGCACCGCCGTGACGTGCACGGCGTGCCCGGCCCCGGCGCCCGCGGCCGGGCCGGTCGCGCCCGCCGGGTCGCACTGCAGCCCGTGCCCCAGGAAGACGGCCGCGAGCAGCAGCACCGCCGCCCAGGTCCGTGCCGCCGTCCCCACCCGGTCGAGGCTACGAGGGCCCGGGCCACGGCGCCGCGGCGCCACCTGCGCGGGCGACGACCACGAACTCGTTGTGGGGGAACAGCCGGCCGACCGGCCGGGGGAACGGGAAGGACGACGACCGCTCCACGGTGAGCCCGAGCTCGGCGGACAGGGCGGCCAGGTCGGCGTCGTCGACGAACCGCACGTGCGTGGGGTCGGAGGCCCAGCCCCGCTCCTGCGGGCAGATGAACACCACCCGGCCGCCCGGCCGGAGCACCGGCAGGTAGCGGCGCACCAGGTCGACGGCCACCTCGTGGTCGACGTGCTCGACGACGTGGGCCAGCAGCAGCGAGTCGAACGCGCCCGGACGGTCGTGCGGGCCGCCGGCGAACTCCTCGGGGGTGCAGGCGCTCAGGCCCCGCTCGCGGGCGATGGCCACCGAGGTCGGGTTGTGGTCCACGCCGAACGCGTTGCCGTCCAGGTGCGCCAGGTTCCGGCCCACGCCGCAGCCGACGTCCAGCACGCGGCCCAGCCCCAGCCGGCGCAGGTTCCACCGGTAGGGGCGCTGCACGTCCAGCCGCTGCTTCCAGCCCGCCCCGGCGAGCGCGACGAGCCGGGCGGCGTAGTCGGCACCGGCCGTGGCCGCCCCGGACCCGCTGGGCGTCCCGGGCAGGTCGCCGGCCGGGGCGGGTCCGCCGGCCGCCGTCGCCTCGACCTCGATGCCGACGGCCTCGACGGCGTCCACCGACGGCGGCGCCCCGGCGTCGACGGAGGCGTACAGGTCGGCGACGTCCTCGTCGGGGAGGACGCCGAGCAGCCGGACGCGCGGGTCGCCGGCCAGCACCCGGCGGACCTCCTCGGCCACGGCCCCGCCGGTCACGTCCCCGGCGTCGCTGCTGACCACGACCCGGTCGCCGCGCCGCAGGGCGTGCCGGCTGGTGACCACCCGCACCCGGTGCCCGCGCCCGGTCAGCCCCTCGGCGACGTCGCGGGCCACGGCGGTCAGCCCGCCGACGGCGGGCGGGTGCTGGTCCAGCACGACCAGCAGGTCCAGCGGCGGGGTCATCCTCGGGGTGCTCCTCGGGTGGGTGGGTGGGGACGGCAGGGGACGGCGGGGGCCCGCGCTCACCGTCGGCACGCGTCCAGGCCCAGGACCCCGGCGACGGCGCCCTCGGGGCAGGACAGGTACTGCGCCCAGATCGACGGGGGGCTGTCCAGCCGCTCCAGGAACGCGGGGACCGACTCGTCCCAGCGCTGTTCGCGGTCCGGAGGCGGGTCGGCGAAGGCGCTGCGCACCTCCGCGACACCGGTGGGGACCGACAGCGCCACGGCGGTGGCCGCGACGACGGTGACCGCGACCCGCGCGTTCGGGCCGCCCGGCCGGGCCCACGCGCGGAGCACGCCGAGCCAGGCCAGCAGACCGAGCGCCATGAGGGCCGGCAGCGAGGCGCGCATCGCCAGGTCGTTGAACTCCCCGAGGCTGACCAGCGGCAGGACGACGAGGAGGAGCAGCACGGGCAGCAGGGCCGACGCCAGCCGGCCGGCCAGGCAGGCCAGGACGACCCACAGCGCCACCTCCAGGCCGAGGAACAGCAGCAGGCCCGCCGGGCCGATCCCCGACGCGGTCAGCACCTGCCCGCCGCTCGGGATGGCCAGGAAGACCGCCACGGGGAGCAGCGCGGCCCCCAGGCAGACCTCCACCCACAGGGACCGCCACCGCAGCGCGACCCGCTGCGCGGCGAGCCGGAGCAGCAGCGCGCCCAGGAGCACCACGCCCCCGATCACCGCGAACGGCGACCACAGCGCCGACAGCCCGACGGCGAACAGCAGCGCCCGGCCGTCCCGCCACTGCCGGGCCGACCAGCCCTGGACGAACAGCGTCCCGATGAACCACGACGGGAGGGCGTGCTGGGGTACCCAGCGCAGCGCGGTGACGTTGCCGCTGTACTCCAGGACGACGCCGGTGTTCCACATCCACACCTCGGGGGCGACCGGGTCCCCGGGCACCAGGAGGCCGCCCAGCAGGTCCGCGCCGCCGACGGTCACCAGCACCACCGCCGCCGCGACGGCCCGTCGCCCGGCCGGGAAGCAGGACCCGACGAGCGCGAGCAGCAGCGCGTACCCGAGGGCCATCCAGGCGAACAGCGCGAGGTGCGCGGCGAGGACGGACCCGCCCACCACCTTCGCCGCCGCCGCGGCCGGCAGGTAGAAGCCGAAGCTGTAGACCAGCGAGGCGCCCCCGACGCCCTCGTAGGTCACCGGCCACGGCATCGTGGCGAGGTCGTGCAGCAGGGCGTTGTGCTTGTGCCAGTCCGAGCTGGCGGTCACGAGGCCGAGGGGCCCGGCGAGGGCGGCGAGCACGAGGGCCAGCGCGACGACGGCGAGGACCTCACCGCGGGTGAACCGCACGAGCGCGGGTGGCGCGGCCGAGCGGTCGGGGGAGTGCCGGGCGCGGGCGGCGGCGACCAGCGCGACTCCGAGCAGCGCGCCGCCCAGCAGGGCCACGGGGCTGCGCAGGTACCCGGCGAAGAGCAGCCCCGGCAGGCCCAGGTAGGCCAGGACGGCGGTGACCAGGGTGCCCCGGCGGACGGCGACGGCCCGCGGCGCGGCCGACTCGGCAGCATCCACGGCGGCCGACCCGGGCTCCCCGGCCCGGCCCGCGGTACCTCGTGTCACGTCGTCCCCGTCCTGTTCCCGCCCCACCCGCCGGCGCGCCGCCGGACCCCGGACGGTCAGCGGAAGTACTGCTGGACCACCCGGCGGGCCATGGCCACCGCGTAGTTCTGCCCCCGGTCCTGCGGGTACACCTGCGACATCGTGGCCAGCACGACCCCGGGCATCGACGTCTCATGTGGCGGGATGGACGCCCGGTACTCGGGGGTGACCACCGGCTGGGCGAACGGCGCCCGGGAGAAGTGCCAGTCCTGCACCCACGACAGGTCGAAGTCGGGGTTGAGCCGGCGCAGCCACGGCACGTACTGCTCGAGCAGCTCGGCCGGGTCGGTGGTGAACCGCCAGTCGTCGCGCGGCACGTAGTTGCCGACGTAGACGACGTGCCGGCCGCCGTACTCCGCGGGCGGGACCAGCCGGGTGTGCTCGACGACGGCGAGGAACGGCGACGCCGGGTCGTTGACGTTGAGCCAGTAGTAGGGGATGACGCTGCGGTCGCACTCGAGCACGAAGCAGGTCGCGCCGAGGTACTCGTTGCGGTGCAGGACGTCGTCCGCCGGCGCGCCGGTCGCCTGGGCGAAGGCCGGCTGGGGGACGGTGACCAGCACCTTGTCGTACTCGTAGCGGGCGCCGTCCTCGGTGCGGACCTCCACCGGCCCGGCCGGGTCGGGCTGGGCGATGGACGCCAGCCGCTTGCCGAACTCGACCTTGCCCCCGTGCTCCTGCACCGAGCGCAGCAGCCCGGTGTAGACCTGGTCGAAGCCGCCGTCGAGGTAGCCGAGCTCGAAGGTGCGGAAGTGCACCCGCGCCCACAGCCAGGCCATCGAGATCTCCGGGGCCCGCGCGCCGAACTTGCCGATGAGCAGCGGCTCCCAGATGACCTCGGTGGCCCGCCGACCGGCCCAGCGGCGCACCCACGCCAGCGCCCGGCGGTCGCCCAGCCGCTCGCCGCGGCGGATTGCCTTGAGCGCCGCCGACGAGGCGCCGAACCGGATCCGCTCCAGCAGGCTCAGCGGCGGGAAGCGCAGCATGTCCGCGGGGGTGGAGAAGTCGTGCATCACACCGTCGTGGTAGATGCCGGTCGTGGTCTTGTGGAAGCGCAGCTTCTCGGCGAGCCCGAGCTCCTCGACCAACCCGATGACGTCCCGGTCGGTCCGGAAGACGTGGTGGTAGTACCGCTCCAGCGGGGTGCCCTGCACGGTGAGCGAGCCGGCCAGGCCGCCGAGCTCGTCGGCCCCCTCCAGGACGGTGACCTCGTGGCCGTCGCGCACCAGGTCGGAGGCCGCGGTCAGGCCCGTCGCGCCGGCACCGATGACGCCGATCTTCATCCGAAGCTCCATCTCTTGTTGACCGTGAACTGCAGGACCGCGACGACCGGCATGGAGGCGACCTTGACGATGTTCGCGTCGACGCCCAGCCACGAGTGGAAGACGAGGAGCAGCACCGCCACGAGTCCCATCCCGAGCAGGCCCACCGTGTAGAAGCGGGCGAACCGGCGGAGCATGCCGTCGCGCTTGCGGAAGTTGAGGTAGCTGTTCAGCAGGAAGTTGTTGGTGATCCCGGCCGACGTGCTCAGCGCGGTGGCGACCTGCTCGTGCACCCCCAGGGCGTTGTACAGCGCCAGGAACAGCACGAGGTCCAGCAGGACGCCGGAGACCCCGATCAGCTGGTAGAGGACGAAGCTCCGGTGCCGCGCCCAGAGCTCAGCCCTCGGACTCCGCACCCTGCCCTCGACCCCGGCCACGCTGCACCACCTCCTGCACCACGTAGAGGGGGCGGCCCTGCACCTCGGTGTAGATCCGGCCGACGTAGGCGCCGATCACGCCGAGGGAGAGCATCTGCACGCCACCCAGGAACAGCACCATGATCATCAGCAGCGTCCAGCCGGGCACCGAGATCTCCGGCAGCAGCAGCCGCAGCGCCAGCGCGTAGAGGATGCCCAGCAGCGACAGGACCACCGTCACCAGGCCCAGGCGGGTGATCCACTTCAGCGGGACGGTGGAGAAGCTGGTCACGCCGTCCGCGGCGAGCCGGACCATCTTCGCCAGCGGGTAGTTCGTCGTCCCCGTCGTCCGCTCGTCGCGGTCGAACGGCACCGCCACCTGCCGGAACCCCAGCGAGGCGACGAGCCCCCGGACGAACCGGTTGCGCTCCCGGTGGGCGCGCAGCACGTCGGTCGCCGCCCGGTCCATGAGCCGGAAGTCGCCGGTGTCGACCGGGATGTCGATGTCGGCGAAGCGGTGCAGGATCCGGTAGTAGGCGTGCGCGGTGAGGCGCTTGAGGGCGCCGTCCTTGCGCGTGCGGCGCTGGCCGTAGGCGATCTGCGCACCGGCCTCCCACGCCTCGATCAGCTGCAGGCTCACCTCCGGCGGGTCCTGCAGGTCGGTGTCCATGACGATGACCGCGTCGCCCCGGGCGTGGTCCAGGCCCGCGGTGATCGCCATCTGGTGCCCGAAGTTCCGGGAGAAGTTGAGCACCGTCACGGCCCGGTCGGACTCCGCGATCTCCTCCAGGACGGCCAGCGAGCGGTCGCGGGAGCCGTCGTTCACGTAGACGAACTCGACGTCGAGGTCTGGACGGGTGGCCACGGCGGCCGACAGCCGGTCGTGGAACTCCCGGATGCCGTCCTGCTCGTTGTAGACGGGCAGCACGTAGGAGACCAGCCTCCGGCCGGGGGGTGAGCCGGTGCCCGGCCGTGCCTGGGCGGCGTCGGTCCGGACGGCAGGCTCGGTCCGGCCGGCGGGGTCGGTTCGGGTGGCGGGGTCGGTTCGGGTGGCGGGGTCGGTTCGGGTGGCAGGGTCGGTTCGGGTGGCGGGGGTCGCCATCGCGGGCTCCTGGTGGGTCGGACTCGGGCGGGCGGGGAGGTCGAGCCCCCCGGGACGGGGCGCGCGGGGCGGGCTAACGGTCGCCCTCCCAGCCCCAGAGCGGAGTCGTGGTGGTCACGCGGTCGTAGGCGTCCCGGTCGATGCCGTGGTCGAGCAGCACGACCCGTCCCCACTCCTCCTGCGGGGCACCGACCAGCCGGCTGGGCACCTCCCGGCCGTCGGCGAGGGTGACGCCGGCGAAGCTCCCGCCCTGGTCGGTGCGGTAGGTGATGTCGGAGATGGCGGCGTAGTCGGGCGGGGCGGCGAGGAGCACCTCGGGGGTCTGCGCCAGGCCGTCGGACACCACGGGCAGGTCCTGCACGCACGGCACGTGCCAGGCCAGCGGCCAGTCGACCAGCACGTCCCCGCGACCGGCGAGGAAGGTCTGCAGGTCCTCGGCCGTGCGCACCCGCGGGCCGGTGACGGCCAGCCAGCCCCCGACGTCCGTGGCCGCGTCGGAGGCGACCACCCGGACCCGGTCCGCGGCGGCGGGGACGTCGTCCGCGGCGACGGCGAGCGGGCGCCAGGTGGGGGCGCCGACCGGGCCGTCGTCGAGGCCGCGGCGGCCGACCGCTGTCACGCCCGCGTCCTCCTCGGCGCGGCCGAACTCGACCTCCAGGCGGTTGGCGCCGCCGGTGCGCCCGGCGGCGGTGACGGCGAGGTCCTGGTCGCCGTCCAGGGCCGGCAGGGGGAACCACGGGCTGACCAGCGTGCCGGTGGCCAGTTCGCCGCCGACCAGGCTGCCCCAGACGGGGGGAGCCGGCCGGGACCCGGCCGGTTCCGGCGGCGGGAAGTCCCCGGGGTAGCCGTCCCCGGCGGCGAACCCGTCGAGGGACGCCGCGTCCCCGATCGGGCGCAGCGGGCCGCCGGGGGCGTCGACCAGCACCTCCACGGCCTCGCCCAGCCCGCAGCTGCCCCCGGCCAGCGTCTGCAGGTTCACCGCGGTGAGGGAGTAGCTGCCGGCCTCGGCCTGCCGCAGCGGGGCCACGGTGAACCCGACCAGCAGCAGGGTGACCGAGGCCAGCAGGGCCGCCGCGGCGACCAGCACCGGGGCCACGAGCACCGCGGACGCCGGCCTGCCCGGGCCCCGCCGCCGCCACCGGCCCACCGCGACCGCCACGAGGGCCGCGGGCACCAGCCAGACCACGGGGTTGTCCAGCGGCACCCCCAGCGGGCGCACCGGCACCTCCCGGTAGGACACGCCGTACCCGGAGGCGAGGAACCAGGTGTTGGTGGCGGAGAAGGACAGCGCGGCGGCCAGGGCGAGCAGCACGGCGCCGACCAGCCCGGTGCCCGCGACCACCCGGTCGCGCGGGCGGTCGCGGGCGACCTGCAGCAGCAGCGCGCCGGCGACGACGAGCAGCGGCACCCCGACCCCGGCCACCGCGCCGAAGTGGTGCGACCACTTCGACGGCGTGATGGCGAGCAGCGCGAAGGACAGCGCCGCCGACGCGGTGAGCAGGTGCACGTCGCGGAACCCCTGCACCGCCCGCACCCGGCGGGCGACGAGCAGGCCGACGAGCAGCACCGCCACCAGGGTCAGGAGCACCGGCAGCCGCTTGGTCGCCGAACCCTGGTTGCCGCCGCCGAGCAGGGCGGCGTAGCGCACCGGCTCCTCGAACCAGGAGAAGCTCGGGCCGATCAGCGTGTGCAGCTCGGTGGCCTTGGCCACGCCGTGCCAGGACTGGTCGGCGAACATCACCACCAGCCCGCTGCTGGCGGCGCAGGCCAGCAGGGCGGCGAGGCCGGCGGTCGAGGCCCAGGAGCGGCCGGTGGTGCCGTCCGCGGTGCGCAGCACCCGCCAGATCCGCGGCAGGAACACCAGCACCGGCGCGAGGACGACGACGCTGGACGGGGTGACCGACAGGGACAGCCCGGCCACCAGGGCGGCCGCACCCAGCGCCGGCAGCGGCCGGCGGGCACCGGGCCCGGTGGCCCGCAGCAGCAGGGCCAGGACGGCCGCCGCGGCCAGGGCCACGAACGGCTCGGGGCGCAGCCCGGTGTTGTAGGGCAGCCACCAGCCGAGGAAGCACAGCGCCGTCAGCACCGGGACGAGGCGGCTGCGGCCCTCCCGCGGCAGCACCGCGCCGAGCACCCCGCGGCTGACGACGAACCACGTCGCGACACCCACCAGGTAGCTGGGCAGTCGCAGCCACAGCGGCTCGGCGCTGAGCGCCATGATCGGCGCCAGCACCTGCTGGACCAGCGTGAACGGGGCCTCCGACGCGTTGGCCCAGTGGTAGTAGTTACCGATGTCCCCGCTGACCAGGCCGTTGCGGATGGTCATCGAGGCGTAGCCGTCGTCGTCGGTCTGCGGGGCGATGACGACCCACGCGGTGAGGGCGAGCAGCACGGCGGCGTCGCACGCGGCCCGGAGTGCGCGGCCGGGGACGGGCTGGCGGGTCGCGCGCGGGCCGGCCGGGCGGGGCGCCCACCGCGCCAGCAGGACCAGCGCGGTGAGCACCAGCAGCACGTGGCCGGCGGTCATCGCCGACTTCACGGCGCTGGGCCGGCTCTCGAACCAGGTCCGCGTGCGGGCGGTCACCGTCGTCCCGGCGGCCTCCTCCGGCGTCAGGTCCGTGGTGAACGCGAACACCTCAGGCACCGGCTCCAGCGGCAGCACCGTGGGGGGGCCTGCGCCGGTGGACACCGTCGTGGCCGTGTCGTCGGAGTCCACCCGGACGTCGCAGCCGGTCGGCGCGGGCGACGTCGTCTGCACGAGGCGGCCGTTCAGCAGCACCCGCAGCTCGCCGGAGCCGGCGTCCACCACGAGCCCGGGCGCCGGGCCCCCGTCGCGGACGATCGTGGTCGCCAGCAGGGTGGTGCGCTCCGGGGCGCCGACCGCCGCCTGCACCGCGGCGCACGGGACCTCCGCGGACAGCTCCGCGGGCCGGTAGGGCACGAAGTAGGCGGTGGTGGACGCCGGCAGCTCGCCCTGGGCCGGCCAGCTCACCACGGTGCGGTCGGCCACCACCGGCGCCAGGGGCAGCGCCACGGCAAGCCCCACCCCGAGCAGCCCGACCACGAGCGCCACGACGGCCCGCACGCGCCGCCGGCGGGCCGGGACGGGCGCGGGAGCGACCGGTGTGCCGAGCGCATCCGGCGAGAGCGTCGTCGACACGGGGGCCTCTCGGGAGGGGAGACGAACCGAGCCAGGGTATCCGCCGCTCCCGGCCGCCCGACCTGCGGCGGACCCCGCCGGGGCCCTCCGGTGGCCGTCGTCACCGCCGCGCCGTCCCGGCGGTCACCGGGCGTGTGCGCCACGGACCTCCGTGCGACCGGTTCCGCCCGGCAGTGCCCCGCTCACCCCAGCAGCCGGGACACCCCGCCCAGCCGGGCGTCGCCGGCCATGCCGGCCAGCCACGCCGACCAGGCCGGGCGGTCGCGCAGCGCGGCCAGCGCGGCGCGAGCGGCCTCCCGGTCGCCCCGGCGGGAGGCGGCCAGCGCGGCGTAGAGGTCCCGGGCGCCCTCCGGGGCGAACAGCGCGAGGGTCTCGTAGTCGCGCTCGTCGTAGGCGCGCTGCAGGGTCCGCAGCACCCGCAGCTGGGCCACCGGGTCCCCGGAGTCGTCGACCCGCAGGTCCACCCGCACGCCGTCGTCCTCCTCGGTGGCCGGCGTCCCGCTGACCACCAGCAGCGCCGCGGACTGCCGGCCGCGGACGTCACCGCCGGCGTCCTGGCCGGCGATCAGGGCGGCCAGCAGCCGGTCGGGCAGCGCGCCGGCCGCGCCGGTGAGCGCCCGCGCCATCGCCGGCAGCACGTCGGCCGAGGCCAGCGTGTTGCCCTGCACGCTCCAGCCCTCGCCGAGCAGGTGGCCGCTGACCGGGAACGAGCCCGGGCCGGTGTCGGCGGCGACCTGCCCCGCGGCGCCGAGGACGGCGAGCTGCCGGTCGGCGTCCTCGGCCGCGTGCGCCGCCCGCCGGACGAGGACCGCCGGGTCGGTGCCCTCGGCGAGCCCGGCGAGCAGCACCTGCCCGAGGCCGCGCGGGCTGCGGGCCTGCACCGCCACCACGCCGACCCCCGGCCGGGCGGCGGGGACCGCCCGGCCGACGGCGAGGACGCAGGAGGACACCGCGATGCCCAGCTCGCCCGTCGCCGCGTCGCGGGCGACGACCGAGAAGGTCACACGGCAGCAGCCGGGAGCGGCATCTCGCGCAGGTCCTCGGCGACCGCCAGCGGGGCGCCGGTCTTCTCCGCCACCTCGTCGGCGGTCACGCCGGGGGCGGTCTCGCGCAGCACGAAGCCCTCCGGGGTGACGTCGACGACGGCCAGGTCGGTGACCACCCGGTCCACGCAGGCCTTGCCGGTCAGCGGCAGCGTGCACTCCTGCACCAGCTTCGGCGACCCGTCGCGGGCGACGTGCTCCATCATGATGATGACCTGGCGGGCGCCGTGGACGAGGTCCATCGCGCCGCCCATGCCGTTGACCATCTTGCCGGGGATCAGCCAGTTGGCGAGGTCCCCGCGCGGGTTGACCTGCATCGCGCCGAGGACGGCGACGTCGAGGTGCGCACCGCGGATCATCCCGAAGCTCAGCGCGGAGTCGAAGAACGACGCGCCGGGCAGCAGCGTGACGGTCTCCTTGCCGGCGTTGATCAGGTCCGGGTCCTCCTCGCCCTCGAACGGGTAGGGGCCCACGCCGAGGATGCCGTTCTCCGAGTGCAGCACCACGTGCACCCCGTCGGGCACGAAGTTCGGCACCAGGGTCGGCATGCCGATGCCCAGGTTCACGTACTGGCCGTCCTGGAGCTCGAGGGCGACGCGGGCGGCGAGCTGGTCGCGGGTCAGGGCCATCTCAGTTGCTCCCCTCGGCGGCGGCCTCGTCGCCGGCGGCCGCCGGCGCGGCGGCGGTGTCGGTGCGGGGCCGGGTGGTCCGGTACTCGATGCCCTTGCCCTCGGTGCCCACGACGACCACGCGGTCGACGAAGACCCCGGGCAGGTGCACGTCCTCCGGCGCGATCTCGCCGGGCTCGACGAGGGTCTCCACCTCGGCGACGGTCACCCGCGCGGCCATGCCCGCCAGCGGGTTGAAGTTGCGCGCCGACTCGCGGAACACCAGGTTGCCGTGCCGGTCGCCGACCGCGGCCCGCACGAGGCCGAAGTCGGCGGTCAGCGCGGTCTCCAGGACGTACTGCCGGCCGCCGAACTCGCGGATCTCCTTGGGGGTGGAGGTCTCCACGACGGTGCCGTCGGCGTCGTAGCGCACCGGGATGCCGCCGTCGGCGACCATCGTGCCCACCCCGGTCGGGGTGTAGAAGGCGGGGATGCCGGTGCCGCCGGCGCGCAGCCGCTCGGCCAGGGTGCCCTGCGGGGTCAGCTCCACCGACAGCTGGCCGGACAGGTACAGCCGGGCCAGCTCCTTGTTGCCGCCGACGAAGGAGCTGATCGTGCGGGTGATCCGGCCGGCGTAGAGCAGCACCCCCAGGGCCTGGTCGTCCACCCCGCAGTTGTTGCTGATCGTCGTCAGCCCGGAGGCGCCCTGCGCCAGCAGCGCGTCGATCAGCTTGATCGGCACGCCGCACAACCCGAACCCGCCGACGGCCAGCACCGCGCCGTCGGGGACGTCGGCCACCGCCTCCGCGGCGCTGCCCACCACCTTGTCCATGCCCAGCCCACCGTCCGTCGAGCGTCCAGGAGTGCTGCCCGCTCCGGCCCCGTGCCGGGTCGGATGCGGGTCGCCCGGCGAGCCTAGTGCCGCCGGAGCAGTCGCAGGTCAGCCGTCCCGGCCGCCGGGCAGGGGGGACGCCGGGTCGGCGGTGCAGGCGTCCAGGTCGGCGTCCCGGGTCACGGCGGGGTCGATCCGGAACACGGCGGCGTCGGCGTTGGCGTGGACCACCTCCAGGCCCGGGACCTCGGTGAGGTCGAAGAAGCCGGGGGCGTAGTCGAAGTACCGGGTGCGCACCCACCGGTCGGGTGCGCCGCGCGCGCCGATCGCCGGGGAGGTGAGCGACACGATGACGTGGGTGACCTCCCACCGCCGCAGCAGGCAGGGCACGGCCGGGTCGGAGGCCAGGTCGTTGAGGTGCTGCATCAGGTAGATGCCGTGGCGGGCCTCGGGCATGCCCAGGGGGTAGGTGTTGACCACCGGGATGCCCTCGTAGACGTAGAGGAACGTCGACCCGTCGTTGGCGTTGTTGAGCACCCGGCCGACGTCGGGCTCCGCGGCGATGGCGGCGAAGGCGGCCCGCTCGTCGGCGCTGATCCGGGTGAACTCCGGGTCGCCGTACCGCTCGGCGATCGCCTCGGTGTTCGTCTCCCGGTAGCCCAGGCCGGCGGTGAGCAGGTGGACTCCCGCGACGGCGGCGGCCACGAGGGCGGGGACGGCGGTCCGCGCACCGGCGCGCGCGTGCTGCTGGTGCCGGGCGGGGGGCCGCGCCGCCGCCCGGTCGGTGACCCGCGTGACGAGCGCGGCGGTGCCCAGGGCCGCCACCGCGGGGGCCAGCACGCCGCTGACGCTCATGATCCGCACCCAGCTGTTGAAGAACAGCGAGCCCAGCTGGGTCAGGCCCGGCAGGTCGTCGTACCCGGAGCCGTAGAGCAGGGCGGCCAGCGCCCAGCCCAGCCAGGCGGCCAGCAGGGGCAGCAGCCGGCGCTGGGTCAGGCAGCCCAGGACGCCGATCCAGAAGACCACCGCGAAGCCCAGCTGCAGGTGCTCGGAGTCCAGGTCGAACCAGCCGCCGTAGAGGAACCCGGCGATGCCCCGCGCGGTCTCGCCCAGCGGGTCGGCCGGCGGCCGCTCGGGGTAGCTGGCGACGGACCCCGCCACGGTCACGCTGGCCAGCGCCCACGGCAGGACCAGCACCGCGGCCAGCAGCCCGGCGCCGGCCAGCGTGCCCACCCGGGCCCGCAGCCACGCCCGGCCCGGGCCGAGCAGCAGCGCGGTCCCCACGACCATCGCCGTGACCAGCGCGGCGATGATCGCGATCGAGGGGTGCAGGGTGAACAGCGCCAGCGCGGCCACCGCGGTCACCACCGCCATCGGCCCGTCCCGCCGGCCGCTGGCCAGCAGGCACACCGCCAGAGCGGGGGTCATCGCCAGGCCGACGGCGAAGGGGAGGATCCCGGCGTCGTGCACCAGCAGCACGTAGGGCCGGTACAGGCCGACGGCCAGCAGCGCGGCCAGCGCGCCGTACACCGGGCGGGCCCCGGCCGGCTCCACCGTGGCCACGGCGGCGGCCAGCGTGAGCGGCCCGGCCACCGCCAGCAGCAGGACGGTCGCGGCGTTGAGCCCGGTGACGGCGTCCCCGGCCACGTCGGCCAGCAGCGCGGCGTAGGTGTGCAGGCCGGCGGGGTAGAAGCGGACGAACTCCCCGGAGGCGTAGTCGACCGGGTTGACGTCGAACGGGGACGCCTCGCCGGTGCGGGCGATGAGCGCGGTCAGCATGGTGTGGGTGACCGTGTCGTGCTCCTGGGGCGGGGTGCCCAGCCCGTTCAGCCCGCGCAGCCATGTCGTGGTCGCCAGCCACACCGCGCCCAGCAGCAGGCCGCCGGCGACCGCGGTGGCGACGGGGGCGCGCCGGACCGCCCCGGCGGCCTGCCGCACCGCGCCGACGACGGCGCCCCCGCGGCCGGCGCGCAGGTCCAGGGCGAGCAGGCCGGCGGCCAGCAGCCCGGTGACGACGGCGGCGGCCGCCGGCAGCCCCAGCGGCGTGGCGGTGGCCAGCAGGGTGGCCAGCTGCAGCAGCCCCAGGGTGGCCACCGGGGCCACGCCCAGCAGCACGCGCGCGGCGCGCACCCGGCAGACCAGCAGCAGCAGGACCCCGGGGACGTAGAGGACCAGCAGGCCGAGGGCCAGGAAGCTGCTCGTCTGGCTCATCGGGCGGCAGCCTCCTCCGCCGGGCCCCTACGGCCGGCCGAGTTCACGGATCTGTGCGACTTCGACACCGAGGGTAGCCGTGACCCGTTCGGTGGCGGCGCGTGCGGCCAGCCGTGCGGGGTCCGCCGAGCGCACCAGCACGACGGAGGCGCCCGCGGCCAGCGGGGCCAGCAGCCAGGCCACCGGGCCGGCCTCCGCGGCGGTGCGCTCACCGACGAGCACCCGGTCACCGGCCGCGACGCCCAGCCGGCCGGCCAGCTCCTGCGCGGCGTCCACCAGCCCGCCGAGGGTCAGCTCCAGCCCGCCCACGAGCAGGCCGGGGGCGGCGGGGTCCGGCCGCTGCCAGGGCACGAAGACGTCGCCCTGCCCCCGGACCTCCACGGCGAAGTCGCGGGCGGCGCCGGTGTAGCCGGTCATGCCCGCCCCGAGCGGGTGCAGCGACAGCCCCAGCAGCGCGGGGAGGTCCTGGTCCTCCAGCGGCGCCAGCCGCTCCCGGTCGGCCAGCACGACGTCGGCGTCGTCCAGCCGGCCGTCGTCCTCGACCGCGGTGTCGAGGACGGCCGCCCCGCAGCTCCACGCGCCCAGGAGCACCGCGGCGGTCTGCCAGTGCACCGGCAGGGCGACGGCGACGGTGCTGCCGGTGGTGACGTCGAACTCCTCCTGCAGCAGGTTGGCCGTCTTGGCCACCCAGTTGGCCAGCGTGGTCCCGGACAGCTCCACCCGGGAGCCGTCGGCGTCGTCGTACTGGGTGAGGCAGGGCGCGGCGGGGCTGCGGCGCAGGACGGCGTCCAGCAGGTCGGCGGGGGTCGCCATCAGTAGATGCAGCCGGTGTCGGCGGCGGTCCGGGCCGCGTCGGTCTCCACCGGCGCGCTCGGCGCCACGGGCGCGAGCGCCTGGCCGACCGCGGTGAAGTCCGACCCGAGCACCAGCTGCACGGTGCCCGGCGTGGCCTCCGTGTCGGCCTCGACCAGCGCGCCGGGGACGGCGGCGGCGAGGGCGGCGGCCAGCCGCTCGTCGCCCACGGCGTGCCGGACGACGGTCTGCCCGTAGTCGGAGGCGTCCGCGTTGCCGGTGCTGCCGACGGCGAACCCGGCCGCCTCGAGGGCGGTGGCCGCCTCCGCGGCGACGCCGGCGACCCCGGACCCGTTCTGGACGTCGACGGTCACCGCCGAGGGGGCCGCCGGCGCGACGGGGGCCGCGGGGCCGGCCGGCGCGGCCGACAGCTCGGCGAAGAAGTCCCGCAGGGTGTCCGCGTCGGCCAGCCGGAGGATGGCGCGGCCCTGCTCGTCGCGGTCGTCGCCGACGACCGGCACGGTCTGGAACTCGATGGCGCCGGCCGTGACCGCCTGCATCTGCTGGGCCAGGTCCAGCAGCACCAGGTCGCGGTCGATGGTCAGCGACTGCGAGGCCGCCTCCACCAGCTGCCGCTGCTTGCCCAGGTCGAGCAGGACCTGCTCGGAGAGGATCTTGCGCAGCACGCCGCCCATGAACACCTGCTGGCGCACGATGCGGTCGAGGTCGCCGCGCGGCAGGCCGTGCCGCTGGCGGACGAAGGCCAGCGCGTCGGCCCCGGAGATGGTCTGTGGGCCGGCGGCGAAGACCGCGCCGGAGAACTCCGAGTCGTCGACGGCCTCGCACAGGTTGACCTCGACCCCGCCGACGACGCTGCTGAGCTCGAAGAAGCCGAGCAGGTCCACCTCGGCGTAGTGGTCGATCTGCAGGCCGGTCAGCCGGCTGAGCGTCTGCACCAGCAGCTGGCCGCCGGCGGCCTGCTTGGCGGCCTCGGACGCGGCGTCGTCGACCTCGCCGTAGCCGTAGGCGTAGGCGGCGTTGAGCTTGTCCATCCCGTAGCCGGGGATCTCGACGTAGGAGTCGCGCGGGAAGGACACGAACGACGCGCGGGACCCGTCGGCCGGGACGTGGACCAGGATCATCGTGTCGGTGTTGATCCCGGAGTCGGCGCCGGCGGTCAGCTCGGCCATCTGCTGGTCGGTCAGCTGCGCGCGGCTGTCGTTGCCCACCAGCAGCAGGTTCATGTCCTGACCGGACCCGGTGTTGCCGTCGGCGGGGATGGCGTCGGTGCGGTTGACGGTGGCGTCGGCCACCTGCCCCAGGTACCAGCCCCAGCCGCTGGCGCCCAGGACGACGACGGCCAGGACGGCCGCCACCGCGCGGGCGGCGGCGGCCACCCGGTGCCCCCTGCCGGCCCCGGGGGGCGCCGCGTCGTACCGGTCGGGTGCGGCGCGGGAGGGCTCGGCGGCCGGGCGTCGCCGCGGCGGGCGCCCGGACCGCGGGTCCAGGCGCGCCGGCAGCGGGCGACCGCCCGGCCGGGGACCCTTGTCAGGCTCGTCGCTCACGGGTTGGTCCTCACTGGCTGCGTCGGGGCCCGGCCGTCGACCGGGCGCGCCGCCGGGGCGCGGGGGCGTCCTGGGCGGACGTGCTCGACGGCGATGCTAGGTCCGCAGCCCGCGGCCGTGGCCGGTCCGACACGGCCGGCCGGTGTGGAACGGACCCGTCCGCCCGTCCCGTGCACCCCCGGCCCACCGGACGCAGCGGTCACACCGGCCACCACGGGTGCGGCGCGGACTGCGCGAGACTGGGCGCAGGAGAGCCGGGGCGTCCCGGCGGGACGAGAGGCTGGGCATGCGCATCTTGGTCACCGGCGGTGCCGGGTTCATCGGCTCGCACTACGTGCGGACCATGCTGACCGGCGGCTACCCCGGCTTCGAGGACGCCGCGGTCACCGTCTTCGACAAGCTGACCTACGCCGGCAACCCGGCCAACCTGGCCCCGGTCGCCGACAGCCCGCGCTACTCCTTCGTGCGGGGTGACATCTGCGACCGGGCCGACCTGGACGCGGCGCTGCCCGGCCACGACGTCGTCGTCAACTTCGCGGCCGAGTCGCACGTCGACCGCTCCATCACCGGTGCGGCCGACTTCGTGCTGACCAACGTGCTCGGCGCGCAGCAGGTCTTCGAGGCCGCGCTGCGGCACGGCGTGCGTCGGGTGGTGCACGTCTCCACCGACGAGGTCTACGGCTCCATCGACGAGGGCTCCTGGACCGAGGACCACCTGCTCGAGCCCAACTCCCCGTACTCCGCGGCCAAGGCCGGCAGCGACCTGATCGCGCGCGCCTACGCCCGGACCTACGGGCTGGACATCTCCGTCACCCGGTGCAGCAACAACTACGGGCCGTACCACTTCCCGGAGAAGGTCATCCCGCTGTTCGTCACCAACCTGCTCGACGGGCACCGGGTGCCGCTGTACGGGGAGGGCGCCAACGTCCGCGACTGGCTGTTCGTCGACGACCACTGCCGCGGCATCCAGCTCGTCGTCGAGCACGGCGCGCCCGGGGAGTACTACAACATCGGCGGCGGCCGGGAGCTGTCCAACAAGGAGCTCACCGAGAAGTTGCTGGAGGCCACCGGCCGCGACTGGTCGTCCGTGGAGAACATCGTCGACCCCCGCGGCGGCGGCCACGACCTGCGCTACTCCGTTGACTACTCCAAGACCGCCGCGCTGGGCTACGCCCCGCGGATGACCTTCGAGGACGGCCTGGCGCTCACCGTGCAGTGGTACCGGGACAACCGGGCCTGGTGGGAACCGCTCAAGGCGGCCGCGGCCACCGCCCGCGCGTGAGCACCTCCTGGCTGGTGACCGGGGCCCGGGGCCAGCTCGGGCACGACCTGCTCGCCGTCCTGGCCGACCGGCCCGGGGACCGGGTGACCGCCGTCGGCCGGGCGGAGGTGGACCTCACCGACGAGGCGGCGGTGCGCGGCTGCGTCCGGGAGTGGCTCCGCGGCGCCGCCGGCCCGGCCGTGCTGGTCAACGCCGCCGCCTACACCGCGGTCGACGACGCGGAGACCGACCGGGACACCGCCGCCCTGGTCAACGCCGCCGCGCCCGGCTGGCTGGCCGAGGAGATGGCCGGCGCCGGCCGGCTGGTGCACGTGTCCACCGACTACGTCTTCGACGGGCAGGCCACCCGGCCCTACCCGGTGGACGCGCCGACCGCGCCGCGCTCGGTGTACGGGCAGACCAAGGCGGCGGGGGAGCGGGCGGTCGCCGCCGCCGGCGGGGACGCCACCACCGTGCGGACGGCGTGGGTGTACGGGCGGCACGGCGGCAACTTCGTGCGCACCATGCTGCGGCTGGAGGCCGAGCGGCCCACCGTCTCGGTGGTCACCGACCAGGTGGGCTCCCCGACGTGGTCGCTGGACCTCGCCCGCGGCCTGGTCGCGCTGGGCGGGCGGGCCGAGCCGGCGCCCCCGGTCCTGCACTGCACGAACACCGGCGCGGTGAGCTGGTGGGAGCTCGCCCGCGCGGTGTTCGCCCTGCGGGGCGCCGACCCCGAGCGCGTGCTGCCCACCACCACCGACGCCTTCCCCCGGCCCGCCCCGCGCCCGGCCTGGTCGGTGCTGGACACCTCGGCGTGGACCGCGGCCGGGCTGCCCGCCCCCCGCGACTGGCACTCGGCGCTGAGCGAGGCCCTGCGCTCCTGGTGAGCCGCCGCCGGCGCGGTGCCCGCGGGTCGGGCGGGGCCGGTGGGACGGGGGAGGCGGGCCGCCGGGCCGTCCGGTCACCCCGGGCGGTGCGCCTGCCGATGGCAATGCGTCCGTGAAGGACACATCACGGTCGGTGAGCGGCGCGCCTCAACCCAAACTCCTCCGGTGCCGATGAAGCTGCTGGGCGGTCCGTGTCAGCCGTGCGGCCGGGCCATCCCTCGCCCATCGGAGGAACCAGCTCGTGCGACGAACACTGACCGCATCGTCGGCCTTCCTCGTCCTCACCGGGACCGTCCTCGTCCTGCCCGTCTCCGCCGCCCCGGCGCCGGAGGCGACACCGGTGGAGCCGTCGATCGAGGCCGTGGACCTCGGGTCGGTGCAGGCGCCGGAGGACGAGGCGGTGGTGACCGCCGACGGTGCGGTCGTCGACGCCGGGCCCGACGCCGAGGTGGCGCCCCCCGCCCCCGGCGGGCCGGCCCCCGAGGCGACGACCGCCGGCGGGGACGAGGTCGCCAGCTCCGGCGAGGAGATCGACGGGGTCCCCGCGCTGACCGTGTCCCGGCCCGACACCGAGGAGTTCTCCGCCGTCGGGGTCACCTGGGCCGAGGACGGGTCGGTGACCGACGTGACCGTCCAGCTGCGGACCCGCGGCCCGCGCGGCGGCTGGGGGGCGTGGACCACCGTCGGGCAGGACGACGTCGAGCAGGACGAGGACGCCCCGACCGACGGCGACGTGCGCGGCGGGACGGCCCCGGTGTGGACCGGCCCCTCCCGCGGCATCGAGGTCGTCGTGCAGGCCGCCGACGGCCGCACGCCGCGCGACGTGCAACTGCAGCTGGTCGACCCCGGGGACAGCCCGGCCGACGCCGCGCCCGGCGCCCCGGAGATCACCGACCAGGCCCACGCGGCGGCGACCATGCCGGCGATCTACTCCCGCGCCCAGTGGGGCGCCGACGAGAGCCTCATGGGCTGGGAGCCGCAGTTCGCACCGACGATCAAGGCGGCGACGATCCACCACACCGCCGACGGCAACACCTACTCCGCCGCCGACGTGCCGGCCATCCTGCGCTCGATGTACGCCTACCACGCGGTCAGCCGCAAGTGGGGCGACATCGGCTACAACGTCATCGTCGACAAGTACGGTCGGGCCTGGGAGGGCCGCTCCGGCGGCCTGGCCAGCGCCGTGGTCGGGGCGCACGCCGGCGGGTTCAACTCCGGCACCTTCGGCGTCTCCATGCTGGGCAACTACGACGTCGTCGCCCCTCCGCAGGTGATGCTGGAGACGGTGGCCGCCGTGGTCGCCTGGAAGCTCTCCCTCTACGGCGTGGACCCCAAGGGCACCACCACGCTGACCTCCAGCGGCGGCGGCACGTCGCGGTACGCCGCCGGCCAGAAGGTGACGCTGCCGACCGTCTTCGGCCACCGTGACGTGGGCGCCACCGCCTGCCCGGGGAGGTACGCCTACGCCCGCATGGGCGACCTGCGCGCCCTCGTCGCCGCCAAGTACGTCGCCGCCGGGGCAGCTCCCTCCGGCCCGCGGACGCTGCTGCGCAACTCCAACACCGGCGGCGCCGCGGAGTGGACCACCCCCCGGGGCGACGCCGGCGACGTCCCGCTGGCCTGCGACTGGGACGGCAGCGGCAACCAGACGATCGGGGTCTTCCGCCGCGGGCGGTTCTTCCTGTTCGACTCCAACAGCGCCACCGCGGCGCCGACCGCGCAGTTCTCCTTCGGCGACGCCGGGGACACCCCGATCTGCGGCGACTGGGACGGCGACGGCAAGGACACCGTCGGCGTCTGGCGCAACGGCTGGTTCCACCTGCGCAACACCAACACGACCGGGATCGCCCACGGCTCGTTCGCCTACGGCAACTGGGACGCCCAGCCGGTCGTCGGCAACTGGGACGGCGACGACTACGACACCGTGGGCGTGTTCCAGGACGCCGCCCTGTTCTGGACCAACAGCAACGTCCGGCCGCGCGCCGACGGCGTGGTGCGCTTCGGCCTGACCACCGACCGGGTGCTGGCCGGCGACTGGAAGGGGACCGGCCGCGACTCCGTCGGCGTCTTCCGCGCCGGCACCTTCCACCTGGCCGCGTCGCTGTCCGCGCCCCGGTCGGTGACCACGATCGCCTTCGGGGACCGCACCGACCGGCCGCTGGTGGCCGACTGGAACGGCGACCGCACGACCACCGTGGGGGTCACCCGTGGCTACTGACCTGCGCGCCCGGCTGCGCCGTTGGGGCGCGGTCGCCGTGGCCGGCCTGGTGCTCGGCGGTGCCGCGGTGGCGGCCGGGCCGGCGACGGCCCCGGCGCGGGCCGCGGTCACCGACGACGTGCGCTTCACCGGGCACGGCTGGGGCCACGGCCGCGGCATGGGGCAGTGGGGCGCCTACGGCTACGCCACCCAGCAGGGCTGGCTGCACCCGCAGATCCTGTCGCACTTCTACGGCGGCACGGTCCAGTCCACCCAGCCGAACACGGTCATCACCGTCAGCCTCACCGGCCAGGACGGCAGGGACCTGCTGGTGACGTCGGGCCGGGACTTCACCGCCGGTGGCGTCCGGGTCTCCGCCGGCTCCGCGGCCCGGCTCACCGCCAACCCGGACGGCTCGTTCACCCTGGCCACCAGCCACGGGTGCGGCAGCCCGGTGGTCTGGACGACGTCGGTGCCGAACGCCCGGGTCACCCCGACGGTCGAGCCCGGCAACGACCTGCAGGCGATGCTCAGCCTGTGCACCGCCGCGGGCACCACCCAGTACCGCGGGGAGCTGTCGGTGCTGTGGGCGGCCAACGCCCAGCGCACCGTGAACACCGTCTGGATGGAGGACTACCTGCGCGGCGTGGTGCCGCGGGAGTCCCCGGCCAGCTGGGGGGACGGCGGCGGCGGCAAGGGCATCGAGGCGCTCAAGGCGCAGGCCGTGGCGGCCCGCTCCTACGCCTACGCGGAGAACCGCTCGGCCCACGCCAAGACCTGCGACACCACGTCCTGCCAGGTGTACATGGGCGCGGGCAAGAACCTCGCCGCGCTGGAGTACCGGCAGACCGACACGGCGATCGCCGCGACCGCCGGCGTGGTGCTGCGCAACGGCGTGGGCGGCATCGTGCGCGCGGAGTTCAGCTCCTCGACCGGCGGCTGGTCGGCCGGCGGCGCCTTCCCCCCGGTCCGCGACGACGGTGACGTCGTGTCCCCGCACCACGACTGGAGCTACGCCGTCCCGGCGACCAAGATCGCCGACGCGTTCGGCGTGGGCACGCTGACCGGCATCCGGGTCACCGCCCGCAACGGCCTGGGCGCCGACGGCGGCCGGGTCACCCAGGTGGAGGTCGCCGGCACGGCCAAGACGGTCACGGCCACCGGCGCGCAGGTGCGCACCCGGCTGGGCCTGAAGTCCGACTGGTTCGTCATCGGCGGGGCCGCCGTCCCGGACGGCGGAGGCGGCGGCGGGACCCCCGGCGGGGGCGTGCCCACCCTGTTCCAGGCCGCCACGAACGCCGCCGGGGCGCCGGTGCAGGCGCTGCCGTTCGGCTCCCCCGGGGACGTGCCGCTCAGCTGCGACTGGGACGGCGACGGCGTCGACACCGCCGGCGTGTTCCGCGGCGGCACCTTCTTCCTGGCCAGCCGGCCGGGGACGGGGCAGGCCGACCGGGTCTTCGGCTTCGGCCAGGCCGGCGACCAGCCGGTGTGCGGCGACTGGGACGGCGACGACCGCGACACCGTGGGCGTCTACCGCGACGGGGTCGTGTACCTGCGCAACAGCACCACCACCGGCGTGGCCGACGGCCGCTACTTCTTCGGCTCCCCGGGCGACACGCTGGTGGCGGGCGACTGGAACGGCGACGGCTTCGACACCGTGGGCGTCTGGCGCTCGGGCGCCTTCTTCCTCACCCAGAGCAACGTCCGGCCGGCCACCGACGTCGTCCTGCCCTACGGCGACCGGGGCGACCTCCCGGCGGTCGGGGACTGGGACGGCAACCGCAGCGACACGGTCGGGGTGTTCCGCGCCGGCCGCTTCCTGCTACGCAACAGCAACACCGCGGGGGCCGCGCAGCTGACCGTCGGCCTCGGCGACCCCGGTGACCGGCCGGTGGTCGGCCGCCGGGCGGCCGCCGGCGGCACGGTCGTGGGGGTGGCGCGGGGCTACTGAGCCCGAGTGGGTGCGGCAGGGCCGGTGACCGTCGGGTCACCGGCCCTGCGCGCGTCCGGGGCCGGTGCTCAGCCGGCCGGCCGGGTGCAGCCCTCGACCGGCGAGTCGGCCGGCGGGCGCAGGTCCACCTCGTAGAGCCGCACGCCGCCCTCGTCGCGGACCAGCCGCAGGGACGGCGACGCGGACAGCTGCCGCAGCCCCGGCGCCCGGTGCGCGGTGGGCCGGACGAACCCCGAGCCGACCAGGACGTACCGGATGCCCAGCTGCGCGACGGCGTCCCGGACGGCGGGGTCGCTGTCCAGGCAGGCGAAGCGGCTCAGCAGCACGCCCTGCACCGGCCCCAGCGCGGCGTTGGAGGGGACGTGGTGGCCGAAGACCGGCCGGACCCCGGTGACCGACAGCAGGTGCGCCGAGCCGTCCATGGGGTCGTTCATCACGAAGTCCCCGGGCGGCACGCGCTCGGCCAGCCAGGCCATGGCCGCGGTCTCGGCCCGGGACAGGTGCCGCTCGGAGGCGTAGGCCGTCGCCGTCCGGTCCCGGTTGGTCTGCCAGTACAGCCCGCCGGTCGCCAGCACCAGCACGCCGAGCACGGCGCCCACCGCCACCGCCCGGGACGCCGGTCGCGACCACACGGCCCCCGGCGCCGGCCGGGCCCGCGCCGCCAGCGCCACCGCGCCCCGGGCCACGGAGCGGACGCCGTGCGCGGCCACCGGGGCCGTACCCAGGGCGGCCAGCGCGGCGAAGCGCCACCGGTCGTTCCACCACGGCCGGGTGACCGCCTCGACCAGCGGGGCGTCGGAGGAGGCGGTGAGGACGAACAGCACCCCGGCGACGGCCGTCGCGGCCACCCACCACCACAGCCACCGCGCCGACCGCAGCGTGCCGAGCCCGACCAGGACGGCCAGGGCCAGCGCGTACTGCGGCGGGCCCGGGGTGGCGTGGTCGAACAGCAGCAGGTCGGTGGTCGCCTCCCACGGCGTGGCGACCGCGCGCCAGCTGGCCACCACCTCCCCGGTCCCGGCCCGCAGCGCGCCCAGGACGGCCGGTGCGGCGAGCACGGCGGTGAGCGCGGCGGCGGCCAGGAGCAGCCCGGCCTCGCGCAGCCGCACCCGGCCGGCGTCCCACCAGCCCTGGCCGACCATCAGCGCGGTGAGCAGCGCGGCGGCCAGGGCGGTGCTCGGTTGCAGCCCGAACAGCGCCGCGGCGCCGAGGGCGGTCAACAGCACGGGGGCGGCCGGGCGCCGTCCCGCCACCCCGCGCACCAACAGCAGGAACGCCGGGAGCAGCGCCACCCCGGTGGCGTAGGGCAGCAGCGGCCCGCGCCACAGCAGGTCGTAGGGGAAGGCGGTGCAGCCGGCCAGCAGCAGCGGGGTGGCGGCCCGGACGCCCAGCGGCGCGCCGAGGTCGCGCAGCAGGACGGCCAGGCCCAGCCCGGCCAGCCCGCCGACCAGCAGCGCCGAGGTGTTCAGCACGGCGAAGACGGAGGCGCCGGTGAGGTCGCGGACGACCGCCCCGAGCGCGGCGTGCGCGTTCGGGTAGAAGAAGGCCTCGGTCTCCCAGTGGTTGACCTCGCGCAGCGCGGAGGCCGCGACCTGCCCGGTGTCGGCGATGAGCCGGGTGGCGTTGGCGTGGAAGGTGAAGTCCCAGTCCTGGTTCGGCCGGGTGACCGACCCCATCCCGGCCAGCAGCACCGCGGCCGAGAGCACCCCACCGGCCAGCACGCCGGCCCCGGTGACCAGGCCCGGCACGCCGGGGCGGCGCAGCACCGGCCGGCGCGGCCGCCACCGTCCCGGCCGCGGGTGGCGCACCAGCCACAGCAGCGCGGCGGGGACGGCGGTGGTCACCAGCAGCGCGCCCGGCCCCCAGTCGACGTCCACGACGGCGGCGGCGGTGGCGGCCGCGGCGGCCAGCCCGTAGGACAGCAGCGGGGCCACCGCCAGCGCCACGGGCGCCCGCAGCCCGGCGGCCGCGGCGACGGCACCGCCGGGCAGGAACAGGACCAGCAGGCTCACCGGCAGGACGACGAGCAGGTCGGAGAGCACGAGAGGGCGGGCCCCGTCGGGGAGTGGGTTCGGGAGACGGAGTGGGTTCGTCCCACCCCGCCTGGCGGCTGGGCACACGGTAGCCGCCGTCCCCGGCGCGCCTGGGCAACCCGGGGCCGGTGCGCCCGGTGGGCCGCCCGAGGGCCCGGTGTGCGGGGGCCGGGGGAGGCGGGACGGGTAGCGTTCCCCCACGTGTCAACCGCGTTGCCCCGGTCGTCGTCCCGCGCGTGGTCCCGGGCCGTCGCGGACCTGCAGGGCGGGTGGGCGCAGCGGCAGCTGTGGGGTCACCTGGGCTGGCAGGACATCAAGCAGCGCTACCGGCGCTCGGTGCTCGGGCCGATCTGGATCACCATCAGCATGGCGGTCACCGCGCTGGCCCTCGGCGTGCTCTACGCCGGGCTGTTCGGCCTCGAGCTGTCGGTGATGCTGCCGCACGTGCTGGTGGGCTTCATCGTCTGGGGCTTCATCAGCGGCTGCATCCTCGAGGGCGCCGACGTGTTCATCGCCAACGAGGGGCTGATCAAGCACCTGCCCTCGCCGCTGAGCGTGCACGTCTACCGGCTGGTGTGGCGCCAGACCCTGCTGTTCGCCCACAACACGATCGTCTACCTGGTCATGCTGCTGGTCTTCCCGCAGCCGCTGCACTGGACGGCGCTGGCGGTGTTCCCCGCCGTGCTGCTGCTCATGGCCAACGGCGCGTGGGTGGCGCTGCTGCTCGGGGTGGTCACCACGCGGTTCCGCGACCTCAACCCGATCACCCAGAGCGTCGTGCAGCTGATGTTCTTCCTGACGCCCATCGTGTGGATCTACGACGAGCTGGTGAACAGCCCCAACCCCGACATCGCCGCCCGCGCGCGGCTGGCGGAGTTCAACCCGTTCCTGCACTTCGTCGAGATCGTCCGGGCGCCGCTGCTGGGCCAGGACCAGCAGCTGCGGCACTGGGTCGTCGTCGGGGTCATCACCGTCCTGGGGTGGGCGCTGACGATGGTCGTCGTCCGCCGGTACCGCTCCCGCGTCTCGTATTGGGTGTGACCGTGTCCGAGACCAACCGCCGGGTGCAGATCGTGACCGAGGACGCCTGCGTCGACTTCCCGATCTTCGACGCCAAGAGCCGGTCGCTGAAGAAGACCGTCATGGGGCTGGTCGGCGGCAACATCGCCAGCACCAGCAAGGTGCCGATCATCGAGGCCCTGCGCGACGTCACCGTGCACCTGGAGCACGGCTCCCGGGTCGCGCTGGTCGGCCACAACGGCGCCGGGAAGACGACGCTGCTGCGGCTGCTGGCCGGCATCTACGAGCCGACCCGCGGCGCCGCGGAGATCTCCGGGCGGGTCGCGCCGGTGTTCGACCTCGGTGTCGGCATGGACCCGGAGATCTCCGGCCTGGACAACATCATGATCCGGGGGCTGTTCCTCGGCATGAGCCGCCGGCAGATGGAGGAGCGGGTCGACGACATCGCCGAGTTCACCGAGCTCGGCGACTTCCTCCGGATGCCGCTGCGCACCTACTCCACCGGCATGCGGGTGCGGCTGGCCCTCGGCGTGGTCACCAGCATCGACCCGGAGATCCTGCTGCTCGACGAGGGCATCGGCGCGGTCGACGCCGCCTTCCTGGAGAAGTCCAAGAAGCGGCTGTCCGACCTGGTCGAGCGCTCCGGCCTGCTGGTGTTCGCCTCGCACTCCGACGAGTTCCTGCGCGAGCTGTGCGACACCGCCATCTGGATGGAGCACGGGCAGGTGAAGCTGCACGGCGAGCTGGAGGAGGTCCTGCGGGCCTACAAGGGGCAGCCGTGAGCGCCCCCACCCCCGACGGCGAGTGCGTCGTCGCCGTCGTCGTCACCCGGCACCGCCGCGCGCAGCTGGCGCAGAGCCTGGCCGCGCTGGCCGCGCAGACCCGCCCGGTCGACGCCGTCGTCGTCGTGGACAACGGCCCCGACCAGCCCGCCGAGGACGTCGTCCGGGCCAGCGGCCTGCCGGCGACCTACCTGGTCAGCCGGCGCAACCTGGGCGGGGCCGGCGGCTTCGCCCTGGGCATGCTGAGCGCGCTGGCCGCCGGGGCGGACTGGGTCTGGTGCGCCGACGACGACGGCCGCCCGGCCGACGACCGCGTGCTGCAGACCCTGCTGGACAGCGCCCGCCGGCACGGCCTGGCCGAGGTGTCCCCGCTGGTCACCGACTTGGCCGACCCCGAGCGGCTGGCCTTCCCGCTGCGCCGCGGGCTGCGCTGGCGGCGGCGGCGCAGCGACTTCGCCGGGCTGGACCTGCTGCCGAACTACGCGTCGCTGTTCAACGGGGCGCTGTTCCGCGCCGAGGCGCTCGACGTGGTCGGGGTGCCGGACTACCGGCTGTTCTTCCGCGGCGACGAGACCGAGGTGCACCGCCGGCTGCTGCGCGCCGGCCTGCCGTTCGGCACCTGCCCGCAGGCGGCCTACCTGCACCCGGAGGGGACGACGGAGTTCGAGCCGATCCTGGGCGGGCGGCTGTCCGCGCAGTACCCGGCCGACGAGGTGAAGCGGTACTACACCTACCGCAACCGCGGCTACCTGATGGCCCAGCCGGGGATGCGCTGGCTGCGCCCGCTGGAGACGGTGCGCTTCGGCTGGTTCTTCCTCGTCGCCCGCCGCGACCGCTCCGGCTGGCGGGAGTGGCTGCGGCTCACCCGGGCCGGCCGGCAGGAGCGCCTCACCCGCCGCTGAGCCGCGGGGCGCCCTCCCCGACGATCAGCTCAGCTCACGGTCGCGGGTCCTGGCTCACGTCCGGCAGTGAGCCAGGACCCCCGATGACCAGCTCAGCTGATCGTCGGGGGCCCCAGGGAGGCGCGCCGGCTCAGCGGCCGGCGGCGCTCTGCTCGAAGGCGCGGTTCCAGTTCTCCGGCGAGGTCAGCTCGCCGAGGTGCCGGCGGTACTCCTCCCGCAGCCGCGGGAACTCCCGGTACAGCGTCCAGTGCGTGCGCACCGAGTGCGCCAGCATCTGCCGGAAGGTCTGCGGCTCGCGGCGCCGGAAGGTCACCCCCCGGCCGTCGGCGGTGCCCACGGTCGCGCTGTCCAGGCGGGACAGCAGGAACCAGCGGGCGTCCTGGGCGCTGATGTTGAGCTCCGGCCGCTGCGCCGCCTCGGCCTTCGGCGGGCGCAGGTTGTGCGCCAGCGCCGCCAGCAGGGTGCGCCCGATGGTCACCGGCGTCGTCGGCGGCTTCATGAACCGCTCGGCCTTGACCGCGCCCATCGACGGCATCGGCAGCTCCGACGACGACGGGATGACCCGCCCGTCGGGGTAGTCGCCCTGGTGCTCCAGCGCGGTGGGCAGCGCGGTCGGCAGCAGCGGGAACAGCCGCTCGGGGCCGGCCAGGAAGTCGTCGTAGGCGCGGTGGTGCAGCGCCGCGGTGGCGTACTGCAGCATGATCAGGAACTTCAGGTCGAACTTGAAGGTGTCCCGCAGCAGCGACCCGCCGTGCTTGTACTGGGTGTGCAGCGCCGCGGCGACCAGCCGGTTGCGGGTGTGGAAGTAGGCCTGCCAGCCGGCGGTGTCGTCCTTGTCGCTCCAGGACAGGTGCCACACCGCGGCGCCGGGCAGCGTGGCCACCGGGTAGCCGTTCTCCCGGGCGCGGATGCCGTACTCGGCGTCGTCCCACTTGATGAACACCGGGAGCGCGAAGCCCTGCTTCTCCATGGTCTCGCGGGGCACCAGGCACATCCACCAGCCGGTGTAGTCCACGTCGATCCGCCGGTGCAGGTCCGTGGACTTGCGCAGGCTCTGCTTGGCGAAGTCGTGCGCGTACTCAGTGTTGGGCGCGGCCCGCCAGAAGAACTTGTCCGGGGCGACGACCTCGCCCATGGTGTGCAGCACCGAGCGGTCCTGCAGGGCCAGCATCTGCCCGCCGACCACCATCGGCGTCTTGGTGAACCGGGCGAAGGCGAACAGCCGGGCGATGCTGTCCGGCTCGATCTGCACGTCGTCGTCCAGCAGCAGGTGGTGGGTCGCGTCGGTGTGCGTGAGCGACTCGTACATCGTCCGGGAGAAGCCGCCGCTGCCGCCCAGGTTGCCCTGCTCGACCAGCCGCAGCCGGCCGGCCAGCGCGGCCTCGACCTCGGTGAAGCCGGCCGCGTCCCGCACCTTGCGGCTGCCCTGGTCGGCGACGACGACGGTGCCGATCTGCTCGCGGACGACGTCGTCACCGGCGAGCGCGACGAGTGCGGCCACGCAGTCGTCGGGGCGGTTGAAGGTGCAGATGCCGATGGACAGCCGCGCCTCGCGCGCCGGCTCCTGCGGCGCCGACCAGGCCGCCTGGTGCACGGTGACCGGGGCGTCGTCGGCGGTGACGTCGAACCAGTACCAGCCGCCGTCCTCGAACGGGGTGAGGTCCAGCTCGAACTCCAGCGTGCGGTGCTGGCCCTCGGTGGTGGCGCCGGTGACGTGGATGATGCTGCCGTCGGCCTTGGACCGGTACACGTCCACGCGGCCGGGCCCGGACAGCGTCATCCCGAGGACGACGGTCTGCAGCACCGTCCAGCGGCGCCAGTAGCTGGCCGGGAAGGCGTTGAAGTAGGTGGCGAAGGAGACCTCGGCGCCGGCGGCCACGGTGGCGTCGCGGCGGCTGGTGGACTTGACCCGCCGGGTGCGGTCCTCGTCGACGTAGAGGGAGCGCACCTTCAGGGGGTCGCCGGGCCGGGGCATGATCACCCGCTGCAGCAGCGTCACCGCCTTGTCCGGCGTGAGGTCGGCGGCCGACGGCTCGCTCACGCGCTCCGGGGACACGGTGTTCTGCGTGGTGGTCATCGGTGGGATCAGTCCTCGCGGGTCAGTCGTCGAGGCGGCCGTCGAGCGAGCCGCCCTCGTCGAAGAAGGGCCGGATGCGGTTGTCGAACATGGTGAGTGCCGAGCCGATGGCCATGTGCATGTCCAGGTACTTGTAGGTGCCCAGCCGGCCGCCGAAGAGCACCCGCTTCTCCGCGGCCTCCTTGGCCGCCAGCTCCCGGTAGCGCTCGAGCCGGGCGCGGTCCTCGGGGGTGTTGATCGGGTAGTACGGCTCGTCGCCGGGCTCGGCGAAGCGCGAGTACTCGCGGACGACGACGGTCTTGTCGCTGGGGTAGTCCCGCTCCGGGTGGAAGTGCCGGAACTCGTGGATGCGGGTGTAGGGCACGTCCTCGTCGGCGTAGTTCATGACCGAGGTGCCCTGGAAGTCCGCGACCGGGAGGACCTCGGTCTCGAAGTCCAGCGTGCGCCAGCCCAGCTCGCCGGCCTGGTAGTCGAAGTACTTGTCGATCGGCCCGGTGAACACCGTCGGGACGTCGGCCGGCAGCTCGTCGCGGACGTCGAAGTAGTTGGTCTCCAGCCGCACCTCGATGTTCGGGTGGTCGGCCATCCGGGTCAGCCAGGCGGTGTAGCCGTCCTTGGGCAGGCCCTCGTAGGTGTCGTTGAAGTACCGGTTGTCGAACGTGTAGCGCACCGGGAGGCGGGCGATGACCGCGGCGGGCAGCTCGGTGGGCTCGGTCTGCCACTGCTTCTTGGTGTACCCGCGGATGAACGCCTCGTAGAGGGGACGGCCGATCAGCGAGATCGCCTTCTCCTCGAGGTTGGCGGCCTCGGCGGTGTCGATCTCGCCGGCCTGCTCGGCGACCAGGGCGCGCGCCTCGCCGGGGGAGAAGCTGCGGCCGAAGAACTGGCACAGCGTGGCCAGGTTCATCGGCAGCGAGTACGTCTGCCCCTGGTAGGTCGAGTAGACCTTGTGCTGGTACTTGGTGAACTCGGTGAACTGGTTGACGTACTGCCAGACCCGCTCGTTCGAGGTGTGGAACAGGTGCGCGCCGTAGACGTGCACCTCGATCCCGGTCTCGGGCTCGGGCGCGGAGTAGGCGTTGCCACCGATGTGGTCGCGCCGGTCGAGGACCAGCACCTTCTTGTCCAGCTGGCTCGCCACGCGTTCGGCGACGGTCAGGCCGAAGAAGCCGGAGCCCACGACGACGAGGTCAGGTGCGGCTGAGGTCACGCCTGGCGACGATACCGTCCGGGCGCGCACCGCCTCCGGTCTCCGTGGGGCCCGCGGGGCCGCTGGGGCGCAGAGACCGAGGTCACCCCGGACGTCGGGGTGTGGGCGCGCCGGGTGTGTCGGACCCCTCCCTCACGCGGGGCCCACCCATTCCCGCCCGCCGGGCGCCTGGTGGCGTCCGGGGCCGACGACTCCCCTCCTAGGGTGACCCCGTGCCACCACCCTCCGGGACGACGCCGCTGCGCGTGGTCGCCGTGACCTACTCGCCCGGCGAGGCCCTGGAGGGCTTCCTCGACTCGCTGGCACAGGCCACGACCCGGCCGGTGGAGGTCGTGCTGGCCGACAACGGCTCGACCGACGGCGTGCCGGAACGGGCGGCCCGGCGTCCCGGCGTCCGGCTGCTGCGCACCGGCGGCAACGTGGGGTACGGGGCCGCGGTCAACGCCGGGCTGGCCGGCCTGACCGAGGGGTACGCGGTCGTGGCCAACCCCGACGTGCGCTTCGAGCCGGGGGCGGTCGACGAGCTGCTGGCCTCGGCCGCCCGCTGGCCGCGCGCGGCGACCGTCGGGCCGGCGATCCGCACCCCCGACGGCGAGCTCTACCCGTCCGCGCGCGACCTGCCGCGGCTGTCGACCGGCGCGGGGCACGCCCTGCTGGGCTGGGCGTGGCCGGCCAACCCGTGGACGGCGCGCTACCGGCGCGAGCGGGAGGCCCCGCGGGAGCGGCCGGCCGGCTGGCTGTCCGGGTCGTGCCTGCTGGTCGACGTCGCGGCGTTCTGGTCGGTCGGCGGGTTCGACGCGGGCTACTTCATGTACTTCGAGGACGTCGACCTCGCCGAGCGGCTGGGCCGGCGCGGCTGGCTGCACGTGTACGCGCCGTCGGCGGTGGTGGAGCACGAGGGCGGGCACGCCACCCGGCGCGAGCCGAACCGGATGGCCCGGGTGCACCACACCAGCGCGCTGCGCTATCTGTCCGGGCAGTACCCGATGCGGCGGCACGCGCCGCTGCGGCTGGCGTTCCGCGGCGGGCTGGGAGCCCGGATGCTGCTGTCCTACGTCAGCGGCCGGGTGGCCGCCGGTGCCCGCTTCCAACGCACCGCGGACGACGTGGGCGCCGGGGCGCGGCGCTGATGCGGCACGCGGTGGTGATGGCCGGCGGGTCGGGCACCCGGCTGTGGCCGCTGTCGCGGGCGGCGCGGCCCAAGCAGCTGCTCGACGTGGTCGCCGACGAGGGCGGCGGGGCGCACAGCCTGCTCGCGGAGGCCTTCGACCGGCTGCGGGCGGTGCTGCCGGTGGAGCGGATCTGGGTGTGCACCGCGGCGCGCTACGGCGAGCAGGTGCGGGCGGCGCTGCCGGAGCTGGCCGCCGACCGGCTGGTGCTGGAGCCCACCGCGCGCGACACCGCCAACGCCGTCGGGCTGGCGGCGGCGCTGGTGGCCGACGTCGACCCCGACGCCGAGCTGGCGGTGGTGAGCGCCGACCACGTCATCCGGCCGGTGGAGCGGTTCGCCGCCGCGCTGCACACCGCCTACGACGTCCTGGCCACCCGGCCGCGCGCCCTGGTGACCCTGGGGATCACCCCGACCGCGCCGGCGACCGGCTTCGGCTACGTGCAGCGGGGTGCGCCGACCGGGGTGCCCGGCGCCTCGGAGGCGGTGTCCTTCCGGGAGAAGCCGGACCGGGCGACCGCGGAGGCCTACCTGGCCTCGGGGGAGTACCTGTGGAACTCCGGCATGTTCGTGTGGCGGGCGCGGACGGTGCTCGACGCCCTCGCCGAGCACCTGCCCGAGTCCGCGGCCGGGCTCGCGCGGGTGGTGGCCGTGCCGGCGGGGCCGGAGCGGGACGCCGTCCTGGCCGAGGTGTTCCCCACCCTGCCGAGGATCAGCGTGGACTACGCCGTCCTGGAGCCGGCCGCGACCGAGCCCGGCCGGGTGCTGGTCGTCGACCTCGACGTCGAGTGGCTGGACGTCGGCTCGTGGCCGGCCCTGGCAGGCACGCTGGACGCCGACGCCGCGGGCAACGCCGTCCGCGGGCTGACCGTGCTGCTCGACAGCGACCGCAACGTCGTGCTCAGCGACGACCCCGGGCACCTGGTGGCCCTCGTGGGGGTGCGGGACAGCGTCGTGGTGCACACCGCGGACGTGACGATGGTCTGCCCCCTGGCCGACGCCGAGCGGGTCAAGCAGCTGCTCGCCGAGGTCGAGCGACGGCACGGCCCCCGGTACGGCTGACCCGGCGGCACCCCGTCCCGGGCGTAGCGCGTTCCCGCGGAAGCGACCCAGGTGGTCGGGGCGCGGGTGGCCCATCAGGCCACGGCCGTCAGTCCCCCGGTGGTCGCGCGGTTCTCGGTGGCGAGGCGGCGTTCGAGGTCGCGGTGGTGCAGCAGGACGCCGACGACGTAGCCGAGGTCCATCCGTTCGCCGTTCACGTGCATCGCTTCGGGCAGGTCCGGTACCCGGTCAGGGAAGAGCAGCCGGGTGATCGAGGCAGCGGACGTCGGGGGAGCGGTGGCTTCCGGTGCCGTGTCCGGGCGGCGTCCTGTCGCGGTGTCGAGCGGGTGGACCCCGACGTACGCGGGGGCGTCCGTCGTGGTGAGGCTGGCCAGCCCGCCGGCGAAGGCGGCGTCGGCGGCCCCCCACACCCGGCGCCCGTCCGGGGTGGTGACGACCAACCGGCCGTCGCGGCGGGTCATGACGAGGTCCAGGTCGTGGGCCTGGCCGTGGTCGACGTCGCAGAGCAGCACCAGGTTGGTCAGGTCGGTGGGCCCGCCGTGCAGCCAGTGCCGCAGGTGGTGGGCGTGCAGCCGCTTGATCCGGCTCTCCGTGCAGCCGGGGCGGGCGCAGCCGCCGTCGCGTCGGTGCAGTGCACGGCGCTGGGCGCGGGTGGCGAACCGGCGAGCGCGGCCGACGGCCAGCGGTTCGCGGCCGCGCTCGAGCATGGTCACCACGGTGGCCTCGCACAGCATCCGGCGGACCTGGGCTGGGTGCAGCGCCGGCCCGCCCTGCAGGTGGGCGCGGCCGGCGGCGGCGTCCTCGGCCAGCACCGCGGCATCGACGTGCACGACCACCTCCCGGCGCGGCGGGTCCCCGGCCCGCCGGTCGGCGTCGGCCGCAGCCGAGGCCAGCCGGGCGACCGCCGCGCAGCGTCGCGCGGTCGAACGGTTCCGCGCGCGGTTCACCTCCTCGTCCTCGTCCTCGCCGGTACCGGTCGCCGGAGCCGTCCCCGAGGCCGCTGCACGCGTGGCCGCGGCACGTTCCCGGCGGGCGTCGCGTTCGGCCAGGGAGTCCACCCCGGCCAGGAAGGCTGCGCCGTGCTCGGCGTCCAGGCACATGCGCACGTGCAGCATCCCGTCCTCGTCCCACCAGGAGTCGAACCGCTCACGGGCGGCCACCGTGGCGGCCGGGTCAGCAGCGTGGGCGGCGTCGACGGCGTCCGAGCGGCGCCACTCCCGCACCACCTGCTCCAGCTGGGCGGCGGTCAGCTCGTGGGCCAGGCCCAGCAGCGTGGCCTCGGTGGCCGGCTCGGCGACCCGGGTCAGCGCGCGCACCTTGGCGTATGACAGCCGCCCGGCGGCGAAGACCGCCGCGGTGGCCGGCAGCACGGTCAGCGCGCGGGCCACCCGCACGTGCTCCCGGGCCGTGCTCGTCGACAGCCCGCACTGCCAGGCCAGCCAGTGCGCGCACGAGCGGACGCCGACTGCACCCCAGCCCTCACGGCGGTCGAACTCCGCGACCAGCGCCAGCCACGCCGCGGTGGCTGCGGCCAGCCGCACCGCCCCACCGGTGATCCGCGCCGCCAGCTCCGCCAGCGACAGCTCCCCGCCCTCGGACTCCTCACCCACGACACCCTCCTCGTCGAACCGTTGTTCGGACGGTAGGCCGAGGGGGTGACAGAACCGCAGGTCACAGGCCCGGTCGCTTCCGCGGAAACGCCTGCGGAGGGGCCCAACAGGCGGAGCTGCACGAGAAGACCGCGACTCCTCCCTCACCAGGACGGTGCTGCAGGTCGTCGTCGTGATCGCCGAGCTCGCCGCGGTCAGCTCCTGGGTGGCCGACGCCCGGCTCAGCACGGCGATCAAGCTGCTGCAGTCCCGGGGCCGGCCCTGGAGTTCACCCTGATCGGCAGTAGCCAGGACGTCCGCACGGAGATGCTGACCATGTGCGACCTGTTCACCCACCGGGTGGCGCTGCGCGCGGCCGAAGCCGAGCAGGCCCGCATGCTGCTCTAACAAGGCGCCCGCGGCCGGGGAGCGCGGATCGGCCGCACCAACGCTCGCACCCGCGGGGTCCGCTACGGGCTCGGGCAGCGCACCTCGCGGGCCAAGAACCGGCTCTCGGCGATCGGCGGGCGGGCCCAGACGAGACAGGCGCCGTCGGCGTCGCGGGGGTCGGCGGCCGGTGCGTTCTGGCGGCGGGCGGTGAGCGCGGCGATCAGCCTGCCGCCACTGGGGTGGTGACGAGCGCGAGCTCGGCGAGCGGCCTGGCACCGGTCATCGGTCCCGGGGCGTTCCCGGCGGTGCGGCGTCGGTCGCGGTCCAGGACCACGGTGGCCCTCAGAGCCGGGTCGATGCCCTCCGTGCTTGGCTATGTCCTCGCCGGGCCAGTCCGGCAGCTGCCTGTGGAGGTCAAGCGGCGACACGGCTCCCGGCACGGCTGACCGCCGGCCGTCTCGCTCGGTCGGGGCCTGAGCGTCGACGCCTACTGCTCAACGGCGGCGTCGCCCCGGGCGACGCACCACCGGGACGGGGCACCACCCCAGGTGACGAGTGCGCAACGCTGTGGGGAGGCCTCTGGGGATCCCCCGCGAGGCGGTGCTCTGCTGGTGGCATGAGCGGGGTGAGCAGCTGCGTTGCGGGGCTGCTCCTGATCGTCGCGCTCACCGGTTGTGGCCAGGCCGCCGGCACCAGGGCTGCCGAGTCCGGTGGCGACAGCCCGCCGTCCGATCCGCCGGAGCTGACGCCGTCGTCCGCGGCGGTGACCCCGGACGTCGCGTGTCCGGCGCAGGAGTCGAGCCGCTTGTCGGGTGACACCGGGGGGCCCATGGACGCCTATGTCTGCTCCTACGAGATCCGCACCGTGCCGGGCGACGGCAGCTGGTCGTTCCACGTCGTCCGGCGCGTCACCGGCGGCCTCGGTGCCCTGCTGGAGGCC
This sequence comes from Geodermatophilus sp. DSM 44513, assembly GCF_032460525.1. NCBI lineage: Bacteria > Bacillati > Actinomycetota > Actinomycetes > Geodermatophilales > Geodermatophilaceae > Geodermatophilus > Geodermatophilus sp. DSM 44513. The sequence goes on along the minus strand of NZ_CP135963.1, from coordinate 3,619,678 downwards.
TACCGCTCACCGGACGAACCCCCCGTCGCCGACATGGCGTGCACGGCCGCCGGGGTGGATCCGCTCGTGGTGCACCTGCACGACGAGCACGGGACGCGCGCCGTCCGGGCGCCGGTGGGCCCCTGCAGCGCCCCCACGGAGTCGGCCAAGTCTGCCTACGCGTCGCTCATCACCGCGGTGGTCGGGGAACAGCAGGAGGGCCAGAGCCGGAGCCAGCTGTCGGTGGACACCAGCTGCCCGGACGAGACCAAGGACGTGCTCTCGATCGAGCAGCCCCCGCAACGCGGGGACCCCACCCCGACGCCGCTGTCCGCTCCGGTGTCGGTCTGCATGTACCGCGTCGCGGCCGAGGAGGGCATGCGGGTCGGGTACCTGGAGGCGCACCGCACCCTCACCGCCGATCAGGTCGCCGGGGTGAACGCGGCACTGGACCTGGTGCGCCCCGACCGGGGCTGCAGCCGCGTCGAGCACAGGAGGTTCGCGGTGCTGTTCGGATCCCAGCCCGGCCGGACCGTCATCGCCCTGGACGGGTGCGCCGTCTCCCAGGACGCAGGTTGGTGGCGCGCCGACGACCACCTCCGCCGAGCCGTCGGCGGCTGAGGTGGACGGCATCGCCGGTCCCGACGAGACCGCACCCGGCGGACGCGTGTGACTCGTGTGATCGGTGGGACGGCAGAGGTGAACACGGTCCCGGTTTCGTCACCGTCCGGCGACGGGTGTTGCACTCTGGGTGGGTGAGCCCGGTCAGCACAGCCCTCGGTGTCCGGCCGGTCGTCGACCAGGTGTCGACGACGGGCGTCCTACCATCCGAAGCGATGGGCACCGCCACCATGGGCGCACCGAACCCGCCGGACCCCTGCTGGGACGACACGGTCGTCGTCGTCCGCGTCTACAACGAGGCGCCCGTCGTGGGCGGGGTCATCGCCGAGCTGGTCGCCGCGGGGCTGTCTGTCATCGCCGTGGACGACGCGAGCACCGACACGTCGGCGGACGAGATCGACAAGGCCGGGGCCTTCCGCGTCAGCCACCCGATCAACCTCGGCGCCGGCGGTGCGCTGCAGACCGGCTTCGAGGCCGCGCTGATGCTCACCGACGCCCGCTACATCGCCTGTTTCGACGCCGACGGCCAGCACCAGCTGCCCGACCTGCTCGGCATGATCGGCAAGATCCGCGAGGGCTACGACGTGGTCATGGGCTCGCGGTTCCTGGAGGGCGACGGCCCCACCCAGATGAGCTGGCTGCGCCGGGTCATCCTGAAGACGGCGAGCACGCTGCTCAACCGCGGGGAGGGCACCCGGCTGACCGACGCGCACAACGGACTGCGGATCGTCGCCCGGCACGTGGCCGCCGACATCCGGCTGTCCTACGCCGGCATGGCCTACGCCTCGCAGCTGGAGCGGCACCTCACCCGGCCCGAGCACCGGATCACCGAGTACCCGGTGCACATCCTCTACACCGAGTACTCCAAGGCCAAGGGTCAGCCGCTGCTCAACAGCGTCAACATCCTCGCCGAGGTCGCCGCGCACCGCGTCACGCACTGGGGCCGCTCGTGATCATCCAGCTCCTGCTCGTCCCGGCGCTGGTCATCGCCGTCGTCAGCTCCCTGCGCTCCCGGACGTCGCTGCGCGGCCAGGCCCGCCGGAAGATCATCGCCTTCCTCACCGTGGTGGCCGGCGTGCTCGCCGTGCTCTTCCCCGACACGCTGCAGTCGCTGGCCGACTGGACCGGCGTCACCCGCGGCACCGACCTGCTGCTCTACGTCCTCGCCCTGGTGATCATCTACCTGGTGGGCAGCACGAGCGCCCGGTTCCGCGAGCAGGAGGCCCGGCTAGTGCTGCTGGCCCGCCAGGTCGCGCTCGCCGACGCCGCGCTGCGGCACGTCGAGGCCCAGCAGGCCCGCACGCAGCAGGCCGCGGACGACGCCGCGCTGTCAGCTGCTCACCAGCGCGTCCAGCGCCCCGCCGTCACGCGGTAGCGGCTGTCGTCTCCCACGGAGACGTGAGGTCCACGAGCGCGGCCGAGGTCGACGACGGGCACCGTCAGGTGGGCAGGCCGCGCCAGTCGTGGCCCAGGACCGCGTCGGGATCCCGCTCATCGACCACAGGCAGTGCGGTGTACTCCGCCGACAGCCCGGTGACGGCCTCGCTGATGAGCCGACGGTGCTCCTCACGGACGCGGTCGAGTCGCTCGTGCGACGCGGTGGGGACGGCCTCGGCCAGCGACTCGTGTGTCGCGTCGGCCAGGTCCCTGGCCGGTCGGTCCGCCTCGTCGCTCTCGATGCTCGGTGCCACCGACGCAGTGTCGGGAGACGAGCCGCCGTGGGGACGGCGCACCGGACGCGCCGGCACGCACAGTGGAGCAACCGGCCGTCTGACGGTGCGGACGACGGACGACGCTGCACGACCGGTCAGCGATGGGCGTCGCGGCGGTGGGCGACGTCGACGACGGCCACCGTGCGGGTGTCCTCGTCGATGCGGTAGATCACCCGGTAGGTGCCGCGACGGGCTCTGTGCCTGTCGTCGAGCGGCGGGCGCAGTCGCTTGCCCACTCGGTGCGGCTCGTCGAGCAGCGGCCCCACGATGAACTCGTACGCGGCGGCCGCGACGGCCTCGGGTAGGCGCTCGGTGAGCTGCCGTCGGGCCGTGGGTGTGACGGCCAGGACGTAGCGGCCTGGATCTGTCACGCCGAGGAGCCGCGCCGCCGCATCGCCGCCGCCAGCTGCTCCTCAGTCTCGACATCACCCGCGCTCAGCTCGGCCTCCGAGGCGTGCAGCCTGCGCATGACGTCCTGGTCGGCCAGGATCTCGATCGTCTCCTCCAGCGACTCGAGGTCCTCCGGCGCCAGGAGTACGGCGGAGGGACGGCCGTGCACGGTGACGTAGACCCGCTCGTGCTGGCCACTGACCCGTGCCACGAGTCCGGACAGGTGTGCCTTCACATCGGCCAGCGACAGCGTCGTCATGGTCAGAAGATGACCACATCGTCGATCGTCGTCCACCCTGTCCGGCTCAGGGATCACGTCAGAGCAATCGGCGGACGACGCCCCAGTAGCCGCTCATCACCGCGTTGAGCGCCCCGCCGCCGGCCGGCAGCGGCAGCACCGACGGGTCGAAGCGGGCGGTCAGCAGGCCGGCCAGCTCGCGGTCGGAGCGGCGGCGCACCCGCTGGACGGCGCAGCGGTGGGCAGCCAGCCACCGCCGGTGGGCCACCAGCCAGCGGTAGCCGCGCAGCTTCAGCGGCAGCCAGCCGTTCAGCGCGGCCACCCCGACGATGGCCACCTCGAAGGCGAGCAGCGCGGGGGCGAGCAGCAGCAGCGTGCGGCCCTGGTAGAGGCTCAGCACCATGGCCAGCCGGTTGCGCTCCAGCAGGTAGAACTTCGCCGGGTTGCGGCTGAACTCGTAGTGGTGGGCCACCACCGCCGTCGGCACGTAGCGGACCTCCCAGCCCTGCTGCCAGCAGCGCAGCGACAGGTCGGCGTCCTCGCAGTAGGCGAAGAACTCCTCGGTGAACCCGCCGAGGGCGTCCCACACCTCCCGCCGCAGGACGATCGCCGCGCCGGTGCCGCTGGCGATCGGCAGCTCGTCGGGGAAGCGGGCGGCCGGCTCGCCGAGGTGACCGGCCCAGGACAGCCCCAGCACGTGCACCGGGTTGCCGTTGGTGTTGAGCAGGGCGGGGTCCGCGGCCAGCCGCAGGCTGGCCGAGGCGATGCCGACCTCCGGGCGGGCCGCGACGGTCACTAGCTCGGCGAGGGCGTCGGGCTCGACCAGCGCGTCGGAGTTGATGAACGCCAGGTACGGCGAGTCCGTGGCGGCGGCACCCAGGTTGCAGCCGCCGGTGAACCCGGTGTTGGTGCCGGGCTCCAGCAGCGTGACGCCGGGCCGGTCGCGCAGCGGCTGCAGCGACGGGCTGGTGCAGCCGTTGTCGACGACGACGACGCGCACGCCGACGCCGGTCGAGGCCAGCAGCCGGTCGACGACGTCGAAGAGGTAGGGCTGCTCGCCGTAGGCGAGCACCACCGCGGTCACGTCCAGGGGACGTCCTCCCTCTCCTGGCGCGCCGGGTCGCCCGCGACCAGCGGGGCGCGCAGCCGCACGCGCATGGCGACGGCCAGGACGAGGACGGCGACCACGCTCCCGGCGAGGAAGGCCAGCCCGACCCGCTGCTCCAGGCGCAGCGGCAGGAGCAGGCCGAGCAGGAAGGCCACGGTGCCGGCCAGCCAGCCGAGCACCGACGCCCGGTAGCCGCGGACCGACACCAGGGTCTGCGCCAGCACCGAGGCGACCATGAACAGGCCGCTGGCGGCGGCGAGCGGCCACAGGTCGGCGCGGGTGGTGACGTAGGCGGGCCCGTAGACCAGTCGCACCAGCTCCGGTCCGACGGCGAGGACGACGACCAGCCCGGCGGCGCCGAGCGCGGTGACCGCGCCGACGATCAGCTCCAGGCGGCGGCGGAAGCCCGCGGTGTCACCGGCCGCGGCCAGGGCGGCCATGCCGGGCAGGAAGGAGGCCTGGATCGCGGCGAAGAGGAACAGCGGCACGCGGGCGAGCACCAGGACGCTGATGAAGACCCCGGCGCGGCCCTGCTCGTCGGCGCCGGCGAGCAGCGAGGCGGCGACGGGTGCGGCGTTGATGACGAACTGGCCGGCCACCGCGCCCAGGACGAGCCAGCCCACGGCGGAGGTGAGCTCGCCCCAGGAGTGGTGCGGCCCCGGCCGGGTGGCCGGGCCGAGTCGGCCGGCGGTGAGCAGGACGGCGAGGACCGGGGCGAGCCCGAGGAACAGGCCGTACCAGCCGGCGGTCGCCACGCCGGCGAGCGCGAGGACGGCGGCGCTGCCGATGCGCAGCACCCCGTCGACGGCGAGCTGGGTGCCGTAGCGGCCGAACGCGCCGGCGCCGGCGAACGCCCCGCGGGTCAGGTGCTCGGCGCTGTAGCCGACCAGGCCCAGCAGCAGCGCCAGCACGAGCACCTCCTGCCCGGCGAACACCGCGCCGGCCAGCGGTTCCCGGGCGAGCAGCAGGACGGCGGCGACCAGGACGACCACGCCGGCCGCGACCGCGCAGGCGCGCAGGAAGACCGGCCGGGCGCCCTCGCCGCGGGTGGCGCGGTGGGCGACGGCGCGGCCCACCTCCTGCTCCAGGGGCTGGAAGAGCGCCGGGCCCAGGGCGTTGACGAGCACCCACAGCGTGGCCAGGGGCGCCAGCTCGGCGGGGCCCAGGGCGCGCCCGCTGACGGAGAGGAAGGCGAAGGAGGCCAGGCCGAGGACGCCGAGGCCCACGGCCACCGGGCCCACCTGCCGCGTGACGGCGGAGAGCTGGCTGCCCACTCCGTTCCCCCTCGCACGCGCCCGGTGGCGCTCGGTGTTCACCCTAGGCGAGCCCCCGGATGCCGCTGGGCAGCGTTCGGGACGCCTTCGGTGGTGTTCGGAGACCGCTCCGACACGCAACGGGTGGGGTGGGGCGAGGGGCGTGTGACTCGTGGGACGACGCCCGGATTTTTCTGGCGATCCGTGCGTGAGGCCTTCCGGCACCCGTTCGTCACCTCCCCGTGGGGCTGACGAGGCGCCAACTGTCAGCCAGTGACGAGGTGTCGACACGGAGCTTGGCGTGACTCACCGGATCGCGGCGCCGACCTGCCGTGTCGGTGCACAGGACGACACGACGATTCGCCGACACAACGCCACACATCGCCATCCAACGTCCTTGCCAGCCTCCGGCCGTCCCCCTAACTTTCTGTCAGCCGCCCAACACGGGGCGCGACTGATGGAGGATCCATGAGCAAGCGAGCACTTACGGTCGGCATGCTGACCGCGGGGCTGTCCGCGGGCCTGGTCGCTGGCGCCCTGTCTCCGGCCGCCGCGCAGGGCAACCCGGTTGGTGGCCAGGGCAACGTCTACTTCCTGAGCGGTGCCGGCAACACCAGCGGCCAGGCTCAGAAGGTCATGGTCTTCGGTGACCCGGGCGACGAGGTCTACTTCGGCGACTGGGACGGCGACCACACCGACACCCCGATGATCCGCCGCGGCAACGCCTTCTACGTGGCCGACCACGACGGCAAGACCGTCAACGTCTTCGCCTACGGCGACGCTGGCGACGAGGTCATGGCCGGCGACTGGGACGGCGACGGCAAGGACAGCCTGGCCGTCCGCCGCGGCAACAAGTTCTTCGTCAAGAACGACACGTCGAAGAGCGGCGTGGCCGACGTCGAATTCGCCTACGGCGACGCCGGCGACACCATCCTGGTCGGTGACTGGAACAACGACGGCAAGGACACCCTGACCGTCCGCCGCGGTGGCGAGTACTTCGTCAAGAACGACACCGAGACCGGCAACGCCGAGTACACGTTCCTCTTCGGTGAGGCCAACGACACCATCCTGGTGGGCGACTGGTCCAACGCGGAGAAGCAGGAGAGCGGCAACGGCGCCGACCAGCTGGCCGTGCGTCGCGGCTTCGAGTACCACCTGTCCAGCGAGCTGGGCGCCGGCGCGATGAAGACCGACCGGGTCTTCGGCTACGGCAACCCGGACGACACCGTCTTCACCGTCTCCCTGCCGACCCCGGTGCTCGACGCCAACGGCAACCCGGTCCTGACCGAGAAGACGGTCAAGATGTACGACGCCGACATGGCTGCCACGTACAAGGCCGGCGACCCCATCATCAACTGGCAGGACGGCACCCAGGTCAAGGACCCGGTGACCGGCAAGCCGGTGACCGCCAAGGGTGGCGAGGAGAAGGTCTACGTCAAGGACGACCTGAAGCACTACCGCGGTGGTGAGTGGCAGGTCAACGCCAAGGGCGAGGCGCAGAAGTACTCGGCGGCTGAGATCACCGCCAACGGTGGCAAGGTCCGCCTCCACGAGAGTGCTGACTACGTCCTCGCGGCGGACTTCTCGATCGAGCGCATGACCAACGGTGACCCGAAGACCTACGGGGACCTCGTTGCCGAGGGCAAGTTCGACCTCAACGCCTCGACCAACTACATGACGGTCAAGGAGAACGACGTCAAGAGCTACCGCTCCGGTCAGGTCAAGCTGCACCTGGTGGGCGCGGCAGCGGTCTACGAGGTCGGCGGGCAGTACCCGGCCAACGTGTCGACGCCCATCACCACCACGGCGGACTTCAAGCTGGACTCCAACAACGACCCCATCTGGAACCCGAGCACGAGTACCTGGGTCATGGCTGACGCCGCCAGCGAGACCGAGGGTTACGCCCCTGGTACCGCGGTGACCTACCGCAAGGGCCAGCAGATGCAGGCGTACACGTGGACTGCGCCCATGGGTCGCGCGGTCAGCGACGGTGTTACCGACTCGACCGCGCCTGGAACCACGGTCACCTCGGCGACCGCCAACTTCGTCGCTGGCGACGTGGGCCGGACCATCACCGGCGGCAGCATCCCGGCTGGGGCCACGATCACCGCGGTGACCAACGCGACCACCGTGACGATCTCCGCGGCGGCGACTGCGTCGGCCACCGGCGTGACGCTGACCCTCGGAAACCTCGCGACGGAGGGGTGGTCTGCCTCCGCGACCAACATCGCGGACGACGAGCTGGCCAACCGGTACGTGACCCGCCAGACGGGCCAGTACGACGTGCCGACCACCGACAACAAGAAGGTCAGTGACCTGGACGCCGACGTGAAGCCTGAGCCGGGTGTCTACCTCGGGACCGAGGCGAAGCTCTTCGTCACCGGTGACGACCTCGACATGACCCTGTACAAGGGTGGCGAGCCGGTCCTGATCCACAAGAAGGGCGACTGGGTCTACGGCTCGGACGGCCAGCCGGTGTACCAGGGCGGCGAGCCCAAGACCGTCAAGGGTGATGGCCTGGGCGTCCGTCGCAACTTCGGCTGAGCCTCGGCTGAGCCCGCCGGCACCTACCCCCGCGGCTGAATCCGGCACCGCACCCCTGCACTGAACGACCGAACCCCCGTTCGGGCCACCCGGCCCGGGCGGGGGTTCGGTCGTTTTGCATTCCCGCTGCGAGGCGGGCCAGCGCCTCACTCACGCCTCAAGATCCGCGCGAGCCGGCCGATACACGTGTGACGGCAGTGGCCCTCCGGGGCGGGCGGGGCAGAGGAGCAGGGCGATGCGCGCAGCACGGCAACGGGTGCGGAGCCGGCGACGCCGGCTGGGCGCGCTGACCGCCGTCCTCACCGCCGGCCTCGGCGTGGGCGCCCTGCTCCCCGCCACGGCGCAGAGCGGCCCGGTCGCCGGCGCGGGCAACCACTTCCTGCTCTCCGGCGCGGGCGACACCTCCGGGGTGGCCGCGGAGCGCTTCTGGTTCGGCCGGGCCGACGACGAGGTCTACCTCGGCGACGTGATCGACCGCTCCGGCGCCCTGGTCGGTGACGGCCGCGACGACGTGCTGGTGCGCCGGGGCAACACCTTCACCGTCCGTGGCGCGGGCGGGCGCACCTTCGCCTACGGCGACCCCGGCGACACCGTCCTCGTCGGCGACTGGGACGGCGACGGCACCGACACCCTCGCCGTCCGCCGCGGCAACTCCTACTTCCTGAGCAACAGCCTCACCAGCGGCGTCGCCGACGCGGTCGTCGTCTACGGCGACCCGGGCGACGTCGTCCTGGTGGGCAACTGGGACGGCGACACCAGCGCCGCCGACGCGCCGCGCCCGGTCACCACCGACACCCTGATGGTCCGGCGCGGCCACCACTACTTCGTCAAGAACTCCCTGGCCACCGGTGTCGCGGACGCGGACTTCTTCTTCGGCGAGCCGGGCGACACCGTCCTGGTCGGTGACTGGGCGACCGCGCCGGGCCCCGGCACCCCCGGTCGCTCCGGGGACTCCGCCGACCAGCTGGCCGTGCGCCGCGGGAACGTCAACCACCTGTCCGCGGAGGTGTGGACGGCGCGGCGCGGTTCCGCCCTGCCCACCCGGTCCTCGGTCGCCTACGGCGAGCCCGGTGACACCGCCTTCGCCGCACAGCTGCCGCGGACGTACCCCACGCCGGGCGGTCCGCAGACGGTGTACGGGGACGGCTTCGGCGTCCGGCGGGCCGGTGTCCCGGCCGGCACGGACACCCCGCCGGCGCCGGCCGCCCCGTCGGCCGCGGACGGCGGGGTGCGCACCTACGCCGCCGTCGGCGACTCGATCACCGCGGGTTTCCGGCACTACGACCACCTCGGCGCCCCCGGCCCCTCGTCCTGGCTGCAGGGGGAGACCGCAGGCCGGCTGCAGCTCGCCGGCGGCTGGGCGGTGCCGGGCACCACGACCGCGCAGATGCTGGCGCACGTCGCGCCCGCGGACGCCGACGTCCTGGTGCTGCTGGGCGGCACCAACGACGTGATCCGCGGCGTGCCGTGGGAGGTGACGGCCGGGAACCTGCAGGCCATCGCCGCGAAGGTGGGGGCGCGGAACACGCTGGCGGTGGGCATCGTGCCGATCGGCTGGCTGCCCGGCGCGCGCGAGCAGTTCAACGCCCGGCTGGCCGCCCTGGCCAGTGAGCAGGGCTGGCGCTACGTCGACCCCTGGCTGCCGCTGACCGCCGGCGACCGGTGGGCCCCGGGCGCCAGCCCGGACGACCTGCACCCGACCCCGCAGGCCGCCTTCGCCGCCGGCCGGACGATCGCCGACGCCGCCTGGCAGGCCGCCGCCCGCCGCGGCCCCCGCTGACCGCGCCGGTCGCCGTCCTCTGGCGGGAACTGCGGTGCTCGGCCTCCGCGTGCGGTCCTGCACCACCGCGGATCCGGGTGCACCACCGCAGGACCGGGGTCGCCTCCGTCGAGCCGCGGGGGAGCGCCGTGAGGTCGTCGGGGGACCGTGGGTCACCCGAGGTCGATCATCCGCCGCAGGACGAAGCGCACGCCGTCGACGTCCTCCGGAGTCAGCCGGCCGGGGTGGCCGCGGACGAGGCGCTCGCGGCGCACTCCCACACCGGGACGTCGACCCCGGCCAGGTCAGCGGCGGCCTCGGAGACTGGAGTCGGCGGCCTGCGGATCGGTAGTCGACCGGGCCTGGGCGAGCCGTGACCCGTGCGCGAGCAGGAGCACCCAAAAGGCATCCTCGAGGCCGGCGCCTCCGAGCTCGCCCCTCGCGATGCGTGCCAGCGGTGCACACACCGAGCACGCGCGTGACGTGTCCCGTCACCCCCTCGGCCACTCCCGTCACACCGGCGGGCAGCGCACTGACCAGCGGCTCTCACGCACGGTAGGTTGATCAGGGCAGCGCGCTACTCCTGTTCGGGTCGGTCGGCCTGGTGGCGCGCGTGACGGGAGAACTCAGTGCAGCAGCGCACCGCGCCGATCGGCGTCCTCGTCCTGGGGCTGACCGCCGGCCTGGCCGTGGGCACCGCCACGCCGGCTGCCGCTCAGGGTGACCCGGTGGGCGGAAGCGGCAACACCTACTACCTCGCCGGTGCCGGCAACCGCTTCGGCCAGGCCGCGGAGGTGTTCGTCTACGGCGACCCGGGCGACGAGGTCTACTTTGGCGACTTCGTCGACGCCACCGGCGCCGTCGGGGGCGACGGCCAGGACGAGCCCGTGGTCCGGCGCGGCAACACCTTCGTCATCGAGGGCCAGGGCGGCACCGGGTTCGCCTACGGCGACCCCGGCGACACCGTGCTCGTCGGCGACTGGGACGGCGACGGCACCGACACCCTCGCCGTCCGCCGCGGCAACCGCTACTTCGTCAAGAATGACCTCACCACCGGCAGGGCGGACTCCGAGTTCGTCTACGGCGACCCGGGCGACACCGTGCTGGTCGGCAACTGGGACAGCGGCAGCGACAGCATCGACCGCCCGGAGCCGAACGTCACCGACACGCTCATGGTGCGGCGGGGCAACCGGTTCCTCGTCACGAACGACACGACGCCCGACGTCGCCGAGTACGAGTTCGTCTTCGGGGACCCGGGCGACACCGTGCTCGCCGGCGACTTCGCCGGGCCGCCGTCGTACGGCAACGACCCGGACACGCCCGAGTGGGAGACCGACCACCGCTACCCCGGCTACTCCGGTGACGGTGGCGACCAGCTCGCCGTCCGCCGTGGCAACACCTACATCCTCTCCGAGGAGGTCTGGTTCGGCCGCACCTCCTACTGGAAGCACCTGACCGTCATCGACTCCTTCGCCTACGGCGATCCCGACGACACGGCGTTCGTGGCCGCTGCCGATGTCACCTACGACGACGGCAGCACGTCTCAGACCCTCACCGGCGACGGGATCGCCGTCCGCCGCTGACGCACCTAGCCGCGCCGCCGTCCCCCCGATCGAGGAGAGCTGTGCGCACCCGTGCCCTGACCGTCCTCATCCTCGTCGCGGCCGTGACCCCCGTGACCGCCGTGCCGGCCGCCGCCCAGGGCAGCCCGGTCGGCGGCGTCGGACACGTCTACTTCGTCTCCGGCGCCGGCAACCCCACTGGTGAAGCCGTGGCCTGGTTCGTCTACGGCGACCCGCACGACGAGGTGTACGTCGGGGACTTCGTGGACCGGGCCGGGTGGCTGCCCGGTGACGGCCGTGACGAGCTGATGGTCCGCCGCGGCAACTGGTTCGTCGTCCGTGGCGGGGACCCCGCAGGTTTCCACTACGGCGACCCGGGCGATGTCGTGCTCGTCGGTGACTGGGACGGCGACGGCCGCGACACCCTCGCCGTCCGGCGGGGCAACGAGTTCCACCTCAGGAACGCGCTCAGCGACGGGCCTGCCGACCTCGTCGTCGCCTACGGAGACCCCGGCGACACCGTGCACGTCGGGAACTGGGACGCCGGGGAGAACGGCCCGGGCACGTGGTCGGCCGTCACCACGGACACCCTGATGGTGCAGCGGGGCAACCGGTTCCACGTCGCGAACGACCTGGAGGCGGAGGTCGCCGACTACGAGTTCGGCTTCGGCGACCCCGGCGACACCGTCCTGGTGGGGGACTGGGCCACCCCGCCGGTCCTCGGCACCCCGGTGGCGCCGCGGCGGAACGACCCCTACGGCGTCCAGCGCGGTGCGTACCCCGACGGTGCCGATCAGCTGGCCGTGCGCAGGGGCAACGTCTACCACCAGTCCGGCGAGCTGTGGCAGGTCGAGGACACCGGCGCCGACCCGGGCACGGTCCGCACCCTGGTCTACGGGGACCCGGGGGACACGGCTCTCGTGATGGCCGCGGAGTACACCTATTCCACCGCCGAGGGCCTGCACACGCTGCTCGGTGACGGGCTCGCGGTCCGCCGTCCCTGGCAGGCCTCGGACGACCGCCTGCTGCCGCCGCGGGGCTGAGCGGATCCGCAAGGTGCCGGGGTCAGCCGGCCGGCGTCCAGGTGCCGTCCTCCTGCGGGCGCATCATCGGCGCGTCCTCGCGGATGGTCAGCTCACCCGGCCCCTGCAGCTGGGTGAAGGAGCCGTCGGCCTCCAGCCGGCGGCCGTTGAGCACGGTGCCGACGGCGACCTGCACGTCGGCGCCCGGCTTCACGCCCAGCCGGCCGTTGATGACGCCGCGGAAGACCAGCGTGCCGCCGCGGGCGTGCACGTCGCCGTTGACGACGGCGACGACGTCGGCCTGCCCGTCCAGCCGGATCTCCAGCGGGCCCTGCACCGTGCCGCGCAGCTCCAGCCGCCCCCCGGTGACGAGGGCGCCGCCGTGCACGGTGCCGTCCACCTTGACCAGGCTGCTCACCTCGAGCGGGCCCTGGACGTCCCCGGTCAGCGTCTGGAACACGGCTGCTCCCCTCCGTCGTTCGAGTCGGGCCGAGGCTACGGGGTGCGGTCGCGCCGTCGCAGAGCCGGGCGGGGCGGCTCGCGGGTGGCTGACGGGAGCGGTTCGTGCACGTACTGCTCCCTTAGGCGGGTCGAGGGCACGATGCGTGCACGAACTGCGCGCCCGCACACCGCGCCCGCACGGGGACCGCGCCGCTCGCCGCACCTCCGGCCGGGCCGGCGCGGGGCGCGGTTAGGGTCCCCGCATGCAGATCCCCGACGTCGCCGCCGTCGTCACGGGGGGCGCCTCCGGCCTCGGCGAGGCCACCGTCCGCGCCCTCGCCGCCCGCGGAGCGGCCGTGACCGTCCTCGACCTGCAGGAGGAGCGCGGGCAGGCGCTGGCCGCCGAGCTGGGTGGGCACACCACGTTCGTCCGCACCGACGTCACCGACGAGGCCTCGGTGCAGGCCGCCATCGCCGAGGCCACCGGCAAGGACCGGCCGCTGCGCGTCGCGGTCAACTGCGCCGGCATCGGCTGGGCCGAGCGCGTGGTCAAGCGGGACGGCTCGGCGCACGGCCTCGACGGCTTCACCCGGACCGTCATGGTCAACCTGGTCGGCACCTTCAACGTGCTGCGCCTGGCCGCGGCCGCCATGGCCACCACCGAGCCGGGGGAGGGCGGCGAGCGCGGCGTCGTCGTCAACACCGCCTCGATCGCCGCCTACGACGGCCAGATCGGCCAGATCGCCTACGCGGCGTCCAAGGGCGGCATCGTCGGCCTGACCCTGCCCGCCGCCCGCGACCTCGCCGCCGTCGGCGTGCGGGTGTGCACCATCGCCCCCGGGCTGGTGGACACCCCGCTGCTGGCCGGCCTGCCCGAGGAGGCCCGCACCGCGCTGGCCGCCGGCATCCCGTTCCCGCGCCGGCTGGCCCGCCCGGCGGACTTCGCCCAGCTGGCGCTGGACGTCGTCGAGCACGGCTACCTCAACGGCGAGGTCATCCGGATGGACGGCGCCCTGCGGATGGCGCCGCGCTGACCCTGACCGCAGGTCCCTCTTCCCCGGGGAGCACGACCGTGAGCACGACCACGCTGGACGCGCCGACGTTCACCGACACCTGGCGGCCGTCCTGGCCGCTGGACCTGCGCCGCACGCTGTACCCGCACCAGCGCAGCGCCGGCGACCCGGCCCTGCAGCACGGCGACGACGGCTGCTGGCGCACCGTCAGCACCGCCGACGGCCCGGCGACCGTGCACGTCTCCGTCCGCGGCGGCGAGGTGCGGGTGCGCGCGTGGGGTGCCGGCGCCGAGCGGGCCGGGGCGGCCGTCCCGTCGTGGCTGGGCGCCGACGACCGGCCCGAGGAGTTCGAGCCCGGCGGCCACCCGCTGCTGGACCGGGTGCACCGTGCCTCGCCGTGGCTGCGGATGAGCCGCACCGGGCGCACCTGGGACGCGGTGGTGCCCGCCGTCCTGGAGCAGAAGGTGACCGTCGTGGAGGCCCACCGCGTGTGGCGCGCGCTGCTGCGGCTGGCCGGCGACCCCGCCCCCGGCCCGGCGCCCGCGGCGATGCGCGTGGTGCCCAGCCCCCAGCGGGTCCTCGCGGTCACCGACTGGGAGTGGCACCGCTGCGGTCTGGACGGCGCCCGCCGCCGGGCGCTGCGGGCGGTGGCCAGCGTGGCCTCCCGACTGGAGCCGGGGGAGGAGATCGACTGCCGGGACCTGCAGCGCCGGCTGCGGTCGGTGCCCGGCGTCGGCGTGTGGACGGCGGCGGAGGTGGTGCAGCGTGTCCTCGGCTGCCCCGACACGGTCAGCTACGGCGACTACCACCTGAAGAACCTGGTCGGCTGGTCGCTGGCCGGGGTGCGCACCGACGACGACGGGATGATGCAGCTGCTCGAACCGTGGCGCGGGCAGCGGCAGCGCGTCGTCCGGTTGCTGGCCATCGGCGGCAGCCGGCCACCCCGCCGCGGTCCCCGCACCGCGCCGACGGACCACCGGAGGATCTGAGGCGCTCACCCGTTCGAGGGACACCTGGGGCGGGTGGGGCCTCGTCCGGCCCCGTCAGTTCCTGATCCGTCCGGTTCCCGTGCCAGGGTCGCCGTCGGCGCCGCGGGGGCGCCGGGAACGGGGGCGGGACATGGGACGGGCAACGCGCGCGGGCCTGGCGGCCGCGGTGGTCACGGCCGGCGTGCTCGCCGGCACGGGTCCGGCGGCGGCGCAGGGGACGACGGTGGGCGGGGTGGGGACGCAGTACTTCCTCAACGACGCCTTCACCGGCAAGGCCAACATCGAGCTCAGCTACGGCGAGTACTCCGACGAGGTGTACGTCGGCGACTGGGACGGCAACGGCACCGACACCCTGCTGGTGCGGCGGGGCAACACCTTCTACGCGCGCAACAGCGCGACCTCCGGTCCTGCCGACGTCGTCTTCAGCTACGGCGACCCCGGCGACGCGGTGCTGGTCGGCGACTGGGACGGCAACGGCTCGGACACCCTCGCGGTCCGCCGGGGCAGCACCTTCTTCGTCAAGAACAGCGTCACGACCGGGCGGGCGGACACCGAGTTCGTCTACGGCGACCCGGGCGACACCGTGCTGGTCGGCGACTGGGACGGCCGCGGCGGCGACACCCTGGTCGTGCGCCGGGGCGGCCGGTACTTCGTGAAGAACGACCTGAGCACCGGCGTGGCCTCCAGCGAGTTCTCCTACGGCGACCCGGGCGACGCCGTCCTCGTCGGGCGCTGGTCCGGTGCACAGGCCGGCGACACCCTCGGCGTGCGGCGCGGTGCCACCTACTTCCTGCGCAACTCGCTCACCTCCGGCGTGGCCGACCGGGTCCTCGACTACGGCGAGCCCACCGACACCGCGTTCAGCGGTGACTGGAACGGCGACCGCATCGACACCCTCGGCGTCCGCCGCGGGGCCGCTGCGCCGCCTCCGCCGCCTCCGCCGGGCAACGGGTCGTTCGGGGACGGCACCTACCGCATCGGCGCGGACGTCGCCCCCGGCACCTACCGTGCCTCTGCGACCACGGACGACTGCTACTGGGAGCGGGTCTCCGGGTTCGGAGGCTCGCTGGACGAGATCATCGCCAACGGCATCGGCAGTCCCGAGATCGTGACCATCGAGGCCGGTGACGCTGGCTTCGAGTCCAGCAGGTGCGGCACCTGGCAACCGTTGGCGTCCACCTACCCGCCGGCTCCCCAGACCGTCTTCGGCAGCGGGACGTTCCAGGTCGGGACGCACATCGCCGCGGGTACCTACCGTGCCGACGGCGTCCCCGACGACTGCTACTGGGAGCGACTGTCGAACTTCTCGCGCGAGGGGATCGACGGCGTCATCACCAACGACGTCGGCTCGACCATCGTGACGATCTCGGCGTCCGACGCGGGCTTCAGCAGCGCACGCTGCGGCACCTGGACGCGGACCGGGTAGTCCACTCCGCCAATGCCCGCCGGGACGACACGACCGTCGTCCTGGCGGGCACCGTCTACGTCGCTGACCTGCACGTTTTTCTTGCGTCGGCGGCGTGTCACCGGTAGGATCGAACACGTGATCGAGGACGTCCAGGCCGCCGCGCCAGGTGTCGTCGCGCCCAGCGTGGGGTGGGCGTCCGGGTCGCTGGGTGCGGTGCAGGCCGCGGCGCGCGAGATGTCCCGGCAGGCAGCGCTGCGGGCCCGCGCCGTGGTCGCGTTCGCCGAGTCCCGGCCGGCCTCCGCGGACCGGGCGCAGGGCGAGCGCGGCGCGATGTCGGCGGAGCGGTGGGCGGCCCGCGCCGAGGTGCTGCGCCCGGTCAGCGAGTGGGCCACCACGGAGCTGGCGGTTGCGCTGGACCTGACCCAGGAGGCCGCCGAGCGGGAACTGGAGCGGTCGCTGACCCTGGTGCACCGGCTGCCGGGCACGCTGGCCGCGCTCGAGGCCGGGCAGCTGCACGAGGGCCACCTGTGGCACCTGCTCGACAAGGTCGCCCCCATCGCCCAGGACGCCGTGCGCGCGGAGGTGGAGGCCGAGCTGCTGGCCTGGCTCGCCCGGCGGCAGACGGTCACCACGCCGACGCAGCTGGGCGCCAGGGTGCGGGTGCTGGTCGCCCGCCGGGACGCTGCCGCGGCCGGGCGGCGGCTGGCACGGGCACTGCGCGAGCGTGGCGTCTCGGTGCACCCGGACCGCACCGACGGCATGGCCACCCTCAGCGTGTACTGCACCCTGCCCGAGGCGCGGGTGTTCCACGCCGCGCTGGGGCAGTGCGCGGACGCGGTGGTCGACGAGGAGGGCCAGCCGCCCCGGACGCGCGGGGAGAAGATGACCGACGCGCTGATGGAGTTGGTGCTGCGCCCCGGGGAGCACGAGCTGCCACCCGTGCAGGTCCTGCTCACCCTGGTCGCCTCGGTGGCCACGGTGCTGGGCGGGGACGCGCCGGCCGAGCTGGACGGCGAGGTGCTGCCCGCGGAGATGGCCCGTCAGCTCGTGCACGCCCTCGCCGGTCAGGAGCCGACCACCGCCGGCCCCGAGCCGCTGCCGTCTGCCGGGGGAGAGCCGGTGGACCTCGTCGGCGGCCCGGAGGAACGCGCCGTGGCCGAGCTGGACGGCGAGGAGCTGGACCGCTGGTTCGACGAGTTCGTGCGTGCCGCCTTCGGCGACGAGCCACCGCCGATGCCTCGTGTCCCCGACGCCGACGCCGACGCCGACGCCGACGCCGGTCCGGTGCCCGAGGAGCAACCCGACCCGCTCGACGACCACGGTGCGGCCGGCGCGCCACCGTCGTCCGGCACCGGCTGTCCGCCCGCGGGGACCGGCTGGTGGGCCGCGGCCGACCGGGCGGTCGACGACGCCGGTAGCGCGGTGCACGCCGCCCGGCTGGCCCTCGGCCACGCCCAGCGCAGCGTCCGCACCGCCGAGCGCGCGGCTGCCGAGGTGGAGGCCGGGTGGCGATCCGGTCCCGCCGGGCAGGTGGACGCCGCCCTCGACACCCTCGCCGCCCTCGCCGTGGCCGCCGACGCGCAGCGCGAGGCACTGGCCGCCCTGCTCGAGGCCACCGCCGGCGGCGGGCTGGCCGACCGGCCCCGCCTGGTGCTCGCCGACGCGGTCACCGGCGCCTTCGTCACGCTGACCGACCTGCCCGGACTGCGCCGCGTCGCCCACTGCGGCCGGCCGGCCTGCCGGCGGCGCCCGGACACCTGCGGGCACGACCTCACCGGCCGCCCCGGCCTGCGCGCCCCCGACCCGACCGAGGGCTACCGCCCCGGTGCGGCGCTGGACCGCTGGGTGCGCGCCCGCGACCGGCGGTGTCGCTTCCCCGGCTGCCGGCGGCGCGTGCCCAGGGGCGGCGAGCTCGACCACCACCGGCCGCACGCCGACGGAGGCGAGACCTCGGCGGCCAACCTGGCCGGCTACTGCACCCGGGACCACCGCGGCAAGCACCAGGCCCCCGGCTGGAGCCACGATCTCGCGCCCGACGGGACCCTGACCGTCACCACCCCCACCGGGCTGACCGCCGTCACCACCCCACCGCCCTACTGAGGCCCCACTCCGCCCCGGAGGCGGGCTGCGGCGGACACCCCAGGTGTCACAGTCACCCCGCGCTGCGTGTCTTCACCCTGAGTGTTGAGCCGAGTTCCTAACGTTCCGGCATCGATGGCCGTCAGCGGTCGCTCGACGGCCGGTGCGGCAGCGAGCGGTGCGCTCTGACCCAGGGAGTACCACCGTGTCACGCGCTGCCCTCCGTTCCACCCTCGTGCTCGCGGGGGTGACCGGACTCCTCGGCACCGGACTGCTCCAGGCCGCCGTCGCCGGCGCCGCCGAGCCGTGCGTGCTGTCCGCCGACGGGGCGACCGCGACGTGCACCTCCGCCGACACCGACAGCCCGCAGCTGGTCACCGTCCCCGCGGGCGTGACCGGCGTCGACGTCACCGTGCTGAGCGGAGGGTCGTCCGTCGAGGGCACGGGCCCGGTCACCCAGCGGGTGGCGGTCACGCCCGGCAGCACGCTGGTGGTCGACCTCGGCCGGGACGACGACCAGCCCCCGGCTGCGACGGCCCCGACCGCTGCCGACGCAACGGACCCCGGCGCGACGGTGCTGCCGGAGGAGGAGACCGCGACGGCGCGGTACCACCTCGCGCTGGGGGATAAGACGGTGCTCGTCCGCCCGGCGGAACCCGCCGCCGTGGACGCTGCGGCCGTCGAGGACCCGACGGCCGCAGCCCAGGACCTCACCGCCTCGGCGCCGGCTGAGCTCGCCGAGGCGAGTGGCGCGGTCGTCGCCGGGACGCCGGCCGAGGTCCCTGCCGTGACGCCGGTCGAGGACGACGCGCCCGTCTTCGTCGTGCTGACCTTCGTCCAGGACCCCGCCGAGGCGCCGGCGCCCGGGGTGCTCCCGGCCGAGCTCCCGGTGCCCGCGCCGTCCGCGCCTGCCTCGCCGGCCGCGGCCGACGAGCCTTCTGCCGAGCCGACCGCCGGTGAGCCGGTGGTCCCGGTGGGGAAAACCGACACCCCTGAGGACGCCGTCCCGATCGATCCGCCGCTGCCGGCCCACGTCCCCTCGCCGGCGGACGCCGCGGCTCCCGAGGTCGTCCCGGTCCTGGTGGAGACTCCGGTGCCGGTCGAGCCTGCCGCTCCGGTGGCGGAGGGCGCGGTGCCCGAGGCCGCCCCGGCTCTGCCCCAGGACACCGCCGCCCCCCAGCCGGTCCAGCCGGCGGCGCCCGGGGAGACCCCGGTGGAGTCCGCGGAGGCCGTCGAGGTCGACGTCCCCGTACCTGCCGCGGCGCCCGCACCCGTGGCCACCCCGGCCCCCGCGGTCCGGCCGGCGGCCGCTGCGCCGCAGGCGGACGTCCCGGCACCGGCCGCGCCGACCCCCACCGACGAGGCGACGGAGGTCGACCTGCAGACGGCGTCCAGCATCGCCGGCGACGTGCTCGACACCCGAGGCGTCGGCGTCCTCGCCGCGGCCCTCGGCGGCTCGGTCGCCCTGGGCCTCGCCGTGGCCGTGGCCGCCGGCAGCAGCCGGGGACGGGGCCGCGACTGACGCCAGGGGCTCAGCGCCCCTCAGCGAGCAGCCGCATCAGGTAGTCGCCGTAGCCGCTCTTGCCCAGCGGCTCGGCGGCCCGCCGCAGACCCGCGTCGTCCAGCCAGCCGTTGCGCCAGGCGACCTCCTCGATGCAGCCGATCTTCAGGCCCTGCCGGTCCTCGACGACGGACACGAACTCCGTGGCCTGCCGCAGCGACTGGAAGGTCCCGGTGTCCAGCCAGGCCGTGCCCCGGTCCAGCGCGGTGACGGTCAGCCGCCCCCGCCGCAGGTAGTGCTCGTTGACCGCGGTGATCTCCAGCTCCCCGCGGGCGCTGGGCCTGATCCCGCGGGCGATGTCCACGACCTCCCGGTCGTAGAAGTACAGCCCCGGGACGGCGTAGGAGCTCTTCGGCTTCGCCGGCTTCTCCTCGATCGACAGCACCCGGCCGTCCGCGTCGAACTCCACCACGCCGTAGTCCTGCGGGTTGGCGACGTGGTAGGCGAACACGTGCCCGCCGTCGGGCTCCGGCAGCCGGGAGAGCGCGGTGCCCAGGCCGGCGCCGTAGAAGATGTTGTCCCCGAGGACGAGCGCCACGGCCTGGTCCCCGATGAAGTCCGCCCCGATGAGGAACGCCTGCGCCAGGCCCTCGGGCCGCGGCTGGGCGGCGTACTCGATCCGCATCCCCAGCCGGGTGCCGTCACCGAGCAGGGAGCGGAAGGCCTCCTGGTCGGCCGGCGTCGTGATCACCAGGACCTCGCGGACCCCGGCCATCATCAGCGTGGACAGCGGGTAGTAGACCATCGGCTTGTCGTAGACGGGCATCAGCTGCTTGCTGACCGCCTGCGTGATGGGGAAGAGGCGGCTGCCGGTGCCCCCGGCCAGGATGATCCCGCGCATGACCGGCGACGCTACCCAGCGCGCCCGCTCAGGGAGCCGGCTGACCGACCCACAACCTCCCCACGAGGGAGGTGCCGCCGGGCGTGCCCACCGGCTCCCAGCGGGTCGTCCAGCCCTCGGCGTGCAGCTGCACGATGACCGCGCCGAGCAGCGCCCCGAGGTTGAGCGCCGCCGTGGTGGTGGCCCGCTCGGGCAGGTGGACGTCGACCACGCCGTCGCCCTCGCCCCCGTGGCGCAGCACGACGGGGAACTCCGGCAGCGCGGTGGTGGCCAGCCGGAAGGCCGCGGCCACGGCGTCGCGCTCCCCGGGGCGGGGCAGCAGGTCGCGGCCGGGCGCGCGGGTGCCCACCAGGTCGCGGCTGCCGTAGGGGAACAGGTCGCCGGGGCCCAGCCGCACCAGCGGGCGGGTGCCGGCGTCCTCGGCGGGCGGGTCGAACGCCAGGCCGCGGACGACGGCCACCGGGATGCCCGCGAGCTTTCCCTTCACCAGGTCCGCGGCCGAGGCCAGCTCGTCGACCAGCGCCACCTGGGTGGTCTCCAGCCGGTTGCCGAACGCGTCGACCGCACCGCGGAGGTCGACCAGCGCGGGGATGCCCGCCGACCCGACGGCGACGTCGGTCAGCCCGTCCCGCCAGGTGCGCCCGAAGGTGTCGCTGACGACGACCGCGACGGTGACGCCGAGCAGCGCGCGCAGCCGGTCCCGCAGCGCCCGGGCGGAGGCGTCGGCGTCCTCGGGCAGGAGCACCAGCGCGTCGCCGGCCACGTTGGAGGCGTCGATCCCGGCGGCGGCCACCACCCAGCCCTGGCGGGTCTCCACGATCCGCAGCGGCCCGCGGCGGGCCACCACCCGGACGGTCTCCGCGTCGATGGCGCGCTGGCGGGCGGCCTCCCGGTCGGTGCCCGGCGGGACCGGCACCAGCCGGCCCTCCACCTTGGACACCACCTTGGAGGTGACCACGACGACGTCGCCGTCGGCCAGCCAGGGTGCCGCGCCGGCGACCGCGGCAGCCAGGTCGTCGCCGGGGGCGAACTCCGGCAGGCCGGCGACCGGGTGGACCGAGACGCCGGCCGGGGGCCTAGACACCTGCGGCGTCGAGCGCGGCCCGCGCCAGCGCCGCGGTCGCCTCGGGGGAGGACATCAGCAGGGGGACGGCGCGGACGTCGACGCCGGGCACGGCGGCCCGGTCCCCGGTGTGCACCAGCCAGGCGTCCAGCAGCCCGCCGGCGGAGCGGGCGCCGTAGTGCCGCCCCACGCCCTCCGCGCTGACCTCCACGCCGAGGACGGGCAGGCAGCGGTCGGCCATCCCGCGCACCACGCCGCCGGACACGATCGGTGAGACCCCGACGATCCGGCCCGGCGTGGCCAGCAGCGCGTCGCGCAGTCCGGGGACCCCGAGGACGGTGCCCACCGACACCACCGGGTTCGACGGTGCCAGGAGCACCGCGTCGGCGGTGCCGAACGCCTCGGTGACGCCGGGTGCCGGGCGGGCGGCGTCCACCCCGACCTGGACGAAGGCGCGGGGCTCGGGCTCGGCGCGGTGGCGCACCCACCACTCCTGGAAGTGGATGGCCTGCTGCCGGCCGGTCGGGCGCCCCTCGTCGTCCGTGCCGGCGACCACGACGTGGGTCTCCACCCGCTGGTCGCTCATCGGCAGCAGCTCGACGCCGGGCTGCCACCGGTCGGCCAGCGCCGCGGTGACCTGGGACAGCGGGTAGCCGGCGTCCAGCATCCGGGTGCGCACCAGGTGGGTGGCCAGGTCGCGGTCGCCCAGGCCGAACCAGGTCGGCTCGGCGCCGTAGGCGGCCAGCTCCTCGCGCACCGTCCAGGTCTCGTCGGCCCGGCCCCAGCCGCGGCCGGCGTCGATGCCGCCGCCGAGGGTGTACATGACCGTGTCGAGGTCCGGACAGATCCGCAGCCCGTGCATCGTCGCGTCGTCGCCGGTGTTGACGACGGCGGTGAGCCGGGCGTCGGGCGCGGCCGCGCGGAGGCCGGACAGGAACCGGGCCCCACCGACCCCTCCGGCGAGGACGACGATGTGCACGAAGTTCATCGTGCCCGATGGGCAGTTGTGCACTGTTAGCCGGGCGTGTCGAGGTGTGCAGCGAGAAGTGACGAACACCCCGGGGCGGCTGGGGCCGGTGGTGCCCGACACCTACACCGGCCGGAGTTGACGCCCCCGCAGCGACACGCGTGTAATTCCGGCGGTGTGAGCACGTGCCGAGCGGCCCGGGGACGTCCCGTGGAACGCCCATCGGGACGGCAGCGAGAGGGGACGCATCGTCATGGCAGAGGTCTCGTGGTTGAGCGACTACCTGCACGCCGCTGAGCGGGCCGACCGCACCGGCTCGGCCCAGGACGCCGCCGACCGGTGGGTCCTCGGCCTGGAGGCCGAGGCGCAGGCGTGGCAGGAGCGCGCGCTGTGCGCCGAGACCGACCCGGAGGCCTTCTTCCCGGAGAAGGGCGGCTCCACCCGGGAGGCCAAGAAGATCTGCACCGGCTGCGAGGTCAAGGCCGAGTGCCTGGAGTACGCGCTGGCCAACGACGAGCGCTTCGGCATCTGGGGCGGGCTCTCCGAGCGGGAGCGCCGCCGGCTGCGCCGCCGCGTGGGCTGACGGCGGGACCGGTCAGCCGGCGTACCGGACGACGCCCAGCCCCGGCTCGTCGACCGCGCCGGCCCGGGCCAGACCCAGCGAGAAGGTGCCCCCGGCCGGGGCGGCGCCGTCCACCACCGGCCCCGCGGGGGAGACGGTGACGGCCAGGTCGTAGACCCGCCCGGTGTAGGCCGGCGGGGTGGCGACCGGCCGGGTGTAGGACGGGAAGCGGCCGGCCAGCCGCAGGTCGCGGCCCTCCCGGTGCACCGAGAGGGCCGGTGCGGGCAGGTCGGCGTACTCGGTCCGCGACCGCACGCAGCCGGCGGCGACCGGGTCCGGCGGCGGCTCGGTGCCCAGGCAGTTCCAGGTCGGCAGCAGCAGGTGCGCGAGGGCCCCGGCGTCCCCGGCCGTGACGCTCACCGACGGGTAGCCCACCGTCGTCCCCACCGCCCGCTGCTCGACGACGAGGCCGCCGAAGGCCAGCCGGGCCGCGACGCCGTCCGCCCCGAGCGGCACCGACCGGTGGGCCAGCACCCCCGCGCCGCCCTCGCCGGGCAGCGGGTCCGCGGGCACCGGCGGCAGGTCGACCGGCGGCTCCGGCGTCGGGGCCGCGGCCGGGGCGGGTCCCTCCGAGCGGGCAGCCGCGGCCACGCCGGCCAGCGCGGCGACCAGCAGCAGCGCCGCCGCGGCCATCCCGGCCACGACGCGGCGGGTGCCGTCGGGGCCCGCGGGGAGCTCGTGCCGGTCGTCCGATTCCGGGGCGGGCCGGACAGGGACCGCCGGTGTGCCCGGCGGGGACTCCAGGAAGCCGGGCAGGTCGTCGTCCCGCCAGCGCGGCGCCGGGCGCGGGGCCCGGGGTGCGGCGGCGCGGGGGGACGGCGGCCGGTCCCCGCCCAGCGCCACCGCGACCAGGCCCGCCGAGCCCAGCAGCGCCACCACCAGCACCGCCCAGGGGTCCATCGCCGGCAAGCATCCCAGGCCTGCCGGGGCCCGCCCCAGCGCCTCAGCCGGTGGGGTCGATCTCCTCCGGGTCGCGGCCCAGCAGCACGGCGACCTGGTCGACGACGACGTCGCGCACCAGGTCGGCCAGGTCGTCGCGGTCGTGCGCCCGCAGCTCCAGCGGCCGCCGGTAGACCACGATCCGCGGCGGCACCTCCCGGGTGCCCTCCCGGTGCGCGGGCAGCACGCGGGCCAGGGGCACGCTGCCGTCGTCGAGCACGTCGGCGTCCAGCACCACCTCGTCGGGGCTGGTGTGCTCCACCCACGGGACGTCCTCGACGGCGAACTCGACGCCGGTCAGCTCCTTCTCCCACCGCCGCTCGAGGTCTTCCACCGCGTCCAGGACGAGGTCGTCGAACCGCTCGGCGCGGCTGCGGGCCAGCGGGACGCCGTCGGGGACCAGGCGCCCGCGCAGCCCCCGGCCGTGCCGGTCGCGGCGGGAGCGGGCGGGTCGGCTCATGACGGGTGCGAGCGTACGGCCGGGCGCGCCGAGGGGGCGCCCGACGGGGTGCACGGGGCGGTCGTGCAGGATGGGACGGCTGCTCGCCGACCGGCCCCGAAACGCGGTGTGCCTGATGCCAACGGGCGCCGTGCGCGGCTACTGTGCCGGGCGTGAGGAACCGGTGGTGAGGCAGGCACGTCGCTGCTCGCGCAGCGGCTGCGCGCAACCGGCGGCAGCGACCCTGACGTACGTCTACGCCGAGTCGACCGCCGTCGTCGGCCCGTTGGCGACGTTCTCGGAGCCGCACAGCTACGACCTCTGCGAGTTCCACGGCCAGCGGCTGACCGTGCCGCGCGGCTGGGAGGTCGTCCGCCACGAGATCGACGCCGAGGAGTCCGGCCCGACCGGCGACGACCTGCTCGCCCTGGCCGACGCCGTTCGCGAGGCCGCCCGGCCCGAGCTCCCGCGCAACCCCGCCGACGACGGCAGCGGTACCCGTCGCGGTCACCTGAGGGTCCTGCCCGACCTCAGCTGAGGCAGGACCCGTCCACGGGTCCCCCTAGGATCGCCGGCGTGCCGGACCTGTCGAGGATCATCAAGGCCTACGACGTCCGCGGCGTCGTCCCCGACGAGTGGGACGAGGCGGTCGCCCGCCGGATCGGCGCCGCCTTCGCCGAGCTGGTCTGGCAGGAGAGCGGTGCGACCGCGGTCGTGACCGCCCACGACATGCGCGACTCCTCGGTGCCCCTGTCCCGGGCCTTCGCCGAGGGTGCCCTGTCCCGCGGCGTCGACGTCCTGGAGGCCGGTCTCGGCTCCACCGACCTGCTGTACTACGCCTCCGGCTCGCTCGGCGTCCCCGGGGCGATGTTCACCGCCAGCCACAACCCGGCCCGGTACAACGGCATCAAGCTGTGCCGCGCCGGCGCGACGCCGGTGGGCCAGGACACCGGCCTGGCCACCGTCCGCGAGTGGGCCGAGCGCGACGGCTACGACCGCGCCCCCGGGCGGACGGCGACGGTCGGCTCGCGCGACCTGCTCGCCGGCTACGCCGCGCACCTGCGCTCGCTGGTCGACCTGTCCGCGATCCGGCCGCTGCGGGTGGTCGTCGACGCCGGCAACGGCATGGGCGGGCACACCGTCCCGGTGGTCCTCGACGGCCTGCCGCTGGAGGTCCTGCCGCTGTACTTCGAGCTCGACGGCACCTTCCCCAACCACGAGGCCAACCCCCTGGACCCGGCCAACCTGGTCGACCTGCAGGCCGAGGTGCGCCGCACCGGCGCCGACGTCGGGCTGGCCTTCGACGGCGACGCCGACCGGGTCTTCGTCGTCGACGAGCGCGGCGAGCCGGTCAGCCCCTCGGCGGTCACCGCGCTGGTCGCCGTCCGCGAGCTGGCCAAGGGCCGGGGGACGACGGTCATCCACAACCTGATCACCTCCCGCGCGGTGCCCGAGATCGTCCGCGAGCACGGCGGCACCCCGGTGCGCACCCGCGTCGGGCACTCCTTCATCAAGGCCGAGATGGCCCGCACCGACGCCGTCTTCGGCGGGGAGCACTCCGCGCACTACTACTTCCGCGACTTCTGGCGGGCCGACACCGGCATGCTCGCCGCCATGCACGTGCTGGCCGCGCTGGGCGAGCAGGGCCGGCCGCTGTCGGAGCTGACCGCCGGCTACTCCCGCTACGCCGCCTCCGGGGAGGTCAACTCCACCATCGCCGACGCGGCGGACCGGACGGCGGCCGTCCGCGAGGCCTTCGAGCGGGAGGACGGCGTGACGGTCGACGACCTGGACGGGCTGACCGTCGAGCTGCCCGACGGCTCGTGGTTCAACCTGCGGGCCAGCAACACCGAGCCGCTGCTGCGGCTCAACGTCGAGGCGCCGGACGTGGCGCGGATGACCGACCTGCGGGACCGAGTGCTGGGGATGGTGCGCGCATGACCACTGGTCCGTCGACGGGGCCGGGCCCGCTGGGCCTGGACCCCGTGCTGCTGGAGATCCTCGCCTGCCCCGACACCCACCACAGCCCGCTGACGGTGGACGAGGCGGCCAGCGAGCTGGTCTGCACCACCTGCGACCGGGCGTTCCCGGTGCGCGACGGCATCCCGGTGCTGCTGCTGGACGAGGCCCGGCGGCGGGGGGCGGGCTCGTGACCTCCCCCGAGCTGGCCGAGGAGGTCCTCGACGACCTGCAGCTGCTGCGTGCCCGCGACCCGCGCGGCCTGCTGCCCGCGGTCGCCGGCGCCGGGGCGCAGGTGCGGGAGACCGCCCGGCTCACCGAGGAGGCCGGCCTGGCGCGGGTCACCGCCGGGGGCCGCCCGCGCGGGCTGGTCATCGTCGCCCGCCGGGAGGGGGCGGTGGCCGCCCAGGTGCTGCGGGCGCTGCTCGGGCCGGCCAGCCCGGTCACCGTGGACGTCGTCCCGGGGCCGGACCTGCCGGTGTGGACCGGGCCCAGCGACATCGCCGTCGTCGCCACCCGCACCGGCGCCGGCCGCTACGCCGTCACCCCGGCCTACGAGGCGGCCCGCCGCGGGGTGACGCTGCTGGGCATCGGCGCCGAGGACGCGCCGCTGCGCGCGGCGTGCTCCACCGCCCGCGCCCCCTACGTCCCGCTGCCGCGGTCGCGGGTGCGGCACTCCACCCTGTGGTCGCTGCTCACCCCGCTGCTGCAGCTCGGCGTGGGCCTGGAGCTGCTGGCCGAGGACGCCGCCGACCTGGAGGCGATCGCCGCCGCCCTCGACGAGGTGGCCACCGAGTGCGGGCCGACGCGGGAGTCCTTCGTCAACCCGGCCAAGACGCTGGCCCTGGAGCTGCTCGACGCGCTCCCGGTGATCGCCGCCGAGGGGCCGCTGGCCGGCACCGCGGCCACCCGGATCGCCGACCAGCTGGCGACGCTGGCCGGGCTGCCGGTCACCACGTTCCGGATGCCCGACCAGCGGGTGGCCGCCTGCGCCGTCCTGCGCGGCCCGCTGGCCCCCGAGGGCGGGGAGGGCGACTTCTTCCGCGACCGCGCCGAGGACGTCGGCCGGCGGCTGCGGCTGATCACCATCCGGGACGCCGACGCCGGCGAGCACGACGGCGCCGGGGAGCGCGAGCCCCGCTCGGCCCGCGAGGCGCTGTCGGAGGCCCTGCGCAGCGCGGCGGCGGCGAACGTGCCGGTCAGCGGGCTCGCCGAGCACGGCGACCGGCAGCGGTACGGCCGGCTGCCCCGACTGGCCCGCCAGCTGGCCGTCGCGGACTTCACCGCCGCCTACCTGGCGCTGGCCCTGGACACCGAGCGGTCCGCGCCGGGGTGAGGTCCGGCACCCGGGGGCGCCCGGGGGTCCCCGGCCGGGCCCGCGGTCACTAGCCTCTGCGCTGATGTGGCCCCTGACCAGCGCCGTCCGGCACTACCCGTGGGGGAGCCGCACGGTCATCCCCGAACTGCTCGGCCGGCCCAGCCCGGCCGCGCAGCCGCACGCGGAGCTGTGGCTGGGCGCGCACCCGGACGACCCCAGCGTGCTGGCCGACGGCCGGCCGCTGGACCGGGCGATCGCCGAGGAGCCCCAGCGGCTGCTCGGCGCGCCGGTGGTGGACCGCTTCGGGCCGCGGCTGCCCTTCCTGCTCAAGGTGCTCGCCGCCGACCGCCCGCTGTCGCTGCAGGCCCACCCCACGATGGAGCAGGCCGCCGCCGGTTACGCCGCCGAGGAGGCCGCCGGCATCCCCAAGGACGACCCGACGCGGACGTTCAAGGACCCGTGGCACAAGCCCGAGCTGCTGCTCGCGCTGAGCACCTTCGAGGCGCTGTGCGGCTTCCGGCCGGTCGAGGAGTCGTTGCACTGCCTGGCCAAGCTGCAGCTGCCCGAGCTCAAGCCGACCATCGCGGCACTGGCCCGCGGCGGGCTGCGCGCGGCCATCCCGCAGCTGATCGCCCTCTCCGGCGGGCGCCGCACCTCCCTGGTCGAGGCGGTCGCGCGGCGGGCGGCGGCCTTCGTCGCCGCCCACGACCCGGAGTTCATCAACACCTACCGCTGGGCGGCGACGCTGGCCGAGACCTACCCGGGTGACCCCGGCGTGGTCATCTCGCTGATGTGCAACCACCTCAAGCTGGCGCCCGGCGAGGCGGTGTTCCTGCCGGCGGGCAACCTGCACGCCTACCTCAGCGGGGCCGGCGTCGAGGTGATGGCCAGCTCGGACAACGTGCTGCGCGGCGGGCTGACCAGCAAGCACGTCGACCTGGCCGCGTTGATCGAGGTGCTCGACTTCACCGACGGCCGCATCCCGGTGATCCACCCGGTGCTCGGTCCCGGCGGGCTGCGCTACCCGGTGCCGGTCGAGGACTTCGACCTGACCCGGGTGCAGCTCGACGACCGGACCGGGACGCTCACCACGGCCGGCCCGCAGGTGCTGCTGGTCACCGAGGGCCGGGCGGTGCTGTCGGCGGCCGACGGCGAGCTGGCCCTGGCGAAGGGGGAGTCGGCGTTCGTCCCCGCGGGGGAGCCGGTCACCGCGCGCGGCCCCGCGCTGCTCTACCGCAGCACCACCAACCTGCCCTGAGCCCCGCGCCGCCCTCCCGCCGTGTTCACGGAGTCCGGGGAGCGGCACGCCGAGGCAACCCGGCGTGTCGTCTCCGCAACCCCGTGATCGCGGCCTAACGTCCCCCGGGCTGTGCCCTCCCGCGTCGGTCCGGTCGCCGGCCTCGCCGCGCTGCTGCTCGTGCTGACCGGCTGCGGCCTGCTGCCGCCGGCGGGCGAGGGCGGGGGGAGTGCCGCGACCGGCGTCCTGGACGACGCCGCCGCCGACGCGGCGGTCGCGGCCGCACCCGCCGGGTCGGCGCTGGCCGCCCTCGCCGAGGTGGCGGTGCGGGGACGGGCGCCGCGCACCGGCTACGAGCGCGACCTGTTCGGCGAGGGCTGGCTGGACACCGACCGCAACGGCTGCGACACCCGCAACGACGTGCTGGCCCGCGACCTGACCGGCGAGCAGTTCCGATCCGGCAGCGACTGCGTGGTCCTCGCCGGCACCCTCGCCGACCCCTACTCCGGGCGCACCATCGAGTTCCGGCGCGGGGAGGGGACCAGCGACGACGTCCAGGTCGACCACGTCGTCGCGCTGTCCGACGCCTGGCAGAAGGGCGCGCAGGGCTGGGACGCCGACCGGCGCGCCGCCTTCGCCAACGACCCGCTCAACCTGCTCGCCGTCGACGGGCCGCTGAACTCCCAGAAGCGCGACGCCGACGCCGCGACCTGGCTGCCCCCGCGGGCGGCCTACCGCTGCGCCTACGTCGCCCGCCAGGTCGCGGTCAAGGCCGGCTACGGGCTGTGGACGACCCGGGCGGAGCGCAACGCCGCCGCCACCGTGCTGTCCGGCTGCCCCGACGAGCCGCTGCCCGGCCAGGTCGCGGTGGACCCGGCCCCCCGGCCCGCGCCGTCGGCGGCGACGTCCTACGCCGACTGCGCCGCCGTGCGGGCGGCCGGCGCGGCACCCCTCCGGCGCGGCGAGCCCGGCTGGCGGGACGCCTTCGACGGCGACGGGGACGGCGTGGCCTGCGAGTGACCCGGGCGGCACGCCGCCCTCGGTCCGTCGCGCCGCACCTGGTCGTCGACGGGCGTGGCGTACCCTGGACGGCGGCACGAGCCCCGCCGAAGCCTCGGCATGCTCGCTCTCCCCGCGCTGCGCGGGGATGGGAGCGACCTGCATCCGACACGCATCGCCCGGCTCGTGGGCCGGGCGGATCTGGAGCGACATGACCGCCAGCACCGAGACCCGCGTCCTGACCGACGGCGACTTCAAGGTCGCCGACCTCTCCCTCGCCGGCTTCGGCCGCAAGGAGATCACCCTCGCCGAGCACGAGATGCCCGGCCTCATGGCCCTGCGCGCCGAGTACGGCGACGCCCAGCCGCTGGCCGGCGCCCGCATCGCCGGCTCGCTGCACATGACCGTGCAGACCGCCGTCCTCATCGAGACGCTGACCGCGCTGGGCGCCGACGTCCGCTGGGTCAGCTGCAACATCTTCTCCACCCAGGACCACGCCGCCGCCGCGATCGTCGTCGGGGACGGCACGGCCGAGCAGCCCGCCGGCGTCCCGGTGTTCGCCTGGAAGGGCGAGACGCTGGAGGAGTACTGGTGGTGCACCCAGCGGCTGTTCGAGTTCCGCGACGCCGACGGCGGGGTCGTCGGGCCGAACATGCTCCTGGACGACGGCGGCGACGCCACCCTGCTGGTGCACCTGGGCACCCGCTTCGAGGCCGACGGCGCCGTCCCGGACACCACCGAGGCCGACTCCGAGGAGTACGGCGTCATCCTCGACGTGCTGCGCGGCTCGCTGGCCGCCGACGCCGGCTACTGGACCCGCATCGGGCAGGGCATCTCCGGCGTCACCGAGGAGACCACCACCGGCGTCCTGCGGCTGTACGAACTCGCCCGCGACGGCCGGCTGCTGTTCCCGGCGATCAACGTCAACGACTCGGTCACCAAGAGCAAGTTCGACAACCTCTACGGCTGCCGGCACTCCCTCATCGACGGGCTCAACCGGGCCACCGACGTGATGATCGGCGGCAAGGTGGCCGTGGTCTGCGGCTACGGCGACGTGGGCAAGGGCTGCGCGGACTCGCTGCGCGGCCAGGGCGCGCGGGTGATCGTCACCGAGATCGACCCGATCAACGCGCTGCAGGCAGCCATGCACGGCTACGAGGTCACCACGCTGGACGAGGTGATCGGCAAGGCGGACATCATCATCACCGCCACCGGCAACCGCGACATCATCTCCGCCGAGCAGCTCGGGCAGACCAAGCACCAGGCGATCGTCGGCAACATCGGCCACTTCGACAACGAGATCGACGTGGCCGGCCTGGCCCGCACCCCCGGCATCGAGCGGACGACGATCAAGCCGCAGGTCGACGAGTGGCGCTTCGCCGACGGCCACACGATCATCCTGCTGTCCGAGGGCCGGCTGCTGAACCTCGGCAACGCCACCGGGCACCCCAGCTTCGTCATGAGCGCCTCGTTCTCCAACCAGGTGCTCGCCCAGATCGAGCTGTGGACCAACCGGGCCGCCTACGAGGGCCAGACCCCCGGCGTCACCGTGCTGCCCAAGAAGCTCGACGAGCACGTGGCCCGGCTGCACCTGGACGCACTGGGCGTCAAGCTCACCGAGCTGTCCAAGGTGCAGGCCGACTACCTCGGCGTCCCGGTCGAGGGTCCCTACAAGAGCGACCACTACCGCTACTGACGAAGGACCCCCTCCCTCCCCGCGACACGCTCCGCGCGCCGCGGGTCCCTGGGAGGGGGCCGTTCCATCGACTCACGCCGCGGGCGCGCCCGCCTGGATCACCAATCCGGGCGGGTGCGCCCGTTTTGCGGCGCGGCCAGCGCAGAATGGGCGGCGTGCCACCCACCGCGTCCCAGAACGGGCCCAGCCGCGGCCGAGTCCTGGTCGTCGATGACGACGCCGCCCTCGCCGAGATGCTCGGCATCGTCCTGCGGCGGGAGGGCTACGAGCCGGCCTTCGTCTCCGACGGCAACCGCGCGGTGGGCGCCTTCCAGCAGACCCGGCCCGACATCGTGCTGCTGGACCTCATGCTGCCCGGCCGCAACGGCCTGCAGATCTGCCAGGACATCCGCACCCAGTCCACCGTGCCGATCGTCATGCTCACCGCCAAGGGCGACACGATCGACGTCGTCCAGGGGCTGGAGGCCGGCGCCGACGACTACGTCACCAAGCCGTTCAAGCCGGTGGAGCTGGTCGCCCGGGTGCGCGCCCAGCTGCGCCGCGGGGAGACCGGGCAGGCCGAGAGCCTGGCCATCGGTGACGTGCAGATCGACGTCCCGGCCCACCAGGTCACCCGGGACGGCGTGCCGATCGCGCTCACGCCGCTGGAGTTCGACCTGCTGGTCGCCCTGGCCCGCAAGCCGCGTCAGGTGTTCACCCGCGAGCTGCTGCTGGAGCAGGTGTGGGGCTACCGGCACGCCGCGGACACCCGGCTGGTCAACGTCCACGTGCAGCGGCTGCGCGCCAAGATCGAGCGGGACCCCGAGAAGCCCGAGATCGTGCTGACCGTGCGGGGTGTGGGCTACAAGGCCGGGCCCTCGTGACACGGCGGTGAGCACCACCCGGCCGGCGCCGTCGGCGCCCCAGGCCCCACTCGAGCCCGCGTCCCCAGGGCTGCCCCCGCCCGCCACACCGCCGCGCCCGTGGCCGGCCGACCTGGCGGCGGTGCGCCGCGCGGTGCGCCGGCGGGTCCGGCGGGCGCGGCGGCTCACCCGGCGGGCGGCCCGGCAGTCGGCGGCCACCTGGCGCTCCTCGCTGCACGTCCGGATCGGCCTGATCACGATGGCCGTGGCCGGCACGGTCGTGGTGGTCGTCGGCCTGGTGCTGTTCAGTCAGATCCGCACCCAGCTGCTCAACGTCAAGGAGCAGGCGGCCATCGACCAGGCGCAGGCCGGGGTCGTCTACGCCCGCAGCGAGGTCGCGGGCATCGCCGCAGGCGACGGCGCGAGCGTGCGCGCCACCCTGGAGCGGACGGTCGAGCAGCTGCAGGACCGCGGCGGGCGGGCCGGCGACTTCGAGGTGGTGATGGTCTACCGGGCCGGTGACTCCGAACGCACCCCCGCGGCCAGCCAGAGCGGCGTCTTCCCGGCCATCCCCCCCGAGCTGCGCGCCGACGTGGCCTCCGGCGGGCAGTGGGCGCAGTACGCCCCGGTCCCCGACGGCAGCGGCCGGCCCGTGGCCACCTTCCTGGTCGGCGCGCAGGTGCCCACCGGTGCGGCGGGCTCCGACCGCATCGAGCTCTACCACGCCTTCCCGCTGGACCAGGAGGCGGAGAGCCTGTCGCTGATCCGCGGCACCGTGGTCATCAGCGGCATCGCGCTGACCCTGTTCGTCGTCGGGATCGCGGTGCTGGTGACCCGGCTGGTCGTCGACCCGGTGCGCCAGGCGGCCGGCACCGCCCAGCGGCTGGCCGACGGGCAGCTGGAGGAGCGGATGGCGGTGCGCGGCGAGGACGACCTCGCCCGGCTGGCGACCAGCTTCAACGCGATGGCCGACAGCCTGCAGCGCCAGATCACCCAGCTGGAGTCCCTGTCCCAGCTGCAGCAGCGGTTCACCTCCGACGTCTCCCACGAGCTGCGCACGCCGCTCACCACCGTGCAGATGGCCGCCGAGGTGCTCTTCGACTCCCGCGAGGACTTCCCGCCGCACGTCGCCCGCTCCGCGGAGCTCATGCACGCCGAGCTGGACCGGTTCGAGTCGCTGCTCACCGACCTGCTGGAGATCAGCCGGTACGACGCAGGGGCCGCCGTCCTGGACTGGGAGCCGGCCGACCTCGGCGCGCTGGTGCACCGGGTGACGGACGGGATGGCCGCGCTGGCCGAGCGGCACGGCTGCGAGCTGGTGGTGACCGCCCCCGGCTACGAGGTCATCGCCGAGGTCGACGCGCGCCGGGTGCAGCGGGTCCTGCGCAACCTGGTCGGCAACGCGATCGAGCACGGGACCGGCCGGCCCGTCGAGGTGGCCTGGGCGGCCAACCGGACGGCGGCCGCGGTCACCGTGCGCGACCACGGCGTGGGCCTGTCCCCGGCGGAGGCCCAGCACGTGTTCGACCGGTTCTGGCGCGCCGACCCCTCCCGGGTGCGCACCGTCGGCGGCAGCGGGCTGGGTCTGTCGATCAGCCTGGAGGACGCGCGGCTGCACGGCGGCTGGCTGCAGGTCTGGGGCCAGCCCGGGGTCGGCGCCCAGTTCCGCCTCACCCTGCCGCTGGCCGCCGGCAGCGACCTCACCAGCTCGCCGCTGCCCCTGCGGCCGGTGACCCTGCGGCGGCCGGGGGGCGGGCGGTGAGGTCGGCCGTGCGGGTGGTGTCCGCCGCGGTGCTGGTCGCGCTGTCGACGGCCTGCTCCACCGTCCCGACCAGTTCCCCGACGGTGCAGATCACCCAGGAGCCGCCGCGCTCGGACGGCCCGGTGGGCATCGAGCCGGACTCGCCCGAGCCGGACGCCACCCCCGAGGAGGTCGTCCGCGGCTTCATCGAGGCCACCGCCAGCACGGTGGTCACGCACCCGGTGGCCCGCGAGCACCTGGCCCCCGAACCGGCGGGCTCGTGGGCCGACGACGCGGGCATCACCCTGCTCGGTGCCGACTACGCCACCGTCACCACCGACACCGGCACCGTCGTGGTCACCGGCGAGCTCGTCGGCAGGATCGACCAGCGGGGTGGCTTCACCGTCGGGGGCGAGGAGGTCTACCGGCAGGAGTTCCGGCTCGAGCAGGTGGACGGCCAGTGGCGGATCAGCGACCCGCCCGACGGGCTGCTCATGCTCCAGCCGGACTTCCAGCGGCTCTACGAGCGGCTCGACCTGTACTTCCTCGACCCGACCGGCAGCCGCGTCGTCCCCGACCCGCGCTACCTGATCGACGGCGACGCGCTGCCGACCGTCCTGGTCGACCGGCTGCTCGACGGGCCGTCGGCGGTCCTGGCCGCCGGGGTCCGCAACGCGCTGGACGACCCGGCCCTGGCCGACGCCCGGCTGGGCAGCGCCGTGGAGGTTTCCGGGCCGGTGGTCCGGGTCGACCTGACCGGCGTCGCCGACGGGCCCCCGGCCCTGCTGGCCGAGCTGTCCGCCCAGCTGGTCTGGACGCTGGGCCAGCTGGAGTCGGTGCGGTCGGTGGAGGTCCTCGCCGACGGGGAGCCGCTGGCCCTCGACGGCGTGCCCTCGGTGCAGACCGTGGACACCTGGGCGTCGCTGGATCCCGACGCCGCCCCGGTCGACGCGGTCGGGCACTACCTGGAGGCAGGTGCACTTCGCCGGGCCACCGATCCGCCGGCGCCGGCCCCCGGGCCGGCCGGTGAGGGCGCCTACGGACTGACCAGCGCCGCGGTCGCCACGGACCCGAGCACCGGTGGGCTGACCGACATGGTCGGGGTCACCGAGCGGGACGGGCAGGCCACCCTGCTCGCCGGTCCCTACGGCGGCGACCTGACCCCGGTGCTGTCCAGCGGCTCGCTGACCGTGCCGACCGTGGCCGCCACCCGGGAGGAGTTCTGGCTGGTGCGCGACGGCTCGACCGTGGTGCGGCTCCCCACGGGTGGTCCGCCCCAGGCGGTCAACGCCGTCACCCTGCCCGGCCTGGGCCGGGTCACGGCGCTGCAGCTGTCCCCCGACGGCGTCCGCGCCGCGGTCGTCGTGGAGGACGGGCAGCGGCTGGGCGTGCACGTCGGCACGGTGGTGCGCTCCGACGACGACCCGGTGGCGCTGCGCGACTGGCGCGAGGTGACGCCCACCGTGGGCCAGGTGACCGACGTGGCGTGGCGGACGTCGGGCAGCCTGCTGCTGCTGGCCGGGGACGCCGGCCGGGAGCGGACCGTCCCGTACACGGTCGGCGTCGACGGCTGGGACCTCGCACCGGTGCCCACCGCCGGGCTGCCCAGCCAGGCCACCCGGGTGGCCGCCGCGCCCGGGCGCCCGCCGCTGGTCAGCGCCGGCGGCGCGATCTGGGAGTGGCAGGCCGCCGGGGGCACCTGGGTGACGCTGGTGCGCGGCCAGCAGCCGCAGCCGGGCACCGAGCCGTTCTACCCCGTCTAGGCGAGGTCGGCGGGGTGTCCACAGGAGGAGGACCCCGTCCTCCTCAGGCCTCGCGAGCTCGGCCCGAGCCTCGGGACGGGGCCATAGAGTGCGTCGATGGCCGGATCGACGCTCCCGGGCGGGGCGCTGGCGGCGCTGGCCGACCTGCTGCTGCCGCGCGAGTGCGCCGGCTGCGGCGTGCCCGGTGCCGTGCTCTGCCGGCGGTGCACCGCGCTGCTCGCCGTGCCGCACCTCGCCCAGCCGCGCCGCTTCCCCGCGGGCTTCCCGCCGACGGTGGCCGCCGGCGGCTACGCGGGCCCCGTCCGCCCGGCGGTCAACGCCTTCAAGGAGCGCGGCCGCGCCGAGCTCGCCCGCCCGCTGGGGGCCGCGCTGGCGCTGGCCGTCGCCGGTGTGCTCGCCGGGCTGCCCGCGCCGGCGGGCCCGGTCCGGCTGGTGCCGGTGCCCAGCGGCGCCGCCGCGCTGCGCGCCCGCGGCCGCGACCACGTCCGGGAGCTGACCGCCCGCGCGGTCGCCGAGCTGCGCGGCGCCGGGGTGCCGGCGGCCGAGGCCCGGCTGCTGCGCCGCACCGGCCGCGCCGCGGACTCCGCCGGGCTCTCCACCGCCCAGCGGCGGGCCAACCTGGCCGGCACCTTCGCCCTGCGTCCCGGGCCGCACCGGCTGCCGGCCGAGGCCGTGCTGGTGGTCGTCGACGACGTCGTCACCAGCGGCGCCACGCTCACCGAGGCGGCCGCGGTGCTGGCGCCGGCGGCCGGTCCGGACGGCCCGCCGGTGCTGGCGGCGGTGGTCGCGGCGACCCCCCGGCGGGCCCCGTCGTGGTCCCCGGCGCCTCCCCGCGGAGGGTCGGTCGATCGACTGTCGGGACGCGGCGAGCGGGTCTAGCGTGGGCTCGATCACACCCCGAACGACCGGGAGGTCTGATGGAGATCGTGGTCCGTGGCCGCAACGTGGAGGTCCCCGAGCACTACCGACAGCACGTCGAGGACAAGGTCGGTCAGCTGGAGCGCTTCGACGGCAAGCTGAAGATGCTGCGCATCGACGTGGAGCTGTTCCACGAGAAGAACCCGCGCCAGTCCGGGGTGTGCCAGCGCGTGGAGATCACGCTGCGCGGCAAGGGCCCCGTCGTCCGCGCCGAGGCGGCCGCGCCGGACTTCTACGCCGCGCTGGACATGGCCGCCGGCAAGCTCGACCACCGGCTGCGCAAGGCCGCCGACCGCCGCCGGGTGCACCACGGCCGCCGCACCCCGGCCTCCGTGCGGGTGGGCGCCGGCGCCCCCGACACCGACGTGCTGGAGTCCCTCGACCGCGACCGGCAGCTCGCCGACGGCCCGCACGTCACCGACCTCGACGAGCACCTGCCCGGCCAGGTCGTCCGCGAGAAGCACCACCCGGCCACCCCGATGCACGTCGACCAGGCGCTGCACGAGATGGAGCTGGTCGGCCACGACTTCTTCCTGTTCATGTGCGCCGACACCGGCCAGCCCACGGTCGTCTACCGCCGGCACGCCTACGACTACGGCCTCATCCGGCTCGTCGACGTCCCGCTGGACGGCGCGGCCGGGCGGCAGCCCGCGGCGGCCCCGCTCTGAACCCCCGGGGTGGGTCCGTGCGGGTCACCCGCACGGACCCACCCCGGTCACCGCACCCGGCCGAACAGCACGGCGTCCCCGCGACCGCCGTCCCGGTGCTCCAGGCAGGAGCGGACGACGCCCTCCGCGGTGAACCCGGCGCGGCGGGCGACCGCCTGCGACGCGGTGTTGCCCACGTCGGCGTAGAGGTGCACCCGCGGCGCCCCGTGCGCGAAGGCCCACTCGGCCAGCGCGGCCGCCGCCTCCGCGGCGTAGCCCCGGCCGCGGGCCCACGGGGCCGTCCAGTAGCCGATCTCGGGACCCAGCCGCGCGGCGTCGTGCAGGTGGTGCAGGCCGCTGGAGCCGACCAGCACGCCGTCCGCCTCCACCGCGCAAACCAGCTCCCTGGCCCCGGCCCGTGCGGCCGGCGCGACCACGGTCAGGAACTCGAGGGCGGCCGCGCGGGTGTACGGGGAGGGGATGGCCGCGATCCAGCGCTGGATGCCCTCGTCCTGGCAGGCGCGGACGACGGCGTCCACGTCCTCCTCGCGGTACGGGCGCAGCACCAGCCGCTCGGTGTGCACCACCTCGGTGGTCAGGTCGACGGCGGAGAGGTCCAGGGCCATCGGGTCATGGTCAGGGGTTGCCGAGCACCCGGTCGACCGAGATCTCCAGGACCACCCGGGCCGGGTTCTCCCGCGGCTGGCGGTACCGGGCGGCGTAGCGCCGTTCGGCGTCGGCGACCGCATCCGGGTCGTCGCGCACCACCGCCGTCCCCTCGAGGGTGACCCAGCGGCGGCCCTCGACCTGGCAGACCGCCACCCGCGCCTGCCCGGCGCGCACGTGCCGGGCCTTGGCCGAGGTGCCCGAGGTGATCACCCGGGCGGTGCGGGTGGCGGCGTCGTAGGTGACCCCCACCGGGACGACGTGCGGACTGCCGTCGGCGCGCAGGGTCGTGAGCGTGGCCAGGTGCCGCTCGGTGAGGAAGGCGAGCAGGCCGTCGGGCAGGGCGTCGAGGTCGTGGGCCACGGGGTCCGAGGTTAGGTCGCGGCCGGCCGGGGCACCGGCGACCCGTGGAGCTGCAGGGTGCGCGGGTGCTGGTGGCCGGCGCCACCGGGGTGCTGGGCGGGGCGCTGGCGCGGGCCCTGCACGGCGCCGGCGCCCGGGTGGCGCTGACCGGCCGGGACGGCGCCCGGCTGCAGGCCCTGGCCGCGGAGCTCGACGGCGCGCCCGCGGAGGCGGCCGACGCCGTCGACGTCGGGTCCGTCCGCGCCGCTGTCGAGGCCGCGGTGGCCGGCCTCGGCGGCCTGGACGCGGTGGTGGTCGCCTGGGGGGTGGTGGCCTTCGGCCCCGCGGCGGACGCCGACGACGCGGTGACCGAGGAGCTGTTCGCGGTCAACACGCTGGCCCCGATGAGCCTGGTGCGCGCCGCGCTGCCGCACCTGGCCGACGGCGGGGCGGTCGTGCTGCTGTCGGCTGTCGTGGCCGACGCCCCGACCCTGCAGATGGCGGAGTACTCGGCGAGCAAGGCCGCCCTGTCGGCCTGGGCCGGGGTGCTGCGCCGGGAGCTGCGGTCCCGCCGGGTCACCGTGCTGGACGTCAAGCCGCCGCACATCGACACCGGCCTGGTCGACCGCGCCCTCGCCGGGACGCCGCCGCGGCTGCCCGCCGGGCACGACCGGGACGAGCTGGTCGCCGTGGTGCTCGACGGGCTCCGGGAGGGCGGCCAGGAGGTCGTGCGGGACCCGCGAGAGGGGCGGCTGGTCCGCCGGTGACGAGAGAGGGCTGCCGACGGCGGGTCACCGCGGGCAGCCCCGGGCCGGGGGGAGCGCCGCCTACTCTGGACGGGTGGTGTTCTCGAAGATCCTCCGTGCCGGTGAGGGCAAGATCGTCCGACGACTGCACAAGATCGCCGATGCGGTCGAGTCGCTGGCGGACGACGTCGCCGACCTCACGGACGCCGAACTGCGGGCGAAGACCGACGAGTTCCGGGAGCGCCTGGCCGAGGGCGAGACCGTCGACCAGCTCCTCCCCGAGGCCTTCGCCGTCGTCCGCGAGGCCGCCACCCGCACCCTGGGCCAGCGGCACTTCCGCGTGCAGCTCATGGGCGGCGCCGCGCTGCACCTGGGCAACATCGCCGAGATGCGCACCGGTGAGGGCAAGACGCTCACCGGCGTGCTGGCGGCCTACCTCAACGCGCTGAGCGGCCAGGGCGTGCACGTCGTCACCACCAACGACTACCTGGCCCAGCGCGACGCGGAGCAGATGGGCCGGGTGCACCGCTTCCTCGGCCTGCGGGTCGGCGTGATCGTGTCCGGCCAGCAGCCCGACGTCCGCCGCCAGCAGTACCTGTGCGACATCACCCACGGCACGAACAACGAGTTCGGCTTCGACTACCTGCGCGACAACATGGCCTGGAAGAAGGGTGACCTCGTCCAGCGCGGCCACCACTTCGCCATCGTCGACGAGGTCGACTCGATCCTCATCGACGAGGCCCGCACCCCGCTGATCATCAGCGGCCCGGCCGGGGACCCGGCCATGCACCGCTGGTACGGCGAGTTCGCCCGGCTGGCCCCGCTGATGCAGCGCGACGTCCACTACGAGGTGGAGGAGGCCAAGCGCACGGTCGCCATCACCGAGGAGGGCGTGGAGTTCGTCGAGGACCAGATCGGCATCGACAACCTCTACGAGGCGGTCAACACCCCGCTGATCAGCTTCCTCAACAACGCGCTCAAGGCCAAGGAGCTCTACCACCGCGACCAGCAGTACATCGTCAGCAACGGCGAGGTGCTCATCGTCGACGAGTTCACCGGCCGTGTGCTGTCCGGCCGCCGCTACAACGAGGGCATGCACCAGGCCATCGAGGCCAAGGAGCGGGTGCAGGTCAAGGACGAGAACCAGACGCTGGCCACCATCACCCTGCAGAACTACTTCCGGCTCTACGAGAAGCTCTCCGGGATGACCGGCACCGCCCAGACCGAGGCGGCCGAGCTCTCCCAGACCTACGGCCTCGGCGTCGTCCCGATCCCGACCAACCGGCCGATGATCCGCGAGGACCGCTCCGACGTCATCTACAAGACCGAGCAGGCCAAGTTCGACGCGGTCGTCGCCGACATCGCCGAGTGCCACGAGGCCGGCCAGCCCGTGCTGGTCGGCACGGCGAGCGTGGAGAAGTCCGAGGTGCTGGCCAAGCTGCTGCTGCAGCGCGGGATCCGGCACGAGGTCCTCAACGCCAAGAACCACGCCCGGGAGGCGCACATCGTCGCCCAGGCCGGGCGGCTGGGCGCGGTCACCGTGGCGACCAACATGGCCGGCCGCGGCACCGACATCCAGCTCGGCGGCAACCCCGAGTTCATCGCCGACGAGCAGCTGCGCGCCCGCGGGCTGTCGCCGGCGGAGACGCCGGAGGAGTACGAGGCGGCCTGGGACAGCGCCCTGGAGAAGGCCCGCGACCAGGTCCGGGCCGAGCACGACCAGGTCACCGAGGCCGGCGGCCTCTACGTGCTGGGCACCGAGCGGCACGAGAGCCGGCGCATCGACAACCAGCTGCGCGGCCGCTCCGGCCGCCAGGGCGACCCCGGCGAGTCGCGGTTCTACCTGTCGCTGGGCGACGACCTCATGCGGCGGTTCAACGGTCCGATGCTCGAGTCGATGATGACCACGCTGCGCGTGCCCGACGACCAGCCGATCGAGTCCAAGATGGTCAGCCGGGCGATCCTGTCGGCGCAGACGCAGGTCGAGCAGCAGAACCACGAGATCCGCAAGGACGTCCTGAAGTACGACGAGGTGCTCAACCGCCAGCGCACCGTCATCTACGCCGAGCGGCGCAAGGTGCTCGACGGGGAGGACCTGCACGTGCAGGTCCGCAACATGGTCGACGCCGTGGTCGGCGCCTACGTCGACGGCGCCACGGAGATGGGCTACGCCGAGGACTGGGACCTCGAGCAGCTGTGGACCGGCCTCAAGGCGCTCTACCCGGTGGGCCTGGACCGCACCGAGCTCCTGGAGCGACTCGCCGACGGCGACCAGGCGGCGCTGAGCGCCGACGTGCTCAAGCAGGAGCTGCTGGACGACGTGCACCGTGCCTACGAGGAGCGGGAGGCCGCCCTCGGCGCGGAGGTCATGCGCGAGCTGGAGCGGCGGGTGCTGCTCAGCGTGCTGGACCGCAAGTGGCGCGAGCACCTCTACGAGATGGACTACCTGCGAGCCGGCATCCACCTGCGCGCGATGGCCAACCGCGACCCGGTCGTGGAGTACCAGCGCGAGGGCTACGACATGTTCATGACCATGCTCGACGGCATCAAGGAGGAGTCGGTCGGCTTCCTGTTCAACCTGGAGGTCAAGACCCAGGAGCAGCAGCAGGCCGAGGCCCAGGCCAAGGCGGAGGCCCAGGCACTGGCGGCCGCCCAGCAGGGGACGGCGCGGGTGCTGGCCCGGCAGCGGGCGGCCGCCCAGGCAGCTGCGGCAGCCGCGGCTCAGGCTCCCGCTGCTCCTGCTCCTGCTCCTGCTCCTGCGCCCGCCGCTCCTGCGCCCGAGCCCGCCGCTCCCGTAGCGCCTGTCGCGGCCGCTCCGGCTCCCGCTGCTGCGCCGCCGGCTCCGGTACCTGCGCCGGCTCCTGCACCTGCTCCTGCGCCGCCGGCTCCGGCCGGGGCGGACCGGGCCGCGCCGGCTGGCGGCCGGCACGCCACCGCACCGGCGGGCGGCCGGACCGGGACGGCCCGACGCGGCCGGCACTCCGCGCCCGAGCAGCCCGGTCCGGCAGCTCCGGAGGCGCAGCGGCCGGTGTCCACGGACGCGGGCACCGGACCGGAGCTGGCCGTCAAGGGCCTGGAGGACCCGCACCGCGCCGAGCAGCTGAGCTACTCCGCGCCGAGTCTGGACCCCTCGCCCCGGGAGAGCGGTCCGGCCAAGGCGGCCAAGACCGCCACCGTGACCGGCACCAAGGAGCCGGCCCGCAACGCGCCCTGCCCGTGCGGCTCGGGCCGCAAGTACAAGTCCTGCCACGGGTCGCCGTCCGCCTCGTGAGGTGAGGGAACGGCCTCCCTGCAGGGGCCCGGGCCGAGCGTGCGAGGCATTAGAGGCAGGGAGGTCCGTCAGCCGATCTGCAGGGCGGTGCACGTCCAGCGGCCGTCGATGCCCTCGAGCCGGGCGGCGACGGCGTGCGCCCGTCCCGCTCGGCGGGCCACCGCGCTGACCTCGGCGACCCCGTCGACCGGCTCGCAGACGCGGACCGGACCCAGCAGCACCGGCGCCGTCCCCTCCACGCACCACCGCGGCCGGCGGCCGCTGGTGAGGGCGGTGTAGACGCCGAGCGCGGCGAGCGGCCGGACCTGGGCCAGCGGACGCCGGCCGGCCAGGGCCTCCAGGGTGAGGGTGAGCAGCCTCCGACCGGCCAGCCGCGGGTCGGGGAGGTCGGCACGGACCGACCAGGTCGGCTCGAAGCCGGGGACGAAGCCGGCGGGCGGGTCCTCCCGGCGCGGGCGCGGACCCGGCCGGTGCGGCGTCCGCGGGACCTCGACACCCGGGAGGACCAGCCGCAGCACCGGCTGCGGGTCCAGGGGTGGCTGCGGTGTGGGGACGACGGTGAGCCGCATGGTCGCCGCCTGCAGCGGCTGGGAGGCGGGCTCGGCCGCGGTGGACCGGGCCGGGGAGGCGGGCGCGCTCATGGGGTGCTCCGGGACTCGTGGGGGGCAGGGGCGGTCAGGACGCCGGCGGGCGCAGCACCTGGCCGGGCAGCAGGAGGTCGGGGTCGGGACCGATCACGGCGGCGTTGGCCTGCCACCAGGCGGCCACGGCGGTGGCGACCTGCGCGTCGGACGGGGTGCCCCCGGTCCGCCGGGCGAGGTCGGCGGCGGCGATGTCCCACAGGCACTCGCCGCGCAGCACGACGTGGTCCCCGTCGGACGGGCCCGGCCAGTCGCGTACCGGGCCGGTCCCGGTCGGCAGCGGGGGACGGTCGGCCGCGGGGGCCGGGGACGACGTCGACGACGGCGGTGCCGGCCAGTCGGCGACGGGGTGGTGCGCGGACGCGGCGACGACCGTCGTCGTCACCGGGCCCGGGGTGGTGCACCCGGTCAGCAGCGGCCCGCCGGTGACCAGGCCGACGCCCAGGGCGACGGCGGTCGCGCGCCGGGCCCCCGCGGGCAGCACGCACTGGGTGAGTGCGCGGGCGAGGGTGCCGGCGACGCCGGGCAGCGCGGACAGCGCGGTGAGGACCAGGCCCAGGGCGCCCCAGGCCCAGGCCACCCAGGCCAGGGCGGCGACGGCGGCGAGCAGGACCGTGTCGGCCCCGGTGGTGTCGACGGCGCGCTGCAGGTCCAGGCCCGCGCCGGTCACCGCGGAGAGGTCCGGGGTCACCGCGCGCAGGCAGACGGCCGCGACGGCCATCGCCACCGCCGTCCCGACCAGTCGCCGGACCGACATCGCTCCTCCGTGCATCCGCGGCATGTCACCGACCAAAGCAACCAAATGCACGCAAACGCAAGTGAAGTCATCCACTACGGTGACGTGGAGGAGGTGGCAGATGCGATGGCAACGGCTCTTCGCCGACCTGCAGGCGGAGTTCGACGCGGCGGAGGCGGCCGCCGAGCGGGCGGAGGACGCGTCCCGCCGGCGGGTGGAGACCGGTGCGGTCCGCCTGGTGGACCGGCTGGCCGGTGCCGTCGGCCGGCCGCTGACCCTGCGCTGCCAGGGCGCCGGTGACCTGACCGGCGTGCTCCTCGACGTGGGCGCCGACTGGCTGCTGCTGGACGGCGGCGGCCGGGAGGTGCTCGTGGCGACGTCCACGGTCACGACGGTCGCCGGA
This sequence comes from Geodermatophilus sp. DSM 44513, assembly GCF_032460525.1. Taxonomy (NCBI): domain Bacteria; kingdom Bacillati; phylum Actinomycetota; class Actinomycetes; order Geodermatophilales; family Geodermatophilaceae; genus Geodermatophilus; species Geodermatophilus sp. DSM 44513. The sequence continues at coordinate 3,575,203 of NZ_CP135963.1, read as the reverse complement.
CTGGGCCGGGCCACGGCCGCGCCCGGGGACGGCAGCCCGGTGCGCGCGCGGCTGGACCTGCGCCGGGCGGTCCGCGGGCTGTCCCGCGACCGCAGCGTCGTGCAGGTCGTCCTGACCGACGGATCGGCCTACGTGGGCACCGTGGACGGCGTCGGCGCCGACCACCTGGAGCTGGCCGAGCACGCCGCCGACGAGCCGCGCCGTGCCGCCGCGGTACGCGGGGTCCGGGCCATCGCCCTGCCGGCCGTCGCGGTGCTGCGGACCCTGGCCCCGGGGCTCGGCTGACCCGGACGCCGGGCGGGGTCAGCCCCGGCCGAGGCCCCCGGTGCTGGAGGTGGCGTCGTCCGGTGCCGTCTGCTCCTCGGCCCCGGGTTCGGCGGGGACGGTACCGGCACGCGCCTCGGCGTACTTCTGGGCGATGAACCGCTCCAGCTCGTCGGTCTCGACCCGCCACTGGCCGCGACCGCCGATCTGGATGGCGATCAGCTCCTTGCGGCGCACCAGCGCGTAGGCCTGCGACCACGAGACGTTGAGGATCTCGGCGACGTCGTCGAGGGTCAGGAACCGCGGTGTGGGCATCAGGTCTCCGTCCGGTCCGCGACAGTCTGGCAGCCCCGTCCGGGTGGCATGCGCGCCGTCCACAGCCCCGAACGTGTGGACGGCGCCTGCACGCGGCCGCCGCCTCCCGCATCATCTCCGTCCGACCGTGGGCCCGTCCGGGCCGTGCACGGTGTCAGTGTGACGAGGAGGGACCGCTGGCTGTGAGCGCCGCGCGAACCGTGTCCACCACCCCGGCGCCCGGCGCCCCGGGTGCCGCGCCCGTACCGGGGTCGGCGCCACGGCGGGTCCGCGCCCCGCAGTGGCTGGACCTGCGGCTGGTCCTGGGCGTCCTGCTGGTGCTCGGCTCGGTGCTGCTGGGCGCGCGGGTGGTGGCCGCCGCGGACGCCACCGTGCCGGTCTGGGCGGCCGCAGGCGACCTCGCCGCGGGCACCGTGCTCGCCGCCGAGGACGTCGTCGCCGTGCAGGTCCGGCTCGACGACGTCGCTGGCGCCTACCTGGCGACCAGCACCCGGCCGGAGGGCCGCACCCTGGCCCAGGCCGTCCGCGGCGGCGAGCTGCTGCCGCGGGCGGCGCTGGACGAGCCGGCCGACCTGGTGCAGATCGCGCTGCCCGTGCAGGCCGGCTACGTGCCGCCGGCGCTGGACCGCGGGCAGGTGGTCGACGTGTACGCCGTCGCCGACCCGGCCGCCGGGGCCACCGCGACCGGCGCCGGGACCGTGACCCCCGTGGTGGTGGCCGCGCCGGTGCAGGCGATCTCCGGACGCGCCGAGGGCGCGCTGTCGACGGCGACGACCACGGTGCAGGTGGTCGTCTCGCTGCCTCCCGACGCGGCACCGGCCGTCCTGGCGGCCATCGGCGGGCGGCCGCTGGTGGTGGTCGTGCACGGCTCGGTGGCCCCGCCCGCCGACGGGACGGCGACGGTCCCGACGGCCGCCACGCCGTCGTCCCCTGCGGCCACGGACGTGCCCCCGGCCCCGGTCCCGGCGCCCGCGCCCGTGGCGTCGCCCCCGGCGCCCGTCGCCGCGCCGCCGGCGGAGGCCGCGGTACCTGCCGCCCCGTCGCCGGCGGAGGCCGCACCGCCGGCCGCACCGCCGGCCGCTGCGCCGACCGGGACCCCGTGATGGCCGTCCAGGTCTTCACCGCCGTCACCGGCGCGGGCTGGGAGTCCGCGCTGGTCGGGGCCCTGGACCGCGCCGACCACGGGGTCAGCGTCGTCCGCCGGTGCGTCGACGTCTCCGAGCTGCTGGCCGCCGCGGCCACCGGCACCGCGCAGGCCGCACTCCTGTCCGCGGACCTGCGGCGCCTCGACGGGGACGCGGTCGCCCGGCTCGCCGCGGCCGGGGTGGCCGTCGTCGGGCTGGTGGACCCCGGTGACGAGCAGGCCGCCCACCGGCTGCGGGGTCTGGGGATCGGCCGGGTGCTGCCCGCCGACGCCGAGCCGGAGGCGATCGCCCGGGCGCTGCGCGAGGCGGTGGCCGGAGGCCCGCCGGCCGGCCGGGACATCGCCGACCCGCGGGCGGCGCTGCCGGCGCACGGCCTGCCGGCGCCGGTGCACGGCCGGCCGGCCGGGCGCGGCCGGGTGGTCGCGGTCTGGGGGCCGACCGGCGCGCCCGGGCGCACCACCGTGGCCGTGGGGCTGGCCGACGAGGCTGCCCGGCTGGACGTGCCGACCCTGCTCGTGGACGCCGACGTCTACGGCGGGGTGGTCGCCCAGGTGCTCGGCCTGCTCGACGAGTCACCCGGGCTGGCCGGCGCGGCCCGCCAGGCCGCCGCCGGCACCCTGGACGAGGCCGCCCTCGGCCGGCTGGCCTGGGCGGTGCGCCCCCGGCTGGGTGTCCTGACCGGGCTGGCGCGCGCGGACCGCTGGCCGGAGCTGCGGCCGGCGGCCGTGGCCGCGGTGCTCGACGAGCTGCGCCGCAGGGTCGACCTCACCGTCGTGGACTGCGCCTTCAGCCTGGAGGAGGACGAGGAGCTGTCCTTCGACACCGCGGCGCCGCGCCGCAACGGGGTCACGCTCACCGTCCTGGAGAGCGCGGACACCGTGCTGTGCGTCAGCGGCGCGGACCCGGTGGCGCTGCAGCGCAGCATCCGGGCACTGGGGCAGCTGCGTGCGGTGCTCCCGGACGTCGACCCCGTGGTGGTCGTCAACCAGGTGCGGCGCGGCCCGGTCCCGGGTGACCCCCGGCGGGAGATCGGCGAGGCGCTGGAGCGCTTCGCCGGCCACGGGGTGCGCTTCTTCCTCCCCGCCGACCGGCGGGCGACGGACGCCGCGCTCGCGGAGGGACGCACGCTGGCCGAGGTGGCGCCGTCCTCGCCGCTGCGGGCGGCGCTGCGGTCGATGGCGGCGTCCCTCACCGGTGTGCCGAGCCCGGCGGCCGCGCGCGGGCGTGCCCGGCTGCGGCGCTCCGCCGGGTGAGCTGACGGCCACCCCCTGCGCGCAGGTGCCCGCCGGCCGGGTGGGGTCGTAGCGTGGGGCCCTCGACCGCGAGGAGGCCGACGGTGGAGCACCTGAGCACCCTGGACGCGTCGTTCCTCCACCTGGAGGACCCCCACACCCCCATGCACGTGGCCGGCGTGCTGGTGCTCGAGGCGCCGGCCGGTGGTCTGGACGCCATCGCCGCCCTGGTCGCCGCACGCCTCCCGCTGGTGCCCCGCTACCGGCAGCGGGTGCTCGAGGTGCCCGGCCATCTGGCCACCCCGGTGTGGGCCGACGACCCGGACTTCGCCATCGACCACCACGTTCGCCGCTCCGCGCTGCCGCGGCCGGGGACCCACGACCAGCTGCTGGAGCTGGTCTCCCGGGTGATCGCGCGACCGCTGGACCGCAGCCGCCCGCTGTGGGAGCTCTACCTGGTGGAGGGCCTGGCGCAGGGCCGGGCGGCGGTGGTCACCAAGACCCACCCGGCGCTGGTCGACGGGCTCGGCACGATGGACATCGGTCAGGTCCTGCTCGACGACTCGCCCGACGCGCCGGTGCCCGAGCCGGTGCCGTGGCTTACCCGCCCGCTGCCGAGCGCGGTCCAGCTGGTCGGTGAGGCCGTCGGTGGCTACGTGACCCGCCCGTCGGCGGTCGTGGAGACCGCCCGGCACGCGGCGACCGACGTGCGGGCCACTGGCGCGCGGCTGACCGGCGCGGCCGGCGGCGCCGTGCGTGCGGCGCGCTCGGCGCTGTTCGCGGCCCCGCGCACCCCGCTGAACGCCGCCGGTGGCAGCCAGCGCCGGGTCGTGGTGGCCCGGGGCGACCTGGACGACGTCAAACGGGTCCGCAAGGCGCACGGCGGGACGGTCAACGACGTCCTGCTGACCGTGGTCACCGGGGCGCTGCGGGAGTGGCTGCTGTCGCGGGGCCAGGCGGTCGTCGGCTCGACGTCGGTGCGCGCTCTCGTGCCCGTGTCGGTGCACGACGCGGAGGAGGCCCCGGGCACTCGGGTGTCCGGCCACCTGGTGGACCTCCCGGTCGGCGAGCCCAACCCCCGGCTGCGGCTGGCCCGGCTCAGCTACGCGATGCTCGGCGCGAGCCGCCACGGCCGGTCGGTGGGGGCGGAGGCGCTGCTCGCGCTCACCGGGTTCGCCCCGCCGACGCTGCACGCCCTCGGCGCCCGCGCGGCCAGAGGGCTGTCGCGCCGGGTGGCCAACCTGGTGGTCACCAACGTGCCCGGCCCCCAGGTGCCGCTGTACGCCGCGGGCGCCCGGGTGCTGGAGGTCTTCCCGGTGGTCCCGCTGGCTCCCGGCCACGGCCTGTCGATCGGCATCACCAGCTACGACGGCCGGGTCTTCTTCGGCCTCAACGCCGACCGCTCCGGCGTCGGCGACGTCGACCTGCTCGCCGACCTGGTCGAGCAGGAGCTCGCCGTCCTGGTCGAGACCGCCGGCTGACCCGGGGGCGCCCGGCTCGCCCCGGCGGCCGGGATACCGTCGGGCCTCCCCCGGCACGAAGGAGTCCCCCCGGTGCGTGTGTACCTGCCCGCCACGACGAGGGTCCTGCAGGCCCTCGTGGACGACGGGCGGCTGACCGGGCCGCTCACCGGCTTCGCCGTCACCCCCGGCCTGCGCGCCAGCTACCCGCTGAGCGACGCCGGGGCCGACGAGGAGGAGCTGGAGTACGCCGCCCTCCTCGCCGCCGCCCGCGCCAGCCTCCGGCTGGTCGACATCGACCCGGCGGCCGCCCGCCGCCGGGTGGTCCTGGCCGCCGACGTCCCGGACGCCGCGGTCGCCGAGGTCGAGGACCCGGACGTCGACCGCGGCGCCGTCCGGGTGAGCGGGGACGTCGCCCTGGCCGCCGTCGCGAGTGCCCACGTCGACGGTGCCGAGGCCGAGGACGACGTCCGCGCCGCCGTGGCCGTCGTGCTGGAGGCCGACCTCGGCAGCGAGGACGCCCAGTTCGTCGTCGACCAGGCCGAGGGGCACGAGCTGGCCTGGTACGCCACGCAGGAGATCGGGTCGCTGCTCGAACTGCTGTGAGCGCGGCGCGGCACGGCCGCTCACCCGGCCGCCCCGCACCCGGCGGGGCTCCCGGCCGGCAGCGGGGCGCGCCGGGCCACCTGCACCCGCTGTGCGCTGCCCGCCACGACCAGCCAGCCCGACCCCGGACGGCTGGGGACCGGGGTGCGCGGGAGCCGGACGCCCAGCAGGTCGCCGTCGCCGGGCCCCGGCGTCAGCAGCAGCCCGCTGCGCCGACGCCGCAGCACCGGGACCGGGCCCCGGAAGGCCGCCGACAGCTCCGCGGCCGACCCGGCCACCACCCAGACGACGTCCGCGAGCGCCTCCGGGCCGGTCGCCGTGCCGAGCACCGCGGAGTCGGTCAGCAGGGCGGCGTCGTCGACGACCACCACGCCCGGTGTCCCGTGCCGGGCGGTCAGCCACTCCTGCCAGCCCGGGACGTCCCCGGCGTCCAGCCGGACCCGGCCGGGGCCCGCGGCCGCCGACCCCGGGACCGCCGCTGCCGGGGCGGTGCCGCGGCCCAGCTCGAGGACCGCGAGCCCGGCGGCCGCGAGGTGCGCCGCGAAGGCCTGCAGGGTCGTCGTCCGGCCGCTGCCGGGCGGGCCGGCGACGAGCAGGCCACCGGTGCGGGCCAGGTCGACGGTCAGCACACCGCCGTCGTCACCGCCCGGGCCGACCGGCAGCCGCAGCGGGTGCTCCGCCCCGGCCGGCTCGCGCAGCCGCAGCACGGGGGCCGCCGGCAGCTCCGGGACCGACACCGGCCGGGGTGCGCCCGGGGAGCGCGGCCGCGCCGCCGAGGGGAGGGGGGCGGGCAGGGCGAGCTGGCACTCGCGGACCTCCTCGCCGACCAGCGCACGGCCGGGCGGCCGGTGCCCGGGCACGTCGCGGAGCGGGACGCCCGCGGCGGCGTAGTCGGCGCGGTCGGGCAGCGGCAGGACAAGCCGGGTGCCGACGGCGCTGGCCAGCCGGCCACCCGGGACGGCCCGGTCGGCGGTGAGCACGCAGGTCAGCCCGGCGGCCGCACCGTCGCGCACCAGCCGCAGCAGCACCGCGGACCCCCGGCCGGGATCGGACTCGTCCAGCTGCGTCATGACCGACTCCGCGCCGTCCACGAGCAGCAGCAGGTGCGGCCGCGGGCCCGCGGACGGGGCGGCGCGGCGCGCGGCCACCTCCTGCGCCAGCCGGTCCACCAGGCGCACGGTGCGCAGGGCGTCGTCCCCGCCGACCGCGGTACCGGTGTGCGGCAGGCCGGCTCCCACGGCGGCGAGGCCACCCCCACCGTGGTCGAGCACGTGCACGTGCAGCCGGTCGGGGGACAGGGCCGTGACGGCCTCGGCGAGCACCGTCCGCAGCAGGGTGGTCCGGCCGCTGCGCGCGCCCCCCACCGCCAGCCAGCCCCCCGCCCGGGCAAGGTCCAGCTCCAGCGGTTCCTGGGACTGGACCTCGGGTCGGTCCAGCAGCCCCAGCAGCAGACGGTCCGCGGGCCGGGCGCCGCCGGCCGCGGGGTGCGCCCGCAGGTCCGCGGCCGGCAGCCGGTCGGGGAGCGGCGGACACCACGGCCGGTGCGGCGTGGCCAGCCCCGTCTCCCGGGCCCGCCGCGCGAGCGCGGCGGTCAGCCGGGCGAGGTCGCTGGGGCCGGCCGGTGCCTCCCGCACCGCCGGCCCGGCCGGGGCCGGCCACCGCCAGGCGCTGACCTGCGCCGTCGCGTCCCCGGTCGCGGGTGGCCCACCGCCGACCCGCGCGGCCTGGAACAGGACGGGTGCGCCGCTGCCGGCCCGCAGGTACCCACGCCCCGGGGTGTCGACCGGCAGGGCCGCGGCCCGCGCGGTGCCCAGCACGTCCCGGGACTCCGCCTCGTCGGTGGTGCGCAGACAGATCCGCAGGGTGCAGTTCGCCCGGATCTCCGGGGAGACGACGCCGGCGGGCCGCTGGGTGGCCAGCACCAGGTGCACGCCGAGCGAGCGACCGCGCTGGGCGATGCCGACCAGGCCGGACAGGAAGGCCGGCAGTTCCTCGGCCAGGCCGGCGAACTCGTCCACCACGATGACCAGCCGCGCCAGGTCGACCGCGTCGGGCAGGGCCGCCACGTCCGGCACGCCGTGCTCGGCCAGGAGCGTCTCCCGGCGGCTGAGCTCGGCGGCCAGTGACCGTAGGGCCCGGGCGGTGGCCGCCCCGTCGAGGTCGGTCAGCAGGCCGACCGTGTGCGGCAGCGCGGCCGCCTCGGCGAAGGCGGCGCCGCCCTTGTAGTCGACGAGCAGGAACGAGCAGCGGTCCGGCGGGTGGGCCAGCGCCAGGCCGGCGACGAGGGTCTGCAGCAGCTCGGACTTGCCCGAGCCCGTGGTCCCGGCCACCAGGGCGTGCGGTCCGTGCCGGCACAGGTCGACCGTGAGGTCCCCCGCGGCGCTGCGGCCCACCGTGGCGACGAGGCGGTCCCGCGCCCGGGACCAGCCGCCGGTCACCGCCCCGGTCACCGCCCCGGGGGCCGCCGGTGCCCCGCCGGCGCCCAGGTCGACCAGCCGCACCTGCCGGGGCAGCGCCGCCTCGGAGCTGGCCGGTGCCAGGGCGGCGAGGTCCCGGGCGAGCTGGGCGGCCACCCGGCGGGGCAGGTGGTCGACCGCCGTCACCGGGCGCCCGCCCGCGCCGGCCACCAGCAGCGTGGCCTGCTCACCGGTCTCCCCGCCGAGCTGCAGGACCGCGACGCCCAGGTCCGGCAGGTCCCCCGCGGAGGAGCCGCAGCTGAGGGTGACGACCCCGGTGGACGACGCTGCCCGCAGCGCGGCGAGCAGGCCGGCCCCCACCGGCCGGTCGACCAGCACGACCAGCCGGGCGGGGACGCCGTCCTCGCCCGGCACGCGTCGGGCGAGCAGGGCGCCGAGCCACCGCCGCACGTCCTCGTCGGCGCCGCCGTCCGGGGCTGCCGGACCGACGTGCACGGCACCCTCGGGCAGGTGCGGCACCCAGCGCAGCCAGGCCCACCCGGTCAGCCGCTCCGGTGTGGTCAGCACGCCCAGCGCCAGCTCGCCGGGGGCGTGCAGCGTGACGAGCTGACCGAGGATGCCGGTGAGGACGCCCACCGTGGCCGGCCGGGGACCCGCCACGCCCAGCCCGCTGGTCGCCGCCAGGTCGATCGCGACGGGCAGCCGGTCGGAGGGCTCCCGGCACCGCGAGCCGTCGGCCGCCACGCGCACCACGCGGGACTCCCCGGGCCCCGTGCCGACCCGGACGGTCAGCGCGTCCGCGTCCCCCCTCCGCCGCTGCCAGAGGTCGGTGGACCGCCGGTGCGCCGCGGTGACCAGGACGGCCAGGTCCGGGTGCGCCGCCTCGGCGGCGCGCTCGTCCGCGCGCAGGGCCGTCACCAGGGATGCGTGTGCCTCGGCGAGCTCGGTGGCGTGGGCGGCGCGGGCCCGCCGGGTGCCGCGCCGCCCCGACCACCGGTCGGACAGCCACGTGCCGACCGCCACCACGGGGCTGAGCAGCGCGAAGAGGAGGAAGTGCGGCGCGTCGAGCACCCAGGCCAGGACGACCCCGCCCACCGCCGGCAGCGCCACCGCCACCCAGGCCAGCCTTCTCGGGGACGGGGGCACCGGTTCTGCCGGGAACGCGACCTCGACCACCTCCCGCGGCGCCTGCAGCCGTGGGTGCTGCCGCAGGGCCGACCGGCCGCCGCCCGCGGGCCGGACGGTGGCGCGGGCGCTGCCGGGACCGGCCGTGCGCAGCGTGCTGGCCCCCACCTGCAGCGGTGTGCCCGGGGTCCAGCTGCGCGGCTCGTCGTCGAGGGGCGCACCGTCCAGCCGGCTGCCGTTGCTGGAGTCCAGGTCGTGCACGGTGACGCCACCACTGCCCACGTCGACGAGCAAGTGCCGCCGCGAGACGTCGGGGTCGGCGAGCGCGACGGTGGCCTCGCCGCCGCGCCCGACGACGTGCCGGCCCCGGTCCAGGGGGTGCACGGTGCCCGCGTCCGGACCACCGACGACGTGCAGCTCCAGCGCGCTGGAGCGGGAGGCGGCGACCGGGCGGGGACCGGGCCGGCCGAGGCCCAGCAGCGTACCGTGCGCCAGCGCCGGGTCGGTCAGGGGGAGGTCGGCGGCCAGCCGGGTGCTGCCCGCCCACAGCTCCGCGGCGGGCAGGCCCAGCGTGGCGGCCAGCGCGGGCAGGACCGCGCCGAGCCGGTCGTCGTCACCGGCGGAGACCGCCACGTCGAGGGCGCCGGTGGACGCGACGAGGGTCCAGCAGCGGGTGGCGGGGGAGCAGGCGGGCACGCGCCGACCCTCGCCGGAGGAGGCGGCCACCGGGCGGGGACGGGCGGATCTGTGGACGGCGCGGGGGCCTGTGGACAGCAGGCCGGCCCCGGCGGCCCGCAGACCTAGCTGTACTGACCGGGGAGGTTGGTCAGGCGGCTGATGGGCGGGTGGCCGCCGATGCCGGTGTGGGGCCGGTGGTGGTTGTAGGCGTGTAGCCAACCAGGGAAGGCCGCGCGGCGGTCGGCTTCGCTGGTGAACAGCTGGGCGAAGGCCCATTCGCTGGTCATGGTGCGGTTGAACCGCTCGACCTTGCCGTTGGTCTGCGGCCGGTAGGGCCGGGTCCGCTTCGCAGCGATGCCCAGCTCGGCGCAGGCAGCGGCCCAGTTGCGACTGCGGTAGCAGCCGCCGTTGTCGGTCAGCACCCGGCGAGCGGTCACCCCGCGAGCGGCGAACCAGTCGGCCGCCCGGCGCAGCACCGCGGCGGCGGTGGGGCCGGTCTCGTCCTCACAGATTTCGGCGTAGGCCAGTCGAGAGTGGTCGTCGAGGACGACGTGGATGAACCCGTGGCCCATCAGCGGGTTGCGATAGCGGCTTCGGGCCCGGCCGCCGTCGAGGTGCCGGTTGACTTTGCCCTGGACCCGGCCGAGGAAGCGCCACCCGCCGCCGGCGGGGATGTTGCCCAGCTTCTTCACGTCGACGTGCAGCAGCTCACCGGGCGCCTCGCGTTCATAGCGCACGACCACCCGCTCGCGGCGCTCGAGACGAGACAGCCGGCCGATGCTGCAGCGGCGCAGCACCGCTCCGGCCGTGGAGGGCGCCACGCCAGTCTCGGCGGCCAACCGAACCGGCCCCCAGCGCTTACGCAGCCGCAGCGACACGATCCGCTTCGTCCTCGCCGGATCGGTCTTGGTCGGGCTGGTGTGGGGCCGGCTGGAGCGGTCGGTCATGCCGGCGGCGCCTTCGGTGCGGTAGCGGTCGGCCCAGCGCCGGGCGGTGGTTGCCGAGACACCGAAGCGCTCGGCGGCCCGCGTCGCCGGCCACTTCTCCTCGACGATGAGTCGGGCCATCTGCAGCCGCTGGCGTGGTGTCAGTGCGGCATTAGCGTGGAGCACGAGGACCTCCGGTGTCGTGCAGTGGTCGCCTTCAGCAGCTCCACTCCACGCCCGGAGGTCCTCCCTCACAACATCCGTCAATCAGATCCTGTGATTGCACGCCCTCGACCAACGTCTCCGGTCAGTACACCTAGCGTTGCGCCCCGACCGGGAGGGACCCGGGCCAGGAGGAGGACACGTGAGAGTCGAGATCAGCACCCTGCAGTCGATGGCCGGCCAGTGCCGCGCCGAGGCCGCCGACACGACGGCCCGGCACACCGCCCTGTCCAGCAGCGTGGACGCCTCGGTGCTCGAGGGCTGGACCGACAGCCAGGCCGCGCTCCGGTTCACCGAGCTCTACGAGCAGTGGCGGCTCAGCGCGCAGGGGGTCAGCGACGCGCTCACCGGGATGGGCGGCCTGCTCGACGGTGTGGCGGCGTCCTACCAGCAGCACGAGGCGGACGTGGCCGCCCGCATCGGCGCCCTGATCTGAGGACCAGCGCGACGTGCTCAGCCCGGTGGCGCGGCCCCGGCCGGGGCCGCGCCGGCCGGGTGCCCGGCTCGGCCGCGGGTGCGCAGCCGGCGGGCGGCCTCGGGCACCCGCTCCCACGGGAGGATCGACAGGACGGCCACGCAGTGCGGCAGGAAGATGATCGTCACGCTGGCGTAGACGGCCAGGTGGAACCCCAGCAGGACGACGACCAGGGCCACCCGCGCGCGGTTCGACCAGACCAGCAGCACCAATGGTGTGGCGAACTCCAGCGCGAGCATCGCCCACTGGGCGCCCACCAGCAGGCCGGGCACCTCGAGGGTCCACTCGGAGAACACCGTGCCGCGCCGCACGATGGCGCGGGCCAGCGTCGAGCCGGTGGCCCAGTCCCAGCCACCAAAGCGCACCTTGGCCCACGCGGCCAGGAAGTAGGTGAGCACGACGGTGACGAACACCGCCGCCATGGCCCATCCCGCGGCCTCCGAGGAGCGCCGGTCGCGCCAGCGCACCCGCCCGACGGTGGGCAGCACGGCGAGCAGGACGAGGTAGCCGATCCGGTCGTGGTCGACCTTCCCGTAGCTCATCCCGATGACCATCCACTGCAGGTAGAGCAGGAAGACCGCACTGCCCAGCAGCCGGGGCGACCGGCCGGTGGCGGCCACCAGCGCCGCGGCCACGAGGGCCCACTGCACGGCGGTCACCACCGCGGTCGTCGGCGTGGGCAGCGGCAGGAGCCGGCCGATGGTCAGCGGCGCGTACCACTCGGGCGGGACGTCGGCGTGCGCGCGGATCCAGGCGGTGGTCAGGAAGACGTCGACCGGCACGAACAGGTAGGCGAGGGTGCGCACGACGGCGACGCGCGCCAGGGGCACCGGGCGGAACCACCAGCCGGACAGGCCACGGCGGCGCGGGGACGGCGGGGTGTCGGCGGTGGGACCAGTGTCCGCGGAGGTGGTCGCGCTCACGGGGTGCCCTCCGGGCCGGTCCTCACACGGTGGTCCACGACCACGCTCTCGGTGACCTCACCGGTGCGCCGGCCGCCGTCCAGCGCGTGCCGGCGCTGCACGACCCGCACCGCGACCAGTGGCTCGGCACCCGGGTGACCGGCGGCGTAGGACTCGGCCAGCAGGCCGAGCAGCTCAGGCTGCTCCACGAGGCGGGGCAGTTGCCCCTCGAACTCCGCCCGGCGCAGCCCGACCTCGCCACCGGAGAGCGGGACCTCGTCACCGTCCGCGGTGACGCCGACCACCCCGGTGGAGACGACCGGCCGGTCGGGGTCGGCCCGGGTGGAGTACATCCGGAACGGGCCGAAGGGGAACTCGGAGTCGTTGCCCCACACGGTCCCGCCGAGCAGCAGGGCCAGCACGACGCCGGTGGCGGCCAGGCGGATCCGCCGGCCGGTGGGGGACAGCGTCAGCACGCCGGTGTCCCCGGCGTCCGAAAGGGGAGGGACCGGTACCACCGCCGCATCGTAGGATCGGCGCTCGTCCGGATGGGTCATCGACCCGGTGTGGGCGCCCGCCCACCGCTCGCCGCGGCTCCCCGGCCGAGGTCGTCCGGTGCCCGCCGTCAGCGTCGACACCCGGAGGCAGCGCGTGCAGTTCGGCCGGTACTACGAGGAGTTCGAGGTCGGTGCGGTCTACAAGCACTGGCCGGGCAAGACCGTCACCGAGTACGACGACCACCTGTTCTGCCTGCTCACCATGAACCACCACCCGCTGCACCTGGACAGCCACTACGCGGCGGAGACCACCGAGTTCGGCCGGAACGTCGTGGTCGGCAACTACGTGTACTCGCTGCTGCTCGGCATGAGCGTCCCCGACGTGTCGGGCAAGGCGATCGCCAACCTCGAGGTCGAGTCGCTGCGGCACGTGGCGCCGACCTTCCACGGCGACACGGTCTACGGCGAGACGACGGTGCTGGACAAGGTCGAGTCGCGGTCGAGGGACGACCGCGGCGTGGTGTCGGTCGAGACCATCGGCTACAAGCAGGACGGCACCGTCGTGTGCGTGTTCCGGCGCAAGGTCATGGTGCCCAAGCGCTCCCACGGCGAGGCGCGGGGCGGCGAGCAGCCCGGCCGCCCGGAGCCGTCGCCACGCGGCTGACCGACGCAGGTCACGGCTCAGGACGGCAGCGCGCCCCAGCTCCGCAGCGTCTCCAGCAGCAGCGGTGTGCAGGCCAGCCGCTCGAGGTCGGCGGCCGCGGCGAAGGTGACGGCGTCCGCGTCGTCCCCCGCAACCGGCGTGGCCCCCAGGTCCAGCAGGGTGCAGGCGAGGTCCACGACGTCGTAGACGACGCCCGGACCAGGGACCCGCACCCGGCCGACCTCGGCCCCGGCCCGCACCGCCAGACCGGTCTCCTCGCGGACCTCGCGCTCCACGGCCGCCGCGGGCGACTCGCCGGGCTCGACCCGCCCGCCCGGCACCGACCACAGCCCGCGGCCGGGCTCGGTGCCGCGCCGCACGAGCAGCAGCCGGCCCCGGCCGTCGAGCACCACCGCCCCGACGCAGGCGACCAGCGGCAGCGGGTCCCCGGCGGCGGTCGGCACGGTCGCACCGTACGCACCGCCGCCCGGGCCATCGCTTGACGAATCCGCCCGGTCACAGGACGGTGTTGCCCGATGACTGCCACCCCGGTCTGCCCCCGCTGCGGCGAGCGCGTGGTCGTCCGCCCCGGGAGCTCCGCCCAGGCCTGGTGCCACGTGCACGGCGCGGTGACCCCGCTGCACCACACCCTGCTGATCGCGCACGACGCCATCGCCGCGGTCACCGCCGACGCCCGGGTGCCGGCGTGGGTGCCCGACCCGGTGCCACCGGGCTGGTCGGTGACCGGCCTGGCGTGGGGCGGGGAGCCCGGTGCCCGGGCGATCGTCGTCGACTGCGCCGGGCCGGCCCCGCTCGGCGGCTCGGCCGAGCTGGTGCTGGTCGCCGAGGAACCGGGCACCGGCGTCGGCTGCGGGTACGCCGGGCTCCCCGGTCCCGATCCCGGCGACGTCATCTCCGGCCCCTCCTCGACCTCCGTCGAGGCCGCTGGCCAGCACGCACCGCTGTGGGCGGTCCCGACGTCCGACGACCGGGCGGCCTTCGTGGGCGAGGCCTACGGCGTGTGGTTGTGGCTGGTCGTGTGGCCGATGTCGGCGGCGTGGCTGCTCGCCGAGGACCTGGAGCTGCTCGACCTGCGCGAGCGCCTCTACCCCGACCTGCCGCTGGGACCGCCCGGCGAGCACCTGCTGCCCGGACGGTGACCGACGACTCCTCCCGGCCGTCGGTCGGCGGCGTGTCCCGGGGGCCGGCGCTGGGGCGTGTGTTACCCATGGGACTCGTCGTGCGGGCGAGTCCGCGTCCGCACGCCCAGACGACGCCCAGACGACGCCCACCCGACGCCGACCACGGAGGTACCGGTGAAGAAGGTCCTCACCTGGCTGGCGCTCGCCTTCGTGGTCTTCTACGTCATCTCGGCGCCGGAGGCCTCCGCGGACATCGTCCGCACCGCGGGGCAGGCCCTCGGTGACGCCGCGACCTCGCTCGCGTCGTTCTTCGAGTCCCTCGCCTAGGCCGGCGTGAGCGAGCCGGCTCCCGGTCCCACCGGCGGCTCCCGGTCGGTCTGGCGCAGGGACGCCGAGAAGTACCTGCTGCCGCAGGAGCAGCCGCCCGTCGTGGCCACCCGCCGGCACTGGGCGGTGCTCGTCGCGCCGGTGGTCAGGGCGGTGCCGGTGCTGGCCGCCGGCGGCTGGCTGATGCTGCTCGACCCCGACGACCGGGTCACCACCAGCGTCGGGCTGGTCCTGCTGCTCGGGGCGCTGGTGTTCCTGGCGCTGCGGGTCGGCGAGTGGTGGATGCGGCACTTCATCGTCACCAACCGGCGGGTGCTGCTCACCACGGGGATCGTCGTCCGAACGGTGGCCCTGCTGCCGCTGCGCCGGATCACCGACCTCACCTACAAGGAGACCCTGTTCGGCCAGCTGCTCGGCTACGGCACCTTCCGCTTCGAGTCCGCCGGTCAGCAGCAGGCGCTGTCGGAGATCACCTACCTGCCGCGGGCCGGCGTCCTCTACCGGGACGTCAGCGACCTGCTCTTCGGCGGCGGCGGCGCCGACTCCGGCGACGACGAGGGCAACCCCGAGCCGCCCCCCGGACCGGGCCGCCGGACGCCCCCCGCGGACCGCGCCGCCGAGCCGGAGGCCCCGCCACCGCGGCGGCCGCGCACCGGGCGGGTCGCCGGACGCCGGGTGCGGGAGGGCAGGCGCTGATGCGGATCGACCTGCACACCCACTCCTCGGTGTCCGACGGCACCGACAGCCCCGCGGAGCTGCTGGCCGCCGCACGGGCCGCGGGCCTGGACGTCGTCGCCCTCACCGACCACGACACCACCGCAGGGTGGGCGCAGGCGGAGCAGTCCCGCCCCGACGGGCTGACCGTCGTCCCGGGGATGGAGCTGTCCTGCCGGTGGTTCCCGACCGGCGCGCCGCCGATCAGCGTGCACCTGCTGGCCTACCTGTTCGACCCCGGGCACGCCGGCCTGGCGGCGGAGCGCGCGCGGCTGCGCGACGAGCGGCTCAGCCGTGGCGAGCGCATCGTCCGGGCGCTGGCCGAGGCCGGCCACCCGGTCGTGTGGCGCGAGATCGTCGAGCGCGCGGACGGTGGCGTGGTCGGCCGGCCGCACATCGCCCGCGCGCTGGTCGAGGCCCGCGTCGTCGACTCCATCGAGCACGCCTTCGCCACGCTGCTGCACCACCGCAGCCCCTTCCACGTCGCCAAGGCCGACACCGACGTGCTCCTCGGCATCGAGCTGGTCCGCAGCGCCGGCGGGGTGCCGGTGTTCGCGCACGGCCTGGCCACCCGCCGCGGCCGGGTGGTCGGCGACGAGGCCCTCGCCACGATGGCCCGGGCCGGCCTGCTCGGCCTGGAGGTCGACCACCCCGACCACGACCCGGACGAGCGCGCCCACCTGCGCGGCCTGGCCGGCGAGCTGGGCCTGCTGGTCACCGGCTCCAGCGACTACCACGGCAACAACAAGACGACACCGATCGGCGCCTGCACCACCGCCCCGGACCAGTACGAGGCGCTGGTGGCCGCGGGGACCGGCGCCGCGCCGCTCACCGGGACCGTCGGTCCCCCCGGTCACCATGGCTGACGTGGGCGGAGCGCAGCTGGAGATGCCGGGCATGCCGCGGCGGCTGTTCCCGGCCACGCCGAGCAAGCTGGCCGCGTTCGGCGACTGTCCGCGTCGCTACCGGCACGCCTACGTCGACCGGCCCACCCCGGCCAAGGGGCCGGCGTGGGCGCACAACAGCGTGGGGTCGGCGGTGCACGCCGCGCTGCGCTCGTGGTGGGAGCTGCCGCTGGGCAGGCGCACCCCGGCCGCGGCCCGGCAGCTGCTGTACGGCGTCTGGTCCACCGCCGGCTTCCGCGACGCCGAGCAGTCGCAGCGGTGGCGCGCCCGCGCGGCCGGCTGGCTCACCGACTACGTGACCGGCCTGGACCCCGCCGAGGAACCGGTCGGCACCGAGCGGCAGGTGGCCGCCACCACCGAGCGGCTGGCGCTGTCCGGCCGGGTCGACCGCATCGACCAGCGCGGCGGGGAGCTCGTGGTCGTCGACTACAAGACCGGCCGGTCGGTGAGCACCGACGACGAGGCCCGCGGCTCACCCGCGCTGGCCGCCTACGTGCTCGGGGTGCGCCGCACGCTGCGCCGGCCGTGCAGCCGCGTCGAGCTGCACCACCTGCCCAGCGGCACGGTGGCCGCCTTCGAGCACACCGACCGCTCGCTGGCCAACCACGTCCGCCGGGCCGAGGACGTCGCCGCCGACATCGCCGCGGCCACCGCGGCCCTCGACGGCGGGGCGGACCCGGACGACGCCTTCCCCGCCGTCCCCGGCCGGCAGTGCGGCTGGTGCGACTTCCGGCCCAGCTGCGCCCCCGGCCGCGCGGCCACGCCGCCCCGGGAGACCTGGAGCTTCCTCCCCGAGTAAGAGGACCCCCTGCCCCCCACCACTCGCGAGCTCGCGGCGGGGCCCTGCAGGGGGCCGACGGGTGCCGGTAACAGGTCCTAGAGCACGCGGACGACGAGCCCGGCGGCCAGCGTGACCATCACGACCGCGATGACCGCGTCGAGCACCCGCCACGCGGCCGGCCGGGCGAACACCGGCCGCAGCAGCCGGGCCCCGTAGCCGAGTCCGGTGAACCACGCCGCGCTGCCCAGCCCGGCGCCGGCGGCGAACCACCAGCGCTGCTCGCCCCAGGTGCCGGCCAGCGAGCCGAGCAGCACCACGGTGTCCAGGTAGACGTGCGGGTTGAGCCAGGTGAGGGCCAGCGCGGTGCTCACGGTGACCGTCAGGCCGGCCCGCCGGCCGGCCGCCTCGGTGACCAGCGTGGCCGGGTGCCGCGCGCGCCGGGCGGCCAGCAGCCCGTAGCCGAGCAGGAAGGCGGCGCCGGCGAGGCAGACGACGTCGAGCAGCCCGGGCACCCGCTGCACCAGTGCCCCGGCGCCGGCCGTGCCGGCGGCGATGAGGGCGACGTCGGAGAGCAGGCAGACGGCGACGACCGCGGCGACGTGCTCGGCGCGCAGCCCCTGGCGCAGCACGAAGGCGTTCTGCGCGCCGATCGCCACGATCAGCGACAGGCCCAGCCCCAGGCCGGAGACGGCGGCGAGCAGCGCGGCGGACACCCGGGCGACGGTAGGCGGCGCCGCCCGCCGGCTCCGCGCGTGTTCCTGACGCACCTGCAGCTGCTCTGATGGTGGGGTGGACCTCGACCTCGACCAGCTGCGCGCCCTGGCGGCGACCGTCGCCGCGGGCACGCTGGACGGCGCGGCCCGGGAGCTGCACCTGACGCCGAGCGCGGTCAGCCAGCGGCTGCGGGCCCTGGAGGCGGCGACCGGCCGGGTGCTGCTGGTGCGCAGCCGGCCGGTGCAGGTGACCGGGTCCGGCGCGGTGCTGCTGCGGCTGGCCCGGCAGGTGGCGCTGCTCACCGCCGACGCCACCCGGGAGCTGGCCGGCGACGGCGCGCAGCAGGCCCCGGTGACCCTGCCGGTCGCCGTCAACGCCGACTCGCTGGCCACCTGGGTGCTGCCGGCCCTGGCGCCGCTGGCCGCCGAGTACGCCTTCGAGCTGCACCGGGAGGACCAGGAGCACACCGCGGCCCTGCTCCGCGACGGCCGGGTGCTGGCCGCGGTGACCACCGACGCGCAGCCGGTGCCCGGCTGCACCGTGACCCGGCTGGGCGGGATGCGCTACCGGCCGATGGCGACCGCGGCGTTCACCGGCCGTTGGTTCCCCGACGGCGTCCCGACGGCCGCGCTGGCCCGCGCGCCGGTGGTGGTCTTCGACCGACGGGACGACCTGCAGCACGGCTACCTGCGCCGGCGCGGCGTGACGACCGCGCCACCGACCCACCACGTGCCCGCGTCGGCCGAGCTGGTCACCGCGGTGCGGCTGGGCCTGGGCTGGGGGATGGTGCCCGAGCAGCAGGAGCCGGCCGGTGAGCTGGTCGTGCTGGACCCGGACGGCGCGGTGGACGTCGTCCTCTACTGGCAGCAGTGGCGGCTGGGCTCGCCGGGCCTGGACCGGGTGGCCGCCGCCGTGCTCGCCGCGGCCCGGCGCCGGCTGAGGTGACGTCACGCGGTGACGGCGGATCCTCCGTCAGGCGGTGAGCTCCTCGGCGGCGGCGACCCGCTCGCGGGCCGCGCGCACGATCGGCGACTCCCGCACCTGCACCGGCAGTGCCAGCGCGGCCTGGCGGAAGGCCCGCACCGCCGCGGTCGCGGCGGTGTCGGTCACGCTGAAGCCGGGCAGCCCGTAGAGCTGGCGCGCCCACCGCGGGAGGGTCGCCGCACCCAGGGCGGCCAGCGTGCTCCAGGCCGGGCGGGCCGGGGTGAGCAGCTGCACCCAGCCGGGCATCGGCGGCACGAGCACGAAGCGGGAGGCGTCCCGGGTGGCCGGGGTGACCGCCAGCTGGGGGCGCATGCGCTGCAGGTAGGCCTCCAGCTCTGCGGCGGTGGCCGGCACCTCGGCGGCCTCGCAGCCGACCAGCACCGCGGCGGTCACCTGCTCGGCGACGTACCGGTCGGCGTCGTCGTCGGTGAGCGGGACCCCGGCGCGGCGGGCGACCGACAGCAGCGAGTCGACCTCGCAGCAGTGCACCCACAGCAGCAGGTCGGCGTCGTCGACGGCGTACCCGCGGCCGGTGGTCTCCTCGACGGCCGCCTTGCCCCGGTGCAGGCCGCGCACCCGGCGCACCGAGCGCAGCGCGTCCCTGCGGGTGCCGAAGGTGAGCGTGGCCACGTACTCCGCGGTGCGGGTCAGCCGCGCCCACGGGTCGGAGGTGAAGGCCGTGGAGAAGGTGGCGACGCCGTCCATGGCGACCGGGTGCAGCGCCTGCAGCAGCAGCGCCCGGATGCCGCCGACGCCGAACGCGGGGTCGGCGTGGATGCGCCAGCTGACGCTGTCCGGGCCGAAGAAGCCGAGCAGGTCCTCCTCGGCGGTGAAGTCGCGCAGCGCGGGCAGCCGGTTCACCGCAGGACCCCGCTGTCGGCGGTCACGGCGGCCCAGAAGTCCAGCAGCACGTCGAGTGTGCGCTGCGGGTTCTCGACGGCGGGGGAGTGCACCGCGCCCTCGATCACCGCGTACCGGGCCCCGAGCCGGCGGGCCATGTCCGCCTGCACGGCCGGTGGCCACGCGTCGTCCGTGGCGCCGTGGGTCACCAGCACCGGGACGCCGGTGGCCGCGAGCTCCGCGACGCGGTCGGGCTCGGCGGTCATCGCGTCGGCCATGCCGCGCAGCCCCGCGGCGCTGTTGGCGAGGAACCGGCGGGACAGGAAGCGCCGGGTGGGCTCGGGCACCGGCTGCGCCGTGGGGTCGGTCATGGCCAGCTGCTCCAGGGCCTCGTTGACCAGCGCGACGCCGCCGGCGTCCAGCAGCGGGGTGAGGTGCTCCAGCAGCTGGGCGCGGGGGCCGCCCAGCCGGGCGGGGCCGGAGCCGAGCAGGGTCAGCGTGTCGAACGCCGCCGGGTCGGCCAGGACGGCGGCCCGGGCGACCAGCCCGCCGAAGGAGTGCCCGACCAGGTGCAACGTGCCGACGCCCTCGGACCGCAGCTGGGCGGCGACGGCGACGAGGTCCGCGCCGAGCTCGGCGACGGAGTAGGCCGCGGGGTCGTCGGGGCCGGGGGACTCGAACTGCCCCCGCTGGTCCAGGGCGACGACCCGGTACCCGGCGGTGCACAGCGGGCGCAGCAGCGGGGCGAAGTCCTCCTTGCTGCCGGTGAAGCCGGCGACGAGCAGGACGGTGCCGCGCGCCCCGTCGCCCCCGGTGTCCAGCGCGGCCAGCGGGCCGGCGCCGCCGGTGAGGGTGCGGTGCCGGGCGTCGTGGTCGGCCAGCTGGCCGAGGTCCTCGGGGACAGGAGCGCGGCCCTCGGCGCCGCCGGGCGTTCCCATGCCGCACAGTGAACCCCGACTCCGGCGGCGGTGCCGCCGGACACCTCAGCGGTGGGCCAGCACGCCGTCCGGGAGCTGCTGGACGACGACTGGACCGGTCACCGTGACCAGCCCGCCGCCGCGCAGGTCGGGGGCGGTTACGCGCCGCAGCTCCGCACCGGTCGCCAGGTCGCGCAGGACGACGGCGTCCCCGTCCGGCACCGGGACACCCGCGGGCGGCGGCGCGGAGCCGAGCGCCCCGGTGGGCAGGCCGGTCGCGGGCGCGCGCCAGGTGACCGCGCCGGTGCCCTGGTCGACGGCGGCCAGCTCGTCCCCGGCCCAGACCAGCGCGGTGCCGTCGACCCCGGCCACCAGGGCGCGCGCCGCCCCGGCCACGGGCCCGCCGAGGGGCACGCCGTCGGCACCGGCCAGCAGCTGCACGCCGTCGTCCCCGGCGACCACGACCGCCTCCTCGACGCCGGCCAGCGTCGTCCCGGTGGCCACGTCCCGGGTCCACAGCTCGCTGCCGTCGGAGCTGTCGAGCAGCCGCACCGACACCGCGTCGGCGCAGCGCTGCAGGAGGGCGACACCGGCACCGCCCACGTCGGCGTCCTCGACCGCGCAGCCCTCGTCGGGCGCGGCCCGCCAGCGGGTGGAGTTGCCGAGCGGGTCGACGGTGAGGACGCCGGTGGGGCTGGCCGCCAGCACCGTGCCGTCGGTGCCGGACAGGACCACGTCGGGACGCAGGTCGAGGTTGCGGGTCCAGGCACGGACGCCGGTGTCGACCGACAGCGCGACCGCCTCGTCACAGCGGTCCTCGGTGCCGAAGACGGCGACCACCCGGCCGCCGACGAGCGTCCAGTCGCACAGCCGGGCGTTGGCGCGGGTGTAGCGCCACGCCTCCGCGCCGGTGCCGGCGTCCAGCGCGCGGACCCCGCGGCCGTCCCCGACGACCACGCGCCCGCCGGCCACGGCCGACCGGGCGGCCCCGCCGGACGCGGTGGTCGCCGCCTCCCAGGCCACCGAGACGGCACCGGCCGGCGTCCCGCGGGGGACGTCGGCCGGTGCGGCGGTGGTGCTGGTGGTGGCCGCGGCGTCCGAGCCGCGCCACAGCAGGGTGCCGACGACGACCAGCACGAGCACGGCCACCGCCCACGCGAGCACCCGCGGCAGCCAGCTGGTGACGTGCTGGAACGGCCCGCCTCCAGGGGCCCGCCGCGAGCGGCGGACGGCCCCGTCCGGAGGCTCGCCCCGAGCTTGCGAGGGGTGAGGGGGACGGGGTCCTTCCCGGGGGGGAGGCGGGTCCTTCGTCATGCGCAGGGGTCAGGTCGACTCGGCCGGGCCCCGGCCGGAACCGCCGCGGCGGCGACGGCGGCGCTTGCGGGCCGGCGACCCGCCGTCGGCCTCGCCGTCCCCGGACGAGGCCTCCGCCGGGACGTCCGCGGTGGCCACCTCGGCGCCACCGCCGCCACCACCGCCACCGCGGGTGCGGCGGCGCGGGCGGCTCTTGGGCGCGCCGGCGGGCTTGTCGTGCTCCTCGCGGGCGGGGCCGCGACTGGCGCCGGCACCGCCGCTGGAGCGGTTGCGCCTGCCGGTCTCGCCGAGGTCCTCGACGGTCTCGGCCTCCAGGCCCTCGCGGGTCCGCTGCGAGCGCGGCAGCCGGCCGGTCGCGCCCTCGGGCACGTCCAGGTCGGTGTAGACCCACGGCGAGGTGGAGTAGGTCTCCGGCGGGTCGGTGAAGTCCAGCTCCAGCGCCTTGTTGATCAGCTGCCAGCGGGGGATGTCGTCCCAGTCCACCAGCGTGACGGCCACGCCCTCGCTGCCGGCCCGGCCGGTGCGGCCGATCCGGTGCAGGTAGGTCTTCTCGTCCTCGGGGCACTGGTAGTTCACGACGTGGCTGACCCCGGTGACGTCGATGCCGCGCGCGGCGACGTCGGTGGCCACCAGCACGTCGACCTTGCCGCTGCGGAAGGCCCGCAGCGCCTGCTCGCGGGCGCCCTGGCCGAGGTCGCCGTGCACGGCGGCCGCGGCGAACCCGCGGTCGACCAGCTCGTCGGCGACCTTCTGCGCGGTGCGCTTGGTCCGGCAGAACACCATGACCAGACCGCGGTCGCGGGACTGCAGCACGCGGGACAGCAGCTCGGGCTTGTCCAGGTTGTGCGCCCGGTAGACGAACTGGGTGGTCTGCGGGACCGTCGAGCCCTCGTCGTTGCCGTGCGCCCGGATGTGCGTGGGCTGGGTCATGAACGACCGGGACAGCGTCACGATCGGGCCGGGCATCGTCGCGGAGAACAGCATGGTCTGCCGCTTGTCCGGGACCATCGCCAGGATCCGCTCGATGTCGGGCAGGAAGCCCAGGTCGAGCATCTCGTCGGCCTCGTCGAGGACCAGCACGCGCACCTTGCCCAGGACCAGCTGGCCCTGCTGGGCGAGGTCCAGCAGCCGGCCCGGGGTGCCGACGACGACCTCGACGCCGGCCTGCAGCGCGGCGACCTGCGGCTCGAAGGCCCGGCCGCCGTAGATGGCCTGCACGCGGATGCCGCGCCGGGCGGCCGCGGCGGACAGGTCACGGGCCACCTGCACGCACAGCTCGCGGGTGGGGACGACGACCAGCGCCTGCGGGACGCCGTCGCCGCCCTCGGCCGGCGGGACGACGCGCTGCAGCAGCGGGACGCCGAAGCCCAGCGTCTTGCCGGTGCCGGTGCGCGCCTGGCCGATGAGGTCGTTGCCGGCCAGCGCCAGGGGCAGGGTGAGCTCCTGGATGGCGAAGGTGCGGGTGATCCCGGCGTCGGCCAGCGCCGCGACGACGTCGGGGTGCACGTCGAAGTCGCTGAACAGCGGGGCGTCGGGGGCCACGGGTGCGCCGCCGAGCTCGGGCGCGGCCTGTTCCAGCTGCTCGGGGTCCGGCGCGCCGGTCTCGGCGTGGTCCAGCTCGGGGGTGGTCGGGGGGTTCTCGGTGGAGGTCAGTGCTCTCGCCTCTGGTCTGCTCGGGGACCGGCTCCGGAGCGCGATCGCGCTGCTGTCGCACCGGTCCCGGTCGGGTGTCGCGGGATCAGTTCCAGCGCCGACGGGACCAGCAGGGACCGGGCCGCACCTCGGTGTCGGCCTGGGAGAGCACCCTCGGGGCGTCGTCTCCGGCGGTCGTCAGCGCACAGATGTACCAGCGGGCCCGGGGGCCTGCCGATTCCCACCATAACGCGCGCACCGGTTAGCCTCCCTGCGCCGCACTGTCCAGGCCGCTGCGGCCACCCCTCCGGGGCAGTCACCGCACGTCCCACCGACCCCCGGGAGCTGCCAGTGGACGGTGTCGCCCAGCGAGCCGTCGTCGACCTGCTCGGTGTGCTGTCCTACGCCGAGCTGACCGCCTTCGACCGGCTCGCCGAGGACGCCCGCCTGGCGCCGACGCTCGCCGGCCGGGCCGCCCTGGCGCGGATGGCCGCCGCGGAGATCGACCACCACGGCCGGCTGACCGCCCGCCTCACCGAGCTCGGCGCCGACCCCACCGCGGCGATGACGCCGTTCGTCCCGGCACTCGACGCCTTCCACGACAGCACCCGGCCGCGCACCTGGCTGGAGGGGCTGGTCAAGGCCTACGTCGGCGACGGCCTGGCCTCGGACTTCTACCGCGAGGTCGCCGGCTTCCTGCCCGACCCCGACCGCGGCCTGATCCTCGACGTCCTCGCCGACACCGGGCACGCCGACTTCGCCGTCCGGGAGGTGCGCGCGGCCCTCGCCACGGACCGCACGCTGTCCGGCCGGCTGGCGCTGTGGGGACGGCGGCTGGTGGGCGAGGCGATGCGGCAGGCCCAGGCGGTGGTCGCCGAGCGCGACCAGCTCGCCGAGCTCATCGTCGAGGGCACCGGCGACCTGACCGGCATCGGGCGGCTGGTGGAGCGGATCACCAGCGCGCACACCGAGCGGATGAAGACCCTCGGCCTGAACCCGTGAAGGGCTGTGCACATCGTCGTCCTACCGGACGACACCGCGGCCAGGTGCCGTCCCCCTGGTGTGCTGAGCCCCACCGTCGCTCCGCGCCGGGGGGCCTCCGACCCCCGCGCCGCGGACCGACCCTCGCGTGGCGGCTCACCGGAGTGCCTGTGAGACACCGCGGGGCGCCTCCGCCGCAGCGGAGGCGCCCCGTCGGGACGTGCGGGTGGTGCTAGGCGCCGGCGATGAAGCCCACCCGGCGCTGGTCGGCCTGCGCGATCTCCACGTAGGCGATCCGGTCGACCGGGACGAGCACCCGGCGGCCGCGGTCGTCGACCAGGGTCAGCAGGCCGTCCTTGGTCGCACCGGACATGGCCTTGGCCACCTCGGCAGCGATCTCGTCGGGGGTCTTGGGGCTGTCGATGACCAGCTCCCGGGGGGAGTGTTGGACACCGATCTTGACTTCCACGGGGGATGCCTCCTCAGAGCGTGCGGCTGGTCCCCACGCTAGTGCAGCCGCCGAGCCGCCGACCTGCGGTGCCGGTGCGCCGTCAGCGAACGCGGCCCCGCTGCAGGGTCCCGCCGCGAGCTCGCGAGCGGTGGGGGGCAGGGGGGCCTTCAGCAGCGCGGCGTGCCCTCCCCGCCGCTGTCCCGGCGGGGGAAGCGGGAGATGCCCCGCCAGGCCAGCGACGTCAGCAGCGACACCGCCTCGTCCCGGGACACGGTGCCCTTGCGCGGCAGCCACCAGCGGGCGCTGGTCTCCGACAGGCCGGTCATCCCCGAGGCCAGCAACAGCGCCCGCTCCCGGTCCAGCCCGGTGTCGGCGGCGATGACCTCACCGATCGCCTCGACGCACGCCCGGTGCCCGCGGTCGGCGAGCTCCCGGACGGCGTCGTCGTTGCGCAGGTCGGACTCGAAGACCAGCCGGAACGCCGCGCCCTCGGCGTTGATGAAGTCGAAGTAGGCGCCGACGGCCCCGTTGACCCGGGTGCGGTTGTCGTCGGTGCCCTCCATCGCCTCGCGCACCCGGTCGGTGAGCAGCGTGACCTGCTCCTCCAGCAGCGCCAGGTACAGCTCCCGCTTGCCCGGGAAGTGCTGGTACAGCACCGGCTTGCTGACCCCGGCCCGGTCGGCGATCTCGTCCATCGCCGCGGCGTGGTAGCCCTGGGCGACGAACACCTCCTGCGCGGCCTGCAGCAGCTGGGCCCGGCGGGCGTCCCGCGGCAGGCGGGAGGAGCGGCGGACGGGCGCGGGCGCGGATCGGGGTAGCTGCATGGCGGCGGGGATGTTACCGACCGGCCGTGCGACGCCGTCCGCGTCGGCCTACCGTCGCACCGGTGCCGAAGGGTCCCGACCGCCTCGTCCCCGCGGCCCCGCCCCGCCGCGCCCGGTCGTCGGCCACCCCGCTGCCACCTGCCGGCCCCGTCCTCCCGCCCTGGCCGGGGGAGCAGGTCCCCGTCCGCGGCGGATCGGTGTTCGTCCGCCGCACGCCGTGGACCGGGCCCGTGGACGGCGCCGCTCCCGGGGCGCCGCGGGAGCGCGCGCTGTACGTGCACGGTCTCGGCGGCGCCTCGACCAACTGGACCGACCTCGCCGCGCTGCTCGCCGTCCGGTTCGACGGCTGGGCCCTGGACCTCCCCGGCTTCGGGCGCTCGCGACCGCCGGCGCGCTCGGCCTACTCGGTGGGCGGGCACGTGCGGGCGGTCGTCGACGTCCTGGAGCGGGTCGCCGCCGAGCCCGGGGCGGCCGCCGGGAGGCCGGTGCACCTGCTCGGCAACTCCCTCGGCGGCCTGGCGTCGCTGGCCGTCGCCGCACGCCGGCCGGACCTGGTGGCCACCCTCACGCTGGTCTCCCCGGCCATGCCGGTCCGCCGCGTGCCGCGCGCCCTCAGCCGCACGCTGCTGCTGCTCCTGCTGCCGGGCATCCCGGCGCTGGCCGAGCGTCGGCTGTCCGGCGGGACGCCCGAGCAGCAGGTCCGCGGCATGGTGCAGGCCTGCTTCGGGGACCCGCGCCGGGTGCCGCGGGAGCGGCTGGACCAGGCCCTGGAGGAGGCCCGCGAGCGCGCCGGGCAGCCGTGGGCGACGCGGGCGCTGGTCCGCAGCACCCGCGGGCTGATCACCTCCTACCTGCGCGTCGGCCCGGGCAGCGCCTGGCGGCTGGCCCGGTCGCTGCGGACGCCGACGCTGGTGGTCTGGGGCGACCGCGACCGGCTGGTCGACCCGGCGCTGGCGCCCCGGCTGGCCGCCGCCGTCCCCGACGCGCGCCTGCTGGTCCTGCCCGGGGTGGGGCACGTGGCCATGCTGGAGGCCGCCGAGCCGGTGGCCCGGGCGGTGCTCGCGCTGGCCGAGGACGCCGCCGGGTCGCCCGCGGACGGCGCACCGGCCGCGGACCCCGGACCGACCCACACGCCGTCCCGGCGCGGTCTGCGGCGTGGCCGGGGTGCCGTGAGAACCTGACCGGGTGAGTCCCGCGGACGCCTCCTCCGGCCGCGGGCCGGACGGGCGCACGCGACCGCGCTTCCCCGACACCAGCCCGGTGGTGACCCGGACGGGCACCCCCGAGCAGCCGGGCGGACGCCGTCCCGCGGACCCCGGCCGCGGCCCGGCCGGCCCGCGCACCCGCGTCGTCGTCACCGCCCGCCGGCGACCGCCCGGACGGTCCCGCCGGCTGCTGCAGCGGTGGGGGTGGCGGGCCTACGCGATCCCGCTGCTCGCGCTGGCGACCGTGGCGACGCTCGTGGACCTGGTGGTCTCCGGCACGGGCACCCGCGGCCCGGCCACCGCCTCGCCGCCGTCGGTCGCCGCCGCCGCGCCCACCCCGGAACTCCAGCCGGAGGTCGAGCCGGTGGCCGAGCCGCCGGCCCCGCCCGGGGTGCGGGCCGAGGTGGACGCCGCGCCGTCCGGGGCGCCGGAGGCTGCCGCGGGCGCCCCCGGCTTCGTCCAGCAGGGCGCCGGCACCGTGACCGTCGTCGACGGGACCTCGCCGGTGTACGGCACCGGGCCGCTGCAGCGCTTCGTCGTCGAGGTCGAGGACGGCATCGAGGTGGACGGGACCGCGTTCGCCGCCGCGGTCGAGGAGACCCTCGGTGACCCTCGCTCGTGGGGCAACGGCGGGCGGGCGTCCTTCCAGCGGGTCGGGCGGGCGCAGGCCGAGGCCGGCGACTACGCGTTCCGGGTGACGCTGATCAGCCCCGGCAGCATGGAGCGGTACTGCCCGGGCGTGGGCACCGGCGGCTACACCTCCTGCCGGTACGGCGAGCGCGCCGTCATCAACCTGGCCCGGTGGGCGACCGCCGTCCCGGACTACCAGGGCGACATCCCCACCTACCGGCAGTACGTCGTCAACCACGAGGTCGGCCACGCCCTGGGCAACGGCCACCAGGTCTGCCCGGGCCCCGGGCAGCCCGCACCGGTCATGCAGCAGCAGACCCTCGGGCTGGAGGGCTGCACGAAGAACGCCTGGCCCCACCCGTGACCTGGTGGCGCGGTGCGCCCGGGCCGCTGCGGCTGGACTTCGAGGAGGTCCACCGGCACCGCCCCCGGTCGGTGCTCTCGCCGTTCGTCGCGCACGACGAGACCGACCCGCGGGCTCCGGCGGACGGCGAGGTGCGCCGGCTGGGCACCGGCCCGGTCGCCCCCTTCTGCGCGGTGCTGCTGGACCTGGGGTCCGACGGCGTGGGTCCGGGCCTGGCCGCCGGGCTGTCCGGGAGCACCGGGTCCGTGCTCGGCCGCTGGGACCCGGCGCGCGGGGAGGTGCGGATCGAGGTGACCGGCCCCGCGGGCGTCACGGTGGCCGGGACGGCGCGGGCACCGGGGGAGCGGCCCAGCCAGCTGGCCGTCGTCGTCCAGGCGGACCGGGTGACCGTGCTCGCCGCGACGGCCGGCGGCGAGCTGCGGCCGCTGCTCACCGCGCGGGCCCCGGTCGCGGCCGCGCTCGACCTCCGCGAGCCCGCCGTCCTGGCCGGCCTGCGGTACGCCTGGGGCGGCCGGGTGCGCCGGGTCCGCGCCGGGGTCTGCGGCCCCGCGGGGGTGCGCGACCCCCAGGTGGTGCGCCGGCCCGACGGCAGCCCGCTGGTCGAGGACGGGCGGCTGCACCTCACGATGACCAGCGCCGGGCTCGGCTTCTTCCAGCAGGCGCACTGGAGCGTGTGGGCGCTGGACCTCGCGGACCCCTCCCGCCTCGAGCAGGTCGGCGCGGTCTTCTCCGCGCGCGACGGCCTGCTGCTCGGTGACCACGCCGGGCAGCTGCTGGTCGACCGGTCGACGGGCAGGACGACGGTGCTCGTCTCCTCGTGGGGCGACCACGACCCGGCTCGCGGCGTGCACGTGCGGCACACGACCACGACGGCGGACCTGCTCCGCGGCGTGCACGTGCTGCCCACCGAGCGGCTGGACCTGCCCACCACCGCGAGCGCCTGGGACCCGTCCCTGGCGCGGGTCGGGCGGCGCTGGTACCTGGCGTTCACCGAGTGCGTCGCCTTCAGCCCCCGCTACACCTTCCACCCGGCGCTCGCCGTCACCACCGGGCCGGACTGGACGCGGGGTCTGCGGCTGGTCGCCGCGGACACCGTGCTGGAGCAGACCGAGGGCAGCCTGCTGCAGCCGGTCGAGGGACGGTGGTACGTGTTCGCCAGCGACGGCGACGCGCGGCGCCACCCCGTCTACGACCTGCGGCTGCGCCGGCTCGGGCACCTGTCGGCGCCCTACGGGACCAACATCCCGCACCCCGTCGTGGTCCGGGCCGGGACCGGACGGCGGGCCCCGTGGTGGCTGCTGACCTTCGACGGGACGGCGTGGCACGAGGACGTGCTCGGCTACGGCACGCACGGCGACTTCGTGGTGATGGCCGCCCGGTCCCGCTGAGGGAGTCGAGCGCGTCGCCGGCGCCGCGTCCCGGGGGTGGGTCAGAGCGGCGCGGTGAGCTCGATGGCGTTGCCGTCGGGGTCGAAGGCGGCCAGGAAGGCCATGCCCATGGCGGGCACCTCGCGCACCGGGCCGTGCTCGACGCCGTGCTCGTCGTAGCGGGTGACGGCGGCGTCGAGGTCGGCGCGGTCGCCCACGGAGAAGCTCAGGTGGTCCAGGCCGACCCGCCGGGGGTCGAAGCGGTCACCGGCGCGGGCGGCGTCGACCGGCCGCAGCCCCACCATCACGCCGTTGATCGTCAGCACCACGCCGCCCTGCAGGGTGTCCGCGACCAGCCCGTCCGGGTCGTCGTCCGGCGGGCCTCCAGCGCGACGTCGAAGCCCAGGACCCCGGTGTAGAAGGCGCGGGAGCGCGCCACGTCGGTCACGGTCAGCCGGACGTGGTGCGGGGGCCCGATCTGCGGCGCGGTCGTCATGGCGCGCGACGGTAGGGGCCCGCCCGGCGGCCCGCAGCGCGAGGAGGTGCGCGCCGGCGGGTGGGAAGAGTCCGGCGTGGCCCGGTGTTCAGCCCACGAACGACGGCCCACGCGGCCGCTGTCGAGCACCGAGGAGCGCACCCGTGTCCCTGCCACCCCTGGTGGAGCCCGCCGCCGACCTGTCCATCGAGGAGGTCCGCCGCTACAGCCGGCACCTGATCATCCCCGACGTCGGGATGGAGGGTCAGAAGCGGCTGAAGAACGCCAAGGTGCTCGCCGTCGGCGCCGGCGGCCTCGGCTCGCCGGTGCTGATGTACCTGGCCGCGGCCGGCGTGGGCACCCTCGGCATCGTCGAGTTCGACACCGTCGACGAGTCCAACCTGCAGCGCCAGATCATCCACGGCGCCTCCGACGTCGGCCGGTCCAAGGCGCAGAGTGCGCGGGACTCCATCAAGGAGATCAACCCGCTGATCGACGTCCGGCTGCACGAGACCAGGCTGGACAGCGACAACGTCATGGAGGTGTTCGCCGACTACGACCTGATCGTCGACGGCACCGACAACTTCGCCACCCGCTACCTGGTCAACGACGCCTGCGTGCTGCTGGGCAAGCCCTACGTGTGGGGCTCGATCTACCGCTTCGACGGCCAGGTGTCGGTCTTCTGGGACGAGCACGGGCCCAACTACCGCGACCTCTACCCGGTGCCGCCGCCGCCCGGCATGGTCCCCTCGTGCGCCGAGGGCGGCGTGCTCGGCGTGCTGTGCGCCACCGTCGGCGCCATCCAGGCCACCGAGGCGGTCAAGCTGATCACCGGCATCGGCGAGACGCTGCTCGGCCGGCTGATGGTCTACGACGCCCTGGAGATGACCTTCCGCACCATCCGGGTGCGCAAGGACCCGGAGGCCGAGCCGATCACCGGGCTCATCGACTACGAGACCTTCTGCGGGGTCGTGTCCACCGAGGCCCAGGAGGCCGCCGCCGGCGCGACGATCACCGTCGACGAGCTCAAGGACATGATGGACGCCGGCAAGGACTTCGAGCTCATCGACGTCCGGGAGCCCAACGAGTACGAGATCGTCTCCATCCCCGGCGCGAGGCTGCTGCCCAAGGACGAGATCCTCTCCGGCCGGGCACTGGCGCAGCTGCCGCAGGACAAGCCGATCGTGCTGCACTGCAAGACCGGCGTCCGCTCCGCGGAGGCACTGGCCGCGGTCAAGAACGCCGGCTTCCGGGACGCCGTGCACGTACAGGGTGGCGTGACCGCCTGGGCCACCCGCATCGACAAGACCCTCCCGACGTACTGAGGGCCGCGAGGGCCCGGTCCGCTCCCGAACGGGACGGACCGGGCCCTCGCGCTGTGTACTGGGTGCCATGGCCGACGTCGCCCCCTCCGAGCTGCTCGAGCTGTTCCAGCGCGCCCAGGCCGCCTTCACCGACCGGGTGGACGCCGTCGAACCGGGCCAGTGGGAGCTCCCGGCGCTGCCCGGCTGGACCGTCGCCGACCTCGTCGCCCACCTCGTCGGCGAGGCGCACTGGGCGCCGGGCCTGCTGGCCGGTGACCCGCTGGACGTCGTCGCCGCGCAGGTGCCCGAGGGCACCGACGCGCTGCTGGCCCCCGACCCGCTGACCTCCTGGGAGGGCGCGGCCGACGAGGCGCTGGCCGCCGTGGCCGCCGCCGACCTCGCCTCCGGGACGGTGCACCTGTCCCGCGGCCCGACGCCGGCGGCTGAGTACGTCGAGGAGATGACCGCCGACCTCACGGTGCACTCCTGGGACCTCGCCCGCGCCACCGGCGGCGACGAGGTGCTCGACCCGGCGCTGGTCCGCGCCGCCGGGGGCCTGGCCGCGCGGCTGCCCGACGGGGGCGTCCCCGGCCTGTTCGGGCCGCCGGTCCCGGTGCCCGACGGCGCCTCGCCGCAGGACCGGCTGCTCGCCCGCTTCGGCCGCCGCCCCTGAGGTGACCGACCCCGCCGACGTCGACGAGGCGGTGTTCGACGCGGTCGAGCGCATCCCGGCCGGCCGGGTGAGCACCTACGGCGCGATCGGCCGGCTGGTGGGCGTCGGCCCGCGGCGGGTGGCCCGCGCCCTGTCGCAGGGCGGGGCGGCGGTGCCCTGGTACCGGGTGGTGCGCGCCGACGGCAGCTGCGCGGAGCCGGTGCGGGTCGAGCAGCTGGGCCGGCTGGCGGCCGAGGGCGTGCCGGTGCGCGGCGGGCGGGTCGACCTCGCCGCCGTCGGCTGGCCGTGACCGGCCCCGCCGTCCCGGCGGTGTCGGTACCCCGTGGTGTCATCGGGACGTGGCAGCGCGGGGGGAGGAGACGCCGGTCCACCGGCTCGTGCAGCCGGTGGTCGCGCCGGTGCGGCGGCCCACGCTGGACCCGACCCAGCAGGCCGTGGTCGACCACCCCGGCGGGCCGCTGCTGGTCCTCGCCGGGCCGGGCACGGGCAAGACCACGACGATCGTGGAGGCGGTCGCCGCGCGCATCGACCGCGGCGTGGACCCCGAGCAGGTCCTCGTCCTGACCTTCAGCCGCCGGGCCGCCGCCGAGCTGCGCGACCGGGTCACCGCCCGGGTGGCGCGCACCATCCGCGAGCCGCTGGCGCGCACCTTCCACTCCTACGCCTACGGGGTGCTGCGCCGGGCGGCGCTGCTGCGCGGCGAGGCGCCGCCGCGGCTGCTCACCGCCGCCGAGCAGGACGCCGTGGTCGCCGAGCTGCTGCGCGGCGACCTGGCCGGGGAGGGCGGGGTGCGCTGGCCGCAGTCGCTGCTGCCGGCGCTGTCCACCGCCGGGTTCCGCGGCGAGCTGCGCGAGCTGCTGCTGCGGGCCACCGAGCGCGGCGTCGACCCCGGCACGCTGGCCCGGTGGGGCCGGGAGACCGGCACCGAGGCGTGGCTGCACGCGTCGGCCTTCCAGGAGCAGTACGAGGCGGTGACCGCCTTCGCCACCGCCGGCGGCGGCGACGCGTCGGGCTACGACCCCGCCGAGCTGGTCCGCGCCGCGATCGCCGAGCTGCAGGACGACCCGGCGCTGCTGCGCGCCGAGCGCGAGCGGGCCCGCTGGCTGTTCGTCGACGAGTACCAGGACACCGACCCCGCGCAGGTCGAGCTGCTGCAACTGCTCGCCGGCGGCGGTGGCGACCTGGTCGTCGTCGGTGACCCCGACCAGGCCATCTACGCCTTCCGCGGCGCGGAACCGCGCGGCATCGTCGAGTTCCCCGACGCGTTCCGCACCGCGCAGGGCCGCCCCGCGCCGCGGCTGTCGCTGGGGGTGTGCCGCCGTTCGGGCCCGGCGCTGCTCGCCGTCAGCCGCCGCGTCGCCGAGGCGCTGCCCGGGCCGTGGGAGCACCGCCGGCTGGCCGCCGTCGAGGGCGCCGAGGCGGGCGCGGCGGAGGTGCACGTCTTCGGGTCGGCCGCCGTGGAGGCCGCCCACGTCGCCGACACCCTGCGCCGGGCGCACCTGCTCGACGGCGTCCCCTGGTCGGGGATGGCCGTCGTGGTGCGCACCGCACTGGCCATCGGGCCGCTGCGCCGGGCGCTCACCTCGGCCGGGGTGCCGGTGGAGGTCAGCGCCGACGACCTCCCCCTGGCCGCCCAGCCCGCCGTCGCGCCGTTGCTCGCCGCGCTCACCGCGCTGCTCCCGCGGCCGGGTGCCGAGCCCGGCACGCTCACCCTCGACGAGCCGGGCGCCGAGGCGCTGCTGGGTTCCCCGCTGGGCGGGGCCACCGTGCTCGACCTGCGCCGGCTGCGCCGGGCGGTGCGCGTCGCGCAGGCCCGGCGCGGCGTCGACGCCGACGAGCGGGGCGCGCCGCTGGCCACCGCGCTGGAGGACGAGGCGCTGCTCGAGGAGCTGCCGGAGGCCGTCGCCCGCTCCGCGCGGAAGGTGGCCGGGGTGCTGGCCGCCGGGCGGGTGGCGCTGGCCCGCGACGGCTCGGCCGAGGACGTGCTGTGGGCGATGTGGCAGCGCAGCGGCCTGGCCGGCCGGTGGGCCCGGGCCAGCGCCGCGGGCGGTGCGGCCGGCGCGGTCGCCGACCGCGACCTCGACGCCGTCGTCGCGCTGTTCGACGCCGCGGCCGGCTTCGTCGACCGGCTGCCCTCGGCCACCGTCGGCGCCTTCGTCGAGCACCTCTCGGTCCAGGAGCTGCCCGGTGTCACCGGCGCCGGCCGGCAGTCGACGGCCGACGCCGTCCGGCTGCTCACCGCGCACGCGGCCAAGGGCCTGGAGTGGGACGTCGTCTGCGTGGCCGGCGTCCAGGAGGGGGTCTGGCCCGACCTGCGCGACCGCGGCACCCTGCTGGGCACCGAGCTGCTCGTCGAGCGGGTCGCCGGCATCGACGGCGCGGTGGTCGACCGGCGCACGCAGGTGCTGGCCGAGGAGCGGCGGCTGTTCTACGTCGCCTGCACCCGGGCCCGCAGCCGGCTGGTGGTCACCGCCGTGCAGGGCGCCCTCGACGGCCCGGACGCCGGCGCCACCGCCTCGCGGTTCCTGGACCTGGTCGTGGCCCCACCCGACGACGGCCGCCCGCTCACCCCGCTGCCGCGCTCCCTGACCCTGCCCGCGCTGGTCGCCGACCTGCGGCGGGCGGTCAGCGACCCGCAGACCGAGCCGCGCCGCCGCTCGGCCGCCGCCGCCGTGCTGCGCCGGCTGGCCGACGAGGGCGTGCCCGGCGCCTCCCCGGCCGACTGGTGGGGGCTGGCCCCGCTGTCCGACGACGCACCGCTGGTGCCCGACGGCGAGCCGGTGCGGGTGCGCCCGTCGGCGATCGAGACCTTCCAGCGCTGCCCGCTGCGCTGGGTGCTCGGCGCGGTCGGCGCCGAGGCCTCCCCGGACGCCACCCGCACGGTCGGCTCGGCGGTGCACGCCGTCGCCCAGCAGGTCGCCGACGGGCTGCCCGCCGCCGACGCGCCGGCGGCGCTGGCCGTGGAGCTGGACTCGCTCGACCTGGGCCCCGGCTGGGCCGACCAGCGGCAGCGCGCCGCCGCCCGCGACATGCTCGACCGGTTCCTGCGCTGGCACGCCGGCAACGGCCGGGAACTCCTCGCCGCCGAGGCCGACTTCGACGTCACCGTGGGCCGGGCGCGCATCCGCGGCCAGGTCGACCGGCTCGAACGCGACGGCGAGGGCCGGCTGGTCGTCGTCGACCTCAAGACCGGGCGCACGCAGGCCCAGGGCATCGACACCCACGGGCAGCTCGCCGCCTACCAGGTGGCCGTCGCCGCCGGCGCCTTCGCCGAGCACGGCGACACGCCGGGCGGGGCGTCCCTGCTGCAGGTCGGCACCGGGGCCAGGGCCAAGGAGCAGGCGCAGGACCCGCTGCCCGCCGACGTCCCCGTCGACGGGACCTGGGCCGGCGAGCTGGTCGCGCAGGTGGGCGACGGCATGGGTGCCGGCACGTTCGAGGTGCGCACCGGCAGCCACTGCTCGCGGTGCCCGGCCCGGCGCACCTGCCCGATGCACGAGCGCGGCCGGCAGGTGACCTCGTGAACCGGCGGGGGGCACCGTGAGCCGGCGGGGGGCAGCATGAGCCGCCGGACGCCCGCGCCGGTCGAGCAGCAGCTCGCCCTCGACGACGCCCTCTTCGGGGCGGCACCCCCGCCGGTGCAGCCGCGGCGGCTGCTCACCCCGGCCGAGGTCGCCGAGCGCTGCGGGCTGGCGTACGCACCGTCGGCGGAGCAGGCGCGGGTGGTGTCGGCGCCGGCCGACCGGCCGCTGGTGGTCGTGGCCGGGGCCGGGTCGGGCAAGACCGAGACGATGGCCGCCCGCGTGTGCTGGCTGGTGGCCAACGGGCTGGTGGCGCCGGACGCCGTCCTCGGGCTGACCTTCACCCGCAAGGCGGCCAGCGAGCTCGGCGAGCGGATCCGGATCCGGCTGGGCGCGCTGTCCCGGCACCCGCAGACCGACCCGGCGCTCCGCGAGCGGCTGGCCGTCGCCCTGCCGACGGTGTCGACCTACCACGGCTACGCCGCGTCGCTGGTCGGCGAGCACGGGCTGCGCATCGGCGTCGAACCCGGTGCCGGCGTGCTCGGCCCGGCGATGTGCTGGGGGCAGGCGGCCGCGGTGGTCTCCCGCTGGACCGGCGACATGGACGACGTCCCGCTCACCCCGCTGACCACCGTCGAGGACGTGCTGGCGCTGGCCGGGGAGTTGGGCGAGCACGACGTGTCGGCCGACCGGCTGCGGGCGTGGACCGCGCAGCTGCAGCAGCGGATCGCCGGCTACCCCGACGCCCGGGGCAAGCGCGGGCCGTACGCGCCGGTGCTGGAGGTGCTCGCCCGCCAGCGGGCCCGCGTGGCGCTGCTGCCGCTGGTGGAGGCCTTCCAGGCGCGCAAGCGGGCCGCCGGTGCCATCGACCACTCCGACCAGGTGGCCCTGGCCGCGCGGGTCGCCGTGAGCGCTCCGGAGGTCGGCCGCCGGGAGCGCGCCCGCTGGCCGGTCGTGCTGCTCGACGAGTACCAGGACACCAGCGTCGGCCAGCTGCGGATGCTCGAGGCGCTGTTCGGGGGCGCCAGCGGCCACCCGGTCCTCGCCGTCGGCGACCCGCGGCAGTCCATCTACGGCTGGCGCGGTGCCTCCGCCGGCACCATCGAGCGCTTCGCCCGCACCTTCCCCGGCGTCCGCGGCCGGGCTGCGCAGCGGCTCACCCTGGCCACCAGCTGGCGCAACGACGGCGCGGTGCTCGACGTCGCCAACGCCGTCGCCGGGCTGCTGCCCGCACCCGACGTGCCGCTGCCCGACCTGGCGCCGGCACCCGCGGCCGGTCGTGGGCTGGTCAGCGCCGGGCTGTACGCGACCGTGGCCGAGGAGACCGAGGCGCTGGCCGACCGGCTGGCCGCCTGCTGGCGCGGCGCGGACCCGGCGGTGCCGCGGCGCGCCGACGGCCGCCCGCCCACCACCGCGGTGCTGGTGCGCACCCGCCGGCAGCTGCCCGGGATCGCCGCCGCGCTGCGCGCCCGCGGGCTGCCGGTCACCGTCGTCGGCCTGGGCGGGCTGCTGGAGGTGCCCGAGGTCTCCGACGTCGTCGCCACGCTCACCGTGCTGGTCGACCCGACCGCCGGCGACGCGCTGGGCCGGCTGCTCACCGGCGCCCGCTGGCGGATCGGCCCGCGCGACCTGGCCGCGCTGGAGGCCCGCGCCCGCGCGCTCGTGCACTCCCGCCGGCCGGCCCGCGCGGGTGACGGCGAGGGAGCCGACGACCCGCCCCGGCCGACCGAGCGCGGCAGCATCGTCGAGGCCCTCGACGACCTCGGTGACCCGTCGGCCTACTCGCCCGCCGCACACCGGCGGCTGCGCCGGCTGGGCGCCGAACTGGCGCACCTGCGCGGCCGGCTGGGCGAGTCGTTGCCCGACCTGGTCGACGCCGTCGCCCGCACCCTGGGCCTGGAGACGGAGCTGGCCAGCGCGCCCGGCGTGAGCCCCGGCGCCGCGCGGGCGCACCTCGACGCGCTGCACGCCGTGGCCGCGGAGTTCACCGAGCTGGCCGAGCTGCCCTCGCTGCCGGCCTTCCTCGGCTACCTCAAGGACGCCGAGGAGCGCGAGCGCGGCCTGGAGCCCGGCGAGGTCGCCGTCGACCCGGAGTCCGTCCAGCTGCTCACCGGTCACTCCGCCAAGGGCCTGGAGTGGGACGTGGTCGCGGTGCCGGGCATGACCGCCGACCAGTTCCCGGCCCGCACCGGCACCGCCGACTCCTGGATCAAGGACCCGGGCGCCGTCCCGGTCGACCTGCGCACCACCGACCGCGCGGAGCTGCCGCAGCTGCGCCTGCCGGTGCCCGGCTCCGGGGACCAGGCCGCGGTGCGCGCCGCGCTCGAGGACTACGTCGAGGAGTGGAAGGCCTTCGGCCAGGCCGAGGAGATCCGGCTGGGGTACGTGGCGGTCACCCGCGCCCGGCACCTGCTGGTCTGCTCGGGCAGCTGGTGGCGCGAGGGCGTCAGGCCCAACGGCCCCTCGGTGCTGCTCGACACCGTCCGCCGGGCCTGCACGTCCGGCGCCGGCGTCGTCGTCTCCTGGGCCGAGCGGCCCGAGGACGGCGCCCCCAACCCCGCGCTGGAGGAGTGGCCGGTCGGCGTCTGGCCGGCCGACCCGCTGTCCGCGCCGCGCCGCCGCGCGCTCACCGCCGCCGCCGAGCTGGTGGCCGGCGCCGCGCCGCACCCGCTCGACACCGGGACCGCGCTGGGCACCGGCGACCCGGAGGTGGCGCAGTGGGTGCGCGACGCGGACCTGCTGCTGCGCGAGCGGCGGCGCTCCGCCCGCCCGACGGTCGACGTGCCGCTGCCGTCGCACCTGTCGGTGTCCGAGCTGGTCACCCTGCGCCGCGACCCCGCGGAACTGGCCCGGCGGCTGCGCCGGCCGATGCCCGCCGCGCCCGCGCCGCTGGCCCGCCGCGGCACCGCCTTCCACGCCTGGCTGGAGGAGCGGTTCGGCGCGTCCCGGCTGCTCGACCTCGACGAGCTGCCCGGCTCCGGCGACGCGTCGGCCGCCCCCGACGGCGCGCTGGCCGCGCTGCAGGAGGCCTTCCTCGCCGGCCCCTGGGCCGACCGGCAGCCGGTCGAGGTGGAGGTCCCCTTCGAGACGCCGCTGGGCCCGCTGACCCTGCGCGGGCGCATCGACGCGGTGTTCGGCGACGGGGACGGCGGGTTCGAGGTCGTCGACTGGAAGACCGGCCCACCCCCGTCGGGTGCCGAGCTCGCCGCCGCCGCGGTGCAGTTGGCCGCCTACCGGCTGGGCTGGTCGCGGCTGGCCGGCGTGCCGGTGCAGCGGGTCAGCGCCGGGTTCCACCACGTCGCCGCCGGCGTCACCGTGCGCCCCGTCGACCTGCTCGACGAGGCCGGCCTGCTCGCACTGGTCGGGCAGGCGGCCGACGACGACCTGCCGCCCGAGCCGGACGACGAGGAGCTGCTCCGCTAGGTCGAGGCGACCCGGTCCAGGACCGCCACGGCGAGTGCGTCCGGCGCCTCCTCGGGCACCCAGTGCGAGACCCCGGCCAGCTCGACGAACCGGTAGTCGCCGGCCACGTACTCCGCGCACCCCTCGGCCGCGATCCGCCCGATGGCCACGTCGCCGTCGCTCCAGACGTAGGTGGTCGGCACGGTCACGTCCTCGACCGGGGTGCCCGAGCTCATCGCCCGGTACCAGTTGAGCGCCGCGGTCAGCGCGCCCGGGGCCGACAGCAGCGCCACGTACTCGTCCACGGCCTCG
Organism: Geodermatophilus sp. DSM 44513; assembly: GCF_032460525.1. Classification (NCBI taxonomy): domain Bacteria; kingdom Bacillati; phylum Actinomycetota; class Actinomycetes; order Geodermatophilales; family Geodermatophilaceae; genus Geodermatophilus; species Geodermatophilus sp. DSM 44513. The sequence continues at coordinate 3,536,517 of NZ_CP135963.1, read as the reverse complement.
GCCGGGACGGCGTCGGCGAACATCCGCCGCAGCCGCCGGGCGTCGTCGGCCAGCAGCACCTCCTCGGCCTTCCCGGCCTGCCAGAACAGCCGGATGTAGGCCGAGCGCTCCTGCTGCTCGGGGTCCGAGCGCCAGGCGGTGGTGAACGCCGTCGGGTGCGGGACGGAGACGGCGGTCAGCGAGCGCACCCGGTCCTCGTGCCAGGCGGCCAGCGCCCAGGCCACGTTGGCGCCCCAGTCGTGGCCGACGACGTCGGCGACCGGCGCGTCCAGGGCCGTCATGAGGTCCGCGGTGACCTGCGCCAGGTTGGCCAGCGCGTAGGCGTCGACGTCCAGCGGCCGGGCGCCGGGGGAGTAACCCAGCTGGTCGACGGCGTAGGTGCGCAGCCCCGCCTCGGCCAGCCGCGGGGTCACCGCCGCCCAGCACGCCGACGACTGCGGGAAGCCGTGCAGCAGCACCACCGGCCGGCCGTCCTCCGGCCCGTCGGCGCGCACGTCGAAGGTGAGGTCGCCGACGTCGACCCGCAGCAGCTCTCCGGACACGCCCGCGACGCTACCGTCGGCAGCCGTGAGCAGCCCGGAACGCGCCTTCGTCACCGCCCACCTCGACGACCTGCACGCCGACCTCGACGCCTGGTTGCGCATCCCGTCGATCTCCGCCGACCCCGCGCACGCGCCCGACGTCGCCGCCAGCGCGCAGTGGTTGGCCGACGCCCTGCGCCGCACCGGCTTCCCGGTCGTGGAGGTGTGGGAGACCGCCGGGGCGCCGGCGGTCTACGCCGAGTGGCCGTCGGCGGACGACGGCGCGCCGGTGGCGCTGGTCTACGGCCACCACGACGTCCAGCCGGTCGACCCGCTGGAGCTGTGGGAGCACCCGCCGTTCGAGCCGACCCGCGTCGAGGGCCCGGACGGGCCGGAGCTGCACGCCCGCGGCGCCATCGACGACAAGGGCAACGTCGCGATGCACCTGCTCGGCATGCGCGCGCACCTGGCCGCCACCGGCCGCGACACCCCCGCCGTCACCGTGAAGCTGCTGGTCGAGGGGGAGGAGGAGTCCGGCTCACCGCACTTCGCCGCGCTGCTGCGGGAGCGGGCCGACCGGCTGGCCTGCGACGTCGTGGTGGTCAGCGACACCGGGATGGCCGCCCCCGACGTGCCCAGCGCCGTGGTCGCCATGCGCGGGCTGGCCGACGCGGAGATCACCCTGCGCGGGCCCGCCGTCGACCTGCACTCCGGCTCCTTCGGCGGCGGCGTCCCCAACCCGCTGCACGCCATGGCCACCCTGCTCGCGGGCCTGCACGACGCCGACGGTCGGGTGACCCTGCCCGGCTTCTACGACCGGGTGCGCCCGCTCAGCGACCGCGAGCGGGAGCTGATGGCCCGGGTGCCCTTCGACGAGGCCGCCTGGCTGGCCGGCCCGGCCGCCTCCCGGGTGGCCACCGGCGAGGCCGGTTTCAGCACCCTGGAGCGGATCGGCGCCCGGCCCACCGCCGAGGTCAACGGCCTGTGGGGCGGCTACACCGGCCCGGGTCACAAGACGATCGTCCCGGCCGAGGCGCACGCCAAGATCACCTTCCGGCTGGTCGCCGACCAGCGGCCGGAGGACGTCGGGCCGATGGTGCGCGCCTGGGTCGAGGCGAACACGCCCGCGGGCATCGAGGCCGACGTGCACGTCCCGGCCGGCGGCGTCGCCCCGTGCGCCAGCGACCTGGACTCCCCGGCGATGGGCGCGCTGCTGGCCGCCATCGGGCTGGCCTTCGATCGCGACCCCGGCGACGTGCTGGCCACCCGCGAGGGCGGCAGCGGGCCGGAGGCCGACCTGGTCGACGTCCTCGGCGCGCCGCTGGTGTTCCTCGGCGCCGGGCTGCCCACCGACCGCATCCACTCGCCGAACGAGCGGGTGCTGCTGGCCATGCTGCACCGCGGGGCGGAGGCCGCCGCGCACCTGTGGCGGGAGCTGGCCACCGTCCCTCCGAGCCCGCGGTGACCGGGCAGCCCGGGGAGGCGCGCTTCGGCCCGTACCTGGTCCTCGGGGTGCTGGGCTCCGGCGGCATGGGCCAGGTGCTCCGGGCGCACGACGGCGACCACGAGCGGGACGTCGCGCTCAAGGTGCTGCACCCGCACTGGGCCCAGGACGAGGACTACCGCGACCGCTTCCGGCGCGAGGCCCGCATCGCCGCCCGGCTCACCGAACCGCACGTCATCCCGATCCACCGGTACGGGGAGATCGACGGCCAGCTGTTCCTGGACATGCGGCTGGTGGAGGGGGAGGGCCTGGACTCGCTGCTGCGGCGGGCCGGCCCGCTGGACCCCGCCCGCGCCGTCGACCTGGTCGGCCAGGTGGCCCGCGCGCTGGACGCCGCGCACGCCGACGGTCTGGTGCACCGGGACGTCAAGCCGTCCAACGTGCTGCTGGTGGCCCGCGCCGACCGGCGCGACCTCGCCGGCTCGGCCGCCGGCGAGGACTTCGCCTACCTGGCCGACTTCGGCATCGCCCGCGACGCCCGGGACGGACCCGGGCCGGCGCTGACCGCCGTCGGGACCGCGGTCGGCAGCACCGAGTACATGGCCCCCGAGCGCTTCGGGGCCACGCCGCCGGACGCCCGGGCCGACGTCTACTCGCTGGCCTGCCTGCTGTTCGAGCTGCTGACCGGACGGCGCCCGTTCGTCCCGGCCGACCCGGCGCGACTGATGGCCGCCCACCTGCACGACCGGCCGCCCACCCCGTCCTCCCTGCGCCCGGGGCTGCCGCCCGCCCTGGACGACGTCGTCCTGCGCGGGCTGGCCAAGGACCCCGACCTGCGGTGGCAACGCGCCGGTGACCTGGCCGCCGCCGCCCGGTCCGCGCTGACCGGCAGCGGGGTGCCGTTGCCGGCCACGGACGGCGCCACCGCCGTCGGACCGCTCGCCGCGGCCGGCGGCCGCTCGGCCACCCGGCAGGAGCCCGTGCCCGTCGCGACGCCCACCCTCGTCGGCCCGGCTGCCGGGGCCCCCGCCCCACCGCCCGGCCGGCGCGGGTGGCTGCCCTGGCTGGTGGCCGCGGCCGCGACGCTGGTGGCGGTGGTCCTCGCCGTCGTCCTCGTGACCACCGGCCGGGACGCCGGGGCGGACGCCGCGCCCGGGGCCGTGGACACCTCCCGGGTGGCCGAGCGGCTGCTCGTCGTGGGCCTGCCCGACGGGGTGGACCCGGCCGACTGCGAGGCCGCCGCGCCCGCCGGTGGCGAGCTGCACCGCCTGGCGTGCCCCCAGCAGGACCGGGCGACCGGCGGCCCCCCGGCCGCCACGTACTCCGTGTACGCCGGGGACGGTGCCGCCACCACCCTCGCCGGGTTCATCGAGAGCGAGGACCTGTCGCGCGTGGACCGGGAGTACGACTGCGGGTACGGCGAGGACCCGGAGGGCTGGGTGCAGCTCACCGACTCCGACCAGGGCCCGGTGGGCCGGCTGGTCTGCTCGGTCGACGCCGAGGGCGACGCGCAGCTGCGCTGGACGTGGGACGACCTGGGCACCCTCGCCGTCGCCGAGGTCCGCGGCGGAGGGGCGGACGCGCTGCCCGAGCTGGTCTCGTGGTGGGACCGGACCGCCGACCGGCGGACCTAGGGTGGCGCCGTGAGTGGGCAGTCGACCGCGCCGGCGGGCTGGTACCCCGACCCGGACGGGACGCCGGGGACGGCGCGCTGGTGGGACGGCGCCGGCTGGTCGGACGTGACCACCCCCGCCGGTCCCGGGGTCGCGGTGCAGGTGCCGGCCCAGGGTCCGCCCCCCGGGACGCCGCCGCCCGCCCCGGACCCCGCGCCGTCGGGGCGCACGTCCTGGGTGGTCGGCCTGTCGGTCCTCGGGCTGGTCCTGGTCGTGCTCATCGGCCTGCTCGTCGGCCGGCCGTCCACCGGCGGCGACGGGGCCGGTGCCGCGCCACCCGCCCCCGCCGGGCCGGCCTTCCCGCCCGGCACGGTGCGGATCGTCGACGAGGCCGCCGGGATCGCCTACCCCTACCTCGGCGAGGGCTGGTCGGAGTACGACCGCGAGCCTCCGGGGGAGACCACCTCGGTGGCCGGTCAGTACCTGGTCACCCAGGAGGTCACGCCCGACGGCGGGCCGTTCATCGCCCAGTGCACCTCCGGGCCGTTGGCCCCGCTGTTCGGCTGGTCCGGTCCGGACAGCCTCCGGTCCACCCTCGCGCAGGTCCTGCCCAGCGTGCGGCTGAACTACTACCCACTGCCCAACGACCTGGAGGTCCGGCGCGAGGAGGCCCGCACCGTGGACGGCGCCCCGGCCCACCTGGTGGAGGTCGACCTGTCCTGGGCGGTCGACGGCTTCGCGGCGACGGGTGAGCGGGCCGCGCTGCTGCTGATCGACGTCGGCCGGCCGGCACCGGCCCTGCTCTACGTCTCGGTGCCCAACACCCACGCCGAGCTGTACGGCGTGATCGACCAGGTGATCGACGGCGTCGACGTGCTCTGACACTGCGGTCCTCCGGACCGCACCGCGGCCAGGTGTCGGCCCCGGTGGCATTGAGCCGTTGCCTCGCACCCGGCGGGGACCCTCCGGGCCCGCCACCGGGCACGAGCCCCGCAGGGCGGCTGACGGTCACCGAGGTCCGTGCGGCGAGGGGTCCCCGGCCGCGGTTAGGGTCGGGTCCGTGACTGCAGCTGGGGCCGACCTCGCCCTCCGGCACCCGGTGGAGCGCTTCCGACTCGACAACGGGCTGCGCGTCGTGCTGGCGCCGGACCGCAGCGTCCCGGTGGTGGCCGTGACCGTCTCCTACGACGTCGGGATGCGCAACGAGCCCGAGGGCCGCACCGGTTTCGCCCACCTCTTCGAGCACCTCATGTTCCAGGGCTCGGCGCACGTCCCGAAGATGGAGCACGCCCGACTGGTCCAGGCCGCCGGCGGCACCTTCAACGGCTCGACCCACCAGGACTACACGAACTACTACGAGGCCCTGCCCGCCGAGGCCCTCGAGCGGGCCCTGTTCCTCGAGGCCGACCGGATGGCCGCGCCGGCCATCACCGAGGAGAACCTCCGCAACCAGATCGACGTGGTGAAGGAGGAGATCCGGGTCAACGTGCTCAACCGGCCCTACGGGGCCTTCCCCTGGCTGCAGCTGCCGCAGATCGCCTTCGACAGCTTCGCCAACACCCACGACGGCTACGGCTCCTTCGTCGACCTGGAGTCCTCGACCGTCGACGACGCCGCGGACTTCTTCCACCGCTACTACGCGCCGGGCAACGCCGTCCTGTGCCTGGGCGGCGACCTGGACGTCGCCGACGCCGAGCAGCTGGTGCGCCGCTGGTTCGACCCCGTCCCCGCCCGCGAGGTGCCGCCGACGCCGCCCACTGGGGAGCCCTCGCCGAAGTCCGTGCGCTCCGGGGTGGTCGAGGACCGGCTGGCCCCCGCACCGGCCGTGGCCCTCGGCTGGCGGGTGCCCGACCCGGTCGGCGACCTGGACACCTACCTGGGCACGGTGCTGCTCGCCGAGCTGCTCAGCGAGGGCGACGCCTCCCGGCTGGAGCGCCGGCTGGTCCACGACGACCAGCTCGCCGTCGCGCAGAGCAGCTACGTCGGCCTGTTCGGCGACCCCTTCGACGTCCGCGACGCCACGCTGCTCACCACCCAGGTGCACCACCCGTCGTCGGTCCCGGTCGAGGGGGTGGTCGCCGCGGTGCACGAGGAGATCGGCCGGATCGCCGCCGACGGCGTCGGCCCCGACGAGCTGGCCCGCGTGCAGGCCCGCACCGAGGCCCAGCTGCTGCGCCAGGCCGACTCGGTGCTCGGCCGCACGCTGGCCTTCGCCACCGCCGAGCTGGTGCACGGCCGCGCCGAGCTGGCCGGCGAGCTCGCCGCCCGGCTGGCCGCCGTGGGTCCCGAGCAGGTGCAGGTCGCCGCCCGGGGCCTGGACCCCGGCACCGTCGCGGTGCTGGAGCTGCGCGCCACGGGGGGACGGCGGTGAGCGCCCCGGTGCTCGTCCCGCCGCTGAGCGAGCCCCGGCCCCAGCCGGAGCTGGCCGTCACCGAGCAGACCCTGCCCAGCGGGCTGCGCCTCGTCGTCGTCCCGCGCCCGGGCGTGCCGCTGGTGGAGCTGCGGCTGCGGGTGCCCTTCGCCGCGCCCACCGCGCGCGCCGCCGCCCAGCACACCGCCCGCGCCGCGGTGCTCTCCGGCGCCGTCCTGCTGGGCACCGGCCGGCGCGACGCCACCGGCATCGCCGAGGCCCTGCAGGCCCACGGCGGTGAGCTGTCGGTCTCCACCGACCCCGACCGGCTGCTGTTCGCCACCACGCTGCTCGCCGACGGCCTGGCCCCCGTCCTCGGTGTCCTGGCCGAGGTGCTCACCGACGCCACCTACCCGGCCGGCCAGGTGGAGGCCGAGCGGGCCCGCGTCGCCGAGCGGATCGCCATCGCCCGCTCCCAGCCCGGCATCATCGCCCGCACCGCGTTGGCCGCCCGCCGCTACGGCGCGCACCCCTACGCCGAGCAGCTGCCGGCGGTCGACACGGTCGCCGCGGTGCGCGGCAAGCCGCTGCGCACGCTGCACCGCGAGCGGGTGCTGCCCGCCGGCAGCACCCTGGTCCTGGTCGGCGACCTGGACCCGGCCGCCGCCGTGGACGCCGTCGGCACCGCGCTGGCCGGGTGGACCGGCGAGGGCGCCGCGGTCGCCGCGCCGCCGGTGCCGCCCACGGCGCCGGGCGCGCTGCAGGTCGTCGACCGGCCCGGTGCGGTGCAGTCCAACCTGCGCCTCGGCGGGCCCGCCCCCACCCGCACCGACCCCGACCTGCCCGCCGTCCGGCTGGCCAACATGGTCTACGGCGGTTACTTCTCCTCCCGGCTGGTGGAGAACATCCGCGAGCGGCGCGGCTACAGCTACAGCCCCCGCAGTGCGGTGGACCACCTGGCCGCCGCGTCGTCCTTCCTCGTGGAGGCCGACGTCGCCACCGAGGTCACCGGGCCGGCGTTCCTGGAGACCTGGTACGAGCTGGGCCGCATGGCCCTCGCCCCGGTGACCGCCGAGGAGCTGGACGGCGCCCGGCGCTACGTGCTGGGCAGCATGGCGCTGTCCACCGCCACCCACGCCGGGCTGGCCAGCACGCTGTCCGCGCTCGCCGGCTCCGGGTTGCCCCCGCAGTGGCTGGCCGAGCACCAGCAGGCGCTGGCCCGGGTCACCGTCGAGGAGGTCCAGGAGGCGGCCCGCCGGTTCCTGCAGCCGGCCGGGCTCACCGCGGTCGTGGTGGGCGACGCGGACCGGGTCGCCGACGACCTGCGCGCGTTCGGGCCGGTCGAGGTCGTCGCGACGTGAGCGAGCTCGCGAGCTCACGCACGGGTGGGGCACCGCCGGGCACGCGGTCGCCGAGCGCCAGCGAGGAGAGCGCGTGACCGTCCCGGACGGGGGCAGCACGCCGGCGGACAACCCGCCGCCGTCCGGCGACGGCGTCACCTGGCCGGTGAGCAGCCCCTCACCGACGGGGGCGGTGCCGGTGCTGTCCCGGTCCGCGCACGACCGCAGTCACCTGGCCCGCACCCGGCCCGACCCGACCGGCGGGCGCCCGGTGCGGGTGCTCACCGTCGACCCGCGGCGCACCGTGCCGGTGGAGGAGACCGGGGCCGGGCCGCGGCTGGTGTGGGAGCAGCGCGACGGCCTGCCCGAGGGCGCGGTCTACCTCGGTGAGGCCGACGGCGTGCCCTACGCCGCCGTCCGCGGCGACCGGCGCACGACCGTCGGCGGCCGCCCGGTGGACACCTGGGCCGGCCTGCGCGACCTGGGCGCCGACCTCGGGGACCTCGACGCCGGCCTGCTCGCCGAGGCGATCGCCATGGCCGAGTGGCACGAGCGCAACCGGTTCAGCCCGCTGTCCGGCGCGCGGACGACGATCGAGCGGGCGGGGTGGGTGCAGCGGGACCCGGAGACCGGGGCCGAGCTGTTCCCGCGGACCGACCCGGCCGTGATCATGCTGGTCCACGACGGCGGTGACCGGTGCGTGCTGGGCCGCCAGGCGGTGTGGCCCCCGGGGCGCTTCTCCATCCTCGCCGGCTTCGTCGAGCCGGGGGAGTCCGCGGAGGGCGCGGTGGCCCGCGAGGTCGCCGAGGAGGTCGGGCTGCGGGTCACCGACATCCGCTACGCGGGCAGCCAGCCGTGGCCGTTCCCGCAGTCGCTGATGCTCGGCTACACCGCCCGCGTCGAGGGTGACCAGACGCTGCGCCTGGACCCCACCGAGATCGAGGAGGCGCACTGGTTCAGCCGGGACGAGCTGCGCTCCGGCGCGGGCCCGACCGCGCTGCCCCCGGCGGTGTCCATCGCCCGGCACATCATCGACCGCTGGCTCGCAGGCAGCCTCGACTGAGCCCCCGGGCGGCCTTCCGCGCGCGGAAGTCCCTCAGGCGAGGCGGCCCTGCAGGACGAGGGCGGGGTGGTCGGGGGAGTCGGCCAGCACCACCGCGTCGGCCAGCGAGGCGGGGTCAACCTCGGCGTCGTAGCGGTCGAAGGCCGGCAGCTCCCACGCCTGCGCGGCCGGGGTGCGCCGGCGACGGGCGGGCGGTGCGACCCGGAGGTGCACGACCAGGTCGAACGCCAGCCCCACGCCCTGCAGCAGCGGTCCGGGGACGAGCAGCACCCCGCCGGCCGGCACCGGCCGCGGCGGGACGCGGGCGGCCCGGTCCCGGGCGACGTCCCACAGCACCGGCAGGTAGGACCCTGAGCCGCCGGGTCCCACTGGGTCGAGGACCTCCCGGGCCAGGGCGCCGGCGTCGAGCCAGTCGGTGTACCGGGCGTCGGGGTCGGTCCGGCCGTGCTCGAGCCGCAGCGACGCCGCACGCAGGAACCCGGCGGCGGGGACGACCACGCAGGGGCGCCCCAGCGGGGGCAGCCGTTCGGCGACGGCGGTGGCGAGGTCCTCGGGGCGGGCGACGTCGGGGCCGTCCACGGCCACCCGCAGTGCGTGCGCCCCGGGCTCGGGGTCGACGCCGGCCAGCAGCACGGCCAGCCGGTCGGCCAGCGCGCCTGGCGTCAGGGGCTGCGGCCGGGTCAGGACCGGCCCTCGGCCGGCCCCCGCCCGGTGCGGGACCGCGTACGGGGTGCGCGGCTGCTCTCCCGGGCCGGGGTGCACGGTGCGGTCCGCCCGCCGGGGAGCTCCGCCGCGGCCGTGGCGGCCCGGGCGGCCTGCCCGTCGAGCACCTCGCGGGCCAGCTCCGGGACCGGTCGCCCCTGCGAGCGGGCCTCGCGGCGCAGCTGGTCGAAGGCGGCCTGCGGCGTCGTGGCCTGGTGCTCGGCGAGGACGCCGATGGCCCGTTCGGTGGAGACCCGGGCGGCCAGGGCGTGCTCGAGCTGGGCGACGATGCGCTCCAGAGCGGCGACCCGGGAGTCGCGGGGGTCGGCGTCCGGGTCCGCCTCGGCGGCCGGGCCCCGGGCCGCGCGGCGGGCGTCCCGATCGGGTTCGACCAGCGCCCCGAGCTCCTCGCTGACCAGGTCGGCCAGGGTCATGCCCTCCACCAGGTCGCCGACGTCCTCGGCGCGGCCGGGGGCGAACACCGACCAGCCGCGGCCGGTGCGGGCGACCACCACGGTGGGCTGCTCGGGGCCGACCGCCCGTCCGAGCGCCGGGTCCCTGGCCGCGGACGGCGCGGACCCGTCCCGTGCGGGGACCGGTGGACGGTCCGCTGGGGTGGTGCACTCGCTCACTGGGCGGCCTCCGCGACGGCTCGGTCCGGCGGACAGCCGGGACGGGGGCCCACCGTACGACCCGTGCGCGACCGCCCGGCACCGCTCACCCGGCGGAGGGAGCCCTCAGGCGCCGGTCGCCTGGGCGAGCTGCGTCTTGACCTGGTCGATGCTCGGGTTGGTCAGGGCGCTGCCGTCGGGGAAGAGCAGCGTCGGGACGGTGCGGTTGCCCCCGTTGGCCTGCATCACCAGGTCCGCGGCGGCCGGGTCGTGCTCGATGTCGACCTCGGCGAACTCGATGCCCTCGCGCTGCATGAGCTTCTTCAGCCGCACGCAGTACCCGCACCAGACGGTGGTGTACATGGTCACGGCAGCGGGGGCAGCGGTCATCGAGGCGTTCCTCCTGGCATCGGGGGCCCGGCACGGCGTGCCAGCGGTCACCGGGCTCCAACGCCGCGCCCCTGGGGATGCTTCCCCCGCCGGTCCGCGCCGGCTGGGAGGATGGGCCGGGCCACCGACGCGGGCCATCGACAAGGGACGGGGAGGCCGATGTCGCAGACCACCGGTGCACCCGGGGGCGTCCGGGTCGCGGGCGCCGAGGCGGTGCTCGCCCAGCTGGACGACGAGCAGCGCACCGCCGCCTCGTCGGTGTCCGGGCCGGTCTGCATCCTCGCCGGTGCCGGCACCGGGAAGACCCGCACCATCACCCACCGCATCGCCTACGGCGTGCACACCGGCGCCTTCGTGCCCGAGCAGGTCCTGGCCGTCACCTTCACCGCCCGGGCCGCCGGGGAGCTGCGGTCCCGGCTGGCCGCGCTCGGCGTCGGTGGCGTCCAGGCCCGCACCTTCCACGCCGCCGCCATGCGCCAGCTGCGCTACTTCGCCCCCCGCGTGCTCGGCGGCCCGATGCCGCCACTGGTGGAGAACAAGCTCCGGCTGGTCGCCGCGGCCGCCTCCCGCGCCCGGCTGTCCACCGACCGCACCAGCCTGCGCGACCTGGCCAGCGAGATCGAGTGGGCCAAGACCACCCTCGCCACCCCCGACGACTACCCCGCGCGGGCCAGTTCCGCCGGCCGCGAGCCGCCGTTCGAGCCCGCGGCGGTGGCCCGCGTCTACGCCGGATACGAGTCGGCCAAGCAGCGGGACGGCGCGCTGGACTTCGAGGACCTGCTGCTGGTCACCGCCTTCGCCATCGAGGAGCACCCCGACGTCGCCCGGCAGGTGCGCGGGCAGTACCGGCACTTCGTCGTCGACGAGTACCAGGACGTCAACCCGCTGCAGCAGCGGCTGCTCGACGCCTGGCTCGGCGGGCGGGCCGACGTCTGCGTGGTCGGTGACCCCAACCAGACCATCTACTCCTTCACCGGCGCCGACCCCGACCACCTGCTCGGCTTCGCCGACCGCTACCCGGACGCCGAGGTGGTCAAGCTCGAGCGGGACTACCGCTCCACCCCGCAGGTCGTGGGGCTGGCCAACAGGCTCATCGGGCAGGCGCCGCCGCGCCGGGGCCTGCCCGGCCTGCGGTTGCTGGGCCAGCGCGCCGAGGGGCCGGTGCCGCGCTTCTCCGAGCACCCCGACGAGCCGGCCGAGGCCGCCGCGGTCGCCCAGGCGTGCCGGACGCTCGTGGACGCCGGGACGCCGGCCGCGGAGATCGCCGTCCTGTTCCGGATCAACGCCCAGTCCGAGGTCTACGAGAACGCGCTGGCCGCCGTCGGGGTGCCCTACGTGCTGCGCGGCGGCGAGCGGTTCTTCGAACGGCCCGAGGTGCGCGAGGCGGTCCTGCTGCTGCGCGGCGCCGCGGCCGGCGGCAGCGACCCGGGGGCACTGGTGCCCACCGTGCGCGACGTGCTGGCCTCCACCGGCTGGGTGGAGCACCGCCCGCCGCCCGGGGGTGCCGCCCGGGACCGCTGGCAGTCGCTGGCCGCGCTGGTCGACCTCGCCGTCGACCTGGTCGCCGAGGACCCGACGATGGACCTCGCCGGCTTCGTGGCCCACCTGGCCGCCCGCGCCGACGCCCAGCACGCCCCGACCGTGCAGGGCGTCACGCTGGCCTCCATGCACGCGGCCAAGGGCCTGGAGTGGGACGCCGTGTTCGTCGTCGGCCTGGTCGACGGCGTCCTGCCGATCGCCCAGTCGCTGTCCCGCCCGGAGGCGGTCGAGGAGGAGCGCCGGCTGCTGTACGTGGCCGTCACGCGGGCCCGCGAGCAGCTGGCCCTGTCCTGGTCGCTGGCGCGCAACCCCGGCGGACGGCGGGCCCGGCCGCGCAGCCGCTTCCTGGAGGGGCTGGTCCCCGGGTCCACGCCGAGTGCCGCGCCGGTGCAGCGCAAGCAGAAGCGCGCCAAGGTCGTCCTCGAGGGCGAGGCGGGGGAGCTGTTCGAGCGGCTGCGGGCCTGGCGCAGCGAGACGGCCGCCTCGGCGTCGGTGCCGGCCTACGTCGTCTTCAGCGACGCGACGCTGCAGGCCATCGCGGAGAGCCGGCCGGCGTCCCTGCGCGAGCTGGCCGGCCTGCCCGGCATCGGCGCCCGCAAGCTGGAGCTCTACGGCGAGGACGTGCTCGCCACCGTCGGGGACTGACCCCCCACTCCGCGTCACGGAGGTCCGGGGTCGGCGGACGCCGACACCCCGGTCGTTAATTGCGTTGACCGCCTCCACGGCGGCCCCCTACTGTCCTGATCGCGCCCGGGGAACCCGGGCGCGCCAGACCCCGAGACCGGCCCGACGGCCGGGATCCGACCCCCGGAGGAGGTGGGCGACGTGATCAGCAGCACCTGGACCCTCGCCCCCGCCGGGGCTCTCCGCCCGGCGGGCTCCGCCGTGCGTACGGCCGTCCACCTCGTCGGCTCGCCGGTCGGCGCGCGCCTGCGCGCCCTCCCGGTCACCGCCCCGCGGTCGGCTGCCGGCGTCCCCGGCTCCGGCGTCCCCGCGATGCCGGTGATCGACGCCTTCGGCAGCGCCGGCTGCGCGCAGCAGTCCGGCGTGCGCACCACCACCGAGTACGGCACCACCACCGAGCACAACGGCACCACCCTCGGGCTCCACTCCTCGAGGAGACCGTCGAGCTAGCACTCGACAGGACCTCCTCGAGGCCGCGGAACCCGACACCGGGATCCGCGGCCTCTGTCATCTCCTCCGCGGCACCCGACCCCGACCCTCGGTCGGCGGGCCCCCGCCGGTCGACGACGACGAGTACGAGGAGGAGCGGCAGTGCAGTCGACGGCCGACCGTCCGACGTCCCACCGCCGGGCCGGTGCACCCCGGACCGGCGGTGCTCCCCTTCCCCGACGGCCGGTGGCCCCCGCGGCGCCGGCGCCGGTGCGGCGTCCCCTGCCGTGCCGGGCCGACCCCGACCTCTGGTTCGCCGAGACCCCGGCCGGACTGGAGGAGGCCAAGGTGCGCTGCGCGGAGTGTCCCGTCCGCGACGCCTGCCTGGCCGGTGCGCTGGACCGCGGCGAGCCCTGGGGCGTCTGGGGCGGGGAGATCTTCGAGCGCGGGACGGTCATCGCGCGCAAGCGCCCCCGCGGACGCCCGCCCAAGCAGGCGGTCGCCTGAGGGACGACCCCTCGCCACCCATGACCCCGTCCCGGTCCCACCCCGAGCTGCGCGAGGGGTGGGGAGGACGGTTCCTTCCCGAGTGAGGACCTGACGTGAGCACCTTCGAGTACGACATGGCCATCGACCGGCTGCGCACCCTGCGTGCCGAGGCCGACGCCGACGGGCGCGCCCGCCGGCTGCGGGCCGCCCGGCGCTGGGCGCGCCGGGCGGAGTACGCCGCGCGGCGGGCGGCACGGGCCAGCGCCGCCGTCCGCTGAGGAAGGACCCCGCTGCCCCCCGCCGCTCGCACGCTCGCGACGGGCCCCTGCAGCGGGGCCGCCCCTTGCCCTCCGTCGCTCGCACGCTCGCGGCGGGACCCTGCACGGGGGCCGCCCGCTGCCCCCGTCGCCGTCGGACCGGCGGCGGGGGCGGCGGGGTCGCTCAGAAGCCGGGCAGCCACTCCTCGACCACGCCGCGGTAGTCGTCGGCGGCGTCGAGCTGGCAGAGCACCCCGATCGACCCCATCGTCACCCGGTGGATGAGCAGGTAGGCCGGTGGCAGGTTGAGCATCCGGCCCAGCCGGTTGGCCTCGGAGCGCGGGTCGGCGATGCGGGCGGCCTGCTCCTGCATCCACGCCCGGGTGAAGTGGAAGCGGCGCTGCCGGATCGGTTCCAGCAGCGGCAGCAGGTACTCCAGCACCGCCTGGGCGTCGACCTGCACGCCGGGCCGGATGAAGCCCTCGGCGCGCAGGTCGGCCAGCACGTCCTCGGCCCGCCCCTCCAGCGCCCACCGCACCAGCCGGCCGATCGGCTCCGGGTGCCCGTCCGGCAGCCGGGCGGTCGCGCCGAAGTCGATGACCCCGAAGCGGCCGTCGGGGGTCAGCCGGAAGTTGCCCGGGTGCGGGTCGGCGTGCAGCAGCCCGGCCCGCTGCGGACCGGAGAAGTGCAGCACCGTCAGCATGTGCCCGGCCCGGTCGCGTTCCTCCCGCGTGCCCGAGGCGATCACCTTCGACAGCGGCGTCCCCTCGAGCCACTCCGAGACGATCACCTTCGGCGCGCTGGCCACCACCCGGGGGACGACGATCTCCGGGTCGTCGGCGTAGGCGGCGGCGAAGGCCCGCTGCGAGTCGGCCTCCATGCCGTAGTCCAGCTCCTCGACCACGCGCGCCTTGAGCTCGGTGATCAGTGGCTTGACGTCCATGCCGGGGAAGAGCACGGCGAACATCCGGGCGAAGCGGGCCAGCTGGTTGAGGTCGGACATCAGGGCGGTGGCCGCGCCGGGGTACTGGATCTTCACGGCCACGTCCCGGCCGTCCCGCCAGGTCGCCCGGTGGACCTGCCCGATGCTGGCCGCGGCCGCCGGCGTGTCGTCGAAGTGCCGGAACCGCTCCCGCCACCGGCCCCCGAGCTGCTGGGCCAGGACGGCGTGCACCGTGCGCACCGGCATCGGCGGCGCCTCGGCCTGGAGCTTCACCAGGGCCTCGCGGTAGGGCGCGGCCACCTCCTCGGGCACGGCGGCCTCGAAGACCGACAGCGTCTGCCCGAGCTTCATCGCCCCGCCCTTGAGCTGGCCCAGCACGGCGAACAGCTGCTCGGCGGTGCGCTGCTGCAGCTCCGCGTTGACCGCGTCGGCGTCGCGTCCGGACAGCCGCTTGCCGATGCCCAGGGTGGCCCGCCCGGCCGCACCCAGCGGCAGCGACGCCAGCCGCGCGGTCCGGGACACCGACCCCCGCGGCATCTCCCGATCGGGATCGCTCACGCGCTCGCCCCCGCCGGCCCCGAACCCACCGCTGCCGTGCTCCTGCGTGAGCTCGCGAGCTCGCTCACCTGTCCTCCTCGCTGGTGCACGTCGGCCCCGGTCGCGGCGGCACCGGCCCCGTCCGGGCCCGGAGGCGCACTAGGCCCCCATTGTCCCCTGATCCGCCGGTCGGCCGCTGGCAGGCGGGGGACCGGCGTCCTCGACCCCGGCGACGCAGCCGCAGTCGGGGTGCGCCGGCCACCGGCGGGTGCGGGGGAGCAGGTCCGGCGGGCGGAGCTCCACCGTCGTCCCCACGGTGACCGGGGCCCCGCGGCCGTCGACCAGCGCCAGGACCTGCACGGCCGCCGTCACCGCGGTGGCCAGGCACGTCACCGTGGCGCCGCCGGGGGACAGGTCACCGGTGCCGAGCTGGGCGGCCAGCGCCGGCCACCGGGGGTCGGCGTCGCGGCGGTGCAGGTCCGCGCAGCGCAGGCAGCCCGTCGCGCCGGGCACCACCAGCGGCCCCACGACGCCGGTCTCCCCGCGGACGGTCGCGACCAGGTGCCGCACCCCGCGGCGCTGCAGGTCCGCGGCGAGGGGGTCGCAGGCGGCCCACGGCCGGGTGAGGACGACCAGGTCGGCCGGCCGGCCGGCGGCGAGCGGGCGCAGGTCGGTCAGGGGGCTGGCGCGGCGGACGGCGTCGGCGGCGGCCAGGCTGCGCGGGCGGCCCTCGTCCCCGGCGCCCAGCCCACCGACGACGGCGTCCCCGGCCGCGGTGACCCCGTCGTCGCGCACGCTCACCCGGCCCACGCCGCTCGCGGCCAGGACCGCGGCCAGCGGCACACCGACGCGGGTGGCGCCGTCGACGACGACCGTCGCCGTCCGCCGCGCCCGCCAGCGCGCGCCCGCGGCCGGGTCCGTGGCGGTGGGCAGCTCGGTGCGGGTCCGGGCCTCGGCGGCCGGCCCGGTGTCGGCCGCCAGCAGGTCGGCGGGGTCCAGGTCGACCAGCAGGCCGGTGCCGCGCAGGCCGTCGAGCAGGTCGCTCACCGCCGCGGGGTCGTGTCCGGCGCCGGCGGCCTCGGCGAGGACGGCCCGCTGCGTGCGCCGGCCGTCCAGTCCGCGCAGCAGGCCGGTCAGCCCGGCCGCGCCGGGGGAGACCACCAGCCCGTCGCGGGAGTCCGTGCCACCGACCTGGACGTCCTCGGCGCCACCGGCCCGGGGCACGCGCAGCAGCGGCACGCCGGGAGGCAGCAGGGGGTGCGCGGTGTCGG
This sequence comes from Geodermatophilus sp. DSM 44513, assembly GCF_032460525.1. Lineage (NCBI taxonomy): Bacteria > Bacillati > Actinomycetota > Actinomycetes > Geodermatophilales > Geodermatophilaceae > Geodermatophilus > Geodermatophilus sp. DSM 44513. The sequence goes on along the minus strand of NZ_CP135963.1, from coordinate 3,520,334 downwards.
CCACCCGCGCAGGGTGCCAGCGTCCCGCACCGGCCCGCTGCCTCCGTCCACAGGCCCCGGGACGTGCTGGAACCGGCCGGCCTCGTCCAGAGGCTCACCCTGAGCACGCGAAGGGTGAGGGGGACGAGGTGTTCTTCAGGCCTTGCCGAGGATCCGGTTCACCTTGGTGCCGCAGACCGGGCAGGTGCCCTGCGCCATGCGGCGACCGGACTCGCTGACCTTGACCTCGCCGTCGAAGTCCCGCTTCTCCTTGCACTTCACGCAGTAGCCGTTGTAGCTCTCCGCCACGGTCTCTCCTCGTCTCCGGTCCGCCGGGCGTCCCCCGGGGCGCCGTCGCGGGAACGCTACCCGGGCGCCCGCCCGCCCCGGTGCAGCCGTGGCCGGTCCGCGCCCTGCCGCCCACAGCCTGTGGACGGACCTGTGGACGACGTGGGGAGCCGGCGGCGTGTCGCTGTGCGTGGCCAGGGGACGACGCTGTGGCGTGCGCGTTCCGGCGTCCCGCGATGTGCGGTCCGACCTGCGGGAACGGGCGCGGTCCGGGTTGTGGACGGCGCCCGTCCCCGGACCGGGCGGGCTCGTGTCCACCGTCCGTGCGACATCTCGTGCGGGTCACGTGGCCGCCGGAGCGCGCCGCCGGGTGGGCAACTACGGTGCCTGCGTGCCTGGAACGCCTCCCGACACCCCGCGCCGTCCTCCCGCCCCGCCCCGAGAGGACCCGCGGTGCTCCCGTGCCGTGCCCGCCGACCGGGCCGGGGCGACGCTGTCGGGGGAGGACGTCGAGGTCCGGCGGAGCAACCGGCGGCGCCGGACGGTGACCGCCTACCGGGAGTCCGGGCGCACGGTGGTGCTCATCCCGGCCGCCTTCAGCCCCGCCGAGGAGCGGCGCTGGGTGGCCCAGATGGTGGCCAAGCTGCAGACCCGCGAGGAGCGGCGCCGCCGGTCCCTGGGTGGGGACGACGAGCTGATGGCCCGGGCCCGGGCGCTGTCCGCCGCCCACCTCGACGGGGTGCCCGAGCCGGTCAGCGTGCGGTGGGTGGACAACCAGAACCGGCGCTGGGGGTCGTGCACACCGGCCGACCGCACCATCCGGCTGTCCAGCCGGCTGCGGGCGATGCCGGAGTACGTCGTCGACTACGTGCTCGTGCACGAGCTGGTGCACCTGGTCGAGCCCGACCACGACGCCCGCTTCTGGTCACTGGTGGCGCGCTACCCGCGGGCGGAGCGGGCGCGGGGCTTCCTCGAGGGCGTCGACTCCGGCGCCTCGCACGGCACCCCGCCCGCCCGGGACGACGACCTCGTCGACTGAGGCGGGGCGCTCAGCTCCTCGTGTCGCCCTCGTCGCCGGGCTGCTCGTCGCCCTCGGGCCGCTGCGCGTCGTCGGCGGTGAGGGCGCGCAGCTCCTCGTCGGCCCCCTGTCGAGCGACGAAGTCCAGCGGCTCGTCGAGGTCCTCCGACGTCGGCAGCAGGTCCGGGTGCGACCACAGCCGGTCGCGCTCGGCGCTGCCGTGCTGCTGGGCCATCGCGCCCCACACGGTGGCCGCGTCGCGCAGCCGCCGGGGCCGCAGCTCCAGGCCGACCAGGGTGGCGAAGGTCTGCTCGGCCGGGCCGCCGGAGGCCCGGCGGCGGCGCATGGTCTCGGCCAGCGCCTGGTGCCCCGGCAGCCGGTCACCGGCGGCCGCGGCCACGACGCTGTCCACCCAGCCCTCGACGAGCGCGAGCAGCGTCTCCAGCCGGCGGAGCGCCGCCCGCTGCTCCGGGGTCTCCTCGGGCTCGAGCAGGCCGCTGCCCAGCAGCGCCTGGATGCCCTCCGGGTTGGTCGGGTCGATGCCCCCCATCGAGCCCATCGCCTCGGTGATGCCCCGCTCGATGGCCTCCCGGTCGACGTGGATGCCCCGGGCATAGGCGTGCACGGCGTCGTGCAGCTGCTGGCGCAGCCACGGCACGTGGGCGAACAGCCGCTGGGTGGCGGCCTCGCGCAGCGCGAGGAACAGCCGCACCTCGTCGGCCGGGCGGTCCAGGCCCGCGGCGAACTCGGCGACGTTCTGCGGCACGAGCACGCCGGCGCCGGCCGGTGCCAGCGGGATGCCGATCTCCCCGCTGGTGAGCACCTCACCGGAGAGCCGGCCGAGGGCCTGGCCGACCTGGGCGCCGAACATCAGCCCGCCCATCCGGCCCATGATCCCGGCCAGCGGGCCGGCCATCGCGGCCGCCTCGGCGGGCAGCGCGCTGGTCATCGCGCCGACCACCCGCTCGGCCAGCGGGTCGATCAGGCTGCTCCAGGCCGGCAGCGTCTGCTCCACCCACTCCACCCGCGACCAGGCCAGCGGCCGGTCCACGCCCGAGGGCAGCTCGGTGACCGGGTCCAGCCACAGGTCGGCCAGGCGCAGGGCGTCGGCGACGGCGGCCCGCTCGGCGTCCGAGGTCGGCTGGGAACCGGCGGCCAGCGAGCTGATCGCACCCTGGCGCGCGAGGTCCCAGTTGACCGGCCCGCCGGACCAGGTCATCAGCTTCTGCAGCTCGGCGAACAGCGGCATCTTGGCCAGCAGGTCCTCCGGCGTCCCCGCGCCGGCGCCGCCGCCGAAGAGGGCGCCGAGGCCGAAGGGGTCGTTCCCGGCCCCGGACCCGGACCGGTCCCGGCGCTCGGGGTCGCGGTCGGGGATGCCGAAGCCGAACGGGACGTCGCTCATGCCCCCACGGTAGCCGCGGGGCACCCGGCCGCACGGTCGGTCCGCCCGCAGCGGAACGCCCCCGCCGCGCCGGGACCATAAGCTGGCCGGTCGTGACCCGTCGGATGGCCGTCCTCAGCGTCGGTGTCGTGCTGCTGGTGGTCTTCGGCGTGCTGGGTGCGGCGGTGCCGGTGCCCTACGTGGCCCAGGTGCCGGGGCCGACCTTCAACACCCTCGGGGAGATCGACGGGGAGCCGATCATCACCGTCGAGGGCCTCGAGCGCACCGAGGCCGAGGGGGAACTGACACTGACCACCGTCGGTGTCAGCCGGGCCGGGCTCAGCCTGGTCGAGGCGGTGCAGGGCTGGTTCGACGACGAGGTCAGCGTCGTCCCCGAGGAGACCGTGTACCCGGCGGGCCGGTCGGAGGAGGAGACCCGGGAGGCCAACCGGCAGGCCTTCCTCACCTCCGAGGAGGCGGCCGAGGCCGCCGCGCTGGCCGAGCTCGGCCACCCGGTCAAGGTCGTCGTCCGGGGCCTGTCGGAGGACTCGCCCGCCGAGGGGCAGCTGCAGGAGGGGGACGCGATCGAGGCCGTCGACGGGCGGCCGACCCCCGACCTCGGGACGCTGGACACCGTCCTGCGCGCCATCCCCGGGGGCTCCGAGGTGACCGTGGCCTACACCCGGCTGGGCGAGGCCGGGAGCGCGACGGTCACCACCCGCTCGGCCGCCGACGCCGACGGCGACCTCCCCGCCGACGCCGAGCCCCGCGAGGGCTCGCTGCTGGGCGTGCTCGTCCGCGAGCAGCCGGCCGCGCCCTTCGACGTCGACATCGCCGTGGAGGACGTCGGCGGCCCCTCGGCGGGCCTGATGCTGACCCTGGGCATCCTCGACATGGTCGGGGGGACCGACCTGACCGGCGGTGCCACGGTGGCCGGCACCGGCACGATCGACGCCGAGGGCCGGGTCGGCCCGATCGGCGGGATCCAGCTGAAGATGATCGCGGCTGCCGAGATCGGTGCCGAGCTGTTCCTCGTCCCGGCCGACAACTGCGCCGAGGCCCTCGCCGGCCCCGAGCCGCAGCTGCCCACCGCGCGGGTGGCGACCCTGGACGACGCCCTCACCGCGCTGGAGGACCTGCGGGCCGGACGGACGCCCGCGCCCTGCTGACACCGGCCGCCTGACACCGCCTCCGGACGCCGCCTCGAGACGCCGCCCCGCCGACACGGGACGGCCCCGGTGGGGGAAGCTGGCGGGCGGCGGCGAGGCGGGGAACCCCGCGCGCCCCCGAGCGTTGGTCCGGGGGACCGGATCGGCGCCCGCGGGGACCGAACCGCGCCGGCCGGCCACCCGTGGCCGGCACCGTCCGTGGCGATCAGCCACGACCGTGATCGAAGGAGAACCTCGTGGCCATGCGGCCCCCCGTGTCCGTGCCGGCACTGTCGCGGCGCGCGAAGGTGGTCATCGGGGCCATCGGCGTCCTGCTGGTGCTCTTCACCGCCATCGGGACGCTCACCAACGTCTACGTCGACTACCTGTGGTTCGACGAGACCGGTTTCACCGATGTCTTCTGGACCGAGCTGCAGACCCGGGCCCTGCTCTTCGCCGTCGCCGGCGTGGCCACCGGCGGGGCCACTGCGCTGGCCATCCACCTGGCCTACCGCTTCCGCCCGACGTTCCGGCCGATGTCGCTGGAGCAGCAGAACCTGGAGCGCTACCGCCAGTCGCTGGAGCCGCGCCGCGCCCTGGTGACCACCGCGGTCGCCGTCGTGCTCGGCCTGTTCGCCGGGTTCACCGCGCAGGGCAGCTGGGAGACCTGGCTGCAGTTCCGCAACAGCACCCCGTTCGGCCGGGTGGACCCGCAGTTCGGGCTGGACATCTCGTTCTTCGTCTTCGACTACCCCTTCTACCGGCTGCTGCTCGGCTTCGGGTTCGCCATCGTGATCCTGGCGCTGATCGGCTCACTGCTGACGCACTACGTGTTCGGCGGCCTGCGGCTGCAGACCCCGGGGCAGAAGCTGACCACCGCGGCGATGATCCAGCTGTCGGTGCTGCTGGGCCTGTTCGTCGCGCTCAAGGCCGTCGCCTACTGGCTGGACCGCTACGCGCTGGTCTTCTCCGACCGCGGCGACCTGTTCACCGGCGCCAGCTACACCGACGTCAACGCGCTGCTGCCGGCCAAGACCATCCTGGTGTTCGCGGCGATCGTCTGCGCCGTGGCGTTCTTCGCCAACGTCGTGGTCCGCAACTTCCAGCTCCCAGCCGCGGCGCTGGTGCTGCTGCTGGTCTCCAGCCTGGCGATCGGGGTGGCCTGGCCGGCGATCGTGCAGCAGTTCGTCGTCCGGCCCAGCGTCAACGAGCGCGAGGCCGACTTCATCGCCCGCGCCATCGCCTCCACGCGGGACGCCTACGGCCTCGACGAGGTCGACTACGTCAACTACGCCCAGCAGGAGACCGGCGAGGAGGTCGACGCGACCGCGGCGCTGGCCGAGCTGCGCAACGACACCGAGACCATCCCCAACGCCCGGCTGCTGGACCCCAACGTGCTGGCCGACACCTTCACCGCCCGCCAGCAGATCCGCAACGTCTACGGCTTCCCCGAGAAGCTGGACATCGACCGGTACACGATCGACGGTGACACCCAGGACTACGTGGTGGCCGTCCGGGAGCTCAACAGCCAGGGGCTGAGCGAGAACCAGGACACCTGGATCAACCGGCACACCGTCTACACCCACGGCAACGGCTTCGTGGCCGCCCCGGCCAACCAGGTGGTCGGCGGACAGGAGGGCGGCGAGCCAGACTTCACCACCCGCGACCTGCCCACCCGGGGTGACATCGAGGTCGAGCAGCCGCGCATCTACTACGGCGAGCTCATGCAGGACTACTCCGTCGTGGGGGCGCCGGAGGGTGCCGAGCCGCGCGAGTTCGACCTGCCGGAGGGCAGCGACGGCGAGGGTCAGATCAACAACACCTACGACGGCCAGGGCGGCGTCGAGATGGGCAGCTTCTTCCGGCAGCTGACCTTCGCGATCTTCTACCGGGAGCGGAACTTCCTGCTCTCCAGCGCCGTCAACGAGGCCTCCAAGGTGCTCTACGTCCGCGACCCGATGGACCGCGTGGAGAAGGCCGCGCCGTTCCTCACCGTGGACGGCGACCCCTACCCCGCGGTCATCGGCGGCCGGGTGGTGTGGATGCTCGACGGCTACACCACCTCGGACTCCTTCCCCTACTCCGAGCAGATGGAGCTGGGCGAGGCCGCCACGGACGCGATCACCGGGCAGGGCACCACGCCCCTGCCGGACGAGACGTTCAACTACATCCGCAACTCGGTGAAGGCCACCGTCGACGCCTACGACGGCTCGGTCACGCTGTACGAGTGGGACCGCGAGGACCCGGTCCTGCAGACCTACATGAAGGCCTTCCCGGGCCTGGTGCAGGCGCGCGACTCCATGCCGGCGGAGCTGGTCAGCCACATCCGCTACCCCGAGGACCTGTTCAAGGTGCAGCGGGACATCTTGACCCGGTACCACGTCAGCGACCCCGGTGACTTCTACAGCGGCAACGACCGCTGGGCCGTCCCGTCCGACCCGACCGTGGACACCCAGGAACCCCAGCCGCCGTACTACATCCTCGCCGCCCGCCCGGGTGAGGACGGTGCGACCTTCCAGCTCACCAGCGCGCTGAACGCCTTCCGCCGGGACAACCTGTCGGCCTTCGTGTCGGCGTCCAGCGCCCCGGAGACCTACGGGCAGATCCAGGTGCTGACCCTGCCGGGCAACACGCCGTTCCGGGGTCCGGCGCAGGTGCAGCAGTCGTTCAACACCAACGACGAGGTCGCCCGTGACCTCACGCTGTTCAACAGCCAGGACTCCCAGGCCGTCTTCGGCAACCTGCTCACCCTTCCGATCGGCGACGACGGACTGCTCTACGTGCAGCCCCTCTACGTCGAGGGCACCGGGCAGAACTCCTTCCCGCTGCTGCGCAAGGTCCTGGTCAACTACGGCGACCGGGTCGGCTACGCCGACACCCTCGCCCAGGCCCTGGACCAGGTGTTCGGCGCCGGCGCCGGGGAGGCGGCCACCGACAGCGGCGACACCCCGGACACCGGTGGGGACGCCGCCGGGCCGGGCGACCAGCCGGCCGCGCCCACCACCCCCGCGCCGACTCCGCCGGCCGACGGCACCACCCCGCCGCCGGACCAGCAGTCGGCGGTGGACGCGATCAACGCGGCGCTGGCCGCCCTGGAGACCGCCCAGCGCAACGGCGACTTCGCCGCGCAGGGCCAGGCGCTGGAGGACCTGCAGGCCGCCGTGGCGGCCTACCAGGCCGCGCAGGCGCAGGAAGCCCAGGCCCCTGCCGCCCCGGCGGCGGTCAGCCCGGGCGGGTGACCGGGGACCGGCGTGGGCCCGTGTGGTGGGGCCCACGCCGGGGCCGGCTGCGGGCCGCGCCGCCGGTCGGGTAGGATCGTCTCTGCGACGCGGGGTGGAGCAGCTCGGTAGCTCGCTGGGCTCATAACCCAGAGGTCGCAGGTTCGAATCCTGCCCCCGCTACCACCCCACGAGACCCCGGTCCCTCCTGCAGGGACCGGGGTCTCGTGCCGTCCCGCCCCGGTCGCGGCCGGGCCGGCACGTGGTGACCGGGCCCTCGGCCGCCGTCCGTCCGGCGGTGTGTATGGTGGTCTCACCGACGCGGGGTGGAGCAGCTCGGTAGCTCGCTGGGCTCATAACCCAGAGGTCACAGGTTCGAATCCTGTCCCCGCTACCACTCGGATGTCAGGGCCGGTCTCGTGAGGGGCCGGCCCTGACTGCTGTCCGGGCCCGCACGCCACTCGAGGAGCTCCGTGGAGAACGACCTCGTCTTCAGCCCGACGCAGCACGCGATCGTCGCCCACGCCTTCGCCGTGGCGCTCGGCGCGCACATCGTCGGCTTCCTGTACTTCCTGTCCCGCAAGGACCAGATCGCGCCGCGGTACCGCACCGCCACCTGGCTGTCGCTGGCGGTCATGGCGGCCAGCGGCTTCCTGTTCCTCCGGCTCGGGCAGTCCTGGGACCTCGCCTTCGCCCAGGCCGGCGCCGACATGGTCCGCACGCCGAACCGCTTCGACGGGGGGCTGCGCTACGTCAACTGGTTCGTCACGGTGCCCGTGCTCCTGGTGCAGGTGCTGTACGCCCTGGACCTCACCCGGTCGGTCGCGCAGCGACTCAGGGTGGTCCTGGTCAGCAGCGGCGTGCTCATGGTCTTCTGCGGCTGGGTCGGGCAGTTCTCCGCCGGCCGCGACGACGGCACGCTGCTGCTGTGGGGGCTGCTCGGCACGCCGCCGTTCGTCGTGCTGCTCGCCGCCCTCGTGCCCCGACTGCTCGGTGCCCGCGCGTACCTGGCGCCGGAGGCCGCGACCACCGCGCGCAACCTCGTCTTCGTCGTCGTCTTCTTCTGGGGCCTGTACCCGATCGCCTACCTGCTGCCGGCCTTCTCGACGTCGGCGTCGACCGCCGTGGCGGTGCAGCTGCTGTTCACCGCCGCGGACGTCGGCTCGAAGGTGCTCTACGGCGTCATGCTGGCCAAGCTGTGCCGGCTGCGCAGCGCCGCGGACGGCCACCCCCCGGCTCTGGAGGTGGCGACCGGCCCCGGGCCGCACCCGGAGCACGAGCGCGCCTGAGGTCCCCGCGCTGCCGCGGCGGAACAGCGGTGACGCGGCGGTGGTTGGCGCCCTCGTGGAGGCCAGCGTGCGCGACGTACCGGAGCAGTCCCGCTACGAGGTCAGCGACGGGGACCGGGTGCTGGGCCTGGCCGCCTACCGGCGCCAGGGCGACCGGGTCGTGTTCACCCACACCGAGGTGGACCCGGCCGCCGGCGGCCGTGGGGTGGGCAGCAGCCTGGTCCGCGGCGCGCTCGACGACGTCCGGACCCGTGGCCTGCGGGCGGTCCCGCTGTGCCCGTTCGTCCGCGCCTGGCTGGACCGCCACCCCGACTACGCCGACCTCGTCGACGCGGGCTGACGGCCCCGCCCCTCACAGCACCTGGTGGCCGTACATCTCGCCGAGCGGGTCCGCGATCAGCTCGAGGCGGGCGCCGTCGGGGTCGCGGAAGTAGACCGACACACCGCTGTGCACCTCGTGCGGGACGCCGGCGTCGGTGAGCCGCGCGACCAGCTCCTGCCAGCGGTCGGGGTCGACGCTGATCGCCACGTGGTGCAGGCCGCCGAGCACCTCGGCGTACGGGCCCACGTCCAGCCCGGGGAAGTCGAAGAAGGCCAGCAGGTTGCCGTGGCCGATGTCGAAGAAGAAGTGCGAGGAGCCGGGGTAGTCCCGGTTCTCGATCAGCTCGGTCAGCGGGAACCCCAGCACGTCCTGGTAGAAGCGGACGGTCCGCTCCACGTCGCTGCTGATCAGCGCGGTGTGGTGCAGCCCGCGGGCGGTGGAGGCCGGCCGCTCGCCGGCGGGCCGGAGGTTGGCGGCCCGGATGCGGGCGCGCTCCTGCTCGAGGGCGGCGGGGTCGAGGGCGCTGTCGGTGCTGCTCACGGGACGTCCTCCTCGGGGGGCGGTGGTGCTCGCGTCAACCGCTGCGACGCAGATCTCGTTCCCCGGACGTGTCCCCGTCACCTGCCGGTGCGACCGTGGCGTGCATGCGCGTCCTGCTCGCCGGGTGGTTCAGCTTCGACGAGGTGATCGCCACCGTGGGCGACGAGCTCGGCGCCGACGTGGTGGCCGGCTGGCTCACCGACGCCGGCGTCGACCACGACGTCGCCTGGGCGCCCTACCTGCAGCGCGGGGTGGACTGGCGCGACGTCGACCCGGCCGGCTACACGCACCTGGTCTTCGTGAGCGGCCCACTGGCCGACCGGCCGCTGCTGCGCGAGCTCACCGCCGCCTTCGCCGGCGCGCGGCGCTGGGCGGTCAACGTCTCGGTGGTGCAGGAGTCCGCGCGCGGCCTGTTCCACCGGGTCTGGGAGCGCGACGCGGCCGGCCTGGCCCGCCCCGACCTCGCCGTCGAGGGCCCGGACCCGGACGCCCCGGTGCTCGCCGTGGCGTTCACGCCGGCGCAGGGCGAGTACGGGGAGCGCAGCCAGGCCGAGCGGGTCCGCGGGGCGATCGAGGAGTGGCTGGCCGACCGCGCGCTGCCCTGGTTCGAGCTGGACATGGACCTCTACGAGAAGCCGCACGCCCGCCGCCCGGCCCAGGTCGAGGCGCTGGTCCGGCGGGCCGACGTCCTGGTGAGCATGCGGCTGCACGCCCTCGTCCTCGGCCTCAAGCACGGCCGGCCGGTGGTGGCCTGCGACCCGATCGCCGGCGGTGCGAAGGTGACCGCCCAGGCGGCGGCGCTGGACTGGCCCCTGGTGCTGCCCGCCGAGGAGGTCACCGCCGAGGCGTTGGACGCCGCCCTGCAGCGGGCCCTGTCCGGGGCGCTGGACGGCCGGGTGCGCGCGGCGGCCGGGCGCGGCCGGGAGGGCAACGCCCGCGCCCGGGCCTGGTTCGCCGAGCAGCTGGCCGGCTAGGCGAGGGCCTGGTCCAGGTCGGCGAGGAGGTCCTCGGCGTCCTCGATGCCCACCGACAGCCGCACCAGGTCACCGGGCACCTCCAGCGGCGAGCCGGCGGCGCTGGCGTGGGTCATCCGCGCCGGGTGCTCGATCAGCGACTCCACCCCGCCCAGGGACTCCGCGAGGGTGAACAGCCGGGCCCGCTCGCAGACCCGCAGCGCGGCGTCCTCCCCGCCGGCCACGCGGAACGACAGCATCCCGCCGAACCCGGACATCTGCTTCGCGGCGATCTCGTGCCCCGGGTGGTCCGGGAGGCCGGGGTAGCGCACGGAGGCGACCGCCGGGTGGCCGAGCAGGAACTCCGCGACGCGGGCGGCGTTGGCCTGGTGGCGGTCCATCCGGACGCCGAGGGTCTTGATCCCGCGCAGCACCAGCCAGTCCGACAGCGGCCCGGACACCGCGCCCATCGCGTTCTGGTGGTAGGCCAGCCGCTCGGCCAGCTCGTCGTCGTCGACCACGAGCGCGCCGCCGACGACGTCGGAGTGCCCGCCGAGGTACTTCGTCGTGGAGTGCACGACGACGTCGGCGCCCAGCGTGAGCGGCTGCTGCAGGTAGGGCGAGGCGAAGGTGTTGTCGACGACGAGCAGCGCCCCCGCCTCGTGCGCCACCGACGCGGTCAGCGCGATGTCGGCGACGTTGAGCAGCGGGTTGGTCGGCGTCTCGCACCACACGACACGGGTGCTCGGCCGGATCGCGGCCCGCAGCGCCTCGGGGTCGTTGAGGTCGGCCGGCGTGTGCTCGACCCCCCACCGGGCGGCCACCCGCGCGATGAGGCGGTAGGTGCCGCCGTAGGCGTCGCCGCCGAGGACGACGTGGCTGCCCGGCTCGCAGACCGCCCGCAGCAGGGTGTCCTCCGCGGCCAGGCCGGAGGCGAACGCCAGCGCGGTGCGGCCCTGCTCCAGCGCGGCGAGCGCCTCCTGCAGCGCGGTCCGGGTGGGGTTGGCGCTGCGGGCGTACTCGTAGCCGCCGCGCAACCCGCCGACGCCGTCCTGCTTGAAGGTGGTGGCCAGGTGCAGCGGGACGACGACGTCGCCGGTGGCGGGGGTCGGGTCCTGCCCGGCGTGGATGGCGCGGGTGTTGAATCCGGTCATGCCTCGACCGTAGGAGCCGGGCCGGCAGTCGACGTGGAGGCCAGGTGGCCGAGCACGTCCTGGCGGGTGACCACGCCGGCCGGCTTGCCCTCCTCGTGCACCAGCAGTGCGTCCGCGGTGCCGAGCGCGGCGACCGCGGCGCTGACCGGCTCGCCGCCACCGATGATCGGCAGCGGCGGTGACATGTGCCGCTCGACGCGGTCGGACAGGCTGGCCCGCCCGGCGAACAGCGCGTCCAGCAGCGTCTTCTCCTCGACCGACCCGACCACCTCGCCGGCGGTCACCGGGGGCTCGGCGCGGACGACCGGCAGCTGGCTGACGCCGTACTCGCGCAGGATGTCGATGGCCTCGCGCACCGTCTCGTTGGGGTGGGTGTGCACCAGCTCGGGGGTGGCCCCGCCCTTCTCGGCGAGCAGCTCCCCGACGGTCCCCTGGGTGGCCTGCTCCAGGAAGCCGTAGTCGGCCATCCACTCGTCGTTGTAGATCTTGCCGAGGTAGCCGCGGCCGCCGTCGGGCAGCAGCACCACCAGGACGTCGTCCTTCGTCAGCCGTTCCGCGGCGCGCAGCGCCCCGGCGACCGCCATGCCGCACGAGCCGCCGACCAGCAGGCCCTCCTCGCGGGCCAGCCGCCGGGTCATCGTGAAGGAGTCGCCGTCGCTGACCGCGACGATCTCGTCGGCAATGGTCCGGTCGTAGGCCTCGGGCCAGAAGTCCTCGCCCACGCCCTCCACCAGGTAGGGGCGGCCGGTGCCCCCGGAGTACACCGAGCCCTCCGGGTCCACGCCGACCACGCGCACGCGCCCGCCGGAGGCCTCCCTGAGGTAGCGGCCGGTGCCGCTGATCGTGCCGCCGGTGCCCACGCCGGTGACGAAGCAGGTCACCCGCCCCTCGGTCTGCGCCCAGATCTCCGGCCCGGTGGACTCGTAGTGCGAGCGCGGGTTGGCCGGGTTGGCGTACTGGTCGGGCTTCCACCCGCCGGGGGTCTCCCGGGCCAGCCGGTCGGACACCGAGTAGTAGGACCGCGGGTCCATCGGGTCCACGGCGGTCGGGCAGACGTGCACCTCGGCGCCGTAGGCCTTGAGGACGTCGATCTTCTCCTTGCCCACCTTGTCGGGGCAGACGAACACGCAGCGGTAGCCGCGCTGCTGGGCGACCAGCGCCAGGCCGATGCCGGTGTTGCCGCTGGTGGGCTCCACGATCGTCCCGCCCGGGCGCAGGGCGCCGCTGGCCTCGGCGGCGTCCACCATCCGCACGGCGATGCGGTCCTTCACCGACCCGCCGGGGTTGAGGTACTCGACCTTGGCGAGGACCAGGGGCGCGTCCGGCCCCAGGTCGCGGGTCACCGACGTCAGCCGGACCAGCGGGGTGTTGCCCACCAGCTCGATGACGTTCTCGACGTACTGCACGGCCACGCCCTCCTCGGTGGGCCGGCCGGTCGCCGCCCTCCTCCCGACCATCCTCCCCGACGGGGCGCCGTGTCGGGTGTCGGCCGGCCGGGTGGCGGGCACCGGACCGGCATGACCCCGACCGTCCCCACCGTGCCGCTCCGCGACGGCGGCACCATGCCGCTGTTGGGCTTCGGCACCTGGCAGATGACCGGCACCGAGTGCCTCGACGCCGTCCGCACCGCCCTGGACGCCGGCTACCGGCACCTGGACACCGCGACCATGTACCGCAACGAGGCCGAGGTGGGCCGGGCCCTGCGCGAGTCCGGCGTGGACCGCGACGAGGTGTTCCTCACCACCAAGCTGCACCCCCGGCAGGCCGACCGTCCCGACGAGACGCTCAGCGAGTCGCTGGACGCCCTCGGCGTGGACGCCGTCGACCTGTGGCTGGTGCACGCGCCGCCCGGCGGGCCCGGCGAGGACCTGTGGGAGCGCTTCGTGGCCGCCCGGGACGCCGGCCGGGCCCGCGCCATCGGCGTCAGCAACTACACCCTCGACCAGGTCGACCGGCTCACCGAGGCGACCGGTGTGACCCCGCAGGTCAACCAGGTCAGCTGGGCGCCGGCGAAGCACGACCCGGCGGTGGCGGCCGGGCACCGGGAGCGCGGCGTCGTGCTGGAGGGGTACAGCCCGTTCAGGAACACCGACCTGGCCGACCCGGTCCTGCAGGAGGTGGCCGACGCCCACGGGGTCACCCCCGCGCAGGTGGTGCTGCGCTGGCACGTCGAGCACGAGATCGTGGTCATCCCGAAGTCCGCGACCCCGGAGCGGATCCGGGCCAACCTGGCTATCGGGGACCTCACCCTGTCCGCCGAGGAGGTCGCCCGCATCGACGGCCTGGCGCGCTCGTGACCGGGCCGGTGAGGATGCCGTGGTGACCTCTCCCGTCGGCACCCGCACCCTCGGCCGCGACGTCCCCGGAGGTGGCCTGACCGTCTCCACCCTCGGCCTGGGCTGCATGGGCATGAGCCAGTCCTACGGCGCCGCCGACCGCGACGAGTCCCTCGCCACGATCCACCGCGCCCTCGACCTCGGCGTCACCTTCCTCGACACCTCCGACGTCTACGGCGACGGGCACAACGAGGAGCTGGTCGGCCAGGCCGTCGCCGGCCGGCGCGACGAGGTGCAGCTGGCGACGAAGTTCTCGCTGTCGAGGGACGACCGCGGCGGCATGGTGGTCGACGGCCGCCCGGAGAACGTGCGGGCCTGCGCCGAGGCGAGCCTGCGCCGGCTGCGCGTCGACGTCATCGACCTGTACTACCAGCACCGGGTGGACCCCCGGGTGCCCATCGAGGACACCGTCGGTGCGATGGCCGAGCTGGTCGAGCGGGGCGAGGTCCGGCACCTGGGGCTGTCGGAGGCGTCGGCCGCGTCGGTCCGCCGCGCGGCCGCCGTCCACCCGATCACGGCGCTGCAGAGCGAGTGGTCGCTGTGGACCCGCGACCTGGAGAGCTCCGGCGCCGGGGACAGCGTGCTGGGCGTCGCCCGCGAGCACGGCATCGGGATCGTGCCGTTCAGTCCCCTGGGCCGCGGCTTCCTCACCGGCGCGATCCGCAGCCCCGAGGACTTCGCCGAGGACGACTGGCGCCGCGGCCACCCGCGGTTCACCGGCGAGGCGTTCGCGGCCAACCTGCGGCTGGTCGACGCCGTCCGCGACCTGGCCGGGCAGCTGGGCTGCACGTCCGGGCAGCTGGCCCTGGCCTGGGTGCTCGCCCAGGGGGACGACGTGGTCCCCATCCCCGGCACCAAGCGGCGCGGCTACCTGGAGGAGAACGTCGGCGCCGCCGACCTGGAGCTGTCCGACGACGACCTCGCCCGGCTGGCCCGGATCGCCCCGCCCGGGGTGGCGATCGGCGGCCGCTACGCGGACGCCGGGTACACCTACGGCGACAGCCCGGAGCAGGCCGCGTGACCGCCCCGGCGACGGTGCAGCGGGTGCCGGGAGCCGACGGCGTCGAGGTCGCCGTGCACCGGTGGGGCGTCCCCGGTGACCGGCCGCCGGTGTACCTGCAGCACGGCTTCGTCGCCGACACCCGGCTCAACTGGGTCGGCACCGGGACCGTGCGGGTCCTCCTGTCGGCGGGGCGGGAGGTCGTCGGCGTCGACGCCCGCGGGCACGGCCGGTCGGACAAGCCGCACGACCCCGCCGCCTACGGGGAGCTCCGGATGGCCGACGACCTGCGGCGGGTGGCCGACGCACTCGGCCACGACTGCCTCGACCTGGCCGGCTACTCGATGGGCGCGACCGTCGCGATGCTGACCGCGGCCACCGACCGCCGGGTGCGCCGGCTGGTGGTCGGCGGTGCCGGTGCCGCGTTCGTCGAGCCCGGCAGCGCGGAGCACCACCGCGTCCTGATGGCGGGGCTGGCCACCGCGCTGGAGACGGCCGACGTCACCGAGGTGCGCGACCCGGCCACCGTCGCGTTCCGCCGGATGGCCGACGCCCTCGGCGCCGACCGGTGGGCCCTGGCCGCGCACGCCCGTGCGGTGCACACCCGCGCGGTGGACCTGGCCGCGATCACCGCGCCCACGCTGGTCCTCACCGGCGACGCCGACCCGCTCGCGGGCCGCCCGGAGGCGCTCGCCGCGGCCATCCCCGGGGCCCGGGTGACCCTCGTCCCCGGTGACCACTCGACCGCGCTGCGGACCCCGGCCTTCGCCGCGGCGCTGACCGACTTCCTCGGGGAGGCGGCGTGACCGAGCTCGCGAGGTCACGAACAGGCACAGCACCGGCGGTCACGTGGCCGACGAGCGCCAGCGAGGAGGACCCGTGACCGACCCGGCCTGCGGGGTGGCGCACGGGGCGCCGTCCGCCGAGCGGCCGAGCCGGGTGCTGGTCGCCGTGTTCGCCTCGCCGGTGGCCGAGGTGCTGCTGCGCTGGGCGCCCGAGCTCGGCTACCGCACGGTGCTGCTCGACCCCGACCCCGCCCGGGGTGCGGGGGTGCTCACCCTGGCCGACCTCGTCGAGGACCTCGCCGACGCCGACGTGGTCGTCACCGACCACCACCGGCCCGAGCTCGGCGAGGTGCTCCGGGACGCGCTGGCCCGGCCGGTGCGCTGGGTGGGGGTGATGGGCAACCCGCGGCACGAGGGGCCGCACGTGGCGGCGCTGGCCGCACTCGGGGTGCCGCCGGCGGAGGTCGCCCGGGTGCACCGGCCGATCGGGCTGGACATCGGCTCGCGCACCCCGGCGGAGATCGCGCTCGCCACGCTGGCCGGGCTGCTGGCCGACCGCAACGGCCGCGACGGCGGCCCGGCGCACCGGCCGCGGTGAGCGCCGTCCTGCTCGGGGCGGACGTCGGCACGAGCGGGCTCAAGCTGGTCGCCCTGGACGGCTCCGGGGCGGTCGTCGCCGAGGCGGAGGCCGGCTACGACGTCGGCCGCCCGCACCCGGGCTGGGCGCAGACCGACCCGGCCGCGTGGCGGGCGGCGTTCGACGACGCGCTGGCCCGGCTGGCGCCGCTGCTGGCCGGCCGCCGGGTCGCCGGGCTGGGCCTGTCCGGGCAGATGCACGGCACCGTGCTGGTCGACGCCGCCGGCGTCCCGCTGGGTCCCGCGGTGCTGTGGCCGGACGGCCGGGCCGCCGCCGAGGTGGACCGCTGGCGCGCCCTGCCCGACGGCGCCCGCGCACGCCTGGCCAACCCGCTGGTGCCCGGGATGACCGGCCCGGTGCTGGCCTGGCTGGCCACCCACGAGCCGGCGCTGGTGGGCCGGGCGGCGGCCGTGCTCCTCCCCAAGGACGCCGTCCGCGCGACGCTCGTGCCGGACGCCGACCCCCTGGTGACCGACCGCAGCGACGCCTCGGCGACCCTGCTCTGGGACGTGGTCGCCGACGCCTGGTCGGTCCCGGCGGTGGAGGCCGCCGGCGTCGACCCGCGGCTGTTGCCCGCGGTGCGGCCGTCGGCCGAGCTCGTGGGCACCGCCGCGCTGCCGGTCGGCGAGGTGCCGGTGGTCGTGGGCGGCGCCGACACGCCGCTGGCGCTGCTCGCCGCCGGCACCCGGACCGGCCGGCAGGTCAACCTGGGCACCGGCGCGCAGGTGCTGCGGCCCGGGTGGACGCCGGCGCCGGCCGACGACCCCCCGGTGCACGGCTACGCCGACGTCGAGGACGGCTGGTACGCGATGGCCGCGCTGCAGAACGGCGGTCTGGCCTGGTCCTGGGTGTGCGGCGTGCTCGGCCTGACCGCCGCCGAGCTCTTCGACGCCGCTGCGGCCGTCCCGCCCGGCGCCGGGGGCGTGCTGTTCCGGCCGTTCCTCACCGGCGAGCGCGGCGGCGTCGCGGGGCCCGGTGACCGCGGCGCGTGGACGGGGCTGTCCGCCGGCACGACCCGCGCCGAGCTGGCCCGTGCCGCGGTGGAGGGCGTCGTCCTGGCGGTCGGGGCGGCGGCGGAGCTGCTCGGCGGGGAGGGGCCGGTCGTGCTCACCGGCGGGGGCGGGCGCCCGGCCGTCGTCCGGCAGCTGCTCGCCGACGTGCTCGCCGTCCCCGTGCGGTACCTGCCGCTGCGCAGCGCCTCGGCGGTGGGCGCCGCGCTGCTCGCCGCGCGCGGCACGGGGGTGCCGGTGGCGCGGCGGCAGGAGGCCGGCCGGCCGGTCGAGCCGCGGGCGGCGCCGGAGCTCGCCGCGGTCCGCGACCGCTGGATGGCGGAACGGGCGACGTCCGCGCCGCGTTGGACGGAGCGGGAGGGTGGAGCAGCCGCCCCGACGACGTGAGGAGCACCGGCGTGTCGCTGATCACCAAGCTGGTCCAGTTCGCCAACACCCCGAAGGGTCGCCAGGTCATCGACCAGGCCACGGCCAAGGCCCAGCAGCTGGCCAAGGACCCGAAGACCCGGGCGAAGATCGACGACGCCCGCCGCCGCTTCCAGGGTGGTCGCGGCCCCGGCACCGGCCGCTGAGCAAGGACCCCCCCCTGCCCCCCGCCGCTCGCAGGCTCGCGGCGGGACCCTGCAGGGGGGCCTCAGGCCGCCTCGGGTGCGGGGCGCAGCACGTCCAGTGCGGCGTCGTGCAGCAGTCCGTTGCTGGCCAGGGCGCTGCCGCCGGCGGGGCCCGGCGTCCCGGACAGGTCGGTGAACGCCCCGCCGGCCTCGCGCACGATGACGTCGAGGGCGGCGAGGTCCCAGACGGAGACCTCCGGCTCGCAGGCGAGGTCCACCGCCCCCTCGGCGAGCAGCACGTAGCTCCAGAAGTCGCCGTAGCCGCGGGTGCGCCACACCGCCCGGCTGAGGTCGAGGAAACCGCCGAGCAGGCCGCGCTCCTCCCAGCCGGACAGGCTGGAGTAGGACAGGCTCGCGTCGCCCAGCGCGCCCACCCCCGACACGGTGCACCGGGCGGCGGACTCCAGCCGGCGGCCGGTCCAGGCGCCGACGCCCTTGGCCGCCCACCAGCGGCGGTTGAGCGCCGGCGCCGAGACCAGCCCGACCACCGGCTCGTCACCGTCGAACAGCGCGATGAGCGTGGCCCACACCGGCACGCCGCGCACGAAGTTCTTGGTGCCGTCGATCGGGTCGAGCACCCAGCGCCGCGGCCCGTGGCCGGTCGCGCCCATCTCCTCGCCGAGCACCGCGTCCCGGGTGCGCGCCCGGGCCAGCGTGATCCGCAGCTGTTCCTCCACGGCCCGGTCGGCGTCGGTGACCGGCGTGAGGTCCGGCTTGGTGTCGACCCGGAGGTCCTGGGCACGGAAGCGGTCGAGGCTGATGGAGTCCGCCTGGTCGGCCAGCACGTGCGCCAGGTGCATGTCCCCGGTGTAGTCCCGGCCCGGTGTCATGGGCACCGAACCTAGCGGGCGCTCAGTCGAAGACCGCGGCGCTCACCCCGCTGGGCCCGTCGTACTCCCGGTCGTCGATCTTCTCCAGTGCGTCCACGACCTCCTTGTCGCTGCCCTTGGCGTGCTCGAGGATCTGCTGCTTGCTGGCCGGGTAGTCCATGCCCTTGAGGGCCTTCTGGATCTCGATGGGGCTCACCATGACCCCCGGCTACCCCTGACAGGAGCCGGCGATGCGCGGATACGGTCGGGGAGTGGACGCCGCGACGATCGCCGGGCTGCTGGCCGACCCGACCCGGCTCAAGGTCGTCGCCGCCCTCGCGCTGGGTGCCGGCACGCTCGAGCGGGTCGCCGAGGTCGCCGGCCTGCCGCTCAGGGACGTGGCGCTGGCCGCGCGCCGGCTGGGGCGGGCCGGCCTGGTCCGCCGCGACGGGCACGGGCTCGAGCTGCTCACCGCGCACTTCGGCGCGGCGGCCCGGGCCGCCGCCGAGGCCGCGCCGCCGCCGGAGCCGCTGTCGGCCGACCCGGCCGAGGACGCCGTGCTGTCCGCGTTCGTCCGCGAGGGACGGCTGGTCTCGATCCCGGCGCAGCACAGCAAGCGACGCGTCGTCCTGGAGCACCTCGTCCGGGTCTTCGACGCCGGCGTCCGCTACCCGGAGCGGGAGGTCAACGCGCTGCTCGCGGTCTGGCACCCCGACACCGCCGCCCTGCGCCGCTACCTGGTCGACGAGGGCCTGCTCACCCGCGAGGCCGGCCTCTACTGGCGCATCGGCGGCTGGGTCGACGTCTGAGAGCGCACCCCCGGCGCCGTGCTCCACCCGGCGGCGGGGTCAGCCGGCGAGGACGTCGGCCAGGAGCCGCCGCGCCCGCCGACCCTCGGACACCGGCAGGAGGGGGTGCACGTGGACCAGGCCCGGCTCCTCGTGGTGGTCGACCTGCACCCCGGCGGCACGGGCGCGGCCGACCAGCAGCCGGGTGTCCGGGCTGGTGATGTCCCGGGTGCCGCTGAAGACGGTCAGCGGGCCGAGGCCGGCCAGGTCGCCGAACAGGGGGCTGACCAGGGGGTCGGTGAGCGGCAGGTCGCCCCGCCACAGCTCGATCGCGGCGCGGGTGCCGGGCCGGGCGAGCCACGGGTCGTGCGGCTCGACGAGGTCGATCTCGGGGTTGGCCAGGGTCAGGTCCGTCGCGGGTGAGATGAGCACCGTCCGGTGCAGCGGTGGCACGCCCCGGTCACGCAGCAGCAGCGCCGCGGACAGCGCGATCTGCCCGCCCGCCGAGTCACCCAGGACGGCGACCCGCCCGGCGCCGTACCGGTCGACGAGGGCGGCGAGCAGGTCGGCGACGGGGGGCACGACCGTCGCCGCGGTCCCCACCGGCGCCAGCGGGTAGATCGGCACGGTGAACCCGGTGCCCGTGCGGGCGGCGAGCCCGGCGACGAGCCGCCAGTGCAGCGGGTGGATCTGGTTGACCCAGGCGCCCCCGTGCACGTAGACGGCGGACCGGACCGGCGTCCGGGACCGCGGCAGGACGCGGTACACCGGCCAGCCGGTGTCGTGCTGGACGTCGACCTCGATCCGGACCGAGCGCAGTCCCCGCGGTGGCCCGAACGGGATCGGCCGCACCTGGCGGTCCCGCACGCCGCGCAGCATGGCCGCCGGGTCCTCGAACTCCCGCCGGAAGCCGAACAGGCGGAACAGCGGGGGCAGCAGGCGGCTGGCGGGACTCGGCACGGGGGTCTCTCTACCCGAGCCGGTCCGTGCCGCCGGGGTCGGCCACCCGTCGCGGGAGCTCAGTACCCCGGGCCGAGCTGGCCGACGGCGTCCAGCAGCCGGCGCAGGCTCTCCAGCCGCTCCCGCCGGGCGGGCGGGCCGGCGTCGGCCCAGGCGTCCAGTGCGCAGTCGGGGTCCTCGGCGGTGTGCCCGCAGCCGGGCGGGCAGCCGACCGCGGCCTCGGCCACGTCGTCGAACGCGGCGACGACGTCCTCGGCGGTCACGTGCGCCAGGCCGAACGAGCGGATGCCCGGGGTGTCGATGACCGTCCCACCGCCGGGCAGGTCCAGCAGCACCGCCGAGGACGACGTGTGCCGGCCCTTGCCCACCTTGCTCACGTCGCCGGTGGCCCGGAAGGCGTCCGGCACCAGCCGGTTGACCAGCGTGGACTTGCCGACGCCGGACTGCCCGACCAGCACGCTCATCCGCCCGTCCAGCCGCTCCAGCAGCGCGTCCAGCGGCGCCTCCCGCGACATCGGGACGGCGTCGACGTCCAGGCCGGCGTAGCGGTCGAGCAGCGGCTGCGGGCTGGCCAGGTCGGTCTTGGTGAGGCAGAGCAGCGGCTCCAGCCCGCCGGCGTAGGCGGCCACCACGCAGCGGTCGAGGAAGCCCAGCGCCGGGTCGGGGTCGGTGACCGCGGTGACCACGACCAGCTGGTCGGCGTTGGCGACGACCACCCGCTCGGTCGGGTCGGTGTCGTCGGCCGTGCGGCGCAGCGAGGTGGTGCGGTCCTCGATGGCGACGATGCGAGCCAGGGAGTCGGTGCGCCCGCTGGTGTCGCCGACCAACCGCACCCGGTCGCCGACGACGACGCCGTGCTTGCCGAGCTCGCGGGCACGCATCGCGGTGACCTCCACCGGGGCGCCGTCCGGGCCGCCGACCCGCACCGTCATCCGGCCGCGGTCGACGGCGACCACCAGGCCCGGGACGGCGCCGGAGTGGGCCGGCCGGGTCCGGGTGCGCGGCCGCGAGCCGCGCCGGCCGGGCCGTACCCGGACGTCGTCCTCGTCCGACCGCTTGTCGTGCCGCCGGCCGCTCAGTGCCCGGCCCCCAGCATCGCGTCCCACCGGTCGACGAAGTCCGGCAGCGTCTTGCCGACCGCGCCCGGGTCGCGCACCTCGACGCCCTCGACGGCCAGCCCGAGGACGGCGGCGGCGTGCACCATCCGGTGGTCGGCGTAGGAGTCCAGCACCGCCGGCCGGCGCGGTCCCGGGGTGACCACCAGCCCGTCGGGCAGCTGCTCGACGGTCGCGCCGACCGCGGTGAGCACCTCGTCGAGGGCCTGCAGGCGGTCGGTCTCGTGGCCGCGCAGGTGGCCGATGCCGGTCAGCCGGGAGGGGCCGTCGGCCAGCGCGCACAGCGCCGCGAGCACCGGCGTCAGCTCACCCACCTCGCCGAGGTCGGCGACCAGCGGGCGGACCGTCGGGCCGCCGGTCACCCGCAGCTCCCCGTCGGTGCGCTGCACGGTCGCCCCCATCGCGCCCAGCAGCGCGTCCAGCCGCCCGCCGGGCTGGGTGGTGGACGCCGGCCAGTCGGGCACCGTCACCCGCCCGCCGGTCACCAGTGCCGCGGCGAGGAAGGGGGCGGCGTTGGACAGGTCCGGCTCGAGCACCTCCTCGCGCGCGGCGACCGGGCCGGGGGCCACCCGCCAGCCGCGGTCGGTGGGGGCCACGTCGACGCCGCGCTCGCGCAGCGCCGCCACGGTCATCTCCACGTGCGGCATCGAGGGCACCCCGCCGGTGAGGGCGAGGTCGAGCCCCTCGTCGAAGCGGGCGGCGGCCAGCAGCAGCCCGGAGACGATCTGCGAGGACTCGCTCGCGTCGACGGTCACCGGCCCGCCGCGCACCCGCCCGGTGCCGTGCACGGTGAACGGCGCCCGCCCGCGGCCGCCGTCCTCCACCCGCACCCCGAGGTCGCGCAGCGCCGCGAGCAGCCCGGCGTTGGGTCGCTCGTGCAGCCGCGGGTCGCCGTCCACCCGCACCGGGCCGTCGGCCAGGGCGGCCACCGACGGGAGGAACCGCAGCACGGTGCCGGCCAGGCCGGCGTCGACCTCGGCCGGCCCGCGGAGCGGCCCGGGGGTGACCACCCAGTCGGGACCGTCGTCGTCGACGCGCACGCCCAGGGCGCGCAGCCCGGCGGCCATCAGGTCGGTGTCGCGGGCCCGCAGCGGGCGGACCAGCCGGCCGGGCCCGTCGGCCAGCGCGGCCAGGACCAGTGCCCGGGCGGTCAGCGACTTCGACCCCGGCAGCGGCACGACGGCGTCCACCGGGGTGGCGCGGTGCGGCGTCGCCCAGACCTGGCTCACGGGTCCATCCTGCCCAGGTGGCCAGGCCGGGGCGACGGCCACCCGCGCTCAGCCCCCGGCCGGCTCGGCCTTCTTCACCGGCACCGTCCGCACCAGCCGCCGGTTGGCGAACTCGAACACCGCCAGCTCGGAGAGCTCGCGGCCGTAGCCGGAGCGCTTCACCCCGCCGAAGGGCAGCTCGGGGGAGGAGCCGGTGGGCTGGTTGATCCACACCATGCCGGCCTCGAGCCGGTCGGCCACGGACCGGGCGCGGTCCAGGTCGCCGCTCATGACGGTGGCGCCCAGGCCGAAGTCGCTGTCGTTGGCCAGCGCGACCGCCTCGTCGGCGTCCTTGACCCGGTAGACGACGGCCGCCGGACCGAAGAGCTCCTCGCGGTAGGCCCGCATCTCGGGGGTGACGTCGGTGAGGATGGTGGCCTCGACGAAGGCGCCCGGGTGCTCGGGGCGCCTGCCGCCGGCGACGACGGTCGCGCCCTTGTCGACCGCGTCCTGGATCTGGGCGTGCAGGTCCTGGGCCGCGCGCTCGCTGGACAGCGGGGCGAGCGAGGTCGACGGGTCGGCGGGGTCGCCGGGGGCGAAGGTGCCGAACGCCTGCTTGAGGCCCTCGACGAACGGCTCGAAGAGCTCCTCGGTGACGATCAGCCGCTTGGACGCCGTGCACGCCTGGCCGGTGTTCTGCATCCGGCCCATGGTGGCGGCCTTGACGGTGGCGCCCATGTCCTCGGCGTCGAGCACGATGAACGGGTCGCTGCCGCCGAGCTCGAGCACCGACTTCTTGAGGTGCTTGCCGGCCAGGGCCGCCACGGCGCTGCCGGCGCGCTCGCTGCCGGTCAGCGTGACGCCCTGGATCCGCGGGTCGGCGATGACCTGCTCGACGTCGGCGATCCGCAGGAAGGTGTTGGTGAACACGCCCGCGGGGGCACCGGCGTCGGTGAACAGCCGCTCGACCGCCATCGCACACTGCGGCACGTTCTCGGCGTGCTTGAGGATCACGGTGTTCCCGAGCACCAGGTTGGGGCCGGCGACCCGGACCACCTGGTAGAAGGGGTAGTTCCACGGCTCGATGGCCAGCAGGGCGCCGACCGGCCGGGTCTCGACGACCGCCTCGCCCTTCCCCATCATCGGCGTGATGGACGTCGGCTCGAGGAATGCGGGGCCGTTGTCGGCGTAGTACCGCAGGATCATCGAGCACAGCTTCAGCTCGCCGACGGCCTCCTCGGCGCGCTTGCCCATCTCGGTGGTGATGAGGGCGGCGAGGTCGGCCCGCCGCTCGTCCATCAGCTCCGCGGCGCGGCGGACGACGGCGGCGCGGTCCTCGACCGACCGCTCGCGCCACTCCTGGTAGGCGGTGTGCGCGCGCCCGACGATGCCGTCGATCTCGTCGGTGGGCGTGTAGTCGAACTCCTGCTCCGTCTCCCCGGTGAAGGGGTTGACCGTCGCGTAGCGGCGCTCGCCGGACTCGCTGGCGGTCTTCGGGTGCTCGGTCGGGGGGTGCTGGGTCGCGGTCACGAGGGTGATCCTCGTCGCTCGACGGCGGGACGTCGAACGCCGGCCGGCCGGTCTCCCGCAGCCGGGGACCGTCCCCGGTCCCGCATACAGTCGCAGGCGACCGCATCGTCCGGCCCGACCGGGAGGTACCACCGTGTGTGGCCGCTACGCCGCCAGCCGCCGCCCCGAGGACCTCGTCCTGGAGTTCGAGGCGGTCCCGGCCGAGGGGCAGGCCCCCCTGCCGGCGGACTACAACGTCGCCCCGACCAAGGACGTCTACGTCGTCCGGCACAAGCGGGAGCGGGACGCCGAGGGGGCACCCACCGGCGCGGGGCACCGCGAGCTGCGCGCCGTCCGCTGGGGGCTGGTGCCCTCGTGGGCCAAGGACGCCTCGGTCGGCAACCGGATGCTCAACGCCCGCGTCGAGTCGCTCACCGAGAAGCCGGCCTTCCGGCGCGCGGCCCGCTCCCGGCGCTGCCTGGTGCCGGCCGACGGCTGGTACGAGTGGGCCAAGAAGCTGGACGGCCCCGGCAAGCAGCCCTACTACACGACCCCGCGCGACGGCTCGGTGCTGGCCTTCGCCGGCCTGTGGGAGGTGTGGGGCGAGGGCGACGACCGCTTCTACACCTGCACGGTGGTCACCGCGCCCGCCGTCGGCGCGCTCGCGGAGATCCACGACCGGATGCCCCTGGTGCTACCCCGCGACCGCTGGGCGGCCTGGCTGGACCCGGCCCGCGAGGACGTCGCCGAGCTGGCCGCGCCCACGCCGCCGGAGCTGGTCGAGGGCCTGGAGCTGCGCCCGGTCGGCACCGCGGTGAACAGCGTGAAGAACAACGGCGCCGAGCTGATCGCCCGCGTCGAGGCGGTCGCCGCACCGGCCGACCAGCCCGCCCTCTTCTGAGGTGACCGGCACCGAGGAGGCCGTGACCGGCGCCGGGCCCCGGGCCGGCGCCGCCGCCCTGCCGGACTGGGTGGCCGCCGTCGTCACCTTCCTGTCCTCCGGCGCGGTGCTGGTGCTGGAGATCGCCGGGCTGCGGCTGATCGCGCCCTACGTCGGCATCACCCTGCAGACCAGCACGTCGGTCATCGGGTTCGCCCTGGCCGCGATCGCGGTGGGCGCCTGGATGGGTGGCGCGCTGGCCGACCGCACCGACCCGCGCCGGCTGATCGCGCCGCTGATGGTCGCCGGCGGCGCGCTGGTCGTCGCCGTCCTGCCGCTGGTGCGCTTCGCCGGGTCGGTGCTCACCGGCGCGGACGCCGGCAGCGTGCTGCTGCTGGCCGCGGTCGCCGTCGTCGTCCCGGCCGCGCTGCTGTCGGCCGTGCCGCCGATGGTCGTCAAGCTGCAGCTGGCCAGCCTCGCCGAGACCGGCTCGGTGGTCGGCCGGCTCTCGGGCATCGGCACCCTCGGCGGGATCGCCGCCACCTTCCTCACCGGATTCCTGCTCGTCGCGTTCTTCCCGACTAGCGGGATCATGGTCGGCACCGGGCTGGTCACCGTGGCCACCGGCCTGGCCGTCGGGGTGCTGCTGCGGCGGCGCACCGGTGGTGCGGCCGGGCGGGTGCCGGCGACCCTGCTGCTGCTCGCCCTGGCCGGCACGCTGCTCGCCGCGGTCGCGCCGAGCCGGTGTGCGGCCGAGACCGCCTACCACTGCGCCCGGGTGGTGGCCGACCCGGAGCGGGAGACCGGCCGGGTGCTGCTGCTGGACACGCTGCGGCACTCCTACGTCGACCTCGCCGACCCGACGCACCTGGAGTTCGACTACGTCCGGGCGATCGCCGCGGTGACCGACGTGACCGCACCGGCGGGCGACCCGGTGTCGGCGCTGCACCTCGGCGGCGGCGGGGCCACGCTGCCGCGCTACCTGGCCGCCGTCCGGCCGGGCACGGAGAGCCTGGTGGTCGAGGTCGACCCGGGGGTGGTGGAGCTGGACCGCGCGCAGCTCGGGCTGACCGAGACCGGCGGGCTGCGGGTCGAGGTGGCCGACGCCCGGGTGGCGCTGGCGCAGGAGCCGGCGGGGCAGCGCGACCTCGTCGTCGGCGACGCCTTCGGGGGGCTGTCGGTGCCCTGGCAGCTGACCACGGTCGAGGCGCTGGGCCTGGTCGACCGCGCGCTAGCCGACGACGGCGTCTACGCCGCCAACCTCATCGACCACCCGCCGCTGGACTTCGTCCGCGCCGAGCTGGCCACGCTGCGCGCGGTCTTCCCGCACGTCGCGCTGCTCGCGCGGGAGGCCGTCCTGGCCGGGGAGGCCGGCGGGAACGTCGTCGTCCTCGCCTCCCGGGAACCGCTGCCGCTGGACGCGGTCGGCGACGCGCTGGGCGACCGGGGCCTGGACTGGCAGGTCGCGTCCGGTGCGCGGCTGGCGGAGTTCGTCGGGGACGCCCGGGTGCTCACCGACGACCACGCGCCGGTCGACCAGCTGCTCACCCCGTACACGACTCCGGGCTCCTGACCCGCCGTTCCTCGGCGATCACGGCGTTCGGGAAGCGACACGCCGACCAGCGGCGGTGTGTCGCTTCCCGGGCTCCATGATCGCGGGGGCAAGCGGTTCACCGGGCGATGGCGGCGGTGCGGGCCCGGGTGAGTCGCACCAGGTCCGCGGGCGCCAGCTCCACCTGCAGCCCTCGGCGACCGGCGCTGACCAGCACGGTGGCGAAGCCCAGCGCCGACTCGTCCACGACGGTGGGCAGGGCCCGCCGCTGCCCGAGCGGGCTGATCCCGCCGACCACGTAGCCGGTCGCCCGCTCGGCGTCGGTCGGCTCGGCCATCGCCGCCCGCCGCCCGCCGGTGGCAGCAGCCAACGCCTTGAGGTCCAGGCTGCCGGCCACCGGGACGACGGCCACGGTGAGAGTGCCGTCCACCCGGGTGACCAGCGTCTTGAACACCTGCCGCGGGTCGGTGCCCAGCGCGGCCACCGCGGCCTCCCCGTGCCCCTGCCCGGCGGCGTGGTCCGGGTCGTAGGAGTGCAGGCCGTGGGCCACCCGAGCCCGCTCGAGGGCCCGCACCGCGGGGGTCGCCGCCACGCGACCGACCCTAGTTCGGCAGGGAATGGGGACCCCTGACCGCACGGTTGGACCCCCCGTGAGCAACACCCTCTCCACCAGCGCCCGCCAGCGCCCCGCGCTCCGGCGGCCCCCGGGCCGGCCCGGGGCCGCGCGGCTAGGATCGTCGGAGGCAGCCGCCCGCGCCCGGGCGCCGCAGAGAGGACGGTCGGTGCCCGAGGAGATCGCGGACCGCACGCCGGAGACCACGACCGAGGAGACCATCGGGCCCAGCGCGCCGGTCGAGGTGCCCGAGGCGCGCGAGGGCGGCAGCCGCACCGAGGTCGACGAGACCCGTGCCGAGCGCGACGCCCGTTTCGAGCGCGACGCGCTGCCCTACCTCGACCAGATCTACCCGGCCGCCCTGCGGATGACCCGCAACCCCGCCGACGCCGAGGACCTGGTCCAGGAGACGTTCGTGAAGGCCTACTCGGCCTTCCACCAGTTCGCCGAGGGGACCAACCTCAAGGCCTGGCTGTACCGGATCCTGACCAACACCTACATCAACAGCTACCGCAAGAAGCAGCGGCAGCCGCAGCAGTACCCGACCGACCAGGTGCAGGACTGGCAGCTCTACGCCGCCGAGGAGCACAGCTCCAGCGGCCTGCGCTCGGCGGAGATCGAGGCGCTGGACCACCTGCCGGACTCCGACATCAAGGAGGCCCTGCAGCAGCTGCCGGAGGACTTCCGGCTGGCGGTCTACCTCGCCGACGTCGAGGGGTTCGCCTACAAGGAGATCGCCGAGATCATGGGCACGCCCATCGGCACGGTGATGTCCCGCCTGCACCGCGGCCGTCGCGGCCTGCAGAAGCTGCTGGCCGACTACGCCCGCGAGCGGGGCTTCGTCCGGGCCGGTGCCGGGGAGGAGGCGAGTCGTCCGTGACCAGCGACCACCGTCCGGACGACGGTGACCCGATCGAGGTGCACTCCTGCGACGACGTGCTCTCCCACGTGTTCGAGTTCCTCGACCACGAGACCGAGCCGTCCCGCCGCCAGGTCATCGCCGAGCACCTCGAGGAGTGCTCGCCCTGCCTGCGCCAGTTCGGCATCGAGCAGGAGTTCAAGGCCCTGGTGCGCCGCCGGTGCGGGGGCGACAGCCCGCCGCCGGGCCTGCGGGACCGGATCAAGCTGCAGCTGACCACCGTCTCCTTCGAGGAGCACGGCACCCAGGTCAGCGTGGAGCGGATCAGCGTGGAGCGCACCCGCGAGCGCCCCACCGGCTGAGCCCGCCGCAGGACGCGAGAGGCCCGGGACCCGATCGGGTCCCGGGCCTCTCGCGCTCCCTGCCGGGGCAGGGCAACGCCCCTAGGCGTTGGGGCGCTTGCCGTGGTTGGCCTTGTTCCCCTTGCGGGAGCGCCGCTTGCGTCCACGCTTCGACATCGCTGCCCTCCTCTCCTCGCCGCTGCCGGGAGCCCGCTGCGGGCCCGGGACACCTCCGGGTGACCCCGGCCACGTCGTGGACGCGCACACCGGGTGGACCCGTCAGGCTGTGTTCCCAGCCTCTCACGGGCCCGGTTGGCACCGCCCCCCTGTGGCGGTCCGCCCGGGCGGCGGGCCAGGCTGGGGAGGACGACGCTGGGTCGCAGGAAGGCGGTTCGGGACGTGGCACCCGTCGGGATCGAGAGCGTGCTCGTGGCCGGAAGGGGACCGGCGGCGTGTGCGGTGGTGGCGGCCTGCTCCCGCCTGGACGTGAAGACGGTCGCCGTCCACTCCGAGGCCGACCGGGCCGCGCGGCACGTCCGGCTGGCCGACGACGCGATCCTGCTGGGCCCCGCGCCCGCCGCGGAGTCCTACCTCGCGGTGGACCGGATCGTGGAGGCGGCGCGCCGCAGCGGCGTGCAGGCGGTCCTCCCGGTCCCGCCGGCGCTGGCCGGCAACGCCCGGCTCGCGGGTGCGGTGGTCGCCGCCGGCCTCGGCTGGGTCGGCCCGTCCGCGGCGGTGCTGGAGCGCCTCGGTGGTGACGGCGTGGAGCCGGCCAGCGAGCGTGGCTTCCTCGCCCTGGTCACCGACGGGGGACTGCGCTGCACCACGCCGGTGTCCCGCGACCGCGCCGCGGGCATCGCGCGGGTCTCCTGGACCCCCGAGGAGCCCTTCGAGCTGCTGTCGGCGGCCGGACGGCTGCCCGAGGTGGGCTGGCGCGGCCTGGTCACCGTCGGCATCGCGCCGGACGGCGGGCTCGCCGAGGTGGCAGCCGGCTTCTCCCTCGACATGACGGTCCTGGAGCGGGCACACGGCGTGGACGCCGTCGAGCTGGCGCTGCGCAGCGCCTCGGGCACCCGGGCCGTCGACGCCGGGACGGGTGCCCCGCCGCGGCGGGCGGTGACCGTCCAGCTGCGCTCCTCGCTGCCGCCCGGGCAGGGTGGCCGGGTCACCGGTCGGCTGCCCCGGTCCGGCCGGCACACCACCGGGGCACCCGGCGCCGAGGTCGTGGCAGTCAGCGGCTACGACCCGGGCGACCGGCTGGACCGCTGGTACGACGCCCTGCTGGCGACGGTCAGCGCCGGGGCACCCGACACCGCCACGGCCGCCAGGGCCGCGAGCGAGGTGCTCGGCGCGGTGCCGGAGGTCGGCGTGCCGCACGACGGCCCGGAGGTGTGCGCGGTCCTCGACCGGCTGGCGTCGGGCAGCCCCGCAGCGGTCTGAGCAGCGGGCCGGCCGTGCCAGGATGGACGTCCGGACGCGCAGGGGAGGGGCCGGTGGCGGTCGAGGAGATCCACGCCGAGATGGTGTCGAGCGTGTGGAAGGTGCTGGTGCAGCCGGGCATCGAGGTGGACGCCGGCGACACCCTGGTGGTCCTCGAGTCGATGAAGATGGAGATCCCCGTCCTCACCGAGCGGGCCGGCACCGTCCGCGAGCTGCACGTCGTGGAGGGCGAGGTCTTGCAGGAGGGCGACCTCATCGCCACCGTCTCCTGGTGAGGGCCCGGCCCTCACCGACTCGGGGCGCGGCCGGCCGGGAGGTCGAGGGCGTAGACCAGCAGGTCGATGCCCGGCCGCGGTGACCAGTCGCGCTCCGGCAGCCGGGTGAAGCCCATCCGCTCGTAGAGCCGCTGCGCGGTCCGCATGCGCCGGTCGGTCGAGAGCACCACCCGCCGCTTGCCGGCCGCCCGGGCGCGCTGCAGGCAGGTCCCCACCAGCAGCGCGCCGAGCCCGCGGCCCTGCACGGCGGGGTCCACGACGAGCATCCGGAACGCCGCCTCCTCGTCGGACTCGGTGACCTCGCCGAAGTCGCCGGTCAGCACCAGCGCCACGCTGCCCACCACGCGCCCGCCGCCGTCCCGGGCCACGAGCAGCTCGGCGCGGTCGGCGCGCCCCGCCACGTCGCGCAGCTGCTCCCCGTACTCGGGGGAGGCCAGCCCGCCGCCCAGGTAGACGTCGGAGGTGAGCTGCGCGATCCGCGGGAAGTCGTCGGGACGGGCGGGTCCGACGGTCACGGCCGGCGCGACGGGCGACGAGGACACGACCGCGAGCCTAGATGGAGGACCACCCTGCCCCCCACGCCTCGCAAGCTCGCCGCGGGGCCCTGCAGGGCGGCCGTTCCAGCACCTCACCGGGCCCGGCGCGGGGCCCTGCATACCCTCAGGTCAAGATGAACAGCCTCTCCGAACGCCTCACCCGGGGGTCGGCCTCTGCCCCGGACCAGGTCGACCACGCCCGCCGGCTGGTGGCCGACTGGCAGCTGCTGGCCGACCTCTCGTTCGCCGACCTGACCCTGTGGGTGCCGCTGCGCACCGGCGCGTGGTGGTGCGTGGCCCAGGTGCGCCCGCTGACCGCGCCGACCAGCCAGCCCGACGACCTGGTCGGCTCGGAGGTGGAGGGGCCGGACGCCGAGCCCCTCGGGGTCGCGCACCGCGAGGGCCGTCCGGTGACGGAGGGCGAGCCGGACTGGTCGGGCAGCACCCCGCGGCGGCGGGAGGTGGTGCCGGTGCGGCACGACGGCGTCGTCGTCGCGGTCCTGGCGCGGGACACCAACCTGGCCGTCACCCGGTCGCCGTCCACCCTGGAGCTCACCTACCTCGACATCGCCGCCGACCTGTGCCTGATGGTCTCGGCCGGCACGTTCCCGCCGCGCAAGCCGCTGGACGGCGAGCTCAGCCCGCGGGTGGGCGACGGCCTGGTGCGGCTGGACGCCGCCGGGCGCGCGGTCTACGCCAGCCCCAACGCGCTGTCGGCCTACCGCCGGCTCGGCGTCACCGGCGACGTCGTCGGGGCGGACCTGGGCCTCCTCACCCGGGACGCCGCGGCCGACCGGGTGGCGGGGGAGGCCGTGGCGGCCGGCATCCGCGCCGCGGTGGACGGGCGGTTCCCCGACCCGATGGACGTCGAGTGCGTCGCGGCGACCCTGCTGCTGCGCGCGCTGCCGCTGCGGGCGCCCGGGGCCGAGACCGGCGCGCTGGTGCTGGTGCGCGACGTGACCGACGTCCGCCGGCGGGACCGCGCGCTGCTGACCAAGGACGCGACCATCCGGGAGATCCATCACCGGGTGAAGAACAACCTGCAGACCGTGGCCGCGCTGCTGCGGTTGCAGGCGCGGCGGATGACCGAGCCGGCGGCCCGCGAGGCGCTGGAGGAGTCGGTGCGCCGGGTCGCCTCGATCGCCGTCGTGCACGAGACCCTGGCCGGCAGCCGCGAGGACGTGGTCGACGTCGACGACGTGCTCGACCGGGTCCTGCCGATGCTGGGCGACCTCACCTCGGTCGGCCCGGCGGCGCGGACCCGGCGGACCGGCGGCTTCGGCGAGCTGCCGGCCGAGGTCGCGACCCCGCTGGTGCTGGCGGTCACCGAGCTGCTGCACAACGCCGCCGAGCACGCGTTCCCCGACGGCAGCCCGGGCTGCATCGACCTGGTGGCCGAGCGGGACGGCGAGGACCTCGTCGTCCGCGTCGTCGACGACGGGCGGGGCCTGCCCGCCGACTTCGACCCGTCGGCCAGCGAGGGGCTGGGACTGCAGATCGTGCGCACCCTCGTCACCACCGAGCTGGGCGGCAGCCTGACGATGACCAGCCCGCCGTCGGTGCCGGCCGACGCCGGGGGCACCGAGGTGGTGCTGTCCCTCCCCGGTGCCGGCCGGCTCCGGCGCTGACACCCCCCGACACGCCACGAGGCCGGCCCGGGGATCCCGGGCCGGCCTCGTCGGCGGTGCGATGCGGCGGCCGGGATCGAGCCCGGTGCCGGCGGTGCGGTGTGCTCAGGCGGTGCGGACCCGCGTGCGGGCCTGGCGGCGCTTGAGGGCGCGCCGCTCGTCCTCGGACAGTCCGCCCCAGACACCGGAGTCCTGCCCCGCGCGCAGTGCCCAGTCCAGGCACGACTCGACGACGGGGCAGCGCCGGCACACGGCCTTGGCCTGCTCGATCTGCACGAGGGCGGGGCCGGTCGTCCCGATGGGGAAGAACAGCTCCGGGTCCTCGTCGCGGCACAGGGCGCGGTGGCGCCAGTCCATGGCCGTGTTCTCCTCGATGTCGTCTACGGTCTGGTGCAGCCGTCGTCGGCCGTGGGCCGATCCGCGGGCCGGCACCGGGGTGGCCGGCGCCCTGGCACGGCGACTTCATGCACGTGTTACCGACAGGTTGCTTTCTCCCGCGATGTTTTCACGGCGAGGGGGACTGTCAAGCTGAACGCCGGGATCGGTCGACCCCTCGTGAGCAAGCTCACCATGGGCGTGGTAGGGCTGCCACTCGACCCGTCGGTCACCCCGCGCGCTGCGTTGACAGACCCGTCCACCGCGTGCGAAGCCGCAGGTCCCGGGCCGGTAGCGGAACCGCCCGGTCCACCGGCCCGTCGGCGTCAGACGACGGTGCCCTCAGGTCGTCTTCCGCCGCCGGTCCGCTCCTCGCTCGCTGCGATGCTCGCGTCGGCGTCAGACGAAGACGGCGAGCGCGTCGGGCACGCTGCGCACCCGCAGCCCGGTCGCCGTCCCGAGGTGGTCCCCGTCCAGCTGCCAGCCCTGCGGCCGGCGCGCAGTGAGCGTCAGCTCGGTCAGGTCGTGCCAGCGGTGCACGCCGTCCCCCCGGACGTCCGGGCGCGGGCCGAACGCCTCCCGCACGTGGCGCAGCATCCGCAGGACACCGGTGCGCCCCAGCGCGAAGACGTCCAGGCCGGAGTCGAAGGAGGCGTCCGGCGTCGGGTTGACCGCGCGGGCACCCAGGTAGGTCCACGGCGAGACGTTGGAGACCAGGCAGAGGAATAACCCGTCGACGGCCGGTCGGCCGGGCAGCTGCGCCGTCATCGCCGGGTCGCGGCGCTCCCGGCCGAACACGAACGCGCCGGTCGCCTCCTGGACGTACAGCAGCCCGGTCGAGCGGCGCCCGCGGGCGCGGTGGGCCTCCACCCGGCCGATCACGTCGGCGTCGAAGCCGAGGCCCGCCGAGAAGACGAACCAGCGCGGCTCGGCCCACCCCGGGGAGGCCGCGGCCCCCGCGTCGGCGGCCGCGCGGGCCGCCACCGGGTCCGGCAGCCGGGCCGGTGCCGCGCTGACGCCGCGGGCGCTGGCCGTCGCCAGGGAGATCCGCCGGACCCGCCCGGCGCGCACGGACTCCACCACCTCGGTGGCCGCGGCGACCGGGTCCCGGGAGCGGCCCAGGGCCCGGGCGAACACGTTGGTCGACCCACCCGGGACGACGGCCAGCGGCGGCACGTCCTGGCCGGGCCCGTCGTGCAGCAACCCGTTGACCACCTCGTTGACCGTGCCGTCACCGCCGAGGGTGACCACGACGTCGACGCCGTCCACGCCGGCCTTGCGGGCCAGCTCGGCGCCGTGGCCGCGGTGCGTGGTCTCGGCGAGCTGGACGTCGAGCG
Source organism: Geodermatophilus sp. DSM 44513 (assembly GCF_032460525.1). Taxonomy (NCBI): domain Bacteria; kingdom Bacillati; phylum Actinomycetota; class Actinomycetes; order Geodermatophilales; family Geodermatophilaceae; genus Geodermatophilus; species Geodermatophilus sp. DSM 44513. Next base: position 3,486,440 of record NZ_CP135963.1, on the reverse strand, counting down.
AGCCGGCGAGGGCGGCGAGCACGCGGTCGCGCACCCCGCGGCTGGTCGTGGTCGCCACCGGGTTGGCCACCACGAGCGCGCGCATGCCCGTCAGGCTAGCCAGCGGGGACGCCCGTCCCGGCCCCGGCGGAAGCGGGCCGGGCAGCCGGCCGCCGGGCCCGCGGGCGCAGCGTCTCGGGACGGCGGCCCGCCCGGTCCCGGCGCGTACCCTCCGACCGTGACCGAGCAGTCCGGAGCCAGGCCGCCGCGGGACCGCCGCCGGGCCGAGCGGCTGCTCGGGGGCGCCGCCGAGCCGGCCGCGCCGCGCCCGCAGCGGGCACGCCCGGAGGCGCCCCCCGCCGTCCGCCGGGCCGCGCTGGTGGCCGGCCTCGAGGCGGCCGCGCTGGCCGCGGTCGCGCTGTGGCTGCTCGTGCTCACGGTGACCTCCGCGCCCGACAGCGTCTCCCGGGCCCTGGCCGAGGTCGTCTACGTGGGCTTCTTCGCCGCCCTGCTGGGGGCCGCCGCGGTGGGTCTGTGGCGGCTCTCGCCGTGGTCCCGCGGCCCGGTGGTCTTCCTGCAGCTGCTGCTGGGCCTGTTCGGCTGGTACTCGGCCACCGAGTGGGGCGGTGAGTGGGTCGGCGTCCCGCTCCTGGTGCTGGTGGCCACCGAGCTGTACCTGCTGGCCACCCCGGAGGCCCGGCTGGCCTTCCTCGAGCGCTGACCGGGGCCTCACAGCCGCAGCTTGAACCCCTCGTGGGTCGCGGTGAACCCGTGCCGGGCGTAGAAGCGGTGCGCGTCCCCGCGGGTCTTGTCGCTGGTCAGCTGCACGCGGTAGCACCCCCACGCCCGGGCCTGCGCGACGGCCGCGTCGAGCAGCACCGAGCCGACCCCGCCCCCGCGGACGTCGGGGTGCACGTGCACCGACTCCACCTCCGCGCACAGGCCGCCCCGCTCCTGCAGGTGCCGGACGGCGAAGACCTGGCAGACGCCGACGACCTCCCCGCCGACGACGGCCACCAGCACCTCGTCGTGCGGGGCGGCGTCGATCTCGGCGAGCGCCCGCCGGTAGCCGGCCTGGTCGCTGCGGTCCTCCTTGCCCGCGCGGGTGGCGCCGAGGTCGATCAGCTCCACCAGGCGGGGCAGGTCGTCGACGGCCGCCGGCCGCACGGTCACGTCCGGTCGGTGCCCCCCGGCGGTCACACCAGGTCCACGACGTCGGCGATGGAGTCCAGCACCCGCCCCGGCCGGAACGGGAAGCGGGCGACGTCGGCGGCCCGGGTGGAGCCGGTGAGCACCAGGATGGTGTCCAGGCCGGCCTCGATGCCGGCGACCACGTCGGTGTCCATCCGGTCGCCGATCATGACGGTGGTCTCCGAGTGCGCCTCGATGCGGCGCATCGCGCTGCGGAACATCATCGGGTTGGGCTTGCCGACGAAGTAGGGCTCGGCGCCCGTGGCGCGGGTGATCATCGCCGCGACCGACCCGGTGGCCGGCAGCGGGCCCTCGGGGGAGGGGCCGGTGACGTCGGGGTTGGTGGCGATGAACCGTGCCCCCGCGCCGATCAGCCGGACCGCCCGGGTGATCGCCTCGAAGGAGTAGGTGCGGGTCTCCCCGAGGACGACGTAGTCCGGGTTGGTGTCGGTGAGCGTGTAGCCGGCCTCGTGCAGCGCGGTGGTCAGCCCCGCCTCGCCGACGACGAACGCCGAGCCGCCGGGCAGCTGGGTGGCCAGGAAGTCCGCGGTGGCCAGCGCGGAGGTCCAGATCGAGGCCTCGGGCACCTGCAGGCCGGAGCGGGCCAGCCGCGCGGACAGGTCCCGCGGCGTGAAGATCGAGTTGTTGGTGAGGACGAGGAACCGCCGGCCGGCCTCGGTCAGGCGCTGCAGGAAGTCCGCGGCGCCCGGCAGCGCCTGCCCCTCGTGCACCAGGACGCCGTCCATGTCGGTCAGCCAGCACTCCGCGGGCTTGCGCTCGTTCGTCATCGCGTCCTCCACCTCCGCGGCGACCCGGCCGGCCGTCCAGCACCCGGCGTCACCCTAGGAGGGCGCGCGGCCTCCGGCTGCCCACCCACCTGCCGCGGGGCCTCCGCGCACCGCGGCGGCGAAGTGCTCGAGGGCGTCGTCGGTGAGCCGGAAGACCGACCACCCGTCCATCGGCACCGCTCCGGCGGCCCGGTAGAACTCGATCGACGGGGTGTTCCAGTCCAGCACCGACCACTCCAGCCGGGAGTACCCGCGCTGCACGCACAGGTCGGCCAGCGTGCGCAGCAGCTCGCGGCCCAGCCCGCGGCCGCGGTGGGCCGGCTGCACGTAGAGGTCCTCGAGGTGGATGCCGTGGGTGCCGCGCCAGGTGGAGAAGGTGCGGAACCACAGCGCCGTGCCGACAACCTCGCCCTCGACCACGGCGACGTGGCCGAACACCGCCGGTGCCTCTCCGAAGAGGGCCCCGGCCAGCTGCGCCTCGGTCATCCGCGCCTCGTCGGGTGCCCGCTCGTACTCGGCCAGCTCGCGCACCAGGGCCACGACGGCGGGGACGTCGTCCGGGCGCACCGGCCGCACGGTGCCCTGTCCCGCGCGGGAGCTCGCACGCTCGCTCACGTGAGCAGCTCCTTGAGCCGGGCCGGCACCAGGCGGCCGAGCGGGGAGAGGACCGGCACGAGCACCGGTGCCAGCAGGTAGCCGTAGGCCAGCACGCAGCCGGTGACGACGGGGACGGTGGCGAGCCCGGCGACGAGGGCGAGTGCGGCGGCGACCAGGCCGTAGGGTCGCCCGCTCCTCGGGCTGACCAGTGACCGGAAGGAGCGGAACCGGATGGTGCTGACCATGAGCACCGCGGGCACCGCGACGATCAGCAGCACCCACAACCGGTCGCGGCCCTGCATCTGACTCCCGAACGCGGACACCGAGGCCAGCACGACGCCGGCGGCGCCGGGGCTGGGCAGGCCGGTGAAGTACCGCTTGTCCGCGGTCGGGTCGATGGTGGTGTTGAAGCGGGCCAGGCGGATGGCGGCGCAGGCCACCCACAGGCCGCAGACCACCCAGCCCAGCGGGTCCCAGGCGTCACGGCCCTCGGAGAACAGCGTGAAGGCCAGCAGCGCCGGGGCCAGGCCGAAGGAGACCAGGTCGGCCAGGGAGTCGAACTGCAGGCCGAACGGGGTCACCGCGCCGACCAGGCGGGCGACGGCGCCGTCGGCGATGTCGAAGACGACGGAGAACCCGATCAGGACGGCGGCCAGCGTGTACTGGCCCCGGATGGAGACCAGGATCGCCACGAAGCCGCACATCATGTTGGCCAGCGTGAACAGGCTGGGCAGGGTGGCCCGCGCGCGCCGCCGGGAGCCCCGCACCGAGCCCCGCACGAACTCGACGGTGGCCGTCCGCCGGGTCTGCGGGACGCGCGCTCCGGACGCCGAACTGGGCACCGTCGTCCCCCTCACCCGCGGTCGGACCAGCGGGCGATGACGGTCTCACCGCCGCGCACCCGCTGGCCGACCCGCACGAGCACGGTGCACTCCCGGGGGAGGAAGACGTCCATCCGGGAGCCGAACTTCATCAGGCCCATCCGCTCGCCGGTGGCCAGGTGCCGGCCCACGCCGGTGCGGGTGACGATGCGCCGGGCGAGCACGCCGACCAGCTGCCGGAACACCACGGTGCGCCCGCCGTCGCGCAGCCACAGCTCGCTGCGCTCGTTGCGGTGCGCGGACTCCCTGCGGTAGGCGGCCAGGAAGCTGCCCGGGCGGTAGGAGCTCTGCACGACCTCACCGCGGTACGGGGAGCGGTTGACGTGCACGTCGACGACGGACAGGAACACGCTGACCTGCTGCCAGCCGCCCTCGGGGACCGGTTCGGGGGCGACGCCCTCCTGGGCTGCTCCGGCGACCGTCACCAGGCCGTCCGCGGGGGCGAGGACGTCGTCCGGGGCCGCCGGCTCGACGTCGCAGCGGCGGTCCGGGTCGCGGAAGAACAGCGCCATGTAGGCCGACAGGAGTGCGAAGGGCCAGGCGGCGAGCCGCAGCCCGCGCCGGCCGGCGGCCCACCCGGCGGCGGCCAGGACCGCGGCGGGTGCCAGGGGCCCGGTGACGAACGGCCACCCGGCCGGGTCGATACGCATCGAGGTCAGACGGTACCGGGGAGGAGTCGTCACCACCGACGGGTCCGGCGGCGGGCCGGGGACGGCGACGGCCGGCGAGCACGTGCTCGCCGGCCGTCGTCGCGGTGCTGCGTCGTGCGCTATGCCGCGGCCTTGGTCTCCCAGAAGATCTTGTCGATCTCCGCGATGTGGTCGAGGAGCTTCTGGCCCTCGGCGGGGTCCATGCTGCCCTTGGCGCCCGCGGCGCCGGCCTGCTTGGTCGCCTTGTTGAACAGCTCGTGCAGCTGCGGGTACTTCTCGAAGTGCGGCGGCTTGAAGTAGTCGGTCCACAGCACCCACAGGTGGTGCTTGACCAGGTCCGCCCGCTGCTCCTTGATCAGGATCGCGCGGGTGCGGAAGGCCGGGTCGTCGTTGGCCTGGTACTTCTCCTGGAGCGCCTTGACGGACTCCGCTTCGATGCGGGCCTGGGCCGGGTCGTACACGCCACAGGGGAGGTCGCAGTGAGCGGTGGCCTCCACGGCGGAGAACATGCGCAGACGCATGAGCTGAGCCTCCGGTTCTGGGATGGTCGGTCGTCTGCGACCCTACTCCCGGTGAGCAGCGGGGACACGGCCGAGCCGGGGGGCCCGGGAGCGGTCCCGCCGCTGGTCACGCCGTGGGTGCTGGCCCGCGTGCGCGGTCCCTCGATGTCCCCCACGGTGCGCTCCGGCGACCGGCTGCTGGTCCGCCGTGCCGGCGCGGGACGCCCGGTCGTCGACGGTGACGTCGTGCTGGCCCGGTTCCCGTCCCGGCCGGGGCTGCTGGTCGTCAAGCGGGTGCGCCGGGCGGTCCGGGGCGGGCACTGGGTGGAGGGTGACAACGCGTTCGTCACCGACGACAGCCGCGCGTACGGCCCGGCCGTCGTCGTCGGGCGGGTGGTCGCCCGGCTGTGGCCGCGGCCGGGCCGGCTGCCCGGTCCTCAGCGCTGAGCCGACGCGCGCAGTTCCGCGTAGCGGGCCCGGCACTCCTCGTACGTCGGCAGCAGGCCCTGGTCCCGGGCCTCGGCCAGCGTGGGTGCCTGGCGGTCCTTGGCCGACAGCTCGAACTGCACGTCGGCGGGCCACGGCAGGCCCAGGGCCGGGTCCACCGGCGAGACACCGAACTCCCGGGCCGGGTCGTAGCCGCTGGACACCAGGTAGGTGACCGAGCTGCCGTCGGCCAGCGACAGGAACGCGTGCCCGAGACCCTCCGCGAGGTAGACCGCCCGCGGCTGTTCGCTGTCCAGGACGACGGCGTCGTGCGCGCCGAAGGTGGGGGAGCCGACCCGGACGTCGACGACGACGTCGAGCACCCGCCCGGCCGGGCAGTACACGTACTTGGCCTGCCCCGGCGGCACCAGCGCGAAGTGCACCCCGCGCAGCACCCCGCGCGCGGACACGCTGTGGTTGGCCTGGGCCAGCGGCAGGGCGTGGCCGACGGCCTGCGCGAGTGCGTCGGCGCGGTACCACTCGGTGAACCGGCCGCGGGCGTCGCCGTGGGGCACGAGGTCGAGGACGTGGGCGTCGCCGACGGCGAGCGGGCGGGTCTGCACCCCTGGACGGTAGCCAGCCCGTCCCCGGCCGGACCGAGGACGTGCCCGGGTCACGATTCGGTTACGCTCCCGGGCCCATGAGCACCCAGCAGCTGGACGGGACGGCCGACCGGTTCGCCGACGACCCGGCGTTCGCGGTGCACGAGGGCGGCAAGCTGGTCGTCCGCCCCACCCGCGGCATCGAGTCGGTGGCCGACCTGGCGCTGACCTACACCCCGGGGGTCGCCCGGGTGTCCAGCGCGATCGCCGCGGAGCCCGCCCTCGCCGACCGGTTCACCTGGGCCCCGCGCGTGGTCGCGGTGGTCTCCGACGGCACCGCCGTGCTGGGGCTCGGTGACATCGGACCCGCCGCCGCGCTGCCGGTGATGGAGGGCAAGGCCTGCCTGTTCAGCGAGTTCGCCGGTCTGTCGTCGGTGCCGGTGGTGCTGTCGACGACCGACGTGGACGCCATCGTGGAGACGGTCGTGGCGATCGCGCCGTCCTTCGGCGGCATCAACCTCGAGGACATCAGCGCCCCCCGCTGCTTCGAGATCGAGGACCGGCTGCGCGAGCGGCTGGACATCCCGGTCATGCACGACGACCAGCACGGGACGGCGATCGTCGTGCTGGCCGCGCTGCGCAACGCCGCCCGGGTCGTGGGTCGCGAGCTGGCCGACCTGCGGGTCGTCGTCTCCGGCGCCGGTGCGGCCGGGGTCGCCTGCACCAAGATCCTGCTGGGGGCCGGCGTGGGGGAGCTCGCCGTGGCCGACTCCCGGGGCGTGCTGCACACCGGCCGGGAGGACCTCACCCCGGTCAAGCGCTGGCTCGCCGAGAACACCAACGGCTCCGGCTACGCCGGCACGATGGTCGGGGCGCTGGAGGGCGCCGACGTCTACCTGGGGTTGTCCGGCGGCTCGGTGCCCGAGTCGGCGATCGCCTCGATGGCGCGGGACTGCATCGTGTTCTCGCTGGCCAACCCGATCCCCGAGGTCGACCCGGAGATGGCGGCCCGGTACGCCGCGGTGGTGGCCACCGGGCGCAGCAACGAGCCCAACCAGATCAACAACGTGCTCGCCTTCCCCGGCGTCTTCCGCGGCGCCATCGACGCCGGCGCCACCGGCATCACCGAGGAGATGAAGCTGGCCGCGGCGACCGCCATCGCCGACGTCGTGGGCGAGGAGGTGCGCGCCGACTACGTGGTGCCCAGCCCGCTGGACCGGCGGGTCGCCGAGGCCGTCGCGGCCGCCGTCGCCGACCGGGCCCGCGAGCAGGGCGTCACCCGCTGAGGCCGGGCAGGGCCTGCAGCAGCGGGTCGACCGCCCCGCGGACGTCGGTGTTGAGGTAGACGCACCACAGCGTGGCCAGCACGAAGGCCGGCACCAGGACACCGGTCTCCAGCGCCGTCCCGGTGCGCATCGGCGTCAGCGCCACGCGGGCGCGCCGGACCACCCACAGCAGGGGCACCGGTACGCCCTGCGTGGTGATCGCGTCGCCGCCGATGTGGGTGAGCACCCCCAGCGCCACCGCCCACGGCAGCCACCCGGGCTGGGCGGTGTGCTCCAGCAGCAGCCACGCCCCGCACCAGGAGAGCACCAGGTTGCCCACGACGGTGTTCTCTGCGCGTCCGGGGATGACGAAGTGCAGCGCGCGCAGCGCCAGCCCGATCGCCAGGCTCAGCAGCAGCAGGCTGGACCAGTAGGCGTCGGCCGCGGCCAGGGCCAGCGCACCGAAGACGAGGGGCGCGAGGACGGCGTCGTGGGTACCCCAGCGGTGCCCCCGGGCCAGCCGGCCGATCGCACCGGAGGGGACGTCGGTGAGCGGGCCCCACATGTCCGAGACGGTGGACCCGCTGTGGTCCAGGTCGGGCAGCATGGCCATCCCGCCGACGGCGGCGATCCAGGCGACCTGCCCGACGGTGCCGCCGACCGGGGCCCAGGGCAGCGTGGCGGCACCGGCGGCGAGCCCCGACAGCGCGTGCGAGTGACCGAGCACCGACCGAGCGTGCCGGTGCGGGCCGCCGTCCCCCGGGAGGCGCGCCCCTGGAGGGCGAGATCGGCGATCTCGCACGCCTGGACCTGCGCACGCGTGCGAGATCGCCGATCTCGCGGCCCCCTCGCAGGATCCGGCCCCGAGCGTGCGAGGCGCTGGGGGCGAGGGGGTCCTTCGTCAGTCCTCGTCGTCGTCGGTGCCGCCGCGGGCCAGCCAGGTGGCCAGCCGCTCGACCGGCACCTCGAAGTCGGGGTGCTGGTCGACGAAGGCCTGCAGCTGGCCGGCCAGCCAGGCGAGGGTCACCTGCTCCTCGCCCCGCCGGTCGGCCAGCTCCTCCAGGCCCCGATCGGTGGAGTACACGTGCGTCAGTCGGCGAGGGCCTGCGCGACCAGCTGCTTCTGCTCGGCCTCGTGCACCTTCGCCGAGCCCACGGCGGGGCTGGCGGAGGCGCGGCGGGTGACCGGGCGCAGCCGGCGTCCGGCCGGCAGGTGCTCGGGCAGGTTGACGGCCATGAACTGCCAGGCGCCCATGTTGGCCGGCTCCTCCTGCACCCAGACGACGTCGTCGGCCGACGGGTAGCGCTCCAGCTGCCGCACGACCTCCTCGGCGGGCAGCGGGTAGAGCTGCTCGACGCGGACGACCGCGGTGTCGGCGGTGCCGGTGGCCTCGCGCGCGGCGACCAGGTCGTAGGCGACCTTGCCGCTGCACAGCAGCACCCGGCGCACCGCACCCTCGTCCAGCGGCTCGCCGCCCACGCCCGGGTCGGGCAGCACCGGCCGGAAGGACTCGTCGGTGAAGTCCGACACCGGGCTGACCGCGGCCTTGGCCCGCAGCAGCGACTTCGGGGTGAACACGACCAGCGGCCGGTGCACGTCCGACAGCGCCTGGCGGCGCAGCAGGTGGAAGTAGTTGCCCGGCGTCGAGCAGTTGGCGACGGTCATGTTGTTCTCCGCCGACAGCTGCAGGAACCGCTCGATCCGGCCGCTGGAGTGGTCGGGGCCCTGGCCCTCGAGGCCGTGCGGCAGCAGCAGCACGACGCCGGAGCGCTGACCCCACTTGGCCTCACCGGAGCTGATGAACTCGTCGATGACCATCTGGGCGCCGTCGACGAAGTCGCCGAACTGCGCCTCCCACAGCACGAGCGCCCCCGGGTCGGCCACCGAGTAGCCGTACTCGAAGCCCAGGGCCGCGTACTCGGAGAGCAGCGAGTCGTAGACGAAGAACTTCGCCTGGTCCTCGGACAGGTTGGCCAGCGGCGTGTGCTCCGCCGCGGTCTCCCGGTCGATGAGCACCGAGTGCCGCTGCACGAAGGTGCCGCGGCGGGAGTCCTGGCCGGCCAGCCGCACCGGGACGCCCTGCACGAGCAGCGACCCGAAGGCCAGCAGCTCGCCCATGGCCCAGTCGATGCCGCCCTCGCTGACCATCGCCGCGCGCCGCTCGAGCATCCGCTGCAGCTTCGGGTGCACGGTGAACGACGGCGGCAGGGAGACGTGCGCGTCACCGATGGCCTTCATGACCTCGGGGCTGATGGCGGTGGCCACCTGCGTCTCCTGCGCGGCCGGCTGGTCCATGAGCGGCTGGGCCTTGGGCGTGTCGGTCGAGTCGTGGGTCTCGGAGAACGCGCGCTCCAGCTGGTCCCGGTAGTCGCGCAGCGCCTCCTCGGCCTCCTGCAGCGTGATGTCGCCGCGGCCGATGAGCGACTCGGTGTACAGCTTCCGGACCGAGCGCTTGCGGTCGATGATGTCGTACATCAGCGGCTGGGTCATCGACGGGTCGTCGCCCTCGTTGTGCCCGCGCCGGCGGTAGCAGACCAGGTCGATGACGACGTCCTTCTTGAACGCCTGCCGGTAGTCCACCGCCAGCCGCGCCATCCGCACGCAGGCCTCCGGGTCGTCGCCGTTGACGTGGAAGACCGGGGCGCCGATCATCCGCGCGACGTCGGTGGAGTACAGGCTCGAGCGGGCCGCGGCCGGGCTGGTGGTGAAGCCGACCTGGTTGTTGATGACCACGTGCACGGTGCCGCCGGTGCGGTAGCCGCGCAGCTGGGACAGGTTCAGCGTCTCGGCGACGACGCCCTGCCCGGCGAAGGCGGAGTCGCCGTGCAGCAGCACCGGCATGACGGTGAAGCCCTGCTCGCCCTTGTCGATCCGGTCCTGCTTGGCGCGCACGATCCCCTCGAGGACGGGGTTGACCGTCTCCAGGTGCGAGGGGTTGCTGGCCAGCGACACGGCGATCGTCGCCCCCGGGCGCAGCGGGTTCTCGAACGTGCCCTCGGCGCCGAGGTGGTACTTGACGTCGCCGGAGCCCTGCACGGTGCCGGGGTCGATGTTGCCCTCGAACTCGCCGAAGATCTTGGCGTAGCTCTTGCCGAGCACGTTGGCCAGCACGTTGAGCCGCCCGCGGTGCGCCATGCCGATCGCGACCTCCTCCAGGCCGTGGTCGGTGCCGGCGACGAGGACCTCGTCCAGCAGCGGGATGACCGACTCGCCGCCCTCGAGGCTGAACCGCTTCTGGCCGACGTACTTCGTCTGCAGGAAGGTCTCGAACGCCTCGGCGGCGTTCAGCCGGCCCAGCACGTGCTTCTGCTTCTCCCGGTCCGGCTGCTCGGCCTTGAGCTCGACCCGCTGCTGGATCCACTCCCGCTCTTCGGGGTCGGTGATGTACATGTACTCCACGCCGACGGTGCGGCAGTAGGAGTTGCGCAGCACCCCGAGCACGTCCCGCAGGGCCATGACCTTCTCGCCGGCGAAGCCGCCGACGGGGAACCTGCGGTCGAGGTCCCACAGCGTCAGGCCGTGCTGGAGGATGTCCAGGTCGGGGTGGCTGCGGACCTTGAACTCCAGCGGGTCGGTGTCGGCCATGAGGTGGCCGTTGCGCCGGTAGGAGTCGATGACCTCGATGACCCGGGCTTCCTTGTCGATCTGCCCCTCGCGGCTGACCCGCACGTCGGGCATCCAGCGCACCGGCTCGTAGGGGATGCGCAGCGACCGGAAGACCTCGTCGTAGAAGCCGTCCTCACCCAGCAGCAGGGAGTGCAGGCGGCGCAGGAAGTCGCCGGACTCCGCGCCCTGGATGATCCGGTGGTCGTAGGTCGACGTCAGCGTGATGATCTTGCTGACCGCCATGTCGGTGAGCGCCTCGGGGCTCATCCCCTGGAACTCCGCCGGGTAGTCCATGGCGCCCACGCCGATGATGGCGCCCTGGCCGGCGGTCAGCCGCGGCACCGAGTGGTTGGTGCCGATCGTGCCCGGGTTGGTCAGGCTGACGGTGGTGCCGGAGAAGTCCTCCAGCGTCAGCTTGCCCGCGCGGGCGCGGCGGATGACGTCCTCGTAGGCGCCCCAGAACCGGGCGAAGTCCATCTCCTCGGCGGCCTTGATCGAGGCGACGACGAGGGTGCGGGAGCCGTCGGCCTTGGGCAGGTCGATGGCCAGGCCGAAGTTGACGTGCTCGGGCTGCACCAGGGTCGGCTTGCCGTCGACCTCGGCGTAGGAGGCGTTCATGTTGGGGAAGTCGTCGAGCGCCCGGACCAGCGCGTAGCCGATCAGGTGCGTGAAGGACACCTTGCCGCCGCGGGAGCGGGCCAGGTGGTTGTTGACGACGATGCGGTTGTCGGCCAGCAGCTTCGCCGGTACGGCGCGCACGCTGGTGGCCGTCGGCACGGTCAGCGAGGCGTTCATGTTCTTCACGACGCTGGCCGCCGCGCCGCGCAGCGGCACGCGCCGCGGACCCTCGTCCGCGGACTCCCGCGCGGTGGCCGCCTTCTCGGCGGCGGGCCCAGCGGCCGGCTTCGCGGCGGGCTTCGCGGCGGGCTTCGCGGCGGGCGTGGCCGCCCTGGCGGCCGGCTGCTGCTGCTCGGCGCGCTCGGCGGCCCGTCCCACGACGGTGTCCTCGGTGCGTTCCTCGACGCGGGTGGCCCGCGAGGGGGCACCGGCGTCCCGGGTGGGCTCCTGCTCGGGTGCCGGCGACCGGTCGGACCGGTCCGGCGTCGGGGCCGGCGGGGCCGGCGCGGCGGCGGGGCGGGCCGGCGCGTCGGCGGGTTCCCCGGCCGGCGCGGGCGCGGCGGTCTCGGGGGCCGGTGTCTCCCGGTCGTCGCTGGCGGCCACCGGGCTGCCCGGCCGGTAGTCGGCGAAGAAGTCGTGCCACGCCTGGTCCACGCTGGCGGGATCGGCGAGGTACTGCTGGTACATCTCCTCGACCAGCCACTCGTTGGTGCCGAAGCCGGCCACCGCGGAGGAGGAGGAGGTGGCGGACGGCCGGGATGAGCTCACGCTGGACACGGGGTCGAGTGCCTTCTTCGTCGTCGGTGCACGTCTCAGGACCGGGGACGGAGTCTACGCCCGCCCCCGTCGGCCCACGGGGTGTCGGACGGCCGCGCCGGCGCTCCCGGGCGGAACGGCCACCGTGCAGGGGCCCGCGCCGAGCTCGCGAGGCGTGGGGGGGCAGGGTGGTCCTTCACCCCGTGGCGCCGCGGGTCACCAGGAGTTCGGTCAGCGCGTCGTGCGCGGTCGCCCGACCGGCGTCCCCCCGGCGGTTGCGGGCCGCGGCCACCCGGCTGATGTCCAGGGCGCTGGCCCCGTCGGCGGTGGTGGCGTCGACGTCGGCGCCCGCGTCGAGCAGCGCGCCCACCACCTCGGGGACGTCCCCGTCCGCGCCGGCCGACACGGCGGCGTGCAGCGGGCACCGGCCGGTGTCGGGGTCGCGGCGGTTGACGTCGGCGCCGGCGGCCAGCAGCAGGCGGACCAGCTCCAGCCGGGTGCCGGCCGCGGCGGCGTGCAGCGCGCCGCCGTCGGCGTCGGCGCCCCGGTCCAGCAGCACCCGCGCGGTGCCGGCCGCGCCACCGGTCGCGGCGATCACCAGCAGGTCCACCCCGGTGACCGGGTCGACCAGCGGCGCCCCGCCGGCCAGCTCGGCGTCCAGCCGTGCGCAGTCGTCGAGGTAGGCGGCGCTGGCGGCGTCCACCGGCGCGCCCAGCTCGCGCAGCAGCGGGACGAGGTGGGGGGCGCACTCCAGGGCGGTGTGCAGCGGGTCCCGGCCGTGCTCGGTGCGCGCGCGGAGGTCCGCGCCCGCCTCGACCAGCAGCCGCACGAGCTCGGCCCGGCCCTCCGCGACCGCCAGGTGCAGCGGCGTCCAGCCGCCCTGGCCGTCCCGCTCGACGGTGGCCGTCAGCAGCCGCGGGGCGTCGCGGACGGCGGTGCGGACGGCGGTGGCGTCGCCGTCGGCGATCAGCCGGCCCAGCCGGGGGGCGGTCATGCGCGTGGTCATCGGGGTCCTCGTGGGGTCGGGGAGACGGTGTCCGGTCAGGCGGGCGTCGCCCGCTGTCACACGACGTCGCGGCGGACGGCGAGCAGCGTCCCCAGCACGGCCGCCGCGATCCCGTAGCCCAGCAGCACCAGGCCGCCCTGCCAGGGCTCGAGCAGGTCGGTGAGTCCGATCGTGGCCGTCATCGCCTCCAGGGCACCGCCGGGCAGCCACTTGTAGGCGTCGGACAGGGCCGGGACCAGCTGCACGATCGCCTCGACGACGAACAGGTAGACCAGGGCGCCCACGATGGCGCCGACCTGGTTGCGCACGAGCGCGCCGACCCCGACGCCGATCACCGTGTAGACGACCAGGGCCGCCCCGACCCCGGCGAGCACGCGGAGGTTGTCCCCGGACAGCTCCGGGGCGTCCCCGCGCGCGCCGGCGTAGAGCAGGACGACGGCGACGTTGACGCAGATGACCACCACGGCCAGGGGCACCGCGGCCAGCGCGTAGGCGAGCAGCTTGGCCGTGACCACCCGCCCGCGCCGGGGCGTGGTGAGGAAGGTCGGCGTGGCCGTGCGGTGCCGGAACTCCTGGGTGGTCCCGATGATGCCGAGGATGAGGAACAGCACCGTGACGTTGGCACCGGTGGCCAGGGCCAGCTGCTCGTACTCCGGGGTGCCCACCGGGGGCAGCGGTGGGCCGCCCCCGCCGGGGCCGCCCCCCTCGTCGGCGCTGCCGGCGAAGGCGGTGAACAGCGCGGTGAAGCCGGCGACCAGGACACAGGCGCCGAGCAGCAGCCCGATCCAGACGCGGGTGGTGAACAGCTTGGTCCACTCGGCACGGACCAGCTTGGTCACGGTCGGCTCCCCTCGGGCGCGGCGTACTGCTCCTGGCCGGCGGTGAGCCGGAAGTACAGCTCCTCCAGACCGCTGCTCTCCGCGCGCAGCTCGTGCAGCTCCAGGCCCGCGCGGAAGGCCTGCGCGCCCACGGCGGCCGGCGTCGTGCCGGCCACGGCGATCCGGCCGTCGTCGTCGGGTGCGACGGAGAACCCGGCCGCGCGGAGGACCTCGGCCAGCCGGCCGGCCTCCGGGCTGCGCACCAGCACCGGCCCGGTGCCCTGGGCGCCGGAGCGCAGCTCGGCGATCGACCCCTCGCGGACCAGCCGCCCGGCGCCCACGATCACCACGCGGTCGGCGGTCTGCTCCATCTCCGCGAGCAGGTGGCTGGAGACCAGCACGGTGCGCCCCTCGTCGTGCGCGAGGTGGCGCAGGAAGCCGCGCAGCCACTGGATGCCCTCGGGGTCCAGCCCGTTGGCCGGCTCGTCGAGCACCAGCACCGCCGGGTCGCCGAGCAGCGCGGTGGCCAGCGCCAGCCGCTGGCGCATGCCCAGGGAGTACCCGCCCGCGCGGCGCCGGCCGGCGTCGGCCAGCCCGACCTGGGCGAGCACCTCGTCGGCGCGGCCGGGCGGCAGGCCCGCCGCCCGGCAGTAGACCCGCAGGTGGTTGCGCCCGGACCGGGCCGGGTGGAAGGCGGTCTCCAGCACCGCGCCGACGGTGCGCACGGGTGCCGGGAGCGCGGCGTAGGGGACGCCACCGAAGGTCGCCGTCCCCGCGTCGGGCCGCTCCAGGCCCAGGGCCATGCGCAGGGTCGTGGTCTTGCCGGCGCCGTTGGGGCCCAGGAAGCCGGTGATCGAGCCGGGCTCGACGCTGAAGCCGAGGTCGTCGACGGCGCGGACGGCGCCGAAGCTCTTGGTGAGGCCGCGGACCTCGACCCGGACCGGGCCTCGGGCGGGACTGCTGCCGGGGTGGCTGCCGGGGTGGATGGCGCTCTCCTCGTCGTCGGCCGTGCGACGCGTCCATCCAAGCGCACCGGGCGGTCCGCACGGCACCCCCGGGGCCGTCCGGCGAGCGCTCGGCGGGCGTGTCGCGGCGTGACCCCGGGCACACCGCTGACCGGGCACTTCGGTAGCTTGGGCCGGCCGGTGCCGCCCGGGCGGCGGGACGACCAGCGAGGAGGGGTGCGTGAGCGCCTACCGCACGGTGGTCGTCGGGACCGACGGGTCGCAGTCCTCGCTGCTCGCCGTCCAGCGCGCCGGGGCCCTGGCCGGGGCCTGCGGTGCCCGGCTGGTCATCGTCTGCGCCTACCTGCCCTCCCGCAGCGACGAGCGGGAGGTCCGCCGCGCCCGGGCCGAGCTCGCCGAGGGGATCCAGCCGGTCGTGGGCCCCGCGCCGGCGGAGCAGACCGTGCGCGCCGCGGCCGAGGCGGCGCTCGCCGCCGGCGCCGGGGAGGTCGACGAGGTCGCCGTGGTCGGCTCGCCGGTCGAGACCCTCATCGACGTGGTCACCCGGACCGACGCCGACCTGCTCGTCGTCGGCAACCGCGGGATCGACGGCACCAGGGGCCGGATCCTGGGGTCGGTGCCCGGCGACGTGACCCGCCGCTCGTCGGTCGACGTCCTGGTCGTGCACACCACGGGCTGACGACGCTGCCGGACCAACCTCGGGACCCCGACGCCGTGCCCGACACCGACGACCAGCGCGAGACGCTGATGCGCCTGCTGCTGGGCGGCCCACGTCGCTACACCCGCCTGCAGGTCGGCGAGCTGGCGGGCATGCCGCCCGAGCGCACCCGGCGGCTGTGGCGGGCGCTGGGCTTCGCGGACGCCGCCGACGACGAGCGGGTCTTCACCGACGCCGACGTGCAGGCGCTCTCCCTGCTCTCGTCGCTGATCGACACCGGCTTCGTCGACGAGGACTTCGAGGCCTCGATCATCCGGGCCATGGCCCAGTCGCTGTCCCGCCTGGCCGACTGGCAGACCGACCTGCTCGCCGACGCGCTCACCCGGGACGGGGCGACCGGGGACGGGGCGACCAGCGACGACGCGTCGATCGACCCCGAGCAGGCGGTGGCGGCGACCGGCCGGCTGCTGCCGCTGCTGCGCGCGCTGCAGGACTACGTGTGGCGGCGGCACCTGGCGGCCAACGCCGAGCGGTTGCTGGCCAGTGCCGGGGGCGACCGGCGCGAGCTGGCCGTGGGCTTCGCCGACCTGGTCGGCTACACCAGCCACAGCCGCGGCATGGGCGGCCGCGAGCTCGGCGAGATGGTGGAGGACTTCGAGGGCACCGCCGGTGAGGTCATCGCCCGTCACCACGGGCGGGTCGTCAAGACGGCGGGGGACGGCGTCCTCTACACCGCCGGCTCGGCGATCGACGCCGTGGAGATCGGGCTGGATCTCCCGGAGACCTGGCAGTCCGGCGACCGCCCGCCGCTGCGGGTCGGCGCCGCCTACGGGACGGTGCTCACCCACCTCGGGGACGTCTACTCGCCGGTGGTGAACCTGGCCAGCCGGCTGACCGCGCTGGCCCGGCCCGGCACGCTGCTGGTCGACCGCGAGCTCGCCCGCCGGCTGCGCGGGCTGCCCCGCTACCGGGTGCGCCCGCTGCGCCGGGTGTCGGTGCGCGGCTACGACGAGCTGCAGCCCTGGCTGGTGGGACGACGTCCCGCGGGCGCGGCAGACCTGGCGCTCGAGGGCATGCTCGACGAGATGGCCGACGACGTCCTGGACGACGCCGACGACCCGCCGCCCTCGGCCCCGTCCAGAGGCTCGCCGTGAGCGTGCGAACGGTGAGAGGGACGGGGTCCTTCTACCGGTCGCGCCGGGGCACGCGGGGTTGGCACCCTGGTGCCCCGTGAGTGCCACGCTGGTCGCCCGCGGCCTGGCCGCCGGCCACGGTGACCGTGTCCTGTTCTCCGACCTCGACCTCGTCGTCGCCCCCGGTGACGTCGTCGGGCTGGTCGGGGTCAACGGCGCGGGCAAGTCCACCCTGCTGCGCACGCTGGCCGGGGAGCTGCCCGCCGAGTCGGGCAGCGTCTCCGTCAGCCCGCCGACGGCGACGCTGGGGTACCTGCCGCAGGAGCACGAGCGCCGGCCGGGGGAGACGGTGCGCCAGGCGCTGGCCCGCCGCACCGGCGTCGCCGCCGCGCAGGTCGCGCTGGACGCCGCCACCGAGGCGCTGACCGCCGGGACCGACGGCGCCGACGACGCCTACGCCGACGCGCTGGAGCGCTGGCTGGCCCTCGGTGGCGCCGACCTCGACGAGCGCGCGGAGCAGGTGGTGGCCGAGGTCGCCCCCGGCGTCGCGCTCGACGTCCCGACGGCCGGGCTGTCCGGCGGCCAGGCGGCGCGGGTGGGGCTGGCCGGGCTGCTGCTGTCCCGCTACGACGTGCTGCTGCTCGACGAGCCCACCAACGACCTGGACCTGGCCGGCCTGGACCAGCTGGAGCGCTTGGTCGCCGGCCACCGCGCCGGCATCGTCGTGGTCAGCCACGACCGGGAGTTCCTGGCCCGGACCGTCACCCGCGTCGTCGAGCTCGACCTCGCCCAGCAGCTGGTGCGGGTCGTCGACGGCGGCTACGAGGCCTACCTGGCCGAGCGCGAGGTGGCCCGCCGGCACGCGCGCGAGGAGTACGAGGAGTACGCCGGGACCAGGGCCGGGCTGGAGGCACGGGCCCGCATGCAGCGCAACTGGATGGCCAAGGGCGTCCGCGACTCGATCAAGAGCAAGGAGAGCGACAAGCACATCCGGGCCCGCGACCGGGCGTCGTCGGAGAAGCAGGCGGCCAAGGCCCGGCAGACCGAACGGCGGATCGAGCGGCTGGAGGTGGTGGAGGAGCCGCGCAAGGAGTGGGAGCTGCGGATGGAGATCGCCACCGCACCGCGGGCCGGTGCGGTGGTCGCCACCCTCTCCGGCGCGGTCGTCCGCCGTGGCGGGTTCACCCTCGGTCCGGTGGACCTGCAGGTCGACTGGGGTGATCGCGTGGTCGTCACCGGCCCCAACGGCAGCGGAAAGTCCACCCTGCTGGCCGCCCTGCTGGGCCGGGTGCCGCTCGACGAGGGCCGCGGCGGGCTGGGCCCCTCGGTGCGCATCGGCGAGATCGACCAGGTCCGTGGGGCCTTCCTCGGTACCGAGCCGCTGCTGCACGCGTTCGCCGCGGAGGTGCCCGACCGGCCCACCGCCGAGGTGCGCACCCTGCTGGCCAAGTTCGGGCTGACCGCCGAGCACGTGCTCCGCCCGGCCGACAGCCTCTCGCCGGGCGAGCGGACCCGCGCCGGCCTGGCGCTGCTGCAGGCCCGCGGGGTCAACGTGCTGGTGCTCGACGAGCCGACCAACCACCTCGACCTGCCGGCGATCGAGCAGCTGGAGCAGGCGCTGGCGGGCTACCGGGGCACCCTGCTGCTGGTCACCCACGACCGGCGGATGCTGGCCGCGGTGCAGACCACCCGGCGGCTGGCCGTCGAGGACGGGCGGGTCACCGGCGAGTCGTGACCGACCCGGTGTCCTCCAGGACGGCGGCGACCGCGTACTCGGCCGTCGTGGCCAGCTCCTCCGCCGTCGCGCCGGCCGAGGACAGCGCGGGCAGCAGGTGCACCTCGACCACCGTGCCGGGGGCCGCGGCGGCCAGCCAGCGCACCGCCGCGACCGCCGAGCGGCCCACCGGCGGCGGGGACGCCGGACCTCGCCAGCGCACGGCCACCGGGCACACCGCGGCGCCGGTCTCCACGGCCGCGGCGAACAGCGCGGGAGAGAAGCGGCTCAGGCCCGCGCCGTCCGGCCGGCCGGTCCCCGGGCGGGCGCTGACCGGCGTCCCGCTGCGCAGGGCCGTGGCGACCCGCGCGGAGACGGCCGGCACGACGGGCACGGGCACGCCGGCGAGCCGCTCCGGGCCGCCGGCGACCGCGGCGGTGGGGACGGCGGTGAGCAGGGCCAGCGGGTCCAGCGCGGTGACGGCGTTGGACACCAGGAGCAGCCCGGTGCCGGTGCGCGGCCAGGCCGACGCGGGGGCGCGGACCTCGACGCGCACGCCCAGGCCGGTCAGCAGCCGGGCGGCGCCGCACACGCTGCGCCGGCGCCGGCCGCCCACCGCCGGGCGCAGCCGCCCGGCGGCGACGGTGGCCCCGACCCGGAACCAGCCGGGTCGGGGCCCAGCGGGACGGGACACCGCGGGACGGGAGCCGGCGGTGGGTGCGGTCACGGTGCCTCCCCGGACGCTCGGCGGGCCCGGCCGGGCCCGCTCACCGCCGAGCGTGCCGGGCGGAGGTGTCCGCGAGATGACGCTCAGTGGTCGGCCATGGGACGGTCCGTGGACGACCCGCCGCGAGTCAGGGGGTGCCGAGCGTGTCGGTCAGGCCGACCGCCTGCATCCCGGCCCAGGTGTCACCGACGTGGTGGGCCAGCACCATGAGGTCGCGCAGCCGCCCCTCGCGGTCGCGGATGTGGTCGACCAGCAGTGCCTCACCGGTGAACCCCAGCCCGCTGAACAGGGCCAGCGCCGCGGCCTGGTCGGCGACGACCTCGACGACCAGCTTGGTCAGCCCGGCCTCCAGCGCCTGCACCATCGCGTGCCGCGCCAGCTGCTGGCCCAGCCCGGCCCCGCGCCCGGCGGGGGCGACCACCAGCCGCACCTCGCCCACGTGGTCCGACCAGCCCGGCAGCCGCAGGACCGCGACGTAGCCGAGGACCCGCCCGCCGTCCACCGCCACCCAGCGGTGCACCCCGGGGGAACCGGCCGCCCAGCCGCGGACGACGGCGGCGTCGGCGACGTCCTCCCGGATGAAGGTCCGGTCGCCCTCGGGCAGCTCGGCGGTGAAGCGGACCAGCGCGTCGCCGTGCGTGGCGGTGAGCGGGACGACGTCAGCCACCGGCGGCCTCCCGCTCGGCGGCGCCGTTCAGCGGGTCGCTGCGCCGGCGCAGGAAGTCGATGATCGTCGGCACCGTCGTGCGGGCCGCCGTCCGGCCGACGACCAGGCCCATGTGCCCGGCCGGCAGCTGCAGCTCGTGCTTGTCCGGGGAGCCGACCAGGTCGATCAGCGGGGCGGTGGCCCCGGCCGGGACGATGTGGTCCCGCTCGGCGCGCACGGTCAGGAACGGCACCCGGACGTCGGACAGGTGCACCCGGTCACCGCCCACCGTCAGCCGGTCGGTGACCATCCCGTTGTCGCGGACCAGCATCCGCACCGTCTCCTCGGCGGCGGCGCCGGGGAACGGCACGTGGTCGTCGGCCCAGCCGGTCATGGCCTGGTAGCCGGCCACGTACTCGTCGTTCCAGAGCCGTTCCCACAGCGTCACGTAGCGGGTCACCTCCGCGGTCGGGGTCAGCGCGCGGAACCCCTGGACGACGACCCGCGGCGGCACGTTGCCGTCCGCGTCGAGCACGTCGGCCACCTCCAGCCCGCCCACTCGGAACAGGTCGGCCAGCGGCCCCATGTGCCGGAAGTCCACCGGCGTGGCCAGCACGGTCAGGCTGCGGATCGGGGCGTCGGGGTGGTGGGCGGCGTACAGCAGAGTGAGGTCGCCGCCGAAGCAGTAGCCGAACAGGGTGACCTCGTCGGCGCCGGAGACGTCCAGCACCCGCTGCACCGCGGCGGGGACGTAGTCGTCGACGTAGTCCTCGAGGGTGTTGGCCGCGTCCCGCTCGTCGGGCTCGCCCCAGTCCAGCAGGTAGACGTCGAAGCCGGCGTCCAGCAGCTGCTCGACGAAGCTGTTGCCCGGGGTGAGGTCCAGGATGTAGCTGCGGCTGACCAGGCTGAACACCACGAGCAGCGGTGGGGAGTACCGCACCCGGTCGCTGCGGTAGTGCCACAGCTGGGTCCGGCCCCGCTGCCACACGACGTCCTTGGGCGTCTGGCCGACGTTCGGCCGGTCGACGCCGCTGACCAGCTTCAGGCCGTTACGGGCGCGCAGGGCGTTGCGCTCGACGTCGCGCCGGACGCGGTCGAGGACCGTCTGGGGGGTCGGGACGGACGGCATCGGGATCGGGGGCACGGTTCTCCTCACTGCTGCGGCGACGCTCGGCCCGCCGCTCGTTCTCCAGCTGCAGGGTCAGCCGGCGGACCTCCCGGTCCAGGGCGCCGACCTGGGCCCGCAGCCGGTTGACGTCGGTCCCGGCCGGCAGGTCGATCAGGTGCCAGAAGCGGGTCGTCGCCCCGCGCGCGGTGTCCCGGGCCGCGGTGACCGCCCGGCGCGCCAGCGCGGCGCCCACGGCGAAGGTCTCGGTGCGGACGAACTCCTCGGCGTGCGGGGTCACCCGCTGCTCGACGGCGTCGAAGGCCTGCCGCCACAGCGGCACGCTCGGGTCCTCTGCCACGGTCGCTCCCCCCGGGTCCGGCACGGGTCCGGCCCCTACCCGGGTGTCGGGTGGTCTACCCCACGCTCCGGTGGGCGGTGCGGCGGCACGGCGTGGGGTGGCGGGCCGGCGTCCGGGGCGACAGGCTCGGCCTCCCGACGACGACAGGAGTGCAGGTGGCGAACAGCACGGTCCTCGACATGTTCCGGCTCGACGACCGGGTGGCGATCGTGACGGGGGCGTCCTCCGGTCTCGGCGCGGTCTTCGCCCGTGCGCTGGCGCAGGCCGGTGCCGACGTCGCCCTCGGCGCCCGCCGGGAGGACCGGCTGGCCGGCACGCGGGCGGCGGTGGAGGAGGCCGGGCGGCGGGCGGTCACCGTGCGCACCGACGTCTCCCGGCCCGAGGACTGCCAGGGTCTGGTGGACGCCGCGATGGCGGAGTTCGGGCGGGTCGACGTCCTGGTCAACAACGCCGGCGTCGGCACCGCCGTGCCGGCCACCCGCGAGACGCCCGAGCAGTTCCGCTCGGTCGTCGACGTCAACCTCAACGGCTGCTACTGGATGGCGCAGGCCTGCGCGCGGGTGATGCAGCCGGGCAGCTCCATCGTCAACATCTCCAGCGTCCTGGGGCTGACCACCGCCGGGCTGCCCCAGGCCGCCTATGCGGCGAGCAAGGCCGGCCTGATCGGGCTGACCCGCGACCTGGCCCAGCAGTGGACCGCCCGCAAGGGCATCCGGGTCAACGCGCTGGCTCCCGGCTTCTTCGAGTCCGAGATGACCGACCAGTACCCCGAGGGCTACCTGGAGGGGCAGCTGTCCCGGGTGCTGGCCGGGCGCAAAGGAGACCCGATGGAGCTCGCCGCGG
The DNA here is from genome assembly GCF_032460525.1 of Geodermatophilus sp. DSM 44513. Classification (NCBI taxonomy): domain Bacteria; kingdom Bacillati; phylum Actinomycetota; class Actinomycetes; order Geodermatophilales; family Geodermatophilaceae; genus Geodermatophilus; species Geodermatophilus sp. DSM 44513. Next base: position 3,464,605 of record NZ_CP135963.1, on the reverse strand, counting down.
CGCTGGTCTTCCTGGTCAGCGACGCCGGTGGGTACGTGACCGGGACGACGCTGCCGGTCGAGGGCGGCATGCTCACCAGCTGAGCCGCCGCTGCCCGTGATCATCGGTGGGTGGCTGCCCGGTACGCCGGTCGCGGCAGCCACCCGCCGATGGTCAGGGCTGGTCGGGCGGTGCGGGACCGCCCGGGGAGTCCGAGAGGCCCCGCCGTAGACGGCGGGGCCTCTGGGACGTGCTGGTGGTGCGCCTACAGAGGTATCTTTCCAGCGCATTGCCCCTGTTCAGACGCCTATCGCAGGAAGAGGATCGTATGCGAGGACGGTCCGGCGTGTTGGAAGATCGGCGCGGGTCGTGCTCAAGCAGCCCAACTGGAAGTTGTCGGCGACTGAGATCGACGACCTGGTAGCGGCCTACGAGTCAGGCATGCCCATCGCCCATCTCAGCAGCCAGTTCGAGATGCACCGACAGACGGTGCGCTTCCATCCGAAGCGGCGAGGCGTCGTGCTGCGATCGGAGACACCAGCACTGACGACGGTTCAGATCGACGAGGTCGCAGAGCTGTACGCCACGGGGCTGTCGACGGGAAAGATCGGCGGGCAATTCAGCGTCAGTGCCGGCACGGTTCGGAAGGCGCTGCGAGCGCGCGAGGTCAGGCTGCGTCCGCCGAGAGACGAGCGGCCACAAAATCCCGAGGCGTTCACGTCTTATCTTCTGGTAGCCACTCCTTCGATGAGCCAGTGAGGTGGTTCAGCCACTCCCTACCCTGTCCCGGAAAGCCCCTGGGCTCCTTGTGCCCGGCGTAGACCCATTGGTTGGGTGGTGGGCCATCAGCCCCGATGCCGAGGAACCAGCCGGTGATCGTCTGGCGGTAGGCGTACCAGCACTGGCCGTCCTTGCTGACCCGCATGTGGATGCCGTGCTCGGCAGGCAGGCTTTGCCTGTCGAAGTCGCCGAGCCGCTCAAGCAGGTCAGCCTGGTAGCGACTCTCGCGGCCGTACCAGCCCATGTGACTGGTCGCCAGCCACTCAAGGGCAGCCTTGGTCTCGGCGAACTCGCGGCGGTCGAGGCGCCGGTTGTCCTCGTCCGCGCCGGCGGCGCCGGCGTCCTGGAGCAGCCGGGTACGGGCGGCGGCGCGACGATCAAGATCGGCCTGTCGCTCGGCGCGGAACTGCGCAACGGCTGCTCGCGCCTCACGGAACGAGCCCGACTGCACGGCTGTGCGGAGATGATGTCCCGTGAACTGATTAATATCAACAAAATTGCTGCGCAGTGCGCTGAGGAGCCCGAGCAACGGTCGCCAGCCCGGTCGGTGCTTGTCGTTCAGGAAGAAGGCGCGCAGGAGCAAGGTCTCGTAGGCCGCCCACAAAGCCAGCAGAAAGATGAACGGGACAGAAGACAATGTGAGCCAGACCGGCAGGAGCAGCTTGCGGATAAGCAGTGCTTCATCCCCGGGCTGCCAGGCACTGATGAGGGTCGTCATGGTGTAGACGAGCAATCCGCCGACGATGAGTAGGAGTAGGCCGTCAACCAGGCGCTTTGCGGGGCGGAACTCGGGCTTCGAGCCGGCAACTACTTGCACCATGAGCAGAAAAGTCATGAAGATCTGGAGGACGATCTCCCACCCAAGCGCCAACGGTTTCAGGTTGATGAAGAACTCGAAGAAGGCGGCCAAGGTGAGTGTTCGCAGCACGCGCCCACGAATGAGATGTTCTTCCTTGCCGGCCTCGGTGATGCTGAAGAGCCAAACAATGCCGCTCAGGAAGAACCAAAAGATCGTGTCTGCCAGCAGGTCCGGCACCCACAACTCGACGCGCGCAGCCAGCCGGACGAATCCGGCCAGGCTTAGTGCATAGGCAAGGAGAGGCCCAGCAATCTTAGGATGCGACAGCTGACGAAGGATCGGCGGGAGGCTGGCTCGCGTCTTTGGGTAGACGATGACAAACATGAGAAATGCAGCCGCCAGAATGACGGTGGCCATCTCGCGGTTGTTCACTGGGTACTACTCCCATGAAAACGTTCTAGTGCGTGCCGAGATAAAGTTTCAGCACCGGTATACATTACCGGTGTCGAGTCTACTGAGGCAGCCCCAGAATCTGTGCGGCGGTACCGATAATCTGATCGCGGCTCTCGAGGAACAAGTCGATAATCTATACGCCGACGTCCAACTGCCGGCCGAGCTGCGCCTGTAGATCGAGCGTTTCCTGTGAGACGAGCTGGCCACTTCGCGGGCCGCGGCGGAACGCGAGCACGGGCAGCTCACTGCCCAGCGACAGCGACCGATGAACGAACGGGCCAAGCTGCTGCAGGCTCGCTACGTCGGTGCTGTCGCGATCGACCTGCTGAAGGCCGAACAGGACCGCATCGCCGCGGGGCTGGCCCGCATCGGTCTTCGCCGAACCGTTCCGGACGCTCATCGGGCCGGAGGTCGTCCAGGCCGCCCGGCATGGGTAGCCCCCCACGGCGACCGCCGAGGAGGGCGATGAGCCGTCCGATGACGCCGTGGACACGTTTCTGAACGCCTGGACGGCTGAGGATCTCCGCCTGATCCGGACCTGGGGGGTGCGGTCGGAACAGGCCAGAACTAAACCACCTGCGCCGCAATGGTCATGGGTACAGGTTGGAAACGTTGGTGCCCCCGGCAGGATTCGAACCTGCGCACCCGCCTCCGGAGGGCGGTGCTCTATCCCCTGAGCTACGGGGGCTCTGCGGTGGGGCGCGGACGAACCTACCAGCCCCGACCCGGCCTCCGGACGCCGGTTCCTCAGGGCGCGGGCAGGGGAGCGGCGCCCCGTCGGGCGAGCAGGTCCGCCATCACCGCGACCTCCCCGGCCTGGGACTCGGCGATGCTCCGGGCGAGGGTGCGCACCGCGGGCTCCGCCGCGTGCTGCTGGGCGTACCGCGCCATGTCGAAGCCGCCCTGGTGGTGTCGCGTCATGAGCTGCAGGAAGCGGACGTCGAACTCCGCGCCGGACAGCGAGGCGAGCTCGGCCAGCTCCTCGTCGGTCGCCATCCCGGGCATCAGGCCGCCCGGGGCGGTCATCGAGTGACCGGCGTGCTCGCCGGCGGACATCCAGGCCATGCGCTCGCCGCCGGTGACCGGGTGGCCCCACAGCGCCAGCCAGCCCTGCATCCGGCCCACCTGGTTCTGCTGCGCCTCGGCGATGTCGAAGGCCAGGCCGCGCACCGTCTCGTCGCCGGCGCGGGTCAGGGCCAGGTTGGCCATCGCGACGCCCTGCAGGTGGTGCTCGGCCATGTCGCGGGCGAAGCCCGCATCGACCGAGTCGGCCGCCGGCGGCTCGTCGCGCCCGATGCCCAGCGCGACCGCGAGCCCGCCGCCGAGCAGCAGCAGGCCGACGCCGATCACGGCGAGCAGCGCCGTGCGCAGACCGCGGCCCGTGGCGGTCGGGCCCGTCGCGGCTGCCTCGCGCTCGGCGGTGGCGGTCACTGGCTCTCCGTCGGCTCCGCACCGGGCGCCGGGGTCGCGCCGCCGTCGGTGGGCACTCCGGCGTCGACGGTCTCGAGCACCGGGTCCGCGGCGAAGACGGGGTTCTCGCAGCTGGCCCCGACCTCCGGGTAGAACTCCGGGTTGAGGGTGAGGAAGTCGGCGAACTGCTGGATCCGCGGGTCGGTGGCCGAGTCGACCGCCAGCTGGTGGTTCCACGACTGGATGCTGACGGGGGAGGTCAGCCCCTCGTAGGGCGACATCATCCGCCCCGACGTGCCCTCGACCAGCTCGGCCAGGGTGGCCACGCCGTCCTCGTCCACCCGGGCCGGGTCGTAGGTGATCCACACCGCGCCGTGCTCCAGGGAGTGGACGGCGTTCTCGTGCCGGATGTCCACGTCGTAGACGGTGCCGGTGCAGTCCGCCCAGTCGGGCGGAGGAGCGTGCGGCCCGCCCACCGGGGGTGACTGCTCGTAGGCGACCGGGGTGGTGACGTGCTGCTGGCCGGCGGCGTAGTCGAAGGTCGCGACGCCGGGGATCTCGTCGACGCTGTCCACCCGCGCGGCCTCGGCCTGGTTGACCTGCTGGACGGCGTACACCAGCACGGCGGCGGCGAACAGGGCGACGGCGACCGCGGCGGCGATCAGCCCCCACGGCCGCTGCGGCGCGACGACGTCGGTCACCGGGCGGGTGCGGCCACCCCGGGTGCCGGCCCCGCCCGGCCGGCTCCCGCCGCGCGGGCGGCCGTCTGCGGGCTTGCGGTCCTTGGCCAAGGCCTCTCCTCGGTGCTCGTGCTCGGTGCCCGCCGGTCGCGCCGGGGGGGCCGGGCGGCGGGGGCGCGCGGCGGCGGCGCGCCGGGGTGCCGCCTCCGGAGTCTAGGTCGGCACCCTGGAGGGACCCTGGGAACGCCGGGCGCGGCACGCGCGGGGTGAGCAAGGCCGCACCGGGCGCACAGGCGGCCTCAGTACGCTCGTGCGGTGACACCCGAGCAGCTGCGTGACGTCGTCCGGATCGCCGTGGCCGCCGCCGTCGAACGCGGCGTGCTGGCCGTGTCCGTCCCGGACGACGTCGTCGTCGAGCGCCCGCGGAACCCCGAGCACGGCGACTACGCGACCAACGTGGCGATGCGCCTGGCCAAGGCCGCCGGGCAGCCGCCGCGGGCGGTCGCGGAGGCGGTCGCCGGGCAGCTGCGCGCGCAGGCCGGCATCGGCTCGGTCGACGTCGCCGGCCCCGGCTTCCTCAACGTCACCCTCGCCCGGGGCGCGCTGGGGCGGATCGCGGTCGACGCGGTCACCGCCGGGTCCGCCTACGGGCGCACCGCCGCCCTCGCCGGGCAGCGGCTGAACCTGGAGTTCGTCTCGGCGAACCCCACCGGCCCCGTGCACATCGGCGGCACCCGGTGGGCGGCGGTCGGTGACGCGCTGGGCCGCCTGCTGGAGGCCGGTGGCGCCTCCGTGACCCGGGAGTACTACTTCAACGACGCCGGCGCGCAGGTGGACCGGTTCGCCCGCAGCCTGATGGCCGCGGCCGCCGGCCGCCCGGTGCCCGAGGACGGCTACGCCGGGGACTACGTCGGCGAGATCGCCGCCCAGGTCGTCGCCGCCGAGCCCGGCGTGCTGGAGCTGCCGGAGGACGAGCAGCAGGAGCGGTTCCGGGTCCGCGGCGTCGAGCTCATGTTCGCCGAGATCAAGCGCACCCTCGCCGCCTTCGGCGTCGAGTTCGACGTCTACTTCAGCGAGCGCACCCTGCACGACACCGGCGCCCTGGAGAAGGCGATCGCCCGGTTGCGCGACAACGGCCACGTCTACGAGGCCGACGGCGCCACCTGGCTGCGCACCACCGACTTCGGCGACGACAAGGACCGGCCGCTGGTCAAGAGCGACGGCGACCCCACCTACTTCGCGGCCGACTGCGCCTACTACCTCGACAAGCGCGCCCGCGGCTTCGACAAGGTCGTGATCATGCTCGGCGCCGACCACGCCGGCTACGTCGGCCGCTACCGGGCGCTGGTGGCCGCGGTCGGCGACGACCCCGACGCGAACCTGGAGATCCTGCTCGGCCAGCTGGTCAACCTGGTCCGCGACGGCGGGCCGGTGCGGATGAGCAAGCGGGCCGGCACCGTCGTCCTGCTCGAGGACCTCGTGGACGCCGTCGGTGCCGACGCCGCCCGGTACGCGCTGGCGCGGGCCTCGGTCGACCAGCAGATCGACCTGGACCTCGACCTGTGGAGCCGGCAGACCAGCGACAACCCGGTCTTCTACGTCCAGTACGCGCACGCCCGCATCTCCTCGGTGCTGCGCAACGCCGCCGACCTGGGCATCGCCCTCGGCGACCCGGGCGACGTCGACGCCGGGCAGTTGACCCACGAGCGGGAGAACGACCTGCTCCGGGCGCTGGGGGAGTTCCCGCGGGTGCTGACCTCGGCCGCGGAGCTGCGCGCCCCGCACCGGGTGGCCCGGTACCTGGAGGAGCTGGCCGGCACCTACCACCGGTTCTACGACTCCTGCCGGGTGCTGCCGCGTGGCGACGAGGAGACGACGCCGCTGACCGTCGCCCGGCTGTGGCTGTGCGCGGCGACCGCCGTGGTGCTGCGCAACGGCCTGGACGTGCTCGGCGTGAGTGCCCCGGAGCGGATGTGAGGGCGCACCCCGCGGGCCCGCTGCACGGCGCGATCTCCCCGCCCCCGTCCGTCGGCCTGCCCCCGGCCGACCTCGGCGTGCTCGACCCGGCCGTCTGGCCGCGCTCGGCGGTCCGGGTCGACGGCGAACTGCACCTGGGCGGGCGGCCGGTCACCGAGCTGGCGCGCGCGCACGGCACCCCGCTGTTCGTCCTGGACGAGGCCGACTTCCGCAGCCGGGCGGCGGACTTCGCGACCGCCTTCGACGACGCCGACGTGCACTACGCCTCCAAGGCGTTCCTCTGCGGGCAGGTCGCCCGGTGGATCGCCGACGACGGGCTGCACCTGGACGCCTGCTCGGGCAACGAGCTGGCCCTCGCCCTGGCCGCGGGCTTCCCGGCCGGGCGGATCGCGCTGCACGGCAACAACAAGTCCCTCGTGGAGCTGCAGCTGGCCGTCGACGCCGGCATCGGCCACGTCGTGCTGGACTCCTTCGACGAGATCGACCGGCTGGTGCCGCTGGCCGCCGCCCGGGTGGCCGCCGGCGGGGGGCCGGTGCCGGTGCTCATCCGCACCACCGTCGGCATCGAGGCGCACACGCACGAGTTCATCGCCACCGCCCACGAGGACCAGAAGTTCGGCTTCTCGCTGGCCACCGGTGACGCGCTGACCGCCGCCGTCCGGGTGATCCGCGAGCCGGCGCTGCGGCTGACCGGCCTGCACAGCCACATCGGCTCGCAGATCTTCGACACCGCCGGCTTCGAGGCCGCCGCGCACCGCGTCGTCGGCCTGCTCGGCCAGGTGCGCCAGGCCACCGGCCAGGTGCTGGGGGAGCTGAACCTCGGGGGCGGCTTCGGCATCGCCTACCTGCCGGAGGACGACCCGGTCGGTCCCGACGACATCGCCCGGCGGCTGCGCGCCGTGGTCGCCGCCGAGTGCGCGGCGCTGGACCTGCCGGTGCCCCGGCTGGCCGTCGAGCCCGGGCGGGCGATCGCCGGGCCCGGCACGGTCACGCTCTACGAGATCGGCACCATCAAGCCGGTGCGCCTGGGCAGCGGCGCCGCCGGCGCCCCGCAGGTCCGCAACTACGTCTCCGTGGACGGCGGGATGAGCGACAACATCCGCACCGCGCTGTACGACGCCAGCTACACCTGCGTGCTGGCCAACCGGTCCTCCGACGCCCCGCCGGCGCTGTGCCGGGTCGTCGGCAAGCACTGCGAGAGCGGCGACGTCCTGGTCCGCGACCTGTGGCTGCCGGCCGACGTCCAGCCCGGGGACCTGCTCGCGGTCGCCGCCACCGGCGCCTACTGCTGGTCGATGGCCAGCAACTACAACTACCTGCTCAAGCCGCCGGTGGTCGCCGTGCGGGACGGCGTCGCCACCGAGGTCGTCCGGCGGCAGACACTGGCCGACGTGTTCGCCCTCGACGCCGTCCTCGCCGACGTCCCGGCACCCGCGCCGGCGCCGTCCCAGCCCGCGCCGGAGCACGCCGCGGGGGTGACCTCGTGACGACCGCGCCGCTGCGGGTGGCCCTGCTGGGCTGCGGCACCGTGGGCAGCGCGGTGCTGCGGCTGCTGGCCGAGCAGGCCGGCGACCTCACCGCGCGCATCGGGCGGCCGGTCGAGGTCGTCGGGGTCGCCGTCCGCCGTCCCGACCGGCACCCCGACGTCCCCGCGGCCCTGCTCACCACCGATGCGCACGGGCTGGTCACCCGGCCCGACGTGGACCTGGTGGTGGAGGTCATCGGGGGCATCGAGCCGGTGCGCTCGCTGCTGATGGCCGCCTTCGAGGCCGGCAAGTCGGTGGTCAGCGCCAACAAGGCGCTGCTGGCCGACGAGGGCGGCGAGCTGCACGCCGCCGCGGCCAAGGCCGGCGTCGACCTCTACTACGAGGCCGCCGTCGCCGGCGCCATCCCGCTGCTGCGCCCGCTGCGCGAGTCGCTGGCCGGCGACCAGCTGCGCCGGGTGGTCGGCATCGTCAACGGCACGACCAACTACATCCTGTCCCGCATGGCCGAGACCGGGCACGGCTTCACCGAGGCGCTGGCCGAGGCCACCGAGCTGGGCTACGCCGAGGCCGACCCGACCGCGGACGTCGACGGCTTCGACGCCGCCGCCAAGGCCGCCATCCTCGCCTCGCTGGCCTTCCACACCCCGGTCACCGCCGGCGACGTCTACCGCGAGGGCATCTCCGCGGTCACCTCGACCGACGTCGCCCGCGCGGCAGAGATCGGCTGCACCGTCAAGCTGCTGGCCATCTGCGAGCGCGTGCCGGGGGAGGACGGGGACTCCGTCGCCGTCCGCGTGCACCCGGCGATGATCCCGACGTCGCACCCGCTGGCCGCCGTCGGCGGGGCGTTCAACGCGGTCTTCGTCGAGGCCGAGGCCGCCGGTCAGCTGATGTTCTACGGCCAGGGCGCCGGCGGCGACGCGACCGCGAGCGCCGTCCTGGGCGACCTGGTCGCCGTCGCCCGCAACCGGGCGGCCGGTGTCGCCGGCCCGGGGGTCACCACCTACGCGGGCCTGCCCGCGCGGCCCATCGCGGAGACCCCCACCCGCTACCACGTGAGCCTCGACGTCGCCGACCGGCCCGGCGTGCTGGCCACGGTGGCCCAGGAGTTCGCCCGGCACGGGGTCAGCATCGCCACCGTGCGCCAGGACGGGCACGGGGACGCCGCGACGCTGGTCATCGTCACGCACAGTGCGCCGGACGCCGCCCTGTCGGCCACGGTGTCCGCGCTCCGGGAGATGCCCGCCGTCCGCGGCGTCACCAGCATCCTGCGTGTGGAGGGACTGTCATGACGACGCAGCTGCCCGTCCGGGGCACCGTCTCCCCGCAGTGGCCCGGGCTCATCGAGGCCTACCGCTCCCGGCTCCCGGTGGGTCCGGAGACCCGGGTGGTCACCCTCCAGGAGGGCGCGACCCCGCTGGTGCCGGCGCAGGAGCTGTCCCGCCGCACCGGCTGCGACGTGTACCTCAAGGTCGAGGGGGCCAACCCGACCGGGTCGTTCAAGGACCGCGGCATGACGATGGCCATCACCAAGGCACTCGAGGAGGGCGCCGAGGCCGTCATCTGCGCCTCCACGGGCAACACCAGCGCGAGTGCGGCCGCCTACGCCGCCCGCGCCGGGCTGGTCTGCGCCGTCCTGGTGCCCACCGGGAAGATCGCGCTGGGCAAGCTGGCCCAGGCGCTGGTGCACGGCGCCAAGCTGCTGCAGGTCGACGGCAACTTCGACGACTGCCTCGCCCTGGCCAGCAAGCTGGCGATCGACTACCCGGTCAGCCTGGTCAACAGCGTCAACCAGTTCCGCATCGAGGGGCAGAAGACCGCCTCCTTCGAGGTGGTCGACGTCCTCGGCGACGCCCCCGACGTGCACTGCCTGCCGGTGGGCAACGCGGGCAACATCACCGCCTACTGGCAGGGGTACCGGGAGTACGCCGACGACGGCACCGCCTCCCGGACGCCGCGGATGTGGGGCTTCCAGGCCGCCGGCGCCGCGCCGATCGTCACCGGGCAGGTGGTGCACCAGCCGCAGACGATCGCCACCGCCATCCGCATCGGCAACCCGGCGTCCTGGACCAGGGCGCTGGCCGCCCGCGACGAGTCCGGCGGGCGCATCGACGCCGTCACCGACCGCGCCATCCTCGCCGCCTACCGGCTGCTGGCCCGCACCGAGGCCGTGTTCGTGGAGCCCGCGTCGGCGGCCTCGGTCGCCGGGCTGCTGCAGGTCGCGGAGGCCGGGGAGCTCGAGCCGGGTCAGCGGGTGGTGTGCACGGTGACCGGGAACGGCCTCAAGGACCCCGAGTGGGCGATCTCCGGCGCCCCGGCCCCGGTGACGGTGCCGGTCGACGCCGCGGTGGCCGCCGCGAAGCTGGGGCTGTGACGTCCCACTCCAGCCCCGGCCGGGTGCGGGTGCAGGTGCCGGCCACCAGCGCCAACCTCGGCCCCGTCTTCGACTGCGCGGGACTCGCCCTCACCCACCACGACGTGCTCGAGGTCGGCGTCGAGACCGACGGCCTGCGGGTCGAGGTGGGCGGTGTCGGCGCCGGTGAGCTGCCCACCGACGAGTCGCACCTGGTCGTCCGCGCCTTCCGGGCGGCCTGCGCCGAGCTGGACTGGACGCCGCCGGGCCTGCGGGTGCTCGCCCGGAACGCCATCCCGCAGGGGCGGGGGATGGGCTCGTCGGCCGCCGCGGTCGTCGCCGGTGTGGTGGCGGCGTGGGAGCTGTGCCCGGACGTCGGGTCCACCGACCTGGACGCCGTCCTCCGGCTCACCACGACGATGGAGGGCCACCCCGACAACGTGGCCGCCTGCCTGCTGGGCGGCCTGGTCCTCTCCTGGACCACCGACGCCGGTGTGTCGGCGACGAGGGTCGAGGTCGACGGCGACGTGCTGCCGGTCGTCCTGGTCCCCGACGCGACGCTGTCCACGCACGTCGCGCGCAGCCTGCTGCCCGACGCCGTCCCGCACGCCGACGCCTCCTTCACCGCCGGGCGGGCCGCGCTGCTGGTGCACGCGCTGACCCGGGAGCCGGGGCTGCTGTTCGCGGCCACCGAGGACCGGCTGCACCAGCGGCAGCGGGCCACCGCCATGCCGGCCTCCGCGCGGCTGCTCGAGCGGCTGCGCGCGGCCGGGCACGCCGCCGTCGTCTCGGGGGCGGGGCCGAGCCTGCTGGTGCTCACCCGACGCCACCCCGACGACCCCCCGGCGGACCCCGCTGGCGCCCTCCGGGTGCGGGAGGTGGCCGATCTCACCCCTCCGGGGTGGACCGTCCTGCCGCTGGGCGTCGATCTGCGGGGTGTCCGTGTGCACCGGCCTGGGCAGCGGGTATCGTCCGGATGACGAGGAACACACCGGTTCCGGTCGGTGTTGTCGTGTCCGGAGGCCCGCACTAGGCTGACGGCGTAGCCGCCCGGTCGGGCGAGCCTCGCGCGGGGCGTCGCAGACGATCTGATGTCCGTCGCCGCAGAAGCGCTCCGCACCCACTGATCCCGCACCTCTCGCCGTCCGCTCCACGACCGGGCCGGGAGGAGCCGGGTCACCCCCTGCGCCGGTAGGCGCAGGTCTCCGCAGGGAAGGACCTGTACGTGAGCGAGACCACCGACCTCGTCACCGCGCCGCAGAGCACGGGGAACGACGAGGCACCTGCCGCTCCTGGGACGACGGGGCGCACCCGTCGCCGCGGCAGCGGGCTCTCAGGCATGCTGCTGCCCGAGCTGCAGCGCCTGGCCGCCGAGCTCGGCATCTCCGGCACCGGCCGGATGCGCAAGGGCGACCTGGTCGCCGCCATCTCCGCCCGCCAGGTGAACGGGGACGGTCCGGCCGAGGCCGCCACCACCCCCCCGGCCCGTGAGGCCGAGGCGCCCCGCCCGGCCGCCGCCACGGCCCCGCCGGTCGAGGCCCCCGTCAGCGGCGGCGCCAACGGCGGTCCGGTCACCGCGCCGGCCGAGGTCGTCGGCGAGGCCGCGCCGCGCCGCCGCCGCGGGGCCAGCCGCCCCGCCGGCTCGCCGACCGCCCAGGGCACCGACACGGCGACCACCCCTGCAGCGACCAGCGCCGCCGCGCCCGCCAGCACGGCGCCGGCGGCGGCACCGGAGCCGCAGGTCGAGGCCCCCGCCACCGAGACCGCCGACACCGCCGCCCCGGCCCGCGAGCGCGCCGACGGCGAGCAGGCCGACGCGGAGCGCACCGGCGAGGACCGCCCGCAGCGCAACCGGGACCGCGGCCGCAACCGCGGTGACCGGGACGCCGCCGAGCGCACGCCGCGCGGCGACCGGGACGGCGCCGAGCGCGCGCCGCGCGGCGACCGGGACGGCGCCGAGCGCGGTCCCCGTGGTGAGCGCGACGGTCGTGGCGAGCGGGACGGCAACCGTGGTCCCGACCGCGGTGAGCGCGGCGGCCGGCCGGACAACCGGACCGACAACCGCAACGACCGGGGTACGGACACCCGTCCCGACCCGCGCAACGACGAGGACGACGACGACTTCGAGGGCGGCCGCGGCCGCCGGGGACGCCGGTACCGCGACCGCAACCGCCGCAACGGCACCGCCCCCCGCGAGCGGTTCGAGCAGACCGAGCCGACCGTCAGCGAGGACGACGTCCTGCTGCCCGTGGCCGGCATCCTCGACGTGCTGGACAACTACGCGTTCGTCCGCACGTCGGGCTACCTGACCGGCCCGAACGACGTCTACGTGTCGCTGTCCCAGGTGCGCCGCCACGGGCTGCGCCGCGGTGACGCGATCACCGGCGCCGTCCGCCAGCCGCGCGAGGGCGAGCGCAAGGACAAGTACAACGCGCTGGTCCGGCTCGACTCGGTCAACGGCCTGGACCCCGACCAGGCGCGCAACCGCCCGGACTTCACCAAGCTGACCCCGCTCTACCCGCAGGAGCGGCTGCGGCTGGAGACCGAGCCGCACCACCTGACCACCCGGGTCATGGACCTGGTCATGCCGATCGGCAAGGGTCAGCGCGCACTCATCGTCAGCCCGCCCAAGGCCGGCAAGACGATGGTGCTGCAGTCGATCGCCAACGCGATCACCACGAACAACCCCGAGTGCCACCTCATGGTCGTCCTCGTCGACGAGCGGCCCGAGGAGGTCACCGACATGCAGCGCTCGGTGAAGGGCGAGGTCATCGCCTCGACCTTCGACCGGCCGCCGTCGGACCACACCACGGTCGCGGAGCTGTCCATCGAGCGGGCCAAGCGCCTGGTCGAGATGGGCCACGACGTCGTCGTCCTGCTGGACTCGATCACCCGGCTGGGCCGCGCCTACAACCTGGCCGCCCCCGCCAGCGGGCGCATCCTGTCCGGCGGTGTGGACTCCACCGCGCTCTACCCGCCCAAGCGCTTCCTCGGCGCCGCCCGCAACATCGAGAACGGCGGCTCGCTGACCATCATCGCCTCGGCGCTGGTGGAGACCGGCTCCACGATGGACACGGTCATCTTCGAGGAGTTCAAGGGCACCGGGAACGCCGAGATCAAGCTGGACCGCCGGCTGGCGGACAAGCGGGTCTTCCCGGCCGTCGACGTCAACGCGTCGGGCACGCGCAAGGAGGAGATCCTCATGTCGCCCGACGAGCTGGCCATCGTGATCAAGCTGCGCCGGGTGCTCGCCGCGCTGGAGCCCCAGCAGGCGCTGGAGCTGCTGCTGGACAAGCTGCGCAAGACGCGAAACAACGTCGAGTTCCTCATGCAGATCCAGAAGACCACCCTCGGCCCCGAGCGCGATTGAGGACCCCTCTGCCCCCCACCACTCGCTCCGCTCGTGGCGGAACCCTGCAGAGGGGCCGGTTCCAGCACGTTCCGTGTCAGGGACACTGGACCACCGAGCAGTGCTGTGCGGCCGGAATGAGCGGCCGGCCGCCGGCGTTCGAGCACCTGGACGACACAGACCCGGAAGAGGCGACATGAAGCAGGGCATCCACCCCGACTACCACACCACCACGGTGACCTGTGGTTGCGGGAACACCTTCACCACCCGCAGCACGGCACCCGGCGGCACGCTGACGGTCGAGACCTGCTCGGCCTGCCACCCCTTCTACACCGGCAAGCAGCGCATCCTCGACACCGGCGGCCGCGTGGCCCGCTTCGAGAAGCGCTTCGGCAAGCGCAGCACCGGCGCCGGCCAGTAGCACCCCCGACGGCGCCCGTCCCACCTCGTGTGGGACGGGCGCCGTCGTCGTGTCCGCCCCCTCCCGAGATGAGCACCCCCGCATGAGCAGCGCTCCCGTGGCCGCACCCGACCGGCTGAGCGGGCTGCTGGCCGAGCACGCCGCGCTGGAGACCGAGCTGGCCGACCCGGCCGTGCACACCGACACCGCCCGCGCCCGCCGGCTGGGCCGCCGCTACGCGCAGCTGGCCCCGCTGGTGGAGACCAAGCGGGCGCTGGACGCCGTCCGCGACGACCTCGCCGCCGCGCGCGAACTGGCCGCCGACGACGCCTCCTTCGCCGCCGAGGCCGCCGAGCTCGAGCAGCGGGTGCCCGAGCTGGAGGAGCGGCTGCGCTCCCTGCTCGTGCCGCAGGACCCCGACGACGACAAGGACGTCATCCTGGAGATCAAGGCGGGGGAGGGCGGGGCGGAGTCGGCGCTGTTCGCCGGTGAGCTGCTGCGGATGTACCTGCGCTACGCCGAGCGGCGCGGCTGGGCCACCGAGGTGCTGGACGCCGTGCCCGCCGACCTCGGCGGCTACAAGGACGTCGCCATCGCGGTGAAGTCCCGCACCGACGAGGGCATCTGGTCCCGGCTGAAGTTCGAGGGCGGCGTGCACCGGGTGCAGCGGGTGCCGGTGACGGAGTCGCAGGGCCGCATCCACACCTCCGCCGTCGGCGTCCTCGTACTGCCCGAGGCCGAGGAGGTCGACGTCACCGTCGACCCGAACGACCTGCGCATCGACGTCTTCCGCTCCTCCGGGCCCGGCGGGCAGAGCGTCAACACCACCGACTCCGCCGTCCGGATCACCCACCTGCCCACCGGCATCGTGGTCAGCTCGCAGAACGAGAAGAGCCAGCTGCAGAACCGGGAGTCCGCGCTGCGCGTGCTGCGCTCCCGGCTGCTCGCCGCCGCCCGCGAGGAGGCCGCAGCCACCGCCAGCGACCAGCGCCGCAGCCAGGTGCGCACCGTGGACCGCAGCGAGCGGGTGCGCACCTACAACTTCCCGGAGAGCCGGATCTCCGACCACCGCGTCGGCTTCAAGGCGCACAACCTGGACGCCGTGCTGGACGGCGAGCTCGACCCGGTCATCGACGCGCTCACCCGCGCGCACACCGCCGAGCTCCTGGCGGCCGGGTCCTGAACACCCGGCACCTGCTGGCCGACGCCGCCCGCCGGCTCGCCGACGCCGGGGTCGAGTCCCCGCGGGTGGACGCCGACCTGCTGCTGGCCCACGTGCTCGGGACCACCCGCACCGGCCTGCTGACCCTCGCCGAGGTGCCCGACGGGGCGGCCGCGCGGTTCGCCGACCTCGTCGGCCAGCGCGCCGACCGGGTGCCGCTGCAGCACCTCACCGGCCGCGCCCCGTTCCGCCACCTGGAGCTGGCCGTGGGCCCCGGCGTCTTCGTGCCCCGGCCGGAGACCGAGCAGCTGGTCGGGTGGGCGCTGACCCGGCTGGCCACGGTCGCCGCCCCGGTGGTCGTCGACCTGGGCAGCGGCTCGGGGGCCATCGCGCTGTCCCTCGCCCAGGAGCACCCCGGCGCGCGGGTCACCGCCGTGGAGCGCGACCCCGTCGCCGCCGAGTGGACCCGGGCGAACGCCGCCGCCCGCGCCGCGGCGGGGGATACCCCGGTCGAGGTGGTCACCGGCGACATGACCGACCCCGGCCTGCTGCGCGACCTCGACGGCAGCGTCGACCTCGTCGTGTCCAACCCGCCCTACGTGCCCGACGGCGCCACCGTCCCGCGGGAGGTCGCCGACCACGACCCGCCGCTGGCGCTGTGGGGCGGACCCGACGGCCTCGACGTCGTCCGCGGGCTGCTGCGCACCGCCGCCCGGCTGCTACGTCCCGGCGGGGCGCTGGGCATCGAGCACGCCGACCAGCAGGGCAGCGCGCTGCCCGCGCTGGTGCGCGCCTCCGGCGGGTGGACCGACGTCGAGGACCACCCCGACCTGGCCGGCCGCCCCCGGTACACGACCGCCTCCCGCGCGGCGGGATGACACACTCGCCTCCCGTGGCCGACCTCTACGACTGCTCCGACCCCGCCGCCCGCGCTGCCGGGCTGGACGCCGCCGCGGCGGCCATCGGCGAGGGCGAGCTGGTGCTGGTGCCCACCGACACCGTCTACGGCATCGCCGCCGACGCCTTCACCCCGCCCGCGGTCGCCGCGCTGCTCGCGGCGAAGAACCGCGGCCGCACCATGCCGGTGCCGGTGCTCATCGGCGAGGCGTCCACCCTGGTGGGCCTGGTCACCGTCGTCCCGCCGGTCGCCACCCGGCTGGCCGAGGCGTTCTGGCCCGGCGGGCTGACGCTGGTGGTCGAGCACGCAGCATCCCTGGCCTGGGACCTGGGGGACGCCGAGGGCACCGTCGCCGTGCGGCTGCCCGACGACGCCGTGGCCCGCGACCTGCTGCGGCGCACCGGCCCGCTGGCGGTGTCCAGCGCCAACCGCTCCGGCCGCCCCGCCGCGACGACCGCGGAGGAGGCCGTCGCCCAGCTCGGCAGCCGGGCCGCCGTCGTGCTGGACGACGGACCCCGCGCCGGCTCCGCGGCCAGCACCATCGTCGACTGCACGGTGCCGGCCCCGCGGGTGCTGCGCGTCGGCGCGATCCCCGTCGACCGGCTGCGCGAGGTCGTGCCCGAGCTCGTCGACTGAGGAAGGACCCCGTCCTCCTCACCGCTCGCACGCTCGCGGCGAGCCTCTGGACGGGGCCACCTGCCCCCCACGCCTCGCAGGCTCGACGCGGGCCCCTGCACCGAGGCCACTCCGGCGGCCTTCCGCGCGCGGAAGGCCGCCCCGGGTGGCGCCGGGCGGTCGCCGGTTCGCGGTGACCCGGGGCCCGGGGCGATACCGTGGGACTCCAGCCCGTCATCGATCCCCGGGAGACCCGCCGCGATGAGCACGCCCTCCCGGGGTCCGGCCTCCGGCCTCGTCTGACCCATGCGCGAGTACGTCGTCGTCCTGCTCACGGCGGGGCTGGTCACCTTCCTGGCCACCCCGGTGGTGCGGCTCGCGGCGGTCCGGCTGCGCATGATGGCCGCGCCCCGCGAGCGCGACGTGCACACCATCCCCACACCGCGCGGCGGCGGGGTGGCGATGTACCTGGGCGTCGCCGCGGCGGTCCTGGTCGCCACCCGGCTGCCGGCCCTGCAGCGCACCTTCGACGACTCGCAGACCGCCGCCGTGCTGGTCGCCGGGGGGCTGATCTGCGCCCTGGGCGTGCTCGACGACAAGTTCGGCCTCGACGCGCTCACCAAGCTCACCGGCCAGATCGCGGCCGCCGGCGTGATGGTGCTGCTCGGCGTCCAGCTGGCCTTCGTCTTCCTGCCCGTCGCCGACATCGGCACGCTGTCCCTGGGCCCGGACATCGGCGTCCCGCTCACGCTGCTGCTCACCGTCGCCACCGTCAACGCGCTCAACTTCATCGACGGCCTCGACGGCCTGGCCGCCGGCGTCTCGGCGATCGCCGCGCTGGCGTTCTTCGCCTACAGCTACGACCTCGGCGTCGAGGGCTACGACGACATCGCCAGCGCCCCCACGCTCATCACCGCGGTGCTGGCCGGCGCCTGCCTGGGCTTCCTGCCGCACAACTTCAGCCCGGCCCGCATCTTCATGGGCGACTCCGGCTCGATGCTCGTCGGCCTCATGCTCGCCGCCGCGGCCGTCTCGGCGACGGGGCAGGCCGACCCGCAGACCTTCGACTCCGCGGCCACCCTGCTGCCGCTGGCCCTGCCGCTGCTGGTGCCGATCGCGGTCCTCTCCATCCCGTTCATCGACCTGGTCATGGCCGTGGTCCGCCGCAGCCTGCGCGGCCGCTCGCCGTTCTCGCCGGACAAGATGCACCTGCACCACCGGCTGCTGGCCATCGGCCACTCGCACCGGCGGGCGGTGCTCGTCATGTACTTCTGGGCGGCTCTGCTGTCCTTCGGCGCGGTCGGCCTGGCGATCACCGGTGGGCGGGTGGAACTGGTCGCCTCCATCGCGGTGTTGCTCGTGCTCGGCGTCGTCGTCGTGCTGAGCCCGCGCACCCGGCGGGCGGCCCGCGAGGCGCGCGCCGCCGAGCTGGCCGCCCAGCGGCAGCGCAGCCGGGCCGACCACCCCACCGCGCGCGCCGTCCGGGCCGCCGCCTCCGCCACCCCCGCCACCGCCTCCACCCCGGCCCGGCCCGGTGACCCGGCCGCCACACCGTCCCCCCAGGGAGTCCGATGACCGCCGCCGGGACCGACCGCGAGGCCCCGTGGGACCTGTCCTTCCTCGGCGTGGGGACGGCGGTCACCGCGGGCCTGACCGCCGTGGCCGCACCGGTCGCCGGGCTGCTGGGCGGGTCCGACGCCGCCGTGGGGGTGCTGCTCGGCGCCGCCGTCGTCACCTTCTTCTTCGCCCTGTCCGGCCTGGTGATCGCCTGGGCCGGCCGGCACGGCGACGCCTTCACGCTCCCGGCGGCGCTCGGGTCCTTCTTCGTGAAGATCCTCCTGCTGGCCGCGGTGCTGCAGTCCCTGCCCGCCGACGGCTGGGTCGACCGGCGCGCACTGGCCTGGACCGTGGTCGCCGGCGCCCTGGTGTGGAGCGTCGTCCAGCAGCGGTGGGTGTGGACCCGCCGGCTGTACTACGTCCCCCCGCCCGCCCCGCCCCCGCCCGCGGGGACGGCCCGGCCGCCGGGAGGCGGCGCGACACGCGGCTGATAGTGTCCCGGCCGATGGCCGAGGACAGCTCCTCCACCGGGGGTCCTCGACCCCGACCTGCACAGTCTGCCGTGCGTCCTCACAGTGGGGCCGACATCGGCTGGAGCATCACCGGGACCATGCTCTCGGGGATCGTCGTGTGGGGCGGGGTCGGGTTGGCGCTCGACCGCTGGTGGGGCACCCGCTTCGTCGCCCTGATCGGCGTGCTCCTCGGCCTGACGGTGGCCATCTACCTGGTGGTCGTCAAGTACGGCGTCCTGCCCCCGGACGAGGGGCCCGGGCGCACCGGCTCCACCCGGGGCGGGCACCGCAGCCCGACCAGGACGCAGAAGGGACAACGGTGACCTCCAGCGCCCACGCGCTCGCCGACGTGCTCGCCGTCGAGAGCGACCCGGGCGGCGGCTTCGTCGCCCCCAGCATCGCCGAGTTCTACCCGCCGGCGATCTTCGAGTTCTCCGTCCTCGGCATCGACTTCTCGATCACCCGGATCATCCTGATCTTCTGGATCGCCACGGCGGCCATGCTGGTCTTCCTGCTGCTGGCCGCCCGGAACGCCTCGATCGTGCCGAGCAAGCTGCAGTACATCGGCGAGAGCGGCTACTCGCTGATCCGCGACGGCATGGCCCGCGACGTCATCGGCCCCAAGGGCCTGCCGTTCGCGCCGTTCCTGGCCTCGCTGTTCTTCTTCATCCTGTTCAACAACTTCATGAGCATCTTCCCGTTCGCGCAGATCTCGCCGAACTCGAAGTTCGCGATCCCGCTGGTCCTCGCGGTGATCGTCTGGGTGCTCTACAACTACATCGGCATCAAGGAGCAGGGCGCCGCGCGCTACTTCAAGGACGCCGCCATCCCGCCGGGCGTGCCCGCGGCCGCGCTCATCCTGGTGACGCCGATCGAGCTGCTGCAGGTCTTCGTGATCCGGCCGTTCACCCTGGCCGTGCGGCTCTTCGCGAACATGTTCGCCGGCCACATGCTGCTGGTGGTGTTCTCCCTCGGTGCCGTCTACCTGTTCAGCGTGGGCAACTTCTCGGTGGTCTTCGCGCCGCTGTCGTTCCTGATGGCGCTGGTCATGACCTTCTTCGAGCTGCTGGTCATCTTCCTGCAGGCCTACGTGTTCACCGTGCTCACCGCGACCTACCTCAACGGCGCCGTCGAGCCGGCCCACTGACCGCACCACCCCGCACCACCCCCAGCCAGCCGCCCGGGAGCACCCCGGGCGACCGACACAGGAGGAACACCCCCGCATGGACGTCATGGCAGAGCTCGTCGGCAGCATCGGTTCGGTCGGCTACGGCCTGGCCGCCATCGGCCCGGGCATCGGCGTGGGCATCGTCTGGGCCGCCTACATCCAGGCGACCGCCCGGCAGCCCGAGTCCGCCGGCCTGACCCGGACCTACGCCTTCCTCGGTGCTGCCCTCTCCGAGGCGCTCGCGCTCATCGGTCTGGTGGTCCCCTTCATCTTCGGGCCCGGTCAGGCCTGATCCCCGGCCCCTGCAGGCCTCTCTCTGACGTAGGGACGTGCACAGCATGAACACCCTGGCTGCGGAGTCGGCCAACCCGCTGCTCCCCCCGGTCGGCGAGATCGTCATCGGGACGATCACCTTCGCCATCGCCTTCTTCGTGCTGGCGAGGTTCGTCTGGCCGCGCTTCGAGCAGGTCTTCCGGGCCCGCCGCGAGGCGATCGAGGGCGGCATCGAGCGGGCCGAGGCCATGCAGGCCGAGGCCAAGGCGGCGCTGGAGCGCTACCAGGCCCAGCTGGCCGAGGCCCGCACCGAGGCCGCGCAGATCCGCGACCAGGCACGCGCCGAGGGCCAGCAGATCCTCGAGGAGCTGCGGGCCCAGGCCCAGCAGGAGTCCGCCCGGATCGTCGCCCGGGGCGAGGAGCAGCTGGCCGCCAACCGCCAGCAGGTGGTCAACGAGCTGCGCGGGCAGATCGGCAAGCTCGCCGTCGACCTCGCCGGCCGCGTCGTCGGGGAGTCCCTGGAGGACCAGGCCCGCCGCAGCGGCACCGTCGACCGCTTCCTCGACCAGCTCGACGGCATGTCCGCCGGCGCCTCCGTGAACGGCCGGGGCGGGGCCACCGGCAGCTCGGTGTACGTCCCCCAGGGCGACCGCTGATGGACGCCTCCAGCCGCGGGGCGCTCACCGAGGTGCGCGAGCGCCTCGCCGAGCTCACCCGGCCGGCGTCCGGCCTGCTGGAGCGGGCCCGCGACCGCATCACCGGGCAGGACCGCGCCGCCACCAGCGACGAGATGGTGGCGCTGGCCGACGAGCTGTTCGCCGTCGCCCGGCTGCTCGACGGCCAGGTCTCGCTGCGCCGGGCGCTGTCGGACCCCTCGGGCTCCCCGGCCGACCGGGCCGGCGTGGTGCGGCGGCTGCTGTCCGGCCGGGTCTCCGACGTCACGCTCGACCTGGTCGAGACCGCGGCCCGGCAGCGCTGGTCGCGGCCGCTGGACCTGGTGGAGGCGACCGAGACCCTGGCCACGGACGCCGCGCTGGAGGCCGCCGAGGCCCGCGGGGAGCTCGACGGCGTCGAGGACGAGCTGTTCCGGTTCGGACGTATCGTCGGCGGCGATGCCCACCTGTCCCGGATCCTCAGCGACCGCACCGCCCCGGCCGAGGGCAAGGCCGCGCTGCTCGACCGGCTGCTCGCCGGCCGGGTCAGCCCGGTCACCGCGCTGCTGCTGCGCGGCCACCTCAGCGGCCGGGCCGTCGGCAACGCCGAGAACGTCGTCGAGCGGCTGTCGGAGGCGGCCTCCCGGCGCCGCGGGCAGTCGGTGGCCCGCGTGACCACCGCCGTCGAGCTCACCGCGGACCAGGAGCGGCGGCTGTCCGAGCTGCTGACCCGGCTGTACTCCCGCCCCATCGGCCTGCAGGTGATCGTCGACCCCGCCGTCCTCGGCGGCCTGGTCATCCGCGTCGGTGACGAGGTCATCGACGGCAGCGTCGCCCACCGCCTCGAGGCCGCCGGCCGACGACTCGTCGGTTGACCGGCGACCCACCCAGACACCACCCGAGCAGGGAAGAGGACACCACGCCATGGCCGAGCTGACGATCTCCGCGGACGAGATCCGCAGTGCCATCCAGAACTACGTCACCGAGTTCTCCCCCGACGTGTCTCGGGAGGAGGTCGGGATCGTCACCGAGGCCGGCGACGGCATCGCCCGCGTCGAGGGCCTGCCCTCGGTCATGACCAACGAGCTGCTCGAGTTCGAGAGCGGCGTCCGCGGTCTGGCGCTGAACCTCGACGTCCGCGAGGTCGGCGTCGTCATCCTCGGCGACTACGCCGGCATCGAGGAGGGCCAGCAGGTCCGCCGCACCGGCGAGGTCCTGTCCGTGCCAGTCGGCGACGACTACCTCGGCCGCGTGGTCGACCCGCTGGGCAACCCGATCGACGGCGCCGGCCCGGTCACCACCACCGGCCGTCGCGCCCTGGAGCTGCAGGCGCCGACCGTGGTGCAGCGGCAGTCGGTGCACGAGCCGATGCAGACCGGCATCAAGGCCATCGACGCCATGACCCCGATCGGCCGCGGCCAGCGCCAGCTGGTCATCGGCGACCGGCAGACCGGCAAGACCGCCATCGTCACCGACACGATCATCAACCAGAAGGCCGCCTGGGCCACCGGGGACCCGGCCCAGCAGGTCCGCTGCATCTACGTCGCCGTCGGCCAGAAGGGCTCGACGATCGCCGCCATCCGCGCCTCCCTGGAGGAGGCCGGCGCGATGGAGTACACGACGATCGTCGCCGCCCCCGCCTCGGAGGCCGCGGGCTTCAAGTACATCGCCCCCTACACCGGCTCGGCCATCGGCCAGCACTGGATGTACGAGGGCAAGCACGTGCTGATCGTGTTCGACGACCTGTCCAAGCAGGCCGAGGCCTACCGCGCCGTGTCGCTGCTGCTGCGCCGCCCGCCGGGCCGCGAGGCCTACCCCGGCGACGTCTTCTACCTCCACTCCCGGCTGCTGGAGCGCTGCGCGAAGCTCTCCGACGACCTGGGCGCGGGTTCCATGACCGGCCTGCCGCTGGTGGAGACCAAGGGCAACGACGTGTCGGCCTACATCCCGACCAACGTCATCTCGATCACCGACGGGCAGATCTTCCTGGAGACCGGTCTGTTCAACTCCGGTGTCCGCCCGGCGATCAACGTCGGCATCTCCGTCTCCCGGGTGGGCGGCTCGGCGCAGATCAAGGCGATGAAGTCCGTCGCCGGCCGGCTGCGCCTGGACCTCGCGCAGTACCGCGAGCTGGAGGCCTTCGCCTCGTTCTCCTCCGACCTGGACGCCTCCAGCCGGGCCACCCTCGAGCGGGGGCAGCGGCTGGTCGAGCTGCTCAAGCAGGGCCAGTACGAGCCCTACCCGGTGGAGCGCGAGGTCGTCTCCCTGTGGCTGGGCACCACCGGCAAGCTGGACCGGGTGCCGGTCGGCGAGGTCCGCCGCTTCGAGCGCGAGTTCCTCGACCACGTCGCCCGCAACCACGGCGGGGTCTACGACGGGATCCGGCAGAGCCGCACCCTCGGGGACGACGCCGTCCAGAGCCTGGAGACCGCCGTCGAGCAGTTCTACGGCCAGTTCCAGACCGCCGAGGGCGGCACGCTGCGGGTGCACGACGAGGAGGCCGAGGCGATGGACGCGTCCGAGCGCGGCCAGGAGCGCGTCCAGGTCAAGCGGAGCGCCTGACCGTGGCCAGCAACCTGCGCGCGCTGCGCCGCCGCATCCGCTCCACCAAGTCGACGAAGAAGATCTTCTCGGCCCAGGAGCTGATCGCCGGCGCCCGCATCGTGCGTGCCCAGGCCCGGGTGGAGGCCTCCAAGCCCTACGCCAGGGAGATCACCCGCGTGTTGTCGGCCCTGGCCGGGTCGGCGTCGCTGGACCACCCGCTGCTCACCGAGCGCCAGGGGGCCCGCCGGGCCGCGGTCCTCGTGATCACCTCCGACCGCGGGTTCGCCGGCTCCTACAACGTCAACGTGCTGCGCCGCACCGAGGAACTGCTCGCCCTGCTGCGCCAGGAGGGCAAGGAGCCGGTCCTCTACGTGGTCGGCCGCAAGGGCGAGACCTACTACTCCTTCCGCAGCCGCCCGGTGGCCGAGACCTTCACCGGGTTCTCCGAGCAGCCCGGCTACGCCGACGCCCAGCGCGTCGGGGAGCAGCTGATCGCCGCCTTCACCGCCGGTGAGGACGACGACGACGGCGGCGCCGGTGCCGACGGCGTGCTGGGCGTGGACGAGCTGCACATCGTCTACACCGAGTTCCGGTCGCTGCTGGCGCAGATCCCGGTCGCCAAGCGGATGGCCCCGCTGGAGGTCGAGGAGGTCGAGGAGTTCGACTACGAGCGCGAGGACCGCGACGCCGGGCGCACCGGTGACTCCGGCGTCCCGACGTCCTACGAGTTCGAGCCCTCCCCGGACGCCCTGCTCGACGCCCTGCTGCCCAAGTACGTGACGACGCGCATCTTCGCCGCGATGTTGGAGTCGGCGGCGTCGGAGTCCGCGTCCCGGCGCCGGGCCATGAAGTCGGCCTCGGACAACGCCGAGGAGCTGGCGAAGAACCTGTCCCGGCAGGCGAACCAGGCCCGCCAGGCGGAGATCACCCAGGAGATCAGCGAGATCGTCGGCGGCGCGGACGCACTGGTGTCCGCCGGCGCCGACGACTGATCCGACCCACACCCCAGACAGCCAGTCCCAGGGCAGGAGAGCACCACACATGACCGTCACCGAGGACCGTCCGACCACCCAGACGAGCGGTCGCGTCGTCCGGGTCACCGGTCCGGTCGTCGACGTCGAGTTCCCGCGCGACGCGATGCCCGACCTGTTCAACGCCCTGGAGGTGGAGGTCACCCTCGCCGACCTGGGCAAGACGCTGACCCTCGAGGTCGCCCAGCACCTCGGCGACAACGTGGTGCGCACCATCTCCATGGCGCCCACCGACGGCCTGGTCCGGGGCGCCGAGGTCCGCGACACCGGCTCGGCGATCTCCGTTCCCGTCGGCGACGTGACCACCGGCCACGTGTGGAACGCCCTCGGGCAGTGCCTGGACACCCCGGGTTACGGCCTGGACGCGCCGCGCTGGCAGATCCACCGGCACGCGCCGCGCTTCGACCAGCTCGAGGGCCGCACCGAGATGCTGGAGACCGGCATCAAGGTCATCGACCTGCTGACCCCCTACGTGGCCGGCGGGAAGATCGGCCTGTTCGGCGGCGCTGGGGTGGGCAAGACGGTGCTCATCCAGGAGATGATCCGCCGGGTCGCCCAGGAGTTCGGCGGCGTGTCGGTGTTCGCCGGCGTCGGTGAGCGCACCCGCGAGGGCAACGACCTGATCACCGAGATGACCGAGTCCGGGGTCATCGAGTCCACCGCGCTGGTGTTCGGCCAGATGGACGAGCCCCCGGGCACCCGGCTGCGGGTGGCCCTGTCGGCGCTGACGATGGCCGAGTACTTCCGGGACGAGAAGAACCAGGACGTGCTGCTCTTCATCGACAACATCTTCCGGTTCACCCAGGCCGGTTCCGAGGTCTCCACGCTGCTGGGCCGGATGCCCTCCGCGGTGGGCTACCAGCCGACCCTCGCCGACGAGATGGGCGAGCTGCAGGAGCGGATCACCTCGACGCGGGGCCACTCGATCACCTCGCTGCAGGCGATCTACGTGCCGGCCGACGACATCACCGACCCTGCGCCGCACACCACCTTCGCCCACCTCGACGCGACGACCGTGCTCAGCCGGCCGATCTCGGAGAAGGGCATCTACCCGGCGGTCGACCCGCTGGACTCCACCAGCCGGATCCTCGACCCGCAGTACGTGGGCCAGGAGCACTACCAGATCGCCCAGACGGTCAAGCAGGTCCTGCAGCGCTACCAGGAGCTGCAGGACATCATCGCCATCCTCGGCATCGACGAGCTGTCCGAGGAGGACAAGGTCACGGTCAACCGGGCCCGCCGCGTCGAGCGCTTCCTGTCGCAGAACATGTTCGTGGCCGAGGCGTTCACCGGGCAGCCCGGTTCCTACGTGCCGGTGGCCGAGACGCTGCAGGCGTTCAAGGCGATCACCGACGGCGAGTACGACAGCACCCCGGAGCAGGCCTTCTTCATGTGCGGCGGCCTCGAGGACCTCGAGCGCAACGCCGACAAGCTGAAGAAGGGGTGAACCCGGCCCCCTGACCAGGGGACACCGGGTACCGCGTCGGGACGGCCGGCTCCCCCTCTGGGGGGAGCCGGCCGTTCCCACGTGTCCCGGCGGTGCTGTGGGGTAGCCCCCGCCGGGCGGCGCGGACCCCGGGGTGCGCGCTGTTCAAGTGCCCGCAGCACCGTGCCGATCAGGGTCGGGGCGGCCGGGTAGGCCGGACGACGATCCAGGAGAGCGCACGTGGACGGCACGACGGTGAGCAGGACGGACGGCACCGACTGGAGCTGGCCGCCGTCGGCGTCCGTGCCCCACGTCGGGGGCCGCGCGTTCCACACCGACTCCTGGGCGCCGGCCTCCACCGTCCGCCGCCCCTGGGTGCGCGTGGGCCGCTGGACCCTGCTCTACCGCCGCTGCGCCTGAAACAGGACCCCCTCGCCCCCCACGCCTCGCCCCCCACGCCTCGCTCCGCTCGGCGCGGGACCCTGCGAGGGGGCCGTTCCAGCACGTCACCGGGCTCGGGTCGGGGCCGGACGAGGACGCCGTTAGAGTGGGCGCGACCCATCGCCGTGTCCGTCCCGGGCGTGGCGTCCGTACCGCCGGTCGGTGGACCCGAGGAGTGTCGTGGCGACCCTGCATGTCGAGTTGGTGGCCGTCGAGCGGATGATCTGGTCCGGCGAGGCCAGCATGGTCGTCGCGCGCACCACCGAGGGGGAGCTCGGCGTCCTGCCCGGCCACGCGCCGCTGCTGGGCCAGCTCGCCGAGGGGGGCGTCGTGACCGTCCGCACCGTCGAGGGCGAGGACATGGTCGTCGCGGCCCACGGCGGCTTCCTGTCGGTCACCGACCGCGGTGTGTCGATCCTGGCCGAGACCGCCGAGATCTCTGGCGAGATCGACGTCGAGCGCGCCCGTGAGGCGCTGCGCCGTGCCGAGTCCGCGGGGGACGACCCCGAGGCCCTGGCCGCCGCCCGGCGGGCCCAGTCGCGGCTGCGCGCCGCCGGTCAGGACGCCTGACCCGCTGCGGTCCCACCCGACCCCCCGGCGGCCCGGATGACGACCGAACTGCTCGTCCTGGCCACCGTGGTCGCCGTCGTCGCGCTGGTCGTGGCCTTCCTGCTGCGTCGCCGATTCCTGCTCTCCGGCCTCGGCGCGGTCACCATGTGGCTGCGCCCGGCCGGCTCACCCCGCTGGTCGGTGGGGGTGGCCTGGTACGGCGGTGACTCGCTGCTCTGGTACCGCGCGCTGTCGCTGTCGGTGCGCCCCCAGCAGCGGCTGTGCCGCTCGGAGTTCCAGGTGCAGAGCCGGCGCCGCGCCGCGGCCGCCGACGTCTCCCTGCCGCACGACGTCGTCGTCCTCGCCTGCCGGACCGCCGCCGGCCCCCGCGAGCTGGCGATGGACACCTCGACGGTGACCGGTTTCCTGTCCTGGGTGGAGTCCGCCCCGCCGGTGCGATGAAGGGCCGCCCTTCCCCCCACACCTCGCTCCGTTCGGCGCGGGCCCCTGAAGGGCGGCCGTTCCATCATGTTCCGTTTCGGGCGGCCCGCTGGGCGTGCGCGCCGCTGTGCGCGCCGGGCTCCCACAGCACGTCGCCGCCGGGGTTGGCCACGCGGGACAGGATGAACAGCAGGTCCGACAGCCGGTTGAGGTAGCGCGCGGTCTCCTCGTTGGTGCGCTCGCCGTCGACCTGCAGCAGCGCCCACACGCTGCGCTCGGCCCGGCGGACGACGACCCGCGCCTGGTGCAGCAGCGCGGCCAGTGCGGTGCCCCCGGGCAGGATGAAGCTGGTCAGCGCGGGCAGCGCCTCGTTGTGCCGGTCGCAGGCCGCCTCCAGCCGCTCGGTGTAGGCGGCGGTCACCCGCAGCGGTGGGTACTGCGGGTCCGGCACGACCGGCGTGGACAGGTCGGCGCCGACGTCGAAGAGGTCGTTCTGCACGCTGCGCAGCAGCTCGGTGAGCTCCGCGGACGGCGACCCCAGGGCGAGGGCCACCCCGATCACGCTGTTGGCCTCGTCGACGTCGGCGTAGGCGACCAGGCGCGGGTCGGTCTTGGTCACCCGGCTCATGTCGCCGAGGTGGGTCTCCCCGGCGTCACCGGTCTTCGTGTAGATGCGGGTCAGCCGGACGGTCATGTGACCGAGCGTAGAAGAAGGACCCTCCTGCCCCCCAGGAAGGACCTCCCGGCCCCCCCGTCCCTCGCAAGCTCGCGGCGGGACCCTGCCGGGAGGCCGTGCAGGCGTGCGGGCGGGAGCGGGCAGCGGGCCCCCGTAGGGTGGGCCGGTGGAGTGCTTCGAGGTCACCGGCGGCACGGCCCTGACCGGGCGGGTGCGGGTCACCGGCGCCAAGAACAGCGCCCTCAAGCTCATGGCCGCCGCGCTGCTGGCCGCCGGGCGGACCACCGTCGACGAGGTCCCCGACATCCTCGACGTGGCCATCATGAGCGAGGTGCTGCGGCGGCTGGGCTGCGAGGTCAGCTACGAGCGGCACCCGCAGGGCGGCGGGGGACGGCTGGTCGTCGACGTCCCCGACCAGCCGTCCACGGAGACCGACTACGACCTCGTCCGCCGGATGCGCGCATCGATCAGCGTGCTGGGGCCCCTGGTCGCCCGCTGCGGTTCGGCCCGGGTGGCCCTGCCCGGCGGTGACGCGATCGGGTCCCGCGGGCTGGACATGCACATCTCCGGCCTGGAGCGGCTGGGCGCGACCATCCACAGCGAGCACGGCTTCCTGGTCGCCTCCGCGCCCAAGCTGACGGGCACGAGCATCTGGCTGGACTTCCCCTCGGTCGGGGCCACGGAGAACCTGGTCATGGCCGCCGTCCTCGCCGAGGGCACGACGGTCATCGACAACGCCGCCCGCGAGCCGGAGATCACCGACATCTGCACGATGCTCACCGCGATGGGCGCGCAGATCGAGGGCGCCGGCACGTCGACGATCACCGTCGACGGGGTCTCGTCGCTCAAGCCCGTCACCTACACGACGGTGCCCGACCGGATCGTCGCCGGCACCTGGGCGATCGGCGCGGTGATGACCCGCGGGGACGTCGTCATCGAGCGCGCGGTCGCCGACCACCTCACCGTCGCACTGGCCAAGCTCACCGACGCCGGCGCGCACGTCGAGCCGCTGCCCGACGGGCTGCGGGTGGCGATGGAGGGCCGCCCGCGCTGCGTGGACGTCGTCACGCTGCCCTACCCGGGCTTCCCGACCGATCTGCAGCCCATGGCGGTCGCGCTGGCGGCGGTCTCCAGCGGCACCGCGCTGATCACCGAGAACGTGTTCGAGGGCCGCTTCATGTTCGCCAACGAACTCGTCCGGCTCGGCGCCTCGGTGCGCATCGACGGTCACCACGCCGTCGTCCGCGGCCGGGAACGGCTCTCCAGCGCGCCGGTGCTGGCCACCGACATCCGCGCGGGCGCCGGCCTGGTGCTCGCCGGTCTGGTCTCCGACGGCGTCACCGAGGTGCAGGACGTGCACCACGTCGACCGCGGTTACCCCGACTTCGTCACCCAGCTGCGCGGCCTGGGTGCGCAGATCGAGCGGGTGCAGCGGCCCTAGGCCGCAGGGAACGACGCGATCAGCGCCCGGGCGCGCGCGGCGTCCTGAGGGAAGACGAGCACCTCGGCACGGTTCGCCCGTGGGGTCCGGATGGTCGAGCGGATGCCGGCGTCGGAGAGCACGGCCCGCAGCGCGAGGGCCGACTCCCGCCGCGTGAGCGTCACGACGGGCACGAGCAAGCCGTCCTCCGGCGAGGGCGGGGTGGCCTTCACCCGCTTCACGGGTCCGCCCGGACCGGAGAAGGCCCACCGCATGAACAGCCCGATGAGCAGCAGCACTGCGCCGATGATCACGAAGCTGAGCGGCGCCCAGTCGCTGCCCGCGTACATGCTCCCGAGTGTGCCACCGGCGCGCGTGCCGGCGACGCACTCACTACTGGCCGGTAACAACACCTACACTCCGCGGCCATGCCGTTCCCGTCGACGCCGGGTGAGCGCGACCGCCCCTGGGTCATGCGCACCTACGCCGGTCACTCCTCACCGGCCGAGTCCAACGCGCTGTACCGGCGCAACCTCGCCAAGGGGCAGACCGGCCTGTCGGTGGCCTTCGACCTGCCGACCCAGACCGGCTACGACCCCGACTCCGAGCTGTCCGTCGGCGAGGTCGGCAAGGTCGGCGTGCCGGTCGCCCACCTCGGCGACGTGCGGGCGCTGTTCGACGGCATCCCGCTCGACGAAATGAACACGTCGATGACGATCAACGCCACCGCCATGTGGCTGCTCGGTCTCTACCAGGTGGTCGCCGAGGAGAACGGGCACGACGTCGCCCGGCTGGCCGGGACGACGCAGAACGACATCATCAAGGAGTACCTGTCGCGGGGCACCCACGTGTTCCCGCCGGGGCCGAGCATGCGGCTGGTCACCGACACGGTCGCCTACACGGTGACGGCGATGCCGCGGTGGAACCCGATCAACATCTGCAGCTACCACCTGCAGGAGGCCGGGGCGACGCCGGTGCAGGAGATCGCCTACGCGATGAGCACCGCGGTCGCCGTCCTGGACGCGGTGCGCGACTCCGGCCAGGTGCCGCCCGACCGCTTCGGGGACGTCGTCGCGCGGATGTCCTTCTTCGTCAACGCCGGCGTCCGCTTCGTCGAGGAGCTGTGCAAGATGCGCGCCTTCACCCGGCTGTGGGACGAGCTGACGCGCGACCGCTACGGCATCGAGGACCCCCGGAACCGCCGGTTCCGCTACGGCGTGCAGGTCAACTCGCTCGGCCTGACCGAGGCGCAGCCGGAGAACAACGTGCAGCGGATCGTGCTGGAGATGCTCGCCGTCACCCTCTCCCGGGACGCCCGCGCCCGCGCCGTCCAGCTGCCGGCGTGGAACGAGGCGCTCGGCCTGCCCCGCCCGTGGGACCAGCAGTGGTCGCTGCGGCTGCAGCAGGTGCTGGCCCACGAGACCGACCTGCTGGAGTACGACGACCTGTTCACCGGTTCGGTGGTCGTGGAGGCCAAGGTCGCCGAGCTGGTCGAGGGCGCACGGGAGGAGATGGCCCGGGTCGAGGAGCTCGGCGGGGCGGTCGCTGCGGTGGAGTCCGGCTACATGAAGGGCCGGCTGGTGGCCTCGCTGGCGCAGCGCCGCCGCCGGATCGAGAGCGGCGAGGACGTCGTCGTCGGCGTGAACCGGTTCGAGTCCACCGAGCCGAACCCGCTGCTGGCCGACCTCGACACCGCCATCCAGGTGGTCGACCCCGCGGTCGAGGCCGCCGCGTGCGCCTCGGTGCAGGAGTGGCGCGCCCGCCGCGAGCCCGAGCCGGTGCGCCGGGCGCTGGACCGGCTGCGCGCCGCCGCCGGCACTGACGAGAACCTCATGGCCGCCACCCTGGAGTGCGTCCGCGCCGGGGTGACGACGGGGGAGTGGGCCGGCGTGCTGCGCGAGGTGTTCGGCGAGTACCGGGCGCCCACGGGGGTCGCCGCGGCCGCCGTGGGTCCGGTGGCCGACGCCGCGCTGGCCGAGGTGCGGGAGCGGGTGCGGGCCACGGGCGCTGAGCTCGGCGGGCGGCTGCGGCTGCTGGTCGGCAAGCCCGGCCTGGACGGGCACTCCAACGGCGCCGAGCAGATCGCCGTCCGCGCCAGGGACGCCGGCTTCGAGGTCGTCTACCAGGGCATCCGGCTGACCCCCGCGCAGATCGTCCGGGCCGCCGTCGAGGAGGACGTGCACGTCGTCGGCCTGTCGGTGCTGTCCGGCTCGCACCTGCAGGTGGTGCCGGCGGTGCTGCGCGGGCTGCGCGAGGCCGGCCTGGACGACGTCCCGGTGGTGGTCGGCGGGATCGTGCCCGACGGCGACGCCCGCCGGCTGCGCGAGCAGGGCGTGGCCCGGGTGTTCACCCCCAAGGACGTCGGGTTGACCGGCATCATGGGCCAGATCGTCGACGTGGTCCGCCAGGCGAACGGCCTGGACCAGCAGGTGGAGGTCGCCGCTACAGCCGGATGACCCCGCCCCCGGTGGCGCTGCGGCGGGCGGCGTCGAGCACCGTGGCGGTGGCCACGGCGTCCCGCGGGTCGACCGGCACCGGCCCCCGCCCGCGGACGGCGGCGGCGAAGGCGGGGTGGAAGGTGTCCCAGCGGCCGCGCTCGGTCGGCACCACGACGCCCTCGTCGCCGCGGCGCAGCCGGCCCCAGCGACCCTCCGGCTCCGCGCCCCAGCGCCCGCCCAGCGTGGCCGGGGTGTGCCCGGCCAGCAGCGCGTCCTCCTGCCCGTCCATCGGCCCGCCCACCACGTAGGCGCCCTCGGTGCCGGCCACCCGGAAGCGGTCCCCGGGCGCGCCCTGGCTCCAGCTGCCCCACAGGTGCGCGCGGGCCCCGCCGGCGTGGGTGAGCGCGACGAAGACGTCGTCGTCCAGACCCGAGGCGCCCAGCCGCCACTCGGCGTAGACGGTGTCCACCGGGCCGAGCAGCACCAGCGCCTGGTCGACCAGGTGGCTGCCGAAGTCCAGCAGGGTGCCGCCGCCCGCGGCCGGCGGGCCGGGCTCGGGCGCAAACCGCTCGAAGCGCGACTCGAACCGGGTGACGGTGCCCAGCCGGCCGGCGTCGACCAGCGCCCGCACGGTGCGGAAGTCGGAGTCCCAGCGCCGGTTCTGGTACGGCGCCAGCGGCAGGCCGCGCTCGGCGGCGAGGGCCACCGACCGCCGCGCGGCCGCCGCGTCGAGGGCGAACGGCTTGTCGCAGACCACGGCCAGGCCCAGCTCCAGCGCCCGGTCGGTCAGCGCGCTGTGCGTGTCCGCCGGGGTGGAGATCGCCACCGCCTCCGCGCCGGCGGCGGCCAGCTCCTCCAGGGAGGCGACGGTGGGCAGCCCCGGGTGCTCGGCGGCGACCTGCGCGCGGCGCTCGGCCGAGGTGGTCACCACGCCGAGCAGGTCGACCTCCGGTGCGGCGGCCAGCAGCGGCGCGTGGAACCAGCGCCCGCCGAAGCCGTAGCCGACCAGGCCGAAGCGCACGGGGTCCATCCCGCGATCATGCCCTGCCGGTCAGCGCAGCCGGGGGCCGAAGCGGACGTCGACACCGGGGGAGAACAGCACGCTGTCCGGCGGACCGCCCACCGAGGGGAACCCGGCGGCGGCCCGCAGGTCGTCCGCGCAGCCGAGCAGCTCGGCGGCGTGCAGCGGCCAGGCCGGGTGCTCGTTGGGCCAGTAGGCCAGCCGGCCGCCGGCGGTCTGGTGCAGCCCCCAGCGGCCGGTGAGGAAGCCGGCCAGCGGGCCGGGGTCGGCCAGCCGCGCGCCCACCCGGACGGCGACCCGCCCGCCGGCACCGCGCGGCCCGGGCCAGCGGCGGCGCGAGGTGTAGGTGACCACGTCGCCGTCGCGGTGCACCCGCATCCGCGCCCAGCAGTACGGCAGCCCGGCTCCCCAGCGGGCGGCGAGCACCGGCAGCAGCCGGTCGGCGTCCAGCGACCGGAACACCACGCCCCGGCGGCCCTGCCCGTCGGCGGAGTACAGCCGGACGTTGGTCTCCGCGAACGAGCCCGCCCACGGCACGCCCGGGGCGCCGAGCAGCCCGATCCGGCGCATCCGGAACGGGATCAGCCCGACGTGGGTGGCGCCGTCCAGCACGTCGGGCCGGGTGCCGGCCGGCAGCAGCGGGGCGACCAGGGCCGGGTCCACCGCCCAGTGCAGGAAGGTGACGTCGCGCCAGCCCTGGGTGAACACGGTGCGCCCGGCCGGGCGGGGGGCGGTGTCGGTCACCAGCTCGGGTTCCACGCCCCGAGCGTCCCAGCCCGTTGCCCCGAGGCGGCCTGCTCCGTTGCCCCCACCCGCCCCTCCGTGGTGTGGTCGCCCCATGAGCGCAGCAGGTGAGCCCCGGGTCGAGCGGGACGGCGACGTCGTCACCCTCACGATGTGCCGGCCCGCCCGGCGCAACGCGCTGTCCCGCGACCACCTGCAGCAGCTGCTGGCCGCGGTGCGGACGGTGGGCGACAGCGACGCCGCCGGGCTGGTGATCGCCGCGGAGGGGCCGGTGTTCAGCGCCGGGCACGACTTCGCCGACGTGGCCGGCCGGCCGGTCACCGAGGTGCGCGACCTGCTGCAGCTGTGCACCGAGCTGATGCAGACGCTGCACGACGTCCCGCAGGTGGTGGTGGCCCGCGTGCACGCCCTGGCCACCGCCGCCGGCTGCCAGCTGGTCGCCTCCTGCGACCTGGCCGTGGCCGCCGAGTCGGCCGCCTTCGCCGCCCCGGGCGGCAAGGGCGGCTGGTTCTGCCACACCCCGATGGTGGCCATCGCCCGCGACATCGGCCGCAAGCGGGCCATGGAGCTGGCGCTCACCGGCGACGTCATCGACGCCGCCACCGCGCTGGACTGGGGCCTGGTCAACCGGGTGGTGCCCGACGACGCGCTGGACGACGCCGTCGCCGAACTCGTGGACCGGGCCACCCGCGGCTCGCGGGCCAGCAAGGCGTGGGGCAAGCAGACGATGCACGCCCAGCTCGGCCGGCCCGAGCGGGACGCCTACACCACCGCGGTCGAGGTCATGGCCGCCGCCAGCCAGCTGCCCGGGGCGGTCGAGGGCATGTCGGCGTTCCTGGAGAAGCGCCGCCCCGTCTGGTCGGACTGAAGAAGGACCCCCTGCCCCCCGCCGCTCGCGAGCTCGCGGCGGGCCCCTGCAGGGGGCCAGTTCCAGCACCTCGCCTGGGGGTGAGACTGCGCACAGGGGGATGGGACGGCGCGGGGAGCGCCTTGTGGCCTGACGTGCGCGACAGGTGGGACCTCACCCGGCGGCGTGCGCTGGACTTCGGACGGATGACGGCCGACTCCTGAGCGCCCGCGCGCTACGCCGTCCCCACCCTCCGTCTCCAGGAGAAGTCCTCCGTGCTCGCTCGTCTCCGCCGTGTCCCGTTCGCGGCGCAGGTCCTCCTCGCCCTCGTGCTGGGCGTCGCCCTCGGCCTCCTCGCCCGGGACCTCGGTCCCGTCGCCGACGGGACGCCGAACTGGCTGACCAGCACCCTGCAGACCGTCGGCAGCACCTTCGTCACGCTGCTGCGGGTGCTCGTCCCCCCGCTGGTGGTCACCGCGGTGATCGTCAGCATCGCCAACCTCCGGCAGGTGTCCAACGCCGCCCGGCTGGCCGGGCAG
Organism: Geodermatophilus sp. DSM 44513; assembly: GCF_032460525.1. NCBI lineage: Bacteria > Bacillati > Actinomycetota > Actinomycetes > Geodermatophilales > Geodermatophilaceae > Geodermatophilus > Geodermatophilus sp. DSM 44513. The sequence goes on along the minus strand of NZ_CP135963.1, from coordinate 3,429,983 downwards.
ACGCTGCTGTGGTTCGCGATCACCGCGCTGATCGCCGTCTCCCTGGGCATCGGCCTCGGGCTGCTCACCGAGCCCGGCCGCAACAGCTCCGTCGACGCCGCCGCCCAGGAGGTGCTCGCGACCACCGGCGGGTGGTGGGACTTCCTCACCGGCCTGGTGCCGGACAACGTGCTCGGCCTGCAGACCGGCGCCGACGGCAGCCTGTCGTTCAACGTGCTGCAGCTGATCGTGCTCTCGGTCGCCGTCGGTGTCGCGGCCCTCAAGGTGGGCGAGCCGGCCGAGCCGTTCCTGGCGCTGGTCCGCTCCGCGCTGGCCGTGGTGCAGAAGCTGCTGTGGTGGGTGATCCTGCTGGCCCCCCTCGGCACCGTCGGCCTGATCGGCAACGCGGTGGCCAGCTACGGCTGGGGGTCCCTCGGCTCGCTCGGCGTCTTCGCCGGGTCCGTGTACGCCGGCCTGGTCCTCGTGCTGTTCGTCGTCTACCCGGTGCTGCTGCGACTGCACGGCCTCTCGCCGCTGCGCTGGTTCGCCGGTGCCTGGCCGGCCATCCAGCTGGCCTTCGTGTCCCGCTCCTCCATCGGCACGCTGCCGGTGACCGAGCGGGTGACCGAGCAGCTCGGGGTCCCGCGGTCCTACGCGTCCTTCGCCGTCCCGCTGGGCGCCACCACGAAGATGGACGGCTGCGCGGCGATCTACCCGGCGCTGGCGGCGATCTTCGTCGCGCAGTTCTTCGGCGTGGACCTGTCGCTCACCGACTACCTGCTCGTCGCGCTGGTCTCCGTCGTCGGGTCCGCGGCCACCGCCGGGGTGACCGGTGCGGTGGTCATGCTGACGCTGACCCTCTCCACGCTGGGCCTGCCGCTGGCCGGCGTCGGCCTGCTGCTGGCGATCGACCCGATCCTGGACATGGGCCGCACCGCGGTGAACGTCGCCGGCCAGGCGCTGGTGCCGACCATCGTCGCCAAGCGCGAGGGCATCCTGGACCTCGACCGCTTCCGCTCGACCTCCCCGGCCGACCCGGTGGCCCGGCTCGAGGTCGACGAGGACCTGCGCCGGCCCGTCCAGGTGTAGGCCCCGCGGCGCCTCAGTCCCCGCCCAGGTCGGCGCAGCCGGTCTCGTGGGGCAGCAGGGGCCGCAGGGTCAGGGTCCACCGGCCGCCGTCGCCGGCCACCCACGGCGTCAGCGTCGTGGCGCCCGCGGCGGCGGCCAGCACCGCCTCGGCCTCCGCGCCGCGGGCGGTGACGCAGGACAGGCCCAGCCCGCCCGGCAGCGGCTCGCCGGGCAGCGCGGGGCCGGGCCACGGCAGGTCGGGCTGGACGAGCTCCGGCTCGGCCGGCGGGGTCCACGGCGCGACCACGGCGGCCACCGACCCGGCCGGGTACGGTCCCGGGCCGGTGGCCCCCAGGGTCTCCGGGGCGCCCAGCACGCCCAGCAGGTCGAGCAGCTCCCCGCGCGCCGCGCGCTGCTCGGCGGTGAGCCCGGCGTCCTTGGGCAGCTCGACCAGTGCGGCCACCTCGCGGACCGACGTCCCCTGGTCGGTGACCAGGGTGAACCGCGTCGCCGGGACGTCGGCCAGCGGCGGGGAGCCCAGGTCGTCGTCGGCGGTCACCCCGGCCGCCACCGCACGGTCGACCGCCGCCTGCAGGCCGTCGGCGTCCAGCTGCCACTGCTGCAGGGAGGGGAGGGCCGGCGGCGGGTAGACCTCGATCTGCGCACCCGGCGCCACCACCCGGCCGTCGGCGTAGACGGCGACCAGCGGCAGGCGGGCGGCCAGGGCCTCCGGGGTGGTGAACCCGCCGACGTGCTCGACGGCCAGCACCAGCCGCCCCGGGCCGTCGGCGACCGGCACCGGCCGGGCGGCGGCCCCGCCGTCCCCGGCGCAGCCGGCCAGCAGCAGGAGGAGGGCCAGGAACGGGGCACGGCGCACCCGGTCAGGGTCCCGCGTCCCCGGCCCGGTCCCGGCGCGCCGGGCGCGTCGTCACCGGTTCGGTACCGTCGGCGCCCGTGCGCCTGGTCATCGCCCGCTGCTCGGTCGACTACATCGGCCGACTCACCGCCCACCTGCCGATGGCCTCCCGGCTGCTGCTGGTCAAGGCCGACGGCTCGGTGTCGGTGCACGCCGACGACCGCGCGTACAAGCCGCTGAACTGGATGACCCCGCCGTGCTCGCTGCGCGAGGAGCTCGCCGACGGAGCCGGCACCTGGACGGTGACCAACCGGGTCGGCGAGCAGCTGGTGATCACCATCGAGTCCGTCGAACACGACAGCTCCCACGAGCTCGGCGTCGACCCGGGCCTGCAGAAGGACGGCGTGGAGGCCGAGCTGCAGCGGCTGCTGGCGCTGCACGTGGAGACCTTCGGGACCGGCTGGTCCCTGGTGCGCCGCGAGTACCCGACCGCGATCGGCCCGGTGGACCTGCTCTGCCGGGACGCCGACGGGACCACCGTCGCCGTGGAGGTCAAGCGCCGCGGCGAGATCGACGGCGTGGAGCAGCTGACCCGCTACCTCGAGCTGCTCAACCGCGACCCGCTGCTCGCCCCGGTCCGCGGGGTGTTCGCCGCCCAGGAGATCCGGCCGCAGGCCCGGGTGCTGGCCGGTGACCGCGGCATCGACTGCCTCACCGTCGACTACGCCGTCCTCAAGGGCACCGACGACCCCTCCCAGCGGCTCTTCTGAGGGAGCGGAGTCGCTGGAGTGCGGGGATCGTCACCGGGCGACTCCGCTACCGTGGCGGCGTGGCGAGAGTTCTGACCGAGGTCGGCGTGGTGGGGCTGGGCACGATGGGTGCCGGCATCGCCGAGGTGCTCGCGCGCGCGGGCCTGTCGGTCACCGCCGTGGACGTCGACGAGGCGGCCGTGGCCCGCGGCCGGGGGCACGTCGAGCAGTCCACCGGCAAGGCCCTGGCCCGCGGCAAGCTCGACGCCGCCGAGCGCGACACCATCCTGGGCCGGATCCGCTTCGCCACCTCGATGGAGGAGCTGTCCCGGGCCGAGCTGGTCGTCGAGGCGGTGCCCGAGCGGATGGAGCTCAAGCGCGACATCTTCTCCACGCTGGACAAGATCTGCCCGCCGGACACCATCCTGGCCACGAACACCTCGAGCCTGTCGGTCACCGAGATCTCGGTCGCCACCGGGCGGCCGAGCAAGGTCATCGGGATGCACTTCTTCAACCCGGCCCCGGTCATGAAGCTCGTCGAGATCGTGCGCACCGTGGTCACCGAGCCCTCGGTCGTCGAGGACGTCGAGGCGCTGGCCGCCCGGCTGGGCAAGGTCGACGTCACCATCGGCGACAAGGCCGGCTTCATCGCCAACGCGCTGCTGTTCGGTTACCTGAACCACGCGGTCGCGATGTACGAGAACCGCTACGCCAGCCGTGAGGACATCGACGCGGCGATGCGGCTGGGCTGCGGCCTGCCCATGGGCCCACTGGCGCTCATGGACCTCATCGGCCTGGACACCGCCTACGAGATCCTCGACACGATGTACCGGCAGTCCCGCGACCGGCTGCACGCGCCCACGCCGGTCATCAAGCAGATGGTGACCGCCGGGCTGCTGGGCCGGAAGTCCGGCCGGGGCTTCTACACCTACGCCGGGCGCGACTCCGCCGAGGTGGTCCCCGACGCGCACACCCCCGCGCCGGGCGGGGCCACCGAGGGCGCCCGCGAGGTGCGCACGGTCGGCGTCGTCGGCTCCGGGACCATGGCCACCGGCATCGTCGAGGTGCTCGCCCGCGGCGGCTACGACGTCCGCTTCGTCGCCCGCTCGCCGGAGAAGGTCGAGACGGTGGGCCGGGAGCTGGCCCGGTCGCTGGAGAAGCAGGTGCAGCGCGGCCGCCTGGACGGGGCCGAGCGCGACGCCGCCCTCGCCCGTGTCGCCGGCACGACGTCGCTGGACGACCTCGCCGAACGCGACCTGGTCATCGAGGCGATCGCGGAGTCGCTGCCGGTCAAGGAGGCGCTGTTCGAGAACCTGGGCGAGATCGCCAAGCCCGGCGCGGTTCTGGCCACGACGACGTCCAGCCTGCCGGTCATCGAGTGCGCCCGCGCCAGCGGCCGTCCCGAGGACGTCGTCGGCATGCACTTCTTCAACCCCGCCCAGGTGATGCGGCTCGTCGAGGTCGTCTCCACGATCTCCACCGCACCGGACGTCGCGGCCACTGCGCACGCGGTGTCCGAGCGGCTGGGCAAGCACGCGGTCTCCTGCGCCGACCGCGCCGGGTTCGTCGTCAACGCGCTGCTGTTCCCCTACCTCAACGACGCGGTGCGGATGCTCGAGGCGCACTACGCGACCGCCGACGACATCGACGCGGCGATGAAGGTCGGCTGCGGCTACCCGATGGGCCCCTTCGAGCTGCTGGACGTCGTGGGCCTGGACGTGGCGCTGGCCATCGAGCGGGAGCTCTACGCGGAGTTCCGCGAGCCCGGCTTCGCGCCCGCGCCGCTGCTGGAGCACCTGGTCACCGCCGGGTACCTGGGCCGCAAGACCGGCCGCGGCTTCCGCGACCACGCCCGCCGCTGAGCCGGTGCCCCGCCGGCACGGACGTCCCCGGCCGGGGCCGGCCGGCCGCGACCCCGTCCGCCGTCCCGAGACGGTGGAGGAGGCCGCGGACGGCGACTGGGTCATCCGCCGGCTCACCGGCGCGGCCGGGGGCAAGAGCTACCGCTGCCCCGGCTGCGACCAGGAGATCCCCCCGGGGACGCCGCATCTGGTGACCTGGCCGGCCTACCCCCGCGACTCCGACCTCGAGCCGTGGGACACCGCCTCGGCCGCCGACCTGCGCCGGCACTGGCACACCGTCTGCTGGCAGGCCCGGGGGCGCCGCCTCAGCCGCTGAGCACGGCAGTGACCACGACGTTGTCGAGGTAGCTGCGCGCCGCGCGGTCGAAGTCACCACCACAGGTGACCAGCCGGAGCTCCGCCCGCGGCGTGGGGCCGTAGACGGCCGCGGTCGGGAAGTCGTTCTTCGGGTACCGGTCGACCCCCGTGACGGCGAAGCGCACCGTCGTGCCGTCGGCCCGGTCCACCAGCACCTCGTCCCCGGTGGCCAGCGCGCCGATGCGGGCGAACACCGCCGGGCCGTCGAGGGAGTCCACGTGCCCGGCGAGCACCGCCGGCCCGACGTCCCCGGGCACGGCCCCGCCGGTGAACCAGCCGGCCCGTCCGTAGTCGTCCGGGGGGACCAGGGCGCCGGCCGCGTCGGTGCCGAGCCGCAGCAGCTCGCTGTCCACCCCGGCGGCCGGCACCCGCACCCGCACCGGCGCGGCCGCGGTGCGCTCCGTGCCGCGCTCGACGACCACCGGGGCCGCGACGGTGGTGGCCGGGCCCGCGGCGCCGACCGTGGTCAGCACCGCCGCCCCCGACGCCACGGCGGCCGCGGCGAGCAGCCCCCGCAGCCACGGCCGGGGTGGGTGGCGCGGCGCGCGGTGACGGCTCACGGCGGGCACCTCACCGTCGGGACCGCCGGGACCGCCGGGCCACGGCCAGCCCGGCACCGGCGAGCGCGGTGACCGCGACGGCACCGAGCACGCCCGGCGCCGGTGGCCGCGTCGCGGCCCCTCCGGCCCCGGCCTCCACCGCGCCGGTCGGCACCGTGCCGGCCCCCGCGGCGTCCAGGACGGTGCGCACGGTGTACCCGCCCTCGGGCCGGTCCAGGACGAACAGGCTGTAGACGGCGCCCGCGGCCACGTCCAGCGGCAGCTCGGTCGCCTCGCCGTCCACGGTCACCTGCAGGCGGCCGCCGCCCCCGGGCACGGTGGTGGGCTCGCCGGCCTCGGCGAAGGCCAGGTCGTCGGCGACGGGCGTGCCCCCGGCGGAGGCGTCCAGCGCCGGGGCGGTGCTGGCTCCGGACACCACCCGGACCCGCGCCTGCCCCGGTGGCGGGAGCGCCAGGTCGTCCTCCAGCACGGCCAGGCCCAGCTCGGCGAAGCGGCCGACCCCGGCGACGGTGCGGGCGCTGTCCGGGCCGACCTGCACGGTGGTCGACAGCACCGGCGGGGTGGCGGGGTCCGCGCCGGCCTGACGCATGCTCACCGTGTAGACCCCCGCGGGCACGTCCTGGTAGTCCGAGATCGTCCCGTAACCCACCCCGGGCACGGTGAGCAGCGCGGTGCCGTCGCCCGGGTCGGCCACCGAGTCGACGTAGACGTCGACCGCCGGGGTGTCGGGGGACAGGTGCGCCAGCCGCAGCAGCCCGGTCTCGGCGGCGCCGGCCCCGGTCGGGGTGAGGAGCACCGCCCCGGCGCCGAGGGCGGTCACGGCCAGCACGCGGGTCCAGCGGTCCACCGTCGTCCTCCAGCAGGTCGGGGGAGGCCCGGTCGCGGCCGGCCCGGTCTCCATCTCCGCACTCCCTGCGACTCCTGTCCAACCGGGTGTCACGAGGAGGCGTCGGCGACCAGCGCGTCGGGGTCCGACGCGTAGCGGTGGGACACCCGGACGCCGTCGGCGGTGACCTCCACGTGGTCGGGGGCGAACGGTGGCAGCTGGGCGTCCAGCCAGGTCTGCAGCTGCCCGGTCGCCGGCTGCCCGGCGCCCACCGGCGCACCGCCCACCCACGTGATGAGCGCGCTGCGGGCCGGACCCCCGCCGCCCCCGGCCCGCGACAGGGCGGCCACGCCGATGCCGTCCCGGGCGGTGAGCACGGCCAGCAGGGACAGCAGCCGCATGTCGACGTCGGCCGAGCGCAGCACCGCGGCGGCCTCGGGGGTCGTGCGGGTGGTCGGGTTGGCCAGCACGGCCTGCGCCAGCGCCTCCCGGACGTCGAGCTGCTCGGGGGTGGGCGTGCCGGGCGCGGGGTCGACCAGGGTCAGCCCGTCGACGGTGGTGACCACCCGGCCGCCCGGGGGCGGGTCGCCGTCGGTCACGGTGAGGACCAGGTCACCGGGGCCGGTCGGCCCCTCCTCACCGAGCAGGGCGCCGGTGGCGCCGGCGGCCAGCAGGTCGTCGCGCGCACCGTCGGTCGGGCGCAGGCGGGTGCCGGCGGGCAGCTCGCGGTCGGCCCACCGCAGCAGCTCGGCCGCCGCCGTCCCGTCGGGTGGGGGCGCGTCGGCGGGGACGGGAACCGGTGCTGGTGGTGGCGGGCCGCCGTCCCCGGCCGGACCACTCGCCGCCGGCCGGCCGTCGGGTGCGGCGGGGGCGTCGGCCGTCGGCTGCGCCCCGGGCGCGGCGTCTTCCCCGGCACCGTCCGCGCCGAGGACGATCCCGGCGAGCGCGGCGGTGAGCACCACCAGCAGCGCGACGGCCACCACGACCGCCCCCCGCCGGCCTGCCGGCGACGCGCCCGCCCGGCCGCGGGAGAGGGCGCGGGAGAGGGCGTGGAGCCGGCTGGGAGGGGTGGGCACCTCGTCTCCTCCCCGACGTCCGTGGGCGGGACTCGTCGGCCCTGGAGGACGGTGCCCGTCTCAGCGGCGGCCGCGGGCGAGGGACTCGTCGGTGTCCGCGGTGTCCGTCCCGGGCCGGGCGGCGGGCTGCACGAGCGTGGGCGGGTCGACCCGCGGGGCCTGCGTGCCGGTGGCCGGGGCCACCGGGCGCAGCTGCTGGGTGGTCTGCGGGTCCGGCGTCGCCGGGACGTCGGCCGGGGTCACGGCCGGCTGCGTCGGCGGGGCCGGGGGCCGCGTGGGCTGGCGTACCGCGGCGGCCTCACCGCTGCCCGGGAGCGGCTCGGCGGGCCGCTGTGCGGACTGCGGCGAGGTCGTCGGCCGCACCACGGGCCGGTGGCCGGTGACCGGGCCGACCGGCGGCGGCGCGGCGATGACCGGACCGCCCGGCGTGCGCTCGTCGCGGACCTGCTCGGGCTGGCCCTGCGCGCCGCGGGGCATGGGCTGCGGGCGCGCCTGCCCCGGCCGGGTACCGCCCTGCGGCTCGGGCCGCCGGTCACCGAGGTCGGGCAGCCGCTCGAGCAGCCGGCGGGCCTCCAGCAGCCGCCCGGTGAGCTCATCACGGACCGCGCGGACGGCGGCCGCCGCGGCCTCGGCGTCGCTGACCAGCCGGGCGGCGTGCTCCTCGGCCGCGGCGACGCGCTGCCGGGCGGCGTCGGCGGAGGTCCGGTCCCGCTCCTCGTCGATCCGGGCGGCCTCCTGCCGGCGCGACCGCTGGGCGATCTCGAAGTCCTCCTCGACCTTGGCCCGGCGGGCCTGCGACTCGGCGTCCAGCCGGGCGACCTTCTCCTGGGCCTTGGTGACCAGCTCGTCGGCACGGATCTGTGCCTTGCTGGCGATCTGCTCGGCGGCCTGCCGCGCCTCGGCGATCATCCGGTCCACCTCGGCCTGGCCGGCCGCGTGCCGCTCGTGCATCGCGCGTTCCTCGGCGGCGGTGTGCTCCCGCAGCGCCTGGACCTCCTGCTGGGCCGAGCGCCGGATCTCCGCGGCCTCCTCCTCGGCCAGCCGCAGCATGTGCTGGATGCGCTCGCTGAGGTTCTCGAAGGTCGGCGGCCCGGAGGACGCCGCCTTGCGCCGCAGCTGGTCGACCTCCCCGTGCAGCGCCGAGAGCTGCCCGGCGAGGTCCGACGACCGGTTGACCGCCGCGTCACGGTCGGCGAGGGCGACCTGGATGTCGGCCTCGAGCCGCTCGATCGTCTCGGCCACCTGGTGCCGGTCGTAGCCCCGGAGCACCACGTCGAACGAGTGCTGCGCCTCGCGCATCGGCAGCATGTCGCGGCGCGGATCGGTCATGCGGTCATCCTCGCAGAGTCGGCGGACCGGCCCGGCGTGTTCTCCGGACCCTCCCCTGCAGGGTGCCAGCACCGCACGGGGCGGCGCCACGCGCCGGGTGTGTCCCGCCGGGACACACCCGGCGCGCCGGCGGGCCCCTCCTGCAGGGGCCCGCCGCGAGCCTGCGGGGGGTGGGGGCAGGAGGGCCTCCTTCACACCCCGCGGAAGCGGTTGATCGCGGTCAGGTGCCTCTCGCGCTTGGCGGTGTCCTTGACGCCGAGGCCCTCGGCCGGGGAGAGGGTCAGCACGCCGACCTTGCCCTGGTGGCTGTTGTGGTGGACGTCGTAGGCGGCCTGGCCGACCTCGTCCATCGGGTAGACCCGGGACAGCGTGGGGTGCACCAGGCCCTTGTCGATGAGCCGGTTGGCCTCCCACGCCTCCTTGTAGTTGGCGAAGTGCGACCCGACGATCCGCTTGAGGTTCATCCACAGGTAGCGGTTGTCGTAGGAGTGCATGTACCCGCTGGTCGAGGCGCAGGTGACGATCGTGCCGCCCTTCTTGGCCACGTACACGCTGGCGCCGAAGGTCTCCCGGCCGGGGTGCTCGAAGACGATGTCGACGTCGTCGCCGCCGGTCAGCTCCCGGATCCGCTTGCCCAGCCGCTGCCACTCCCTGGGGTCCTGGGTGTCCTCGTCCTTCCAGAACCGGTAGCCCTCCTCCGCGCGGTCGATGACCAGCTCGGCGCCCATCCGCCGGACGATGTCGGCCTTCTCCGGGCTGGAGACCACGCAGACCGGGATCGCGCCGCCGTTGAGCGCCATCTGGGTGGCGTAGGAGCCCAGCCCGCCCGACGCCCCCCAGATCAGCACGACGTCGCCCTGCTTCATGCCCGCGCCGTTGGGGCTGACCAGCTGCCGGTAGGCGGTGGAGTTGACCAGCCCGGGGCTGGCCGCCTCCTCCCAGGTGAGGTGGGCGGGCTTGGGCATCAGCTGGTTGCTCTTGACCAGGGCGAGCTCGGCCAGGCCGCCGAAGTTGGTCTCGAACCCCCAGATCCGCTGCTGCGGGTCCAGCATCGTGTCGTCGTGGCCGGCCGGGTCCTCCAGCTCCACCGACAGGCAGTGCGCCACCACCTCGTCGCCGGGCTTCCAGCGGTTCACCCCGGGGCCCACCCGCAGGACGACGCCGGCGAGGTCGGAGCCCACGACGTGGTAGGGCAGGTCGTGCCGCTTGGCCAGGTCGTGCAGCCGCCCGTAGCGCTCCAGGAAGCCGAAGGTGGACACCGGCTCGAAGATCGACGTCCAGACGGTGTTGTAGTTCACCGAGGACGCCATCACGGCCACGATCGCCTCTCCCGGGCCGAGCTCCGGCGTCGCCACCTCCTCGACGTGCAGGGACTTGCGGGGGTCCTTCTCCTTGGTGGTCAGGCCCTCGAACATGTCCTGCTCGTCCTTGCGGACCAGCACCGCGCGGTAGGACCGCGGCACCGGCAGCGCGGCGACGTCGGTCAGCTGGTCGGCGAGGATGGCGTCCCTGATCTCGTCCACGTACGTCTCCCGGGTCGTCGGCTCGTGAGTGCCGGCAGATGTTACCGGTGGGTAGCCAGGACGTCAGCTCACCGGTCGCGCGGGTCGTGTCGCCCGTCCGCCGCCGGCTCGACCAGCTCCACGAGCACGCCGCCGGCGTCCTTGGGGTGCACGAAGTTGACCCGGCTGCCCGACGTGCCGCGCCGGGGGGTGTCGTAGAGCAGCCGCAGGCCGCGCTCGCGCAGGGTGGCGGCCGCCGCCTCCGCGTCGGTCACCCGCAGGGCCAGCTGCTGCAGGCCGGGGCCGGAGCGGCCGATGAACCTCGCGATCGTCGACTCCGGGGTCAGCGGCGCGAGCAGCTGGATGCGGGTGTCGCCGTCGCCGACGGCGAGCATCGCCTCGCGGACGCCCTGCTCCTCGTTGACCTCCTCGTGCACCGAGTGCACGCCGAGGGCCTGGGCGTAGAAGGCCAGCGCCTCGTCGAGGTCCGAGACGGCGATGCCGACGTGGTCGACGGCGGTGAACAGCTCGGTCGGCAGGCCGGTGCGCGGGTCGGTGGTCACCGCGGCATCCTCCCGGACCGGACGGTCACGAGGACAGGCAGGCACCCCCTCGCGCGCGGAGGCCCTCAGCGGGCCAGGAAGCCGATCAGCGCGCCGTTGAACTCCGCCGGGTGCGAGGCGTTGACCCCGTGCGGGCCGCCCAGCAGGCCCTTGCCGCCGGGGTTGACGAAGTCGGCGGTGAAGCCGTCGAGGAACGCGATGCGGTCGCCGGGGGACGCCGGCCTGGAATGCTCGATGGTGGCGTCGTCCAGGTCACCGTCGGGGTTGTCGTCGGCCTGGTGGAGGGACGGCGGGACGGCGGCGGCCAGCACCGCGCGGCTGACCCGCTCGACGCCGTACCGGGCGATGTACCGGACCACCTCGCCGCCGCCCGTGGAGAAGCCGACCAGGGCGACGTCGCGCAGGTCCAGGTGCTCGAGCAGCGCGTGCAGGTCGGCGGCGAAGGTGTCGTGGTCGTAGCCGCCCCAGGGCTGGGAGGAGTCGCCGAAGCCGCGGCGGTCGCAGGTGACGACGCGGTGACCGGCGGCCACCAGCGGGCCGACCTGCCGCTGTCCGGGCGCGCCCGGACAGCGGCCCCCCGTGGACGAGCACGACCGGCCGGCCGGCGCCGACGTCCTGGTGGTGCAGCTCGACCGGCTGGCCGTCGTCGGTGCCGACGGTCAGGCGGGGCACGGGTCCTCCGGCGGGTCGACGATCGGCGGGTGCCCCACCCGGTCGGGCACGATCGACGGCGGTGAGACCTGCATCACCCCGGCGCCGCGCCGCCCCGGTCCTATCCTGGGGGATCGCTGCCGCGTCCCGAGGTGCGGCGGCCCCGACCCCGCGGTCGCCGGCGTCGCCGGCCCACCCAGGAGGCAGTCCATGTCCCGTTCGGTCATCGTCAGCGGCGCCCGCACCCCGATGGGCCGGCTGCTCGGCTCGCTCAAGGACCTCTCCGCCGCCGACCTGGGTGGCGTGGCGATCAAGGCCGCGCTGGACCGCGCCGGCATCTCCGGCGACCAGGTCGAGTACGTGATCATGGGCCAGGTGCTGCAGGCCGGCGCCGGCCAGAACCCGGCCCGCCCCGCGGCGGTGGCCGCCGGGATCCCCATGACGGTTCCGTCGATCACCGTGAACAAGGTCTGCCTGTCCGGCCTCAGCGCGATCGCGATGGCCGACCAGCTGATCCGCGCCGGCGAGTTCGACATCGTCGTGGCCGGCGGCCAGGAGTCGATGACCAACGCCCCGCACCTGCTGCCGAACTCCCGCACCGGGACGAGGTACGGCGACGCGCGGCTCGTGGACGCCATGGCGCACGACGGGCTGTCGGACACCTTCGACCAGGTGGCCATGGGGGCGCTGACCGAGCAGGCCAACAGCCGCTACGACCTGACCCGTGAGGAGCAGGACGCCTTCGCCGCGGGGAGCCACCAGAAGGCGGCCGCCGCCGGCAAGGACGGCATCTTCGCCGAGGCGATCACCCCCGTGCTGATCCCGCAGCGCAAGGGCGACCCGATCGAGTTCCGCGACGACGAGGGCGTCCGCGCCGACACCACGGTGGAGACCCTGGCGCGGCTCAAGCCGGCCTTCGCCGCGGACGGCACGATCACCGCCGGCACCGCCTCGCAGATCTCCGACGGCGCCTGCGCGGTCGTGGTCATGTCCGCGGCCAAGGCCGCCGAGCTCGGGCTCACCCCGCTGGCCGAGATCGGTGCCCACGGTGTCGTCGCCGGCCCGGACGCGACGCTGCAGAGCCAGCCCTCGCGCGCCGTCCAGCGGGCCTGCGAGCGCGAGGGCATCGCGCCCGCGGACCTCGACCTGGTCGAGTTCAACGAGGCCTTCGCCGCCGTCGCCATCGTCTCCACCCGCGAGCTCGGCATCGACCCGGAGAAGGTCAACCCGAACGGCGGTGCGATCGCCCTCGGCCACCCGATCGGCATGAGCGGCGCCCGGATCGTGCTGGACGTGGCGCTGGAGCTCGGCCGCCGGGGCGGCGGCGTGGGTGCCGCGGCGCTGTGCGGCGGCGGCGGGCAGGGCGACGCGCTGATCCTGCACGTGCCCGCCCGGACGTGACCCCGGAGGGCCCCGCCTCCCCTCCCGGGCGGCGGGGCCGCGACCCGGTCGACGTCGCGGACCTGGTCGCCCGGGCCCGGGACGGCGAGGCCCGCGCCGTCGCCCGGCTGATCTCCCTGGTCGAGGACGCCGGCCCCGCGCTGCCCGAGGTGGCCGCGGCGCTGGCGCCGCACGGCGGGCGCGCGCAGGTCGTCGGACTCACCGGCGCGCCCGGCGTCGGCAAGTCCACGACGACCACCGCGCTGGTGGGTGTCCTGCGCGGGCGCGGCCTGCGGGTCGGCGTCCTCGCGGTGGACCCGTCCTCGCCCTTCTCCGGCGGGGCGCTGCTCGGCGACCGGGTGCGCATGCAGGACCACGCCGGGGACGACGGGGTCTACATCCGCTCGATGGCCACCCGCGGCCACCTCGGCGGGCTGGCCTGGGCCACCCCGCAGGCGCTGCGGGTGCTCGACGTCGCCGGGTGCGACGTGGTGCTGGTGGAGACCGTCGGGGTGGGCCAGTCCGAGCTGGAGGTCGCCTCGCTCGCCGACACCACGCTGGTGCTGCTCGCCCCGGGCATGGGCGACGGCATCCAGGCGGCCAAGGCCGGGATCCTCGAGGTCGCCGACGTCCTGGTGGTCAACAAGGCCGACCGCGAGGGCGCCGACCGGACGGTGCGCGACCTGCGGTCGGCCCTCGCCCTCGGCGGTCGGCACGAGGCCCCGGGCGCCTGGTGCCCGCCCGTGGTGCGCACCGTGGCCACCGCCGGCACCGGCGTCGAGGACCTGGCGCGGGCGCTGGCGGAGCACCGCGCGTGGCTGGCGTCCTCGGGGGAGGGGGACCGCCGGCGGGCCGCCCGCGCGGCGCGGGAGATCGAGGCCGTCGCGCTGACCGGGCTGCGCGAGCGGATGGGCCAGGTCCGCGGCTCCGCGGCGCTGGGCGCGCTCGCCGCGCAGGTGGTCGCCGGGCGGACCGACCCCTTCCGGGCCGCCGCCCTGCTGCTGGACCAGCTGTAGCCCGCCGCCCGGGCGGGGGCGTGGCGCTGCGGGCAGGATGACCGGGGTGGACGGGCTGGAGCAGTGAACGGGGCGCCGGACGCCGTCGTCGTCGGAGCGGGCCCCAACGGACTGGCCGGGGCGCTGCGCCTGGCGGCCGCCGGACTGCGGGTGCGGGTCGTCGAGCACGCCGACCGGCCCGGCGGCGGGCTGCGCACCGAGGAGCTCATGCGCCCCGGCTACAAGCACGACGTCTGCTCGATCGTGCACCCGATGGCCGCGGCGTCCCCCTTCTTCCGCGAGTTCGACCTGGCCAGCCGCGGCGTGCGGCTGCTGCAGCCCGAGGTCTGCTACGCCCACCCCCTCGACGGCGGACGCGCGTCGGTCTCCCGGCGCTCGCTCGAGGACACCGCCGCCGGCCTGGGCGTCGACGGGCCGGCCTACCGGCAGCTGTTCGGCCCGCTGGTCGAGCACGGGCAGGACGTCGTCGACTACTTCCTCACCAGCCGGCTGCGCCGGCTGCCCACCCGCAGCGTCGGGGCGGTGACCCGGTTCGCGCTCAACGCGCTGCCGAACATCCGCTGGCTGGCCCACCGCTACTTCGAGACCGACGGGGCGCGGGCGCTGATCGCCGGCGCCGCAGCCCACGGCATGCTCGACCTGTCCCGCCCGCTGACCGCGGGGCTGGGCCTGGTGCTCGGGATGACCGCGCACCACGGCGGCTGGCCCGTGGTGGAGGGCGGCTCGCAGAACCTCGCCGACGCGATGGTCACCGCGATCGAGCAGCAGGGCGGCGAGGTGGTCACCGGGCACACCGTGACCGACCTGCGGGAGTTCGACGGCGTGCCGGTGGTGCTGCTGGACACCACGCCGCGGGCCTTCGTAGACATGGCCGGCGACCGGGTGCACGAGGGCTACCGCCGCTGGGCGTCCCGGTACAAGCACGGCCCCGGCGTCTTCAAGATCGACTGGATCCTCTCCGAGCCGGTGCCCTGGACCAACCCGGAGGTCCGCCGGGCCGGCACCATCCACGTGGCCGGCACGCTGGAGGAGACGATGGCGGGGGAGTCCGCGCCCGCGGCCGGCCGCAACACCGACAAGCCCTACGTGCTCGCCGTCCAGCCCACGGTGGTCGACCCGACCCGCGCCCCGGCCGGCGGGCACGTGTTCTGGGCCTACGTGCACGTGCCGCACGGCTCCGACGTCGACGTGACCGCAGCGATCGAGGCGCAGGTCGAGCGGTTCGCCCCCGGGTTCCGCGACACCATCGTCGAGCGGGCCACCAAGAACGCCCCGCAGATGCAGGCCTGGAACCCCAACCACGTCGGCGGGGACATCTCCAACGGCGAGGCCTCGCTGCTGCAGATGCTGGCCCGCCCGGTGCCGCGGTGGAACACCTACAAGACGCCGGTGCCGGGCACCTACCTGGCCTCCGCGGCCACCCCGCCTGGGCCGGCGGTGCACGGGATGTGCGGCGACCTGGCCGCGCGGACGGCGCTGCGCGAGGTGTTCGGCCTGCGGGAGGCGCCGCGGCTGCGCCCCGCCCCGCCCGCCGCCTGAGGGCCCGGCCTGCCTACGCCGAGATGCGCCCGGCTGCGGCCTCGGCGGGCCGCGAGGGCACCGTCGGCCGCATCTCGCCGGGGCCTGTGGACGGCGCCGGTCGGGCCACCGGCGAGCGGGCAGAGTGCGGCGGTGCCCGTGGCCCCGCACCGTCCGCCGCAGCTGCGCGGGCGGCTGTTCCGCGGCTCGCACGCGGTCCGCGACAGCCTGCTCACCCCGGCCCAGCTGCGCAGCTCCGCGTGGCGGCGGGTGTACCCCGACGTCTACGCCTGCGCCTCGGTCCGGCTCACGCACCCCCTGCGGGCGCTGGCGGTGACCCGGCTGCTCGTCGCCGGCGCGGTGGCCAGCGGTCGCAGCGCCGCCGTCCTGCACGGGGTCGACCTCGCCGGTCCGGACGACGACGTCGAGTGCACCGTGCCTGCCGGGTGCCGGGCCGGTGCCCTACCGGGCGTCCGACTCAGCCGCCGGGCCCTCGGCGCCGGTGACGTGACGGTGATCCGGGGCGTCCCGGCGACCGACGCCGTCCGGACGGCGCTGGACCTGGGCCGGATCAGGCCGCCGGAGGAGGCGGTCGTCGCGCTCGACCGGTTCACCGGCGCCCGGGTGGTCGACCTGGACGTCCTGCGGGCAGCCGCCGCCGGGTTGACCGGGCGCGGCTGCCGGGCCGTCCGGTGGGCGGTCGGCCGGGCCGACGGGCTGGCCGGGTCCCCGCCGGAGACGCGGCTGCGCCTGCTGCTGCACGACTCCGGGTTGCCGCGGCCGGTCGCCCAGTACACCGTGCGGGACGGCCGTGGCTTCGTGGCGCGGGTCGACTTCGCGTGGCCCGGGCAGCGGCTCGCCGTCGAGTACGAGGGTCACTGGCACGGGCGGCCCCAGCAGGTGCCCGAGGACCGCGCCCGGCTCAACCGGCTGACCGCGGCCGGGTGGCGGGTCGTGTTCGTCACCGCGGCGGACCTCCATCGGCCGGAGCTGCTGGTCCAGCGCATCCGCGCCGCGCTCGGGCCGCCGAGACCCGCGTGACCGTCGCCTCCCGGCCGGGGGAGGGGACGACGGGACGGATCTCGAGGGCCCGGCGGCGGTCCCCGTACCCTCGGCAGCCGTGGTCCGTCCGCTGGGGTTGCCGTTCGATCCCATCGCGCGCGCCGGGGAGACCTGGGAGCAGCGGTTCGGCCCGGCCGCGGCGATGCGCGCGGCGACGTCGGTCTTCCGGGTGCAGCAGATCCTGCTCGCCCGCTTCGACGAGGCGCTGCGCCCGCACGCGCTGACCTTCGCCCGCTACGAGGTGCTGGTGCTGCTCACCTTCAGCCGCACCGGCGAGCTGCCGCTGAAGGTCATCGGCAGCCGGCTGATGGTGCACCCGACCAGCGTGACCAACGCGATCGACCGGCTGGTCGCCGCCGGCTACGTCGACCGGCGTCCCAACCCCGCCGACGGCCGCGGCGTGCTCGCGGCGATCACCGGCCGGGGGCGGGCCGTCGTCGACGCGGCCACCGCGGCCCTGACCGCCCTGGACTTCGGTCTCGGCGACGTCCCCGACGACGAGCTGGACACGCTGTTCGCCGTCCTCGAGCGGGTCCGCCGCGGTGCCGGTGACGTGGCCGACGACGGGACGCCGGCCGGCTGACCGCCCCCGACACCGGTTCCGCGGCGATGGGAGGATCGAGGCCATGCAGCCCACCCGACCCGGACGCCCCGACCCGCGCGCGCAGGCCCAGCAGGCACAGCTGGCCGCCTCCCTCGCCGGCGCGGTCGACCTCGCCGCCGTCAAGGCCCGCTCGGAGGCCGCGGCACGGGCCCAGGCCGCACCCCCGCCCAGCCCGGCCGCCCCCGCCGGTGCGCCCGGCTCGGCCGTCGTCGACGTCTCCGAGGCCACCTTCCAGGCCGAGGTGCTCGACCGGTCCTTCCAGGTGCCGGTCGTGCTCGACCTGTGGGCCGAGTGGTGCGGGCCGTGCAAGCAGCTGTCCCCGGTGCTCGAGCGGCTGGCCGCGGAGGGCGGCGGCTCGTGGGTGCTGGCCAAGGTCGACGTCGACGCCAACCCCGCGTTGGCCCAGGGTCTGCGGGTGCAGGGCATCCCCGCGGTCAAGGCCGTCTGGCAGGGCCAGCTGGTCGCGGAGTTCACCGGTGCCATCCCCGAGGAGCAGGCGCGCCAGTTCGTCACCGAGCTGGTGCGAGCCACCACCGGGGGGGCCGTCCCGGACGCCGGTCCGGCCGACGGGGCCGAGGCCGAGGACCCGCGCCTGGACGCCGCCGAGGCCGCGCTGGAGCGCGGGGACCTGGGTGCCGCGGAGGCCGCCTACCAGGCCATCGTCGACGCCGAGCCCGACCACCCGGTGGCCGGGCTGGCGCTGCGCCAGGTGCAGCTGTTCCGCCGCGCGGACGAGGCCGGTCCGGACGCGCTCGCGGCCGCCGACGCCGCTCCGGACGACGTCGCCGCCCAGGCCCGCGCCGCGGACTTCCTGCTCGGCACCGGCGACGTCGACGGGGCCTTCGGCCGGCTGCTGGACGTGGTCCGCCGGACCGCCGGGGAGGACCGCGACGCCGCCCGCCGACACCTGGTGGAGCTCTTCGGCGTCGTCGGCGACCAGGACCCGCGGGTCGCCGCGGCGCGCCGCCAGCTCACGCTCGCGCTCTACTAGACCCCCACGTCGCAGGCGGCGGCGCCCTGGAAGAAGCCGTTGCGGAACAGGTCGACCAGCTGGAAGCCGCTGAGCTGCACGTCCGGCACCACCGAGGGGTCGGTGCCGTAGGCGAGCAGGAACTGGGCGGCCTCGTCGATGTCGCCGGGGGAGATCTCGGCGGCCTCCAGCTGGTTGTCGAAGAAGGCGGCGGAGAACCACCCGGTGAGGCACACCGCTGAGCGGATGGCCGGCTCGTCGTCCGTGGACAGCCCCAGCTGCTCGCGGGCGGCCAGCGCGTAGGGCAGCGAGGTGGCGGTGATGACGGCGTAGTCGGCGTTGTCCAGCTGCTCGTAGGCCGGGCCGACCAGGTCCTCGACGTCGTAGCCGACCAGGTCCTCCTCGGGGCAGAACACCAGGTCGAGGTCCTCGGCGGCGCAGTCCGGGGCGGTACCGGCGAACGGCTGGACCGACGGCGGGGTGAAGGTCTCCGCGAAGACCTGGTCGAAGGCGAGGGTCCAGAACTCCGACAGGCCGTCGGCGGCGAACCGCTGGGCCAGCTGGAGGGGCGCGTTTCCGCCGCTGGCGGCGTCGTCCGGGTCGGTGAAGGCGCTCTGGGTGTAGGGCCCGCTCGGCGTCGAACTCGTCACGGCAGACGGTCGCGCCGGCGTCGAAGCCCTCCTGGAACGCCGAGATGCGGTCGAAGTAGGAGCCGTGCGCCGCCTCGGTGGTGATGCTGGTGCCCACCGGGTCGCGCAGCAGCAGGTAGCCGGCCAGCACCTCGTCCAGCTCGGGCGCGCGGATCTGGGAGTGCTCGCCCTGCCCGTTCGCGACCCACGCCGTCCAGGCGCCGGCGAAGCAGTCGGCCTGGGTCTCCACGGAGATGGAGAAGTCGGGGTAGCCCACCCGGCCCTGCACCGCGTGCCCGAACTCGTGGGCCATCACCAGCGCGGGGATGAACCGGCCGTACTGCTCGGCGAGCTCACCGAGGAAGGCCCGGTCGTAGCTGATCGAGTCGGAGTTCGGGGCGTCGGTGGCCTGGCAGTAGAACGCGTTGCCCCCGACCTCCCGCGGGTCCGAGCCGCAGCCGATGCCCTGCGGGTACGCGCCGGGGTCGACGTCGTCGGGGTCGACGCTGAAGTAGCCGCCCGCCAGCGGCACGAAGTCCTGACCGAAGACCTCCGGGAACTGCTGGGCCCAGTAGGTCTCCAGGTCGGCCAGCGCGTTGCGCGCCAGTGTGTCCACGGGCCCGTCGGTGGCGCCGACGACGGTCAGCTCGGCGGCCGGGAGGTCCGAGGCCGGCGCCTGGGCCGCACTCGGCAGGCCGACGACGACGTAGGAGCAGCCGGACAGGACGAGCAGCGCGGCCGTGGCCAGCAGCGCCACGGCCGCGCGTCGCGGGGATGAGGCAGGCATGTCCCCCGGATCGTCCCATCGGGGCGCACCGGCCGCGCCCGGAGGGAACGGGCGGGCCGTGCGGGTCTCTCAGTCCGAGTGCACGAACCAGACGGTGCCCAACGCCGGGGCGGTCAGCGTCGCCGAGCACGGCTGGCCGTGCCACGGTTCCTCGACGGCCTCGATGCCGCCCAGGTTGCCGACACCGGCACCGCCGTAGCCCTCGGCGTCGGTGTTGAGCACCTCGCGCCACCGTCCCGGCCGGGGCAGGCCGATCCGGTACCGCTCGTGGGGGGCGCCGGCGAAGTTGGCCACGCAGGCCAGTGTCGGCGTGGCCTCCTCACCGGAGCGGCCGAAGCGCAGGAAGGAGAGCACGTTGCCCGACG
The DNA here is from genome assembly GCF_032460525.1 of Geodermatophilus sp. DSM 44513. Taxonomy (NCBI): domain Bacteria; kingdom Bacillati; phylum Actinomycetota; class Actinomycetes; order Geodermatophilales; family Geodermatophilaceae; genus Geodermatophilus; species Geodermatophilus sp. DSM 44513. The sequence continues at coordinate 3,410,274 of NZ_CP135963.1, read as the reverse complement.
CGTCGTTCGCGTCGATCCACTGGAACCCCGCGGGGTCGACGTCCTGGGACCACAGGGCGGCGGTCTCCCGGTACCGGGCGTTGAGGTCGGTGACCAGCTGCAGGACGCCGCGGTGGGCGGGGTCCTCCAGGTGCCACCAGTCCAGCGAGCGGCTCTCGGCCCACTCGGCGTCCTGGGCGAACTCCGAGCCCATGAACAGCAGCTGCTTGCCGGGGTGGGCCCACATGTAGGCCAGGTAGGCCCGCAGGTTGGCCAGCTGCTGCCACCGGTCGCCGGGCATCTTCCGCACCAGCGAGCCCTTGCCGTACACGACCTCGTCGTGGCTGATCGGCAGCACGTAGTTCTCGGAGTAGGCGTAGATCATCGAGAACGTCATCTGGCCGTGGTGGTAGCTGCGGTGCACCGGCTCCTTGGACACGTACCCCAGCGAGTCGTGCATCCAGCCCATGTTCCACTTGAAGCCGAACCCCAGGCCGCCCAGGTGGGTGGGCCGGGTGACCCCGGGCCAGGCCGTCGACTCCTCGGCGATGGTGACCACGCCGGGCACCTCGCGGTACACGGTGGCGTTCATCTCCTGCAGGAACGCCATCGCCTCGAGGTTCTCCCGCCCGCCGTGCACGTTGGGCACCCACTCGTCGCGCGAGTAGTCCAGGTAGAGCATCGAGGCGACCGCGTCGACCCGGATGCCGTCGACGTGGAACTCCTTGCACCAGTACAGCGCGTTGGCGACGAGGAAGTTGCGGACCTCCGAGCGGCCGAAGTCGAAGACGTAGGTGCCCCAGTCCAGCTGCTCGCCACGGCGCGGGTCGCCGTGCTCGTAGAGCGGGGTGCCGTCGAAGCGGGCCAGCGCCCAGTCGTCCTTGGGGAAGTGGGCGGGTACCCAGTCCACGATGACCCCGATGCCGGCCTGGTGCGCCCGGTCGACCAGGTACCGCAGGTCGTCCGGGCTGCCGAAGCGGGCGGTGGGCGCGTAGTAGGAGGTGACCTGGTAGCCCCACGAGCCGCCGAAGGGGTGCTCGGCCAGCGGCATGAACTCGATGTGGGTGAAGCCGTGCTCGACGACGTAGTCGACCAGCTCGTCGGCCAGCTGCCGGTAGGACAGGCCCTGCCGCCAGGACCCCGCGTGCACCTCGTACACGCTCATCGGCCGCTCGTGCCAGCCGCCGCGGGCCCGCTCGGCCAGCCAGGCGTCGTCCTGCCACTCGTGCCGGGACTCGGTGACGACCGAGGCGGTGAGCGGCGGCACCTCGGTCTCGAAGGCCAGCGGGTCGGCCTTGTGCCGCCACACGCCGTCGCGGCCGAGCACGTGGTAGCGGTACTTGGTGCCCACCGCGACGCCCGGGATGAACACCTCCCAGACGCCGGAGGAGCCCAGCGACCGCAGCGGGTAGGCGCGGGCCTCCCAGTAGTCGAAGTCCCCGGTCACCCGCACGCCCTGCGCGTTGGGCGCCCAGACGGCGAAGGAGACGCCCGCGACCGGGCCGCCGGGGGTGTCGTAGCGCCGGACGTGCGCACCGAGCACCTCCCAGAGCCGCTCGTGGCGACCCTCGCGGATCAGGTGCTGGTCGACCTCGCCCACGGTGGGCAGCCACCGGTAGGGGTCGTCGACGACGAAGCTGGTCGTGCCGCCCTGGCCGTCGCCATAACCGACCTCGATGCGGTAGTCCCCGGGCTGCTCCGGCAGGTGGGCGGCGAAGACCCCGCCGTCGTGCACGCGGGTGGCGTCGTACCGGGAGCCGTCCTCGTCGACGACGGTCGCGGAGACCGCGTCGGGCCGCAGTGTCCGGACCACCCAGCCGTCCCGCGCCGGGTGGGCGCCCAGCACGCTGTGCGGGGCGTGCGACCAGCCGTCCACGACGGCGCGCAGCTGCTCCTCGGAGACCTCGGCCGGGGCGTCGTGCTGGGCGGCGCCCTCCACGGCCGGGCCCTCCCCGGCCGGTGCCGCGGCGACCACGGCGCCGCCCTGCTCGATGACGACGTCACGCTGCGTCCCCGCGGTGCCCGTCGTCCCGGGGGCCTTCCGCTTCCTCGCGCCCGCCGTGGTGCCGGTGGCCTCGTCCGCGGCCTGCCCGGCCGTCGCCCTCTTCGCGGGTGCCTTCTTCGCCGGTGCCTTCTCGGCCGGTGCCTTCTTGACGGGTGCCTTCTTGGCGGGTGCCTTCTCCGTCGCGGCCCGCTTGCGCGCCGGGACGGCGTCGGTCGGGGCGGCGCCGGTGGTGCGCGCGGTCTCGTCCGGGGACGTCATCGGTCGTCAGCCTCGTCCGGTGCCTGGGGGGTGCTGGGCTCGGCGGGATCGGTGCTCGGCGGTTCCGGCTGGCCGGCCGGTGTCCCGGTGGGGCTGCCGGGCTCGGCGATCGGCGCGGGGGCGACCACGGGCGTGGCCGTCCCGCCCCGCTCGGCCACGACCTCGCCCTGGTCCTCGTCGCGTGGTGCGGGCCTGGCCGCGTTCACGATCGGCTCGTCCTCGGCCGCCTGCGCCGCGGCCGTCTTCTCCTCCACGGCGGCGGTCAGCTCGTCGCGGGTCTTGGGCTGGTTGCTGCTCTCGCCGGTCGTGTCGTCCGGGGCTGTCATCGCTCGCGGTCCTCTTCCCTGCCGGTGGATCGGTGGTCGTGCCGCGCGCTCACTGGCCCGCGGCGGTGAGCCGGGACAGCGACTGCAGCGGGATCATCAGCCAGTGCGGGCGGTTGCGCGCCTCGTAGACGCACTCGTAGACGGCCTTGTCCGCCTCGAACGCCCGCAGCAACGGGCTGTCGCCGCAGGAGTCCGTCCCGCTCGCGGCCGCGTAGCCCGCGCAGAAGGCGCTGCGGTTGCGCTCTGCCCACTCCTGCGCGCGGTATGCGCGCTGGGGATCACCCGGCTGCTCGACCAGCATGTGCCGGGCGGCGTAGTCGAAGCTGCGCAGCACCCCGGCGACGTCGCGCAGCGGACTGTCCAGCTCGCGGCGGTCGGCCAGCGGACGGGCCGGCTCGCCCTCGAAGTCCAGCACGATCCACCCGGTGGTGGTGCGCAGCACCTGGCCCAGGTGCAGGTCGCCGTGCACCCGCTGGCGGACGACGCGCTCGCCGCTGCCGACCACCGCGGCGTACACCGCGCGCAGGCCGTCGGCGTGCTCGGCCAGCTGCGGCACCACCTCGACGGCGGCCTCGAGCCGTTCGGTCATCTGCCGGGCGACCGTGGCGAACCACTCGGGGCCGGCGTCCTCGGTGGGCAGCACCGCGGCCATGTCGGCGTGCACGGAGGCCGTCGCGGCCCCCAGTCGCTCGCTGTCGGCGGCGAAGTCCCCACCGACCTCGTCGGCGTGCAGGTCCCCCTCGGCGTACAGGTCGCGCACGCTCGCGGTCGCCAGCCGCCACCCGTCACTGGCGTTGGGCACGAACCGCTGCAGCATGAGGACCGTCGCCGGCGGGGTGTCGGCGTCCCGGTCGTGGTCGATCTCGGCGTGCCCGAGCAGCGGCGCGATGTGCGGGTTGTCGGTCCGGCGCAGCGCGTCGTGCACCTCGACGTCGGGGTTGAGGCCGGGCTCGAGCCGGCGGAACAGCTTGAGGATCGCCTCCTGCCCGTAGACCAGCGAGGTGTTGCTCTGCTCGGTGGAGACGATGTCGCCGGGCAGCCCGACCGGGATCTGCGCGCTCTCGCCGGGGACGAAGCGCATCGGGCCCACCGACGCCCCCTCGGCGAGGTGGGTGAGCCAGGTGGCGGTCGCCTCCCGGTCGCGCATGGCGTCGTAGGCGTAGTTCTCGCCGTTCTCGTGCGGCACCGTCCCGATCAGTGCCGCGGCCAGCTCGTCGACGGGGTGGTCGCGCCACGACAGCGGCACCAGGTAGGTGTCGGTGCCGCCGTCGGCGTACGTGACCGTCACCCGGTGGATGGACAGGACCGGGTGGGAGCGGTCGAGGAAGAAGCTCTCCTCGTCCACGCCGGCCCACTCCCGGCCCTTGCCGCCGAACCAGCGTTGGGAGGGGATCCAGTCCCGGAACAGTCCGGTCAGCGCGGTCATCGGGGTCCCCCCGTGTCGGTGGTGTCGCCGGCGGGCGGTTCCTCACCGGTGCCGACGAGGCCGGCGGCCAGCAGGGACTCGGCGACGGCGGTGTCGTCGGTCGCGGCCGGCTCCTCCACCGGCGCGGCCGGCTTGGCCAGCTCGAACCAGTAGAAGCCGTGGCCGGAGAGCGTGAGCATGTAGGGCAGCACGCCGATCTGCGGGAAGTCCACCCGGCCGGTCAGCTCGACCGGGGTGTAGCCCTCGAAGCGGCGCAGGTCCAGCTCCACCGGCTGAGGGAAGCGGGACAGGTTGTTGACGCACAGCACCACGTCGTCGCCGAACTCGCGGACGAAGGACAGCACCGTCGGGTTGCGCGAGCCGATCTCCCCGAAGCTGCCCAGCCCGAAGGTGGGGTGCTGCTTGCGGACGTGGATCATCTGGCGCAACCAGTGCAGCATCGAGTTGGTGTTGCGCAGCTGGGACTCGACGTTGGTGACCTGGTAGCCGTAGACCGGGTCCTGGTTGAGCGGCAGGTTCATCCGCTGCGGGTCGGCGGTGGAGAAGCCGCCGTTGCGGTCCGGCGTCCACTGCATGGGGGTGCGGACGCCGTCGCGGTCACCGAGCCAGATGTTGTCGCCCATGGCGATCTCGTCGCCGTAGTACAGGACCGGTGACCCGGGCAGGCTCAGCAGCAGCGCGTTGAACAGCTCCAGGGTGTCCATGTCGTTGTCCAGCAGCGGCGCCAGCCGGCGGCGGATGCCGATGTTGGCCTTCATGCGGGGGTCCTTCGCGTACTCCCCCCACATGTAGTCGCGCTCCTCGTCGGTGACCATCTCCAGGGTCAGCTCGTCGTGGTTGCGCAGGAAGACGCCCCACTGGCAGTTGTCCGGGATGGCCGGCGTCTGCGCCATGATCTCCGAGATGGGGAAGCGCTGCTCGCGCCGGACGGCCATGAACAGCCGCGGCATGACGGGGAAGTGGAAGGCCATCTGGCACTCGTCGCCGTCCTCGCCGAAGTACTCGACGACGTCGGCCGGCCACTGGTTGGCCTCGCACAGCAGCACGGTGTCGGGGTAGTCGGCGTCGACCACCTTGCGCACGTGCTTGAGGAACTCGTGGGTGCGCGGCAGGTTCTCGCAGTTGGTGCCCTCCTCCTCGAAGAGGTAGGGCACCGCGTCCAGCCGGAAGCCGTCGATGCCCAGGTCCAGCCAGAAGCGCAGCGCGTCGACGATCGCCTCCTGCACCCGCGGGTTCTCGAAGTTCAGGTCGGGCTGGTGGGAGAAGAAGCGGTGCCAGAAGTACTGCTTGCGCACCGGGTCGAAGGTCCAGTTGGAGCTTTCGGTGTCGACGAAGATGATCCGCGCGTCGGCGTAGCGGGTGTCGTCGTCGCTCCACACGTAGAAGTCGCCGTAGGGGCCCTCGGGGTCGCTGCGGCTGGCCTGGAACCAGGGGTGCTGGTCCGAGGTGTGGTTCATGACGAAGTCGATGATCACGCGCATGCCGCGGGCGTGGGCGGCGGCCAGGAACTCGGTGAAGTCCTCGATGTCGCCGAACTCGGGCAGCACCGCGGTGTAGTCACTGACGTCGTAGCCGCCGTCGCGCAGCGGGGAGGCGAAGAAGGGCGGCAGCCACAGGCAGTCCACGCCCAGCCACTGCAGGTAGTCCAGCTTGTCGATCATGCCGCGCAGGTCGCCGATGCCGTCGGCGTTGCTGTCGGCGAAACCGCGGACCAGCACCTCGTAGAACAGGGCGCGCTTGTACCACTCGGGGTCGGTGCCGGGCGCGGGCAGCGCCGACGCGGTGCCGGGGGAGCGGCGGGCGGGGAGGTCGGGGACGGGAACGGTCATCGCTGTGGGTGGCCCTCGGTTCTGCAGGAGCGGTGGTGGAGGGACCCCGTCCTCCCCACCCTTCGCGAGCTCAGGGCGGGACCCGGGACGGGGCCGGCTAGGTGACGGGCGGGGGGACCGTCACCGGACGGGGGAAGGTGACGGAGAAGACGTGCGCCGGCTCCCGGAAGGGGTCGAGCTCGACGTAGTTGTACTGGCCCCAGTCGTAGGAGGCGCCGGTGAGCTCGTCGGTCACGGTCATCCGCTCGTACCAGTCCAGGCCGAGCGCGGGCAGGTCCAGGGACGTCGTCCCGATCTGGGTGTCGTGGCTGTCCAGGGCCACCACGACGAGGACGGCGTCCTGCGAGCCGGGGTCGGTCTTGGAGAAGCAGATCAGGTTCGGGTTGTCCACGGCGTGGAACCGCAGCGTGCGCAGCTGCTGCAGGGCCGGGTGGGCCCGGCGGATCTCGTTGAGCCGGCGCAGGTAGGGCGCCAGGCTGCGCCCGGAGGCCTCGGCGGCGGCGAAGTCGCGCGGACGCAGCTGGTACTTCTCGCTGTCCAGGTACTCCTCGCTGCCGGGCCGCACGGCGACGTGCTCGAACAGCTCGAACCCGGAGTACACACCCCACGTCGGGCTCATCATCGCCGCGAGCACCGCCCGGATCTTGAACATCGGCGGGCCGCCGAGCTGCAGCGACGCGTGCAGGATGTCCGGGGTGTTCACGAAGAAGTTCGGCCGCATGTAGTGGCAGTTGGCGGCCAGCTCGCGGCCGTAGTCCTCCAGCTCACCGCGCGCGGTGCGCCAGGTGAAGTACGTGTAGGACTGCGTGTACCCGATCCGCGCGAGCTGGTGCATCATCGCCGGCCGGGTGAAGGCCTCGGCGAGGAAGAGCACGTCGGGGTCGGTCTCCTTGACCGTCCAGATCAGCCAGTGCCAGAAGTTCAGCGGCTTGGTGTGCGGGTTGTCGACGCGGAAGATGCGCACCCCGGCGTCCATCCACACCCGCAGCACCCGCAGGCACTCGGCGTAGAAGCCCTCGGGGTCGTTGTCGAAGTTGACCGGGTAGATGTCCTGGTACTTCTTCGGCGGGTTCTCCGCGTAGGCGATCGTCCCGTCGGGCTTGGTGGTGAACCACTCCGGGTGCGCGGCGACCCACGGGTGGTCGGGGGCGGCCTGCAGCGCGAAGTCCAGCGCCACCTCCATGCCCAGCTCGCGGGTGCGCCCGACGAAGTCGCGGAAGTCCTCCATCGTGCCCAGCTGCGGGTGGACGGCGTCGTGCCCGCCCTCGGCGCTGCCGATGGCCCAGGGGGAGCCCGGGTCCTCCGGAGCGATCTCGTAGGGGTTGCCGCCGGGGTACTGCGGGGTGTTCGGGCCCTTGCGGTTGACCGTGCCGATCGGGTGCACCGGCGGCAGGTAGACCACGTCGAAGCCCATGTCGGCGACCGCGGGCAGCCGTTCGGCGGCCGTGGCGAACGTGCCGTGCGTGGGCCGGCCGTCGACGACCGGGCCGGTGGAGCGGGGGAAGAACTCGTACCAGGAGCCGAACAGCGCGCGGGGCCGGTCGACCCACACCTCGTACACCGGGCCGCCGGTGACCAGCTCGCGCACCGGGTGCTCGTACAGGTACCGCTGCAGCGCCTCCGCCATCGCCGGGGCGATGCGGGCGGGCAGCTCCAGCGCGGTGTCCCGCAGCGCGGCGGCGGCCTCGGTGAGCTGCGCCCGCCACTGCGCGTCGGCCCCGCCGGCCACCCGGTCCAGCAGCCGGGCGCCCTCCTCGAGGTCGTTGGCCAGCTCCTCGGGCCCCTGCCCCGCGGCCGTCTTGACGTCGACGGCGTGGTGCCAGGTCGCCAGCGGGTCGCTCCAGGCCTCCACCCGGTAGGTCCACCGGCCCTCGCGGTCGGGGACGACGGTGGTCAGCCAGCGGTCGGGCTGGTCGCCGAAGCGCGCCATCCGGCGCAGCGGCTGCGCCGCGCCCTCGCCGCCGGGTGGGGTCCACACCACGTTCGCGGCGACCGCGTCGTGGCCCTCGCGGAACACCGTCGCGGTGATCGGCACGTGCTCGCCGACGACGGCGCGCGCGGAGAACGCGCCGCAGGACACGACGGGAGCGACATCGGTGATGCCGAGACGGAGGTCAGCGCGGCCAGTCATCGCGGCCACGCTATCGAGGGGGCGTCGGGTGAGCACGTCGGCCACCGTGGCCTGGCGGGCACGGTGCGGGACGGGCGGGACGGGCGGGTGACCGGGGCGTCGGCTGGCCATGGTGCATCCTCGCGCGTACCGGGCCGCGCCGCTCTGGCGACCGGGACCGGCGTCGCTAGTCTCGCCCCGTGCGCGCTCTCCGCCGGTTCACCGTCCGGGCGTCGCTCCCCGAGGAGCTGATGCCGCTGTCCCAGCTCGTGGCCAACCTGCGCTGGTCGTGGCACGCCGAGACCCGTGACCTGTTCGAGGCGCTGGACCCCGAGCTGTGGCGCACCTGCAACGGCGACCCGGTGCAGGTGCTCGGCGAGGTGTCGGCCGCCCGGCTGGCCACCCTGGCCCGGGACCGCCGCTTCGTGCGCAGGCTGCAGGACGTCGTCGACGACCTCGAGGACTACCTGTCGGCGCCGCACTGGTACCAGTCGCTGGGCCCGGAGGCGCCCGCGACGGTGGCCTACTTCTCCGCGGAGTTCGGCATCACCGAGGTGCTGCCGCAGTACTCCGGCGGCCTGGGCATCCTCGCCGGTGACCACCTCAAGGCCGCCTCCGACCTGGGTGTGCCGCTGGTCGGCGTCGGGCTGCTCTACCGGGCCGGCTACTTCGAGCAGGGCCTGTCGGCCGACGGCTGGCAGCTGGAGCACTACCCGTCGCTGGACCCGCAGGGCCTGCCGCTGAAGCTGCTGCGCCAGTCCGACGGCACGGCCGTGGTCATCAACGTCCCGCTGCCCGAGGGCCGCACGCTGTTCGCCCACGTCTGGCGAGCCCAGGTCGGCCGGGTGGCGCTGCTGCTGCTGGACAGCGACATCGAGGAGAACGCCCCCGCCGAGCGCGGCGTGACCGACCGCCTCTACGGCGGCGACGAGGACCACCGGCTGCGCCAGGAGATGCTGCTCGGCATCGGCGGCGTCCGGGCGCTGCGTGCCTACTGCCAGCTCACCGGGACGCCGGCGCCGGAGGTCTACCACGCCAACGAGGGGCACGCGGGCTTCCTCGGGGTGGAACGGATCCGCGAGCTCACCGAGTCCCACGGGCTGTCCTTCGCCGAGGCGCTGCAGGCGGTGCGCGCCGGCACGGTCTTCACCACGCACACCCCGGTGCCGGCCGGCATCGACCGCTTCCCGCGGACGCTGATCGAGCGCTACTTCGCCGGCTTCGGCGTGCCGCTGGAGCACCTGATCCCGCTGGGGGCCGAGACCGACCCGGCGAAGTTCAACATGGCGCACATGGGCCTGCGGCTGGGCCAGCGCGCCAACGGCGTCAGCCGGCTGCACGGCCACGTCAGCCGCGGCATGTTCAGCTACCTGTGGCCCGGCTTCGACGAGGCCGACGTGCCGATCAGCTCGATCACCAACGGGGTGCACGCGCCGACCTGGACCGCCCGCGAGCTGGTCGAGATGGGCACCCAGGCCAGCAGCCAGGGCGACCCGGTCGAGGCCGGCGGCGACGTGCACTTCGACGGCGTGGACCGCATCCCCGCCGGGGAGCTGTGGAGCACCCGCCGGATGCTGCGCGGCCGGCTGGTCGAGGAGGTGCGCCGCCGGCTGCGGGAGACCGCGCTGTCCCGCGGTGCGGCGCCGTCCGAGGTCGGCTGGACCGACGGCGCCTTCGACCCCGACGTCCTCACCATCGGCTTCGCCCGCCGGGTGCCGTCCTACAAGCGGCTGACCCTGATGCTGCGCGACCCCGAGCGGCTCCGGGCGCTGCTGCTGGACCCCGAGCGGCCGGTGCAGCTGGTCATCGCCGGCAAGAGCCACCCCGCCGACGACGGCGGCAAGCAGCTGATCCAGCAGATGGTGAAGTTCGCCGACGACCCGCAGCTGCGGAAGCGGATCGCCTTCCTGCCCGGCTACGACATCGGCATGGCCCGCTACCTGTACTGGGGCTGCGACGTCTGGCTGAACAACCCGCTGCGCCCGCTGGAGGCCTGCGGGACGTCGGGCATGAAGGCCGCGCTCAACGGCGGGTTGAACCTGTCCATCCGCGACGGCTGGTGGGACGAGTGGTTCGACGGCCAGAACGGCTGGGCCATCCCCACCGCCGACGGCATCACCGACCCCGAGCGGCGCGACGACATCGAGGCCCGGGCGATCTACGACCTGCTGACCAGCCAGGTGGTGCCGCGGTTCTACGAGACCGACCGGGACGGCGTCCCGACCCGGTGGGTGGAGATGGTGCGGCACACGCTGCGCGAGACCGGCCCCAAGGTGCTGGCCACCCGGATGGTGCGCGACTACGTCCAGCAGCTGTACGTGCCCGCGGCCGGCTCCGCGCGGGCGATGGCCGAGGGCGGCTACGGCGCGGCGCGCACCGAGGCCGGGTGGCGGGCCCGGCTGCTCGACCACTGGGGCACCGTGCGCGTCGCCCACGTCGAGGCCACCGGTGCCGGCGACACCCCGGAGATCGGCTCCACGCTGGCGCTGCGGGCGGAGGTCGAGCTGCCCGGGCTGACGCCGTCCGACGTGCTGGTGCAGGCGGCCTACGGGCGGGTCGACGACTCCGACGGCCTGCACCAGGTGACCACGCTGCCGATGGCCCACGAGCACACCGAGGGGTCGCGGCACTGGTTCAGCGTCACGGTGCCGCTGGAGCGCACCGGTGCGTTCGGGTACACGGTGCGGGTGCTGCCGCACTCGGCGCACCTGGCCGACCCGGCCGAGCTGGGGGTCGTCGCCTCGGCATGAGACGCGGGGCCCTGCGAGGGGGCCGTTCCGGCACCGCACCGGGTCACACTCACCCCGCGTGTCGCAGCGGTCCCGCAGGGCTGTGCGGTGATCGGCGTGGCGGTGCAGGCGGCTCACCCAGCCGGGTGAGTCGGCTCTAGGCTGGACGCCATGCCCGACCGCTGTGAAGTCCTGCCTGGAGACTCCGTCGTCGCCCGACGGGGGAGCGGTCTGCTGTGGGTGGACGCCCCCGGCTCACCGGCCCTGGTCGCCGCCCTGCACGCCTGCCTGGGGGTGTCCGGCCCGGGCGCCGAGCGGGTGCTCGCCGCGGTCGCCGGTCAGGTCTCGGCCCTCGGTGGCGGCGCGGCGTCCTTCGCGCTGGTCCTGGTCGACACCGCCGAGGGCACCGGCACCGGTGTCGCGCTGTGGTCGGGCAAGGGCCAGCCGGCGGTGGACGGCGTCCCGGTGCCCGGCTCGTCGGTCGACGGCTGCACCCTCGCCAGCGGGTTCCAGCTCGGGCAGACGCTCTACGTCGGGCCCGGCCAGCCGGTGCCCTCGATGCCGCCGGGCGTGGCCTACGACCTGGTCGCCGGCACCGTGCCCGGCTCGGGGGCGATGCTGCAGCTGGCCGCGGTCGCGCACGCGTCGTCCGCCGCCGTCCCGCAGTCCTCCTCGCCGTTCTCCGCGGGCTCCGACCCCGGCTTCGGCGGCGCCGGCTCCTCCCGGTACGGCGCTCCGGCCGCGGCTCCGCACCAGCAGGAGGACGAGGGCGAGGCGACGGCCTTCTGGCAGCCCCGGGCGCAGGCGACGCCGGTGCTGCGCTTCGACGACGGCCTGGTCGTGACCGTCGACGAGGACCTCGTGCTCGGCCGCCGTCCCGACAACCACGAGATGGTCACCGCCGGCTCGGCGCGGCCGGTGCCGATCGCGGACACCCAGAACGTGCTGTCCTCGGCGCACGCCGCCATCCAGCGCAACGGCCACGAGGTCTCCCTGGTCGACCTCGGCTCGCTCAACGGCACCCACGTGGCCGGCCCCGAGGCCACCGAGTGGACCCAACTGGAGCCCGGCGTGGCCCACCCGCTCTCCGACGGCGACCGGCTGCTGCTGGGCTGGACGGTCATCACCTTCGAGCAGCCGCAGGACTAGCAGCCCGTCCCGGTCGTCCCGGGGACCGCGCTCGCCACTCCCGCGCCGTTCCCCCGGCTCTCCCGCCGGTGCAGCGGCGTGAGACCGGTGGCAACGGCGCGGGAGTCGCCCCGGTCGTCGCCCGGCCCCGCGGTGTCATGGCCGGCGCAGGACGCGGAGCAGCCAGACGCAGCGGGCCGGGAGCTCGATCGGGCCGGGCGCGACCACGGCCGGGCGCGGGGGTGCGCCGGTCGGCCACTCCGTCGACACGACGAACTCGTAGGCGTCTGCCCACGGCGGCCCGGGCAGGTGCACCGTCACCGGCTCGGCCCCCGCGTGCAGCTGGACGAGGTAGGAGTGGTCCTGCACCGGGCGCCCGCGCTGGTCGCGGTGCCGGATGCCGCGGCCGTCGAGGTACATGCCGACCGTCTGCAGGTCGTTGTCGAACCAGTCGCCGGTGGTCAGCTGCGCGCCGCCCGGGGCGAACCAGGCCACGTCGCGGGTGCCGCCGCTGCCGGCCACCTCGTGCCCCTCGAAGAACGCCTCCTGGCGCAGCACGGGGGACTCCCGGCGCAACCGCACCAGGCGGGCGACGAAGGCGCGCAGGTCCTCGTCGACGTCGGCCCAGTCCAGCCAGGAGACCTCGTTGTCCTGGCAGTAGGCGTTGTTGTTGCCCCGCTGGGTGCGGCCGAGCTCGTCGCCGGCGGTGAGCATGGGCACGCCGGTGGACAGCAGCAGCGTGGCCAGGTGGTTGCGCACCTGCCGGGCCCGCAGCGCGGTGACCGCCGGGTCGTCGGTGGGGCCCTCGACGCCGCAGTTCCAGTTCCGGTTGTGGCTCTCGCCGTCCCGGCCGTCCTCGCCGTTGGCGTCGTTGCGCTTGCGCTGGTAGGTGACCAGGTCGGCGAGGGTGAAGCCGTCGTGCGCGGTGACGAAGTTGACGCTGGCGAGGGGGCGGCGGCCGTCGGAGCGGTAGAGGTCCGAGGAGCCGGTGAGCCGGTAGGCCAGGTCGCGCACCCCGACGTGCGAGCCGGACCACACGTCGCGGACGGTGTCGCGGTACCTGGCGTTCCACTCCGTCCACAGCGGCGGGAAGTTGCCCACCTGGTACCCGCCGGGCCCGACGTCCCACGGCTCGGCGATCAGCTTGACCCGGCTGACCACCGGGTCCTGGTGGACGACGTCGAAGAACGCCGACAGCCGGTCGACGTCGTGCAGCGAGCGGGCCAGCGCCGCGGCCAGGTCGAAGCGGAAGCCGTCGACGTGCATCTCGGTCACCCAGTACCGCAGCGAGTCCATGAGCAGCGCCAGCACCTGCGGACGGCGCACGTCGAGGGTGTTCCCGCAGCCGGTGTAGTCCTGGTAGCGGGAGGGGTCGCCCTCGCGCAGCCGGTAGTAGCCGCCGTTGTCGATGCCCTTGAACGACAGCGTCGGGCCGGTGTGGTCGCCCTCGGCGGTGTGGTTGTAGACCACGTCCAGCACGACCTCGATGCCGGCGGCGTGCAGCGTCTTGACCATCGCCTTGAACTCGGTGACCTGCTGGCCGCCGCCGCCGGAGGAGCTGTAGGCGGCGTGCGGGGCGAAGAAGCCCAGCGTGTTGTAGCCCCAGTAGTTGGTCAGCCCGCGGCGCAACAGGTGCGGCTCGCTGACGAAGTGGTGCACCGGCAGCAGCTCGACCGCGGTCACCCCCAGGGCCTGCAGGTGCTCCACGAACGCCGGGTGGGCCAGCCCCGCGTAGGTGCCGCGCAGCGCCGGCGGGACCTCGGGGTGGCACCTGGTGGCGCCCTTGACGTGCACCTCGTAGATGACCGTGTCCGACCACGGGGTGGCCGGGCGGCGGTCGCCGTCCCACGGGAAGGGGTCGTGGACGACGACGCCGCGCGGGACGTACGGCGCGGAGTCCCGCGGGTCGGCCCCGTCACCGCCCTCGAAGCGGAAGCCGAACAGCGCCGGGTGCAGGGCCTGCTCGCCGTCCAGCGCCCGGGCGTAGGGGTCCACCAGGAGCTTGGCGGGGTTGTGCCGCAGCCCCGAGCCCGGGTCCCAGCCGCCGTGCACCCGGTAGCCGTAGCGCTGGCCGGGGCCCACGCCGGGCAGCCGGCCGTGCCAGACCTGGTGGGTGTTCTCCCGCAGCCGGTGGCGGTGCTCGGTGCCGTCGGGGTCGAACAGGCACAGGTCCACCGCGTGCGCCCCGGCCGACCACAGCGCGAAGTTCGTCCCGGTGCCGTCCCAGTGCGCGCCCAGGGGCGCGGGGGACCCGGGCCACACGTCGTGGTCGTCGGGGTCGGTGCGCACGGGAGCGATCCTGTCAGCACCGCCCGGGATCCGGGCCGCAGCGGCGCGGGTGCGGTGCGGGTTGGTTGGATGGGGGCGTGTCGAGCCAGCCGGTCGTCGAGGTGCACGGGGTGGACGTCGTCCGGGGGCAGTCGCACCTGCTGCGCGGCGTCGACTGGACGGTGCGGGCGGACGAGCGCTGGGTGGTGCTCGGGCCCAACGGCGCGGGCAAGACGACGCTGCTCCAGCTCGCCGCGGCCCACCTGCACCCCACCCGCGGTCAGGTCACGCTGCTGGGGGAGACCCTCGGCGCGGTCGACGTGTTCGAGCTGCGCCCGCGGATCGGGCTGACCAGCGCGGCGCTGGCCGCGCGGCTGCAGGGCGGCGAGCGGGCCGGCGACGTCGTGCTGTCCGCGGGCTACGCGGTGGTCGGCCGCGGGCGGGAGCGCTACGACGTCGACGACCTCACCCGCGCCGCGTCGCTCATGCACCAGTGGGGCGTCACCCCGATGGCGCACCGCCCGTTCGGCACGCTGAGCGAGGGTGAGCGCAAGCGGGTGCAGATCGCCCGCGCGCTCATGCCCGACCCCGAGCTGCTGCTGCTCGACGAGCCCGGCGCCGGCCTGGACCTCGGCGGCCGGGAGGACCTGGTCAGCCGGCTGACCGACCTCGCCACCTCCCCGTCGGCGCCGGCGCAGGTGCTGGTCACCCACCACGTCGAGGAGATCCCGCCCGGGTACACCCACGCGCTGCTGCTGCGCGGCGGCGGGGTGGTCGCCGCCGGGCCGCTGGAGCAGGTGGTCGGCCAGGAGGCCCTGTCGGAGACCTTCGGGCTGGCCCTGTCGGTGCAGCGCTCCGAGGGGCGCTGGACCGCCCGCCGGGCCGCCTGAAAGAGGACCCCCCTGCCCCCCGAGAAGGACCCCCCTGCCCCCCGCCACTCGCAGGCTCGCGGCGGGACCCTGCAGGGGGGCCGTCCGAAGCTCGCGACGGGTCCCTGCAGGGGGGCCACCCCTGGCTGTGCGAGCCGTGCAGACCGTCCGGGCCGTCCCGGGGTGTCGGCTGTCGTGGCCGGCGGCGCCCTGGGCGTCGGGGTGGTGGTCGCGCTGCTGCCGCTGGTGCTCTTCCCCACCGTGCTCAGCCAGGACGGCCCGGCGCACGTGGCGAGCGCCTGGGTCCTGCTGCGTGGCGGGGACGACGACGCCACCGGCGCGGTGCTGCGCGAGCACTACCGCACCGACCTGACGCCGGTGCCCAACATGCTGGCCACGCTGCTGCTGACCGCGCTGCTGCCCCTGGCCGGGCCGGACGGCGCGGAGAAGCTGCTGGTCGCCGGCCTCGTCCTCGGCCTGGTCGGCGCGCTGGCCGCCGCGGTCCGCGCGGTCGACCGGCGGGCCTGGTGGCTGGCCGCGGCCGCCCTGCCGCTCACCGGCAGCCACCTGGTCGCCTACGGCTTCTACAACTTCGTGCTCGGGGTCATCGGGGCGCTGCTGGTGCTGGCGGTGGTGCTGCGCCGGCCGGACGGCTGGCGGGTGGGTGCGGCCGCGGGGCTGGCCGGCCTGCTCCTGCTCACCTGGAGCGCGCACCTGCTGCCGTGGGTCTTCGCCGCGGGCAGCGCGCTGGTGCTGGCCGCCGTCCGCACCGCCGTCGCGGCCCGTGCGGCCGGGAGGCTGCCCGCCGCCCGCCGGCACGCCGTGCCGGTGCTGCTCGCCGTCGCGCCGTCGGCGGCGCTGACCGCCGGGTACCTGGCCTCGGGGGAGGGGCCGCCGGCCGACGCCGACGTGCGACCGCGGGCCGAGCGGGTGCTCGAGCTGCTGACCGGGCTGCGGCCCTACGTCACCGGCTGGGGGGAGGAGCGCCCCGCGGCGCAGGTCACCGTGGTGCTGCTCGCCGTGCTCGCCGCCGCGGCGCTGCGGCGGGCCCGACCCGGCGGTCCAGGCCGGCGCGCCGAGCGGGTCGCCCTGGGGCTGCTGCTGGTCGGGGTCACCGGGGTGCACTGGCTGACCCCCGGCCGGCTGAGCGAGGACTTCGGCTTCCTGCCCGACCGGCTGGCCTGGTTCCCCCCGCTGCTGCTCGTGCTGTGGGCGGCCACCCGCGCCCCTGGCCCGCGCGTCGCCGCGGCCGCGACCGTGCTGCTGGTCACCGCGGCCTCCGCGGCGGCGCTGGCGCGGCTGCCGGCGCAGGCGGCCGCGGCCGGGGAGGTCGGCGAGCTGCTGGCCCTGGCCGAGCACGTCCCGGCCGGGTCCACCGTCGCCGTCCTGCAGTACGACCGCTCGGTCGTCTGGCCCGGGAGGGGGTCGCCGGACCCGCTGCGCCACGAGTCCAGCCGCTTGGCGGTCCGCGCCGGCGGGGTCGACCTCGGGCACTACGAGGCGGTGTACGACTACTTCCAGGTGCGCTTCACCGGGGCGCCGTCCCTGCGGCAGCGGCTGGACGCCGACCCCGACGTGCGCGGGCTCGAGCAGATCCCCCCGGCGGTCGACCTGCCCGCGGTGCGCGGCGAGCTCGACGCCGTCGTCGTGCTCGGGCTGGCGCGGGCCGACGCCGACGTCCGTCGCACCCAGGGAGCGCGAGCCGTCACCGAGGAGCTGGCGGCCCACTACTCTGCGGTGGCGACCTCGCCGTCCGGGCTGGCCGTCCTGTGGCGCGCCGAGCGGGGGTCGGGTGAGACTGCCCGCAGCGGCAGCGCGGCCGCCCCCCGGAGCGGACCGATCGGTCCAGGTACAACGGAGGGGACGCCGACGCCCGGCTGAGCCACCGGCCGGGCCCAGGACCCGGGTCACCGGGCAGAGCCAGCGGAGGATGCGTGCCCAGTCCACAGCCGGGACCCGGCTCCACCGCCGCGCGCCCGGCCCGCCGTCCGCACGCGTGACCGCTGGCACCGAGGGCGCGCAGGCCACCCGGGTCCGCCCGGCCCCCGCCCGACCCGACCGCCGCCCCGGCCTGTGGACCCGGCTGGGCGAACGCTCCGGGCAGCCCTGGCCGCTGGCCGTGCTGGCCACCGTCCTCGCCGGGTGCGTCGCCGTCGGCGTGCTCGCCCGCTTCGTGGCGCCCCCCGAGCTGTGGCTGGACGAGGCGCAGAGCGTCGCCATCGCCCGGCTGCCGCTGCCCGAACTGGTCACCGCCCTGGAGCAGGACGGCTCACCCCCGCTGTACTACCTGCTGCTGCACGGCTGGACGTCGCTGTTCGGCACCAGTGCCACCGCGGTGCGCGCCCTGTCGGCCGTCATCGGCGTGCTCACCCTGCCGCTGGCCTGGTACGTGGCCCGCCGGCTGGCCGGCCGCCGCACCGCCGTCGCGCTCGTCGTGCTGCTGGCCACCTCGCCGTTCCTGATCCGCTACTCCAGCGAGACGCGCATGTACGCGCTGCTGGTGCTGCTCACCGTCCTCGGCGCCGCGGCCGGCGCGGCGGTGCTGCGCCGGCCCGGCCCCGGGCCGGTGCTCGGCCTCGGCGTGGTCACCGGCGCGCTGCTGCTCACCCACGTGTGGGCCTTCCACGTCGTCGCGGTCACCGGCCTGCTCGCGCTGGCGGCGCTGCGCTCCCGCCGCGCGGTCGCGCTGCGCGTCCTCGCCGCGCTCGCGGTCGGCGGGCTGCTGTTCAGCCCCTGGCTGCTGTCGCTGTTCGTGCAGCTGGCGCACACCGGGACGCCGTGGGCCGCGCCGCCGGCGTTCGCCGTGCTGCCGATGGCGCTGGAGGCCTGGCGCGGCGGGTCGCAGGTCCGCGACCACGTGCTCGGGACGGCGCTGCTGCTGCTGGCGACCGTCGGCCTGCTCGCCGCCCCCACCACTCGCCGTCCCGGCGCCCGCACGGTGCTCCTGGCGCTGCCCCCCCGCCCCTCCCGCGCGGTGCTCCTCGCGCTGTCGCTGGGCACCCTCCTGGTGGCCGGCGCGGTGAGCGCGCTGACCGGCACCGCCGTCGCCGACCGCTACACCAGCGTCGCCGTGCTGGCCTTCCTGACCCTGGTCGCCCTGGGCGTGGCCGCGCTGCCGGGCGTCGCGCTGCGCGCCACCGGGCTCCTCCTGGTCGCCGGCCTCGGGCTGGCCAGCGCGCTGCCCGGGCTGACCGACGCGCGCACCCAGGCCGGCGAGGTGGCCCAGGCCCTCGAGGACGCCGCCCCCGGGGACGTCGTCGTCTTCTGCCCCGACCAGCTCGGGCCCGGGGTGACCCGGCTGGTGCCGCCGGAGCAGCGGCTGGACCTGGTCGTCTACCCCGACCTGCGCCCGGCCGACCGGGTCGACTGGACCGACTACGCGGAGCGGGTGACCAGCATGTCGTCGGCGGCCGTCGCGGCCGACGTGCTGCAGCGGGCCGGGGACTCCTCGGGTGTCTGGGTGGTCACCGGGCCGGGCTACCGGGTGCCGTCCGGCCAGCGCTGCGACGGCCTGGTCGACGCGCTGGAGCGCGCCCGTGGCGAGGCCGAACCGGTCGTGACCCCCGATCCGCGCCCGGAGGAGAACCACCGGCTGGAGTACCTGGCGCCGGTCGCTGACTAGGGTGCGGCGACGACGTCGTCCACCGCCTGGAGGTCCCCGTGGCAGAGCCGGAGTTCGTGACGCTGCAGGTCGAGGACGGGGTGGGGACCATCCGCCTCGACCGGCCGAAGATGAACGCCATCGACGAGCAGCTGCACCTGGAGGTGCGGGCCGCGGCGCTGCAGGCCGGTGAGCGGGCCGACGTCCGGGCCGTCGTCCTCTACGGCGGGGAGCGGGTGTTCGCCGCCGGCGCCGACATCAAGGCGATGTCGCAGCTCGACGGCCGCAGCATGGTGGCCTGGGGGCGGGAGCTGACCAACTCCTTCACCGCGGTGCAGGAGATCCCCAAGCCGGTCATCGCCGCGATCACCGGCTACGCCCTCGGCGGGGGCTACGAGCTGGCGCTGTGCGCCGACTTCCGGGTCATGGGGGCCGGCGCCAAGGTGGGCCAGCCGGAGATCCTGCTCGGCGTCATCCCCGGCGCCGGCGGCACCCAGCGGCTGGCCCGGCTGGTCGGCCCGGCCCGGGCCAAGGACCTGGTGTTCACCGGGCGGCACGTCGGGGCCGAGGAGGCCCTGGAGATCGGCCTGGCCGACGCCGTCGTCCCCGACGCCGAGGTGTACGAGACGGCGGTCGCCATGGCGCGCAAGTTCGCCGCCGGCCCGCCGCTGGCGCTGGCCGCGGCCAAGAAGGCGATCGACGAGGGCCTGGACCGGCCGCTGCGCGAGGGCCTGGTCCTGGAGAGCCGGCTGTTCGCCGAGCTGTTCGACACGGAGGACCAGGCCACGGGCATGCGCTCGTTCCTGCAGGACGGGCCGGGGAAGGCCACCTTCGCCGGGCGCTGACCCGCCGCCTGCGGCGGGCGCGGTCACCGGGCCGCCCACCCCCTGCCCGTTACCGGCCGGTAACCTGGACCATCGACAGCAGGCGGGCGTCCGCCCGCGCCCCGATGCGTGGAGGAGGGTCCGACGATGGAGATCGTCGTTCTGGTCAAGCAGGTCCCCGATTCCGGGAGCGAGCGCACCCTGGACCCGGCGGACAACACCGTCGCCCGCGGCAGCGCGGACAACGTGGTCAACGAGATCGACGAGTACGCCATCGAGGAGGCCCTCGTCCTCAAGGAGGCGCACGGCGGCGAGGTCACCGTGCTGACCGTGGGTCCGGAGTCCGCGTCCGACGCCATCCGCAAGGCGCTGTCCATGGGCGCGGACAAGGCCGTGCACGTCGTCGACGACGCCATGCACGGTTCCTGCGCCCCGCAGACCTCCGCGGTCCTGGCCGCGGCGCTGCAGCAGCTGTCCTTCGACATCGTGCTGTGCGGCGCGGAGTCCACCGACGGCCAGCTGTCGGTGATGCCGGCGCTGCTGTCCGAGCGGCTGGGCATCCCGCAGCTGTCCGGCGCCCGCAAGCTGACCATCGAGGACGGCGTCGCCAAGGTCGAGCGGCAGACCGACGGCGGCTACTGGGCGCTGGAGGCGCCGCTGCCGGCCATCGTGTCCACCTGGGACACCATCAACGAGCCGCGCTACCCCTCCTTCAAGGGGATCATGGCCGCCAAGAAGAAGCCGGTGACCAAGCTGTCGCTGGCCGACATCGGCATCGACCCGTCCACCGTGGGCCTGGCGACGGCGACCAGCCAGGTGCTCGACTTCGCCGGCCGCCCGCCGAAGGGTGCCGGTGTCAAGGTCACCGACGAGGGCGACGGCGCCACGAAGCTGGTCGACTACCTCGCCGGCCAGAAGATCGTCTGACCCGCGTCGACGCGCAGAGGGAGAACTGTCATGGCAGAGGTGCTGGTCCTCGTCGAGCTCAACCCGACCGGTGAGGGCGTCCGCAAGACCACGCTGGAGGCGCTGACCGCCGCCCGCGTGCTCGGCGAGCCGTCCGCGGTCGTCATCGGTGCCCCGGGCACCGCGGCCGCCGTCCGGCCGCAACTGGCCGAGTACGGCGCAGCGCGGGTCTACGTCGCGGAGTCCGAGGAGGTCGAGCAGTTCCTCGTCGTCCCCAAGGCCGAGGTGCTCGCACAGCTCGTGGCCGACAAGCAGCCCGCCGCGGTGGTCATGCCCTCTTCACCGGAGGGCAAGGAGATCGCCGGCCGGCTGGCCATCAAGACCGGCAGCGGCTTCCTGACCGACGTCACCGAGATCGCCCCCGACGGCACCGCGACCCAGGTCGCCTTCGCCGGGGCGACCATCGTGCACTCCAAGGTCACCACCGGCACCCCGATCTACACGGTGCGCGGCAACTCGGTGACCCCGGAGCCCGCCCCCGGCGCGGCCGAGGAGGAGCAGGTGACGGTGCAGCTGTCCGACGCCGCTCGCGCCACCCGCGTGCTCGACCGGGTCGTGGAGCAGAAGTCCTCCCGGCCGGAGCTGACGGAGGCCTCGATCGTCGTCTCCGGCGGTCGCGGCGTGGCCTCGGCGGAGAACTTCTCCCTCATCGAGGGTCTCGCCGACAGCCTCGGCGCGGCGGTCGGTGCCTCGCGCGCCGCGGTGGACTCCGGCTTCTACCCGCACACCTTCCAGGTGGGGCAGACCGGCAAGACCGTCAGCCCGCAGCTCTACATCGCCGTGGGCATCTCCGGGGCCATCCAGCACCGGGCCGGCATGCAGACGTCGAAGACCATCGTCGCGGTCAACAAGGACGCCGAGGCGCCGATCTTCGAGCTCGCCGACTTCGGCGTCGTGGGCGACCTGAACACCGTCGTCCCGCAGGCCACCGAGGCGATCGCCGCCCGCAAGTGAAGGACCCCTCCGCCCCCCACCCCTCGCACGCTCGGGGCGGGACCCTGCGGAGGGGCCGTGCCCGAACGGCACCAGCCCCCCACCCCTCGCACGCTCGGGGCGGGACCCTGCGGAGGGGCCGTTCCGACACCCAGTGAGCCCGGGCGCCGGTCCCCGTCGGGGGCCGGCGTCCGGTGTGTCCGGGGCGGGGGGAGGGCACGGGGACACCGCGGTTCAACGGGGAGGTGGGCGTGGCAGGTGACGCCGGGCTCTGGGACCGGTCCTCCCGCCGGACGACCGCCGGGCTGCTCACCCTCGTCACGCTGATCGCCTTCGAGGCCATGGCGGTCGGGACGGCGATGCCGACGGCGGTGACCGAGCTCGACGGGCTGGCGTGGTACGCGTGGCCGTTCAGCGCCTTCCTCGTCACCTCCGTCGTCGGCATGGTGCTGGGCGGGCAGGCCGGTGACCGCCGGGGCGCCTGGCCGGCGCTGCCGTGGGGGGTCGCCACCTTCGCCCTCGGCCTGCTGGTGGCCGGCGCGGCGCAGCACATGGCCGTCCTGGTCGCCGGCCGGGCGGTGCAGGGCCTGGGCGCCGGGGTCATGGTCACCCTGCTCTACGTCATCGCCGGGCACGCCTACGCGCCCGCCCTGCGGCCCCGGCTGTTCGGGGCCATCTCCGCCGCGTGGGTGCTGCCGGCGCTGGTCGGGCCGGTGGTCTCCGGGCTGGTCACCGCGCACGCCTCCTGGCGGGGGGTGTTCCTCGGCCTGCTGCCGCTGGTCGTCGTCGGTCTGCTGCTGGTGGTGCCGGTCAGCCGCCTGGGCCCGCCCGGCGCCGGAGGAGCCGCGGTGCGGCGGGGTGCCGTCGGCTCCGCGCTGCTCGCCGGCCTGGGCATCGGGCTGCTGCAGTACGCCGGGCAGCGGCTGGACGGCCCCGCTCTGCTGCTCGCCGTCGCCGGGGCGGGTGCCCTCGCGGCCGGCCTGCGCCGGCTGCTGCCGGCCGGCACCGTCCGGGCCCGCCGCGGTCTGCCCGCCGTCGTCGCCTCCCGCGGGCTGCTGGCCGGTGCCTTCTTCGGGGTGGACGCCCTGCTGCCGCTGACCCTGACCGCGGTGCACGGTCACGGTCCGACCGCCGCCGGGCTGCCCCTGACCGCCGGGGCCATCGGCTGGGCGGCCGCCTCCCAGCTGCAGGGCCGGCGCCCCGACGTCCCGCGGACGAGGGTCCTGCGGGCCGGGTTCGTGCTGCTGTCCGTGGGGCTGGCCGGCACCGCGCTGGCCGCCGTCTCGGCGCTGGGTGGCTGGCCGGCGTACCTCACCTGGGCGGTCGCCGGGCTCGGGATGGGCCTGGGCATGCCCAGCGTGGGGGTGCTGCTGCTCGACCAGTCGCCGGAGTCCGAGCGCGGCGCGAACGCCGCGGCGCTGCAGATCGCCGACGTCACCGCCTCGGCCCTGTGCGTGGGCCTGGCCGGCATCCTGCTGGCCGCCGCCGGCGCCGGGGCGCTGTCCCTGCCGGCCGCGGTGCTCGGCTCGGTCGCCGCGCTGACCGTGCTCGCCGTGGCCGGCACCGGCGTCGCCGGGCGGGCGGCCGCCCCGGCGCGGCGGAGGGCTGCGGCGGACGCGACTACATTGGCCACGTCATGAGCTCCTCCGAGACGGTCTACCTGGACCACGCCGCGACCACCCCGCTGCTGCCGGCGGTGCTGGCCGCGATGACCGCACAGCTGGGCCGGGTCGGCAACGCCTCCGCGCTGCACGCCAGCGGCCGCGCCGCCCGCCGGGTCGCCGAGCAGTCGCGCGAGCGGCTGGCCGAGGCCCTGGGCGCCCGGCCGTCGGAGGTGCTGTTCACCGGCGGCGGCACCGAGAGCGACAACCTCGCCGTCAAGGGCCTGTTCTGGGCGCGCCGGGACGCCGACGCCCGCCGCCGGCGCATCGTGGTCAGCCCCGCCGAGCACCACGCGGTGCTCGACAGCGTCGAGTGGCTGGCCAAGCACGACGGCGCCGAGGTCACCTGGCTGCCGGTCGACCCGACCGGCCGGGTCACCCCGGGTGCCCTGCGCGCGGCGCTGGGCACCGGGGAGGACGTCGCCCTGGTCAGCGTCATGTGGGCCAACAACGAGATCGGCACGGTCAGCGACCTGGCCGCGCTGGCCGAGGTGGCGCACGCGGTCGGCGTCCCGCTGCACACCGACGCCGTCCAGGCCGTCGGGCAGGTGCCGGTCGACTTCGCCGCCAGCGGCGTGGACGCGCTGACCATGACCGCGCACAAGCTCGGCGGGCCGATGGGCGCCGGCGTGCTGCTGCTGCGCCGCGACGCCGCGTGCACCCCGCTGCTGCACGGCGGCGGCCAGGAGCGCGACGTGCGCTCGGGCACCCTCGACGTCGCGGCCATCGTCGGGCTGCAGGTCGCGGCCACCACGGCCGTCGCCGAGCGGGAGGACCGTGCCGACCGGGTGTCCGTGCTGCGCGACCGGCTGGTGGCCGGCGTGGTGGCGCAGGTGCCCGACGTCCAGCTCAACGGGGCGGCCCTGGACGACCTGGTCGACGGCACGGTCGCCGGCGGGCCGGGGCGGCTGCCCGGCAACGCCCACCTGTCCTTCCCGGGTGCGGAGGGCGACGCGCTGCTCATGCTGCTCGACGCCCGCGGCGTGGAGTGCTCCACCGGCTCGGCGTGCAGCGCCGGCGTCGCCCGGCCCAGCCACGTGCTGCTGGCCACCGGCGCCGACCCCGACCGGGCGCGCAGCTCGCTGCGGTTCAGCCTCGGGCACACCTCGACCGACGCCGACGTCGACGCCCTCCTCGCGGTGATCGGGCCGGTGGTGGAGCGCGCCCGCCGGGCGGGGATGGGCCGGCGGTGAGGCTGCTCGCCGCGATGAGCGGCGGCGTGGACTCCGCCGTCGCCGCCGCGCTGGCCGTGGACGCCGGGCACGACGTCACCGGCGTGCACCTGGCACTGTCACCGGACCGGCAGACCCTGCGCAGCGGTGCCCGCGGCTGCTGCAGCGTCGAGGACGCGCACGACGCCCGCCGGGTCGCCGACGAGCTGGGCATCCCGTTCTACGTCTGGGACCTCGCCGACCGGTTCGCCCAGGACGTCGTCGAGGACTTCGTCGCCGAGTACGCCGCCGGGCGCACCCCGAACCCGTGCCTGCGGTGCAACGAGCGGATCAAGTTCTCCGCGGTGCTGGACCGGGCGCGGGCCCTGGGCTTCGACGCGGTGGTCACCGGCCACCACGCCCGGCTGGTGGACGGCGAGCTGCGCCGCTCGGTGGACACGGCCAAGGACCAGTCCTACGTGCTCGCCGTCCTCACCCCCGCGCAGCTGGCCGGGGCGGTGTTCCCGCTGGGGTCGATGACCAAGCAGCGGGTGCGCGAGGTCGCCGCCGAGCGCGGCTTCGCGGTGGCCACCAAGGCCGACTCGCACGACGTCTGCTTCATCCCCGACGGCGACACCCGCGGCTTCCTCACCCGACGGCTCGGTGCCCGGCCCGGCCCGGTGGTCGACGCCGCGACCGGCGCGACGGTGGGGCAGCACGCCGGCACCCACGGGTTCACGGTGGGCCAGCGCCGCGGGCTCGGGGTCGCCGTCGGCGACTCCCGGCCGCGCTACGTGCTGGGCATCGAGCCGGTGACCCGCACGGTGACCATCGGCACCGCGGACCTCGCCGGGGTGACCGAGGTCCGTACCGCCCCGCCGACCTGGACCGGCCCGGCGCCGGCCCTCCCGGTGCGGGCCGAGGTGCAGCTGCGCGCGCACGGCAGCCCGGTGCCGTGCGCGGTCACCGCGGGGGACGACGGCGGCCTGCGGCTGCTGCTCGACACCGCGCAGCGCGGGGTCGCGCCGGGCCAGTCGGCGGTGCTGTACGCCCCCGACGCCGGGCGCGGCGACCTCGTGCTGGGCCAGGGGACCGTCGCCGCGACCGCCTGACCCGGCTCACCCGCGGATCGCCGCGCCGCTCGCCGTGTCGAAGAAGTGCAGGCGCTCGGTGTCGACGACCACCTCGATCTCGTCGCCCGGCCGCACCCGCGACCGCGGCGCGAACGAGGCGACGAACTTGGTGCCCGCCACCCGGTGCGACGTCTCCTCGGCCCGGGCGTCCTGGGCCAGGGCGCGGGTGTCCTCGGTGACCACCTCGGGGGCGTCCACGGTGAAGTGCACGGTGATCTCCGACCCCAGCGCCTCGGTCAGCACCACCCGCGCCCGGAGCCGCGCGTCCTCGGGTGCGTCGCGGGCGATCCGGGCGTCCTCCATGTCCTCGCTGCGGATGCCCACGGCCACCTCGTGCCCGACGTGGCCGGCCAGCGCCGGCGCCTTGGCCAGCGCCTCCGGGCCCAGCCGCAGCGGGCAGGAGCCGAGGTGGACGACCAGACCGTCGCCGGCGCGCTCGACCCGGCCCAGGCCCATGTTCATCGGCGGGGAGCCGATGAAGCCCGCGACGAAGAGGTTGGCCGGGTTGTCGTAGAGGTACTGCGGGTCGCCGGCCTGCTGCAGCACCCCGGCCTTGAGGACGGCGACCCGGTCGCCCATGGTCATGGCCTCGACCTGGTCGTGCGTGACGTAGATCGTCGTCGTCCCCAGGTCCTGCTGGACCTGGGCGATCTCCGCGCGCATCTGCACCCGCAGCTTGGCGTCGAGGTTGGACAGCGGCTCGTCCATGAGGAACACCGAGGGCTCGCGGACGATCGCCCGCCCCATCGCCACCCGCTGACGCTGCCCGCCGGACAGCTGGGCGGGCTTGCGGTCCAGCAGCGGCGTCAGCTCCAGCATGTCGGCGGCGCGCTGCACCCGCCGGCCGATCTCGGCCTTGTCCATGCGCTTGATCCGCAGCCCGTAGCCGATGTTGTCGGCCACCGTCATGTGCGGGTACAGGGCGTAGGACTGGAAGACCATGGCGATGTCGCGGTCCCGCGGCGGGAGCGTGTTGACCACCCGGTCGCCGATGCGCAGCGTCCCGCTGGTCACGTCCTCGAGCCCGGCGACCATGCGCAGCGCGGTGCTCTTCCCACAGCCCGAGGGGCCGACGAGCACCAGGAACTCCCCGTCGGCGATCGCGAGGTCGAGGTCCTTCACGGCGTGGAACCCGTTCTCGTACTGCTTGTTGACCTTGTCGAGGACTACCTCGGCCATGCTGCTCTCCGGGCGTTCGGGGGTCAGGCGAGCTGCCAGACCTGGAAGGTGGGTCCGTCCCCGGGCAGGACGGCGGTGGAGGTGGCGTCGGCGACCAGCGGCGGTGCCCCGCCGTGGACGTTGGGCGCCTCGCCGGTCAGCCCCAGCGGGACGGCCGGGAGCCGCAGCGGCCGCCCCGGGGCCCGGCGGGCCAGGACGAGGAGCCGCTCGCCGGGCGCCTCGCGCAGGAAGGCCATGACGTCGCCGTCGGCGGCCAGCCAGCGCAGCCCGCCGCGGCGCAGCGCGGTGCTCCGGCGGCGCAGGGCGGCCAGGGCGCGGTAGGCGTCCAGCGTCTGCCCGTCCCAGGTCTCGGGGGCGTGCCAGGGGAACGGCGTGCGCGCGGCCTCGCCGGAGGTGCCGGTCAGCCCCAGCTCGTCGCCGGCGAAGACCATGGGTGCACCGGGGAGGGTGAACAGCAGCCCCGCGGCGACCTCGTGCACCTCCCGGGTGCGCACCAGCGTGCGGATGCGGGCGGTGTCGTGGCTGGACAGGATCGACCAGGAGGTCGCCGTGGCCCGCCAGGGGCGCGCGGCGGTGAAGGCCCGCATCGTGGCCACCGACGCCTCGGCCGGCAGCCGGGGCACCGGCGGCGGCAGGCCGGGGTGGCGGTGCTCCTCGGCGTCCGGGGCGCGCAGCCAGGAGCGGACGGGCGTGCTGAACCTCGCGTAGTCCATGACCCCGTGCCAGCCCTCGCCGGCCAGGTCGGCGCTGGCGTCGAAGCTGTGCTCGGCGAGCAGCAGCGCGTCCCGGCCGCTGTCGGCCAGGGTGCGCCGCAGCGCGCGCACCACCGCGCGGTTGTGGTCGTCCCGGCCGCGGCGCCCGGTCATCTGGCCGACGTCGATGCGCCAGCCGTCCAGGGAGAACGGCGGGCGCAGCCACCGGCCGGCGGTGCTGTCCGGCCCCTCGACCAGCCGCCGGCGCAGCTCCGCGGAGCCGAAGTCGAACTTGACCAGCGTGTCGTAGCCGAGCCAGTTCTCGTAGGCGTCGGAGTCCGGGCCGGCGAAGTAGAAGAACCCCCGCTCCGCCGATCCGCGGTCGGCCAGCGCCCGGCGGAACCAGGTGTGGGTGTCCCCGCAGTGGTTGGTGGTGAGGTCGCCGAGCAGGCGCATGCCGCGCCGGTGCACGGCGTCCGACAGCCGCGCCAGCGCCTCGTCGCCGCCGAGCAGGGGGTCGACGGCGGTGAAGTCGGTGGCGTTGTAGCGGTGGTTGGACTCCGCCGGGAAGAACGGGGTGAGGTAGACGGTGTCGGCGCCCAGGCCCGCGACGTGGTCCAGGTGGGCGGTGACGCCGTCGAGGTCGCCCCCGTACAGCTGGGTGGCCACGGTCGGGCCGAACGCGTCCACCGGGTCCTGCCAGCGGGCGGGGTGCGCCCAGGCCGGCGTGCGCCGACCGTCGGCGGCGGGCGAGCGGGCGAACCGGTCGGGGAAGACCTGGTAGACGACGGCGTCGCGGGCCCACCCGGGCGCCGCGGGGGGCACGGCGAGGCGGAAGTCGGCGGCGTCGGTGACCTCGTGGCCGTGCACCCCGGCGCCGGTGAGCCAGCGGTAGCCGCGCGGTCCGCCGGTGAGCAGGAAGCGGTAGTGGGTGTCCGGGTTGCGCACCGGGACCTCGCAGCGCCACCACGTGTCGGTCGGCGTCGTCCGGTCGACCGTCCCGGGGAACAGCTCGGCCTCCCCGTCCGGGGTGGACCGCACGTGCACGCCGGTGGCGCCGTCGCCGGTCGGCACCCGCAGGAACACCGTCGCGGTGCTGCCGACCGCCGGCGCGTCGTCCGGCACGAACAGCGCCGACCCGTCGGAGTGCGGCAGCGCCAGGGCCGACGCCGGGTCGACCGGGGTCACCCCTTCACCGCACCGGCCGTCAGCCCACCGACGATGTAGCGCTGCAGGTACTGGAACAGCAGCACGGTCGGGATGGCGGTGATCAGCGCCCCGGCGGCGAACACCCCGAAGTTGTCGTTGCGCTGGATGCCGGAGGCCACCAGGCCGTAGAGCCCGACCGCCACGGTCTTCGACCGGTCGTCGGTGAGGAAGACGCTGGCGATGATGAACTCGCTCACCGTGGCGATGAAGGCCAGCAGGCCGGTCACCGCCAGGATCGGCCGGACCAGGGGCAGGATGATGCCGAAGAAGACCTGCGCGTGGGTGGCGCCGTCGACCTTGGCCGACTCGTCGAGGTCCCGGGGGACGGTGTCGAAGAAGCCCTTCATCAGCCACGTGTTCACGCCCAGCGCCGTCCCGAGGGTCAACAGGATCAGCGCCCACGGGGTGTTGAAGCCGAGGGCCGGGTAGTACTCGCTGACCACCACGAACACCAGGTACAGCGCGACGATGTTGAGGAACTGCGGGAACAGCTGGACCAGCAGCGCGGTCAGCAGACCGACCCGCCGGCCGGTGAACCGGAACCGCGAGAAGGCGAAGGCCGCGCAGGCCGACAGGAACACCGACAGCCCGGCCGACAGCAGGCCGATGAGCAGGGTGTTGCCGAACCAGCGCGCGAACCGGGTCTCGGTGAACAGCTCGGTGAAGTTGGCGAGGCTGGCGCCGGTCGGGACGAGCGTGGAGGAGCTCAGCGTCCCGACCGGGTTGAACGCGGCGGAGACCACGAACAGGATCGGGAAGAGCGCGAAGGCCAGGGCGAGCAGGCCGACGAGGTGCCGCCAGCCGACCTGGCGGAACCAGCCACCCCGGGTACCGCCGAGCCGGACGGCGCCGGGCGGCGGGTCGCCGCCTTCACCGCCGGGGTTGACCGAGGGGGGCGGGGCGGTCTGCACGCCGGTCATCGGTTGACCTCCTCCAGGGCTCGGGTGCGGCGGAACATCAGGATCGACATGACGGCGACGATGAGGAAGATGAGCACGGAGATGGCCGCAGCGAACCCGTACTGCGCGCCGCCCACCCCGAACGCCAGCCGGTAGGTGTAGGTGATCAACAGGTCGGTCGCTCCCGCCTGCGGGTTGTCCGCCGGGAACGGCCCGCCCTCGGTGATCAGGTAGACCGCGTTGAAGTTGTTGAAGTTGAACGCGAACGAGGTGATCAGCAGCGGGGACAGCGCGACCAGCAGCAGCGGGAAGGTGATGGTGCGGAAGGCGTAGCCGGGCCGGGCGCCGTCGACGCCGGCGGCCTCGGTGAGGTCGGCCGGGATGGCCTGCAGCGCACCGGTGGCCACCAGGAACATGTAGGGGTAGCCCATCCACAGCTGGACCAGCAGCACCGCCACCCGCGCCGTCCACGGCTCGCCGAGCCAGTTGACGTCCAGCCCCAGCAGCCGGTTGACCAGGCCGAAGTCGGTGTTGAACATGTCCCGCCAGACCAGCAGCATCGCGAAGGCCGGCATGGCGTAGGGGAGGATCAGCAGCGAGCGGTAGAGGCGCTGCCCGCGCAGCCGCGGGTGGTTGAGCACCACCGCCATGAACAGCCCCGCCGCGAAGGTGAGCAGGACCGACAGCGCCGCGAAGGCCAGGTTCCACACCAGGATCTGGAAGAAGTACTGGCTGATCGTGGGGTTGGTGACCACGGCGGCGAAGTTCTCCAGGCCGACGCCGACCCGCCAGCCCTGGGCCAGGTTGTCGCCGTTCTCGTCGACGAAGTAGCCGACCTCCTCGTCGGCGGTCCAGACCTGCCCGCTCTGCGCGTCGGTGATGCAGTCGCACCCGGCGTCGTACTGCTGGCGGGCCGCGCCCTCGTAGGCGCTGGACAGGCCCTGGTTGCGGATGGCCCCACCGTCGGTCGGGACGCTGAAGGTGGAGATCTCGGCGTCGCGGGCCGTCGCCTGCCCGAGGTCGAGGACCGTGTACCCGTCCAGGGCGGTGATCCGGCCGGTGGAGCCGACCTCCACGTCGTCGGGGTCGAGTTCCTCCAGCCCCTCGGCGGTGCCGAGGAAGTACTCGTCCTGGGCGGTGTCGGTGAGCAGGAAGACGACGTCCCCGGTGGCCGGGTCGCCCTCGGTGGCGATCGACAGCTCGTAGGTGGGGGAGTCGGGCAGCTGCTGGACGGAGGCGCCCTCGATGGCGCGGACCGCGTCCTCCTTGCTGCCCCGGTGCGCGTCGCCGTAGTTGGTGAAGGCGATCGACACGGTGTAGACGACCGGGAACAGCTGGAAGGCGAGCAGGAACAGCGTGCCGGGGACGAGGTACTTCAGGGGCACGTGCCGCGGTGAGAGGTAGACCCAGAACAGCAGCGCGGTGACCAGCACGAGGACGGCGAGCAGCAGCCACTCGCCGGCGGCGACCAGCGGCAGGGCGGCGGCGACCGCGATCGCGCCCACCACGGCGAGCAGGGTGGTCTTGACCACCTGGCCGACGACCGTGGTGGAACCCCGGCTCCTCGGCCGGCGCCCGCCCTCGTGCGGGGTGGAGGTCTGCGGCGCCTGCTGCAGCGATGAGGCCACGGGACGGCTCCTTCCGAGCGGGCCCCGGTGCCGGTCGGGCACCGGTGGGTGGCCGGACCGCCGCAGCCGGGGCTGCGGCGGTCCGGCCGGCCGGGTCAGTTGATCGCGTCGGAGATCGTCTGGGCGGCCGAGGTGATCGTCGACGGGACGTCCGCGCCGCCGATGACGGCGGCCTCGGCCTTGCCCATCGGGTCGAACACGGCCTGCATCTCCGGGATCGCCGGGAGGATGTCGCCGCCCTCACCGGCGGCCAGCACCTGGGCGACCAGCGGGTTGTCGGCCTGGACCGCCTCGAGGACGGCGGTCAGCGCCGGCGGGCGCGGGTCGGCCTCGAACAGCTGCTGGGCGATCTCGGGGTTGGTGAAGTAGTTCGTGGCGAACTCCTGGGCCAGCGTCTTGTTGTCGCTGCCGCTGGCGACGTACATCGCCTGCACGCCCACGAACGGCCGCGCGGGGCCGCCGTCGGCGAAGCCGGGCACCGGGCTGATCTCGAAGGGCACGTCGGTCTCGGCCAGCGGGGCCAGGTTCCACGGCCCGGACAGCATGTAGACCGCGTCGCCGCCGCCGAACAGGTTGACGATGTTCTCCCCGGTGATCGAGCGCTTGAGCACCCCGGCACCGGTCTCGCCGAGGGCGCCGATCTTCTGGAAGGCCTCCACCGACCCGGGGGAGCCCAGGCCGAAGTCGGCCGGGTCGTAGCTGCCGTCGGGGTTCTCGCCGAACAGGTAGCCGCCACCGGAGGTGAACAGCGGGTAGATGTGGTAGGGGTCGCCGACCTCGCCGACGGGCAGCGCGAGCACCTCGCTGGCCCGCCCCTCCGCGACGACGGCCTGCCCGGTGGCCACCAGGTCCTCGATGGTGGACGGCGCCTCGGGCGCCAGGTCGGTGTTGCGGAACAGCACGACGTTCTCAACCGCGAACGGCACACCGTAGACCTGGCCGTTGAAGGTGACGCCCTCGATGGCCAGCGGGTTGAACTCCGCGGTCTGCTCGGGGGACAGCTGGATCGGGTCGATGGCGCCGTTCTGGACGAAGTTGCCGATCCAGTCGTGTGCGCCCATGACGATGTCGGGGCCCTCGCCGGCCTGCGCGGCCGTCACGAACTGCGACTGGACGTTCTCCGCGATCGACTGGACCTCGACGGTGACCCCGTTCTCCTCGCCGAACTGCTGCCCCAGGGTCTCCATGATCGGGGTGCGCTCGGCGTCGACCATGATCGTCAGGTCGGCCTCGCCACCGCCCCCACCGCCGGTGCCACCGCCCCCGCCGGCCGCCTCGCCGTCGGTCTCGCTGCCGCCTCCGCAGGCGCTCACCGCCATCGTCACGGCGACGCTGCCGACCAGCGCCTTCCAGCTGCGCCCACGCATGTGTCTTCCCCCTCGTCGATCTCCGGTGACCGGCTCCGTCGGTGACCCGCGTGGTCGCGCGACGGACCGCGCCCAGCGAAGGTCCTGGCCGCCGGCCGGTCAACGCTTCGTCACCAACCGTTGCCGAACCGTTTCCCGTCGCCGGGCGGGCGGGCGACCGGCACCGGTCCGGCCCCGGCGGAGGCCGGCCGGAGGCGGTCCGTCGGGGTGCCGAGCGGCCCTCGGCCGGGGACTACCGTCGGCGCCGTGGCCCCGCTGGACCCCGTCTCGCCCGCCGACCCCGACGTCCCCGCCGACCTCGCCGCCGCGGGGACGGCCCCCGGTGCGGAGCCGGCCGGGCGGTGGGGGGCGGCGACCGGCGTGGGCTCGCTGCCCGGCGCGGACCCGGCCGAGGCAATGCGCGTGGTCACCGGCGAGCTGCCCGACTTCGCCCACCTGCCCGAGCTGCCCGGCCGCGGGGCGGGCGCGGACCTGCTCGGGCGCAGCGCCGCGCTGCTGGTCGACCTGGCCGTCGAGCTGACCCCGGCCGGCTGGCGGCTGGTCCCGCGGGCGGGGGTCGACCTGCGCCGCGCCCAGGAGTTCCTGGCCCGCGACCTCGACGCCCTGCACGACGTCGCCGAGGGCTACTCCGGGCCGTTCAAGGTGCAGGCCGCCGGGCCGTGGACGCTGGCCGCCGGCCTGGAGCGCACCCGCGGCGACCGCGCCGTCGTCGACCCCGGCGCCCGCCGCGACCTCGCCCAGTCGCTCACCGAGGGGCTGGCGGCGCACGTCGCCGCCGTCACCGCACGGGTGCCCGGGGCGCGGGTGGTCGTCCAGCTCGACGAGCCCTCGCTGCCCGCCGTCCTCCAGGGGGCGCTGCCCACCGCCAGCGGCTTCGGGAAGCTGGCAGCGGTCGAGGAGCCGGTGGTGCAGCAGGAGCTCGCCGCCGTCGTCGGCGCCCTGCCCGGTCCGGTGGTGGTGCACTGCTGCGGCAACCGGGCGCCCCTGGAGCTGTTCGGCGCGGCCGGCGCGGACGGCGTCTCCTTCGACCTCGGGCTGGTGCAGGACCTCGACGCCCTGGGCGCCGCGGTGGAGGCCGGCACCCGGCTGCTCGCCGGCGTCGTCCCCGGCACCGACGCGCCGCTGCCCGCGCCGAGGGCGACGGCGTCGCGCGTGCGGGCGTGGTGGCGGGAGCTCGGCTTCGCCGCAGACGTGCTGCACGAGGCGGTCACCCTCACCCCGTCCTGCGGGCTGGCCGGCGCCACGCCGGGGTACGCGCGGGCGGCCATGACCCACGTGCGCGAGGCCGCGAGGTACCTGCTGCCGGAGTGACCGCCCTCAGCGCGCCTCCAGCGCGCTCGCCCGCGGGGCGTCGGCCGGCCCGGCGACCGTGACGTCGTCGACGAAGCAGTGGGCCCAGGTCTCGCCCGGCTCGCCCGAGACCACCAGCGGGTGGTCGGACTCGCGGGCGTGCGCGCGGGCGTGCCGGCCGGGCGAGGAGTCGCAGCAGCCGACGTGCCCGCAGGTCAGGCAGATGCGCAGGTGCACCCAGCCGTGCCCGTCGCGCAGGCACTCGACGCAGCCCCAGGCCGTGGGCAGCACCGCGCGGGACAGCGCCCCGTGCCCGCAGCCGCTGTCCGCCGGCCACGGGTAGCGGACGACGGCGGTCGTGTCGAGGACGGTCTCGTCCTGGCCGGGCGTCTTCTTGCGGTGCCCCAGGCGGCCGAGCACCGACAGCACCAGCGCGTGGTCGGAGGCGCGGTCGCGGTCGACCACGGAGTCCGCGCCGGCCTCGGCCAGGACGGCGACGTCGACGTCGCCCCGCGGGCGGACGACGATCGGCGCCCGGGTGAGCGCGCGGGCCACCGACACCACCCGCTCGGCCTGCTCGGGCTCGTCCTCGGCCACCACGACCAGGCGGGCGCGGTCCACGCCGGCCTCCTGCAGCACGCGCAGCTTCGTGGGGTCCCCGCGCAGCACCGGGTACCCGGCCGCGGCCGCCTCCGCCGCGCCGTCGGGGTTCAGCGTCGTCATGACCAGCGGCTCACCGCGGGAGCGCAGCGTGCCGGCCAGGTGCAGCGCCGTCGGACCCCACCCCAGGATCGCCACGTGGTCCGTCGGCGCCCCGGGCTCCACCCCGGCGGGCCCGCCGTCGCGGCCGTCCGCGCCCGGGCCCGCCGCGGTGCCGGCCCGCCGGTCGACCGCGGCGCCGAGCGCGGCCAGCGCCGGGGTCGCGACCATGAGCAGCACCGTCGTCGCCACGAAGGTCTGCGCGCCGTCGTCCCCGAGGCCGAGGGGGGACAGCCCGGCGGCCGTGCCGACGGTCAGCAGCACGAAGGAGAACTCACCGACCTGGGCGAGCAGCAGCCCGGAGGCCACCGCGGTGCGCCACCGGATCCGCAGCGCGAGCACGGCGGCCGACGTGGTCAGCGTCTTGACCACCAGCACGCCGAGCGCGGCGCCGAGCACCAGCGCCCAGTTGTCCAGCACGAAGCCGACGTCGAGCAGCATGCCCACCGACACGAAGAACACCGCGCTGAAGACGATCTGCAGCGGCAGCACCTCGGCGAGGGCCTGGGAGCTCGCGCGGCTCTCGCTGACCATGAGGCCGGCGAGGAAGGCGCCGAGGGAGACGCTCACCCCGGCCAGGGCGGTGAGGAAGGCGGTGCCGAAGCAGACGGCGACGACGGCCAGCAGGAACACCTCGGGCGAGCAGGTGCGGGCCACCACCTCCAGGACCGGCGGCAGCACGCGTCGGGCCACGACGAGGACGGCGCCGACCACCAGCACCGCGGTCACCGCGGCGCGCAGCAGGGACGCGCCGCCACCGCCCTCGCCCCCCTCGCCGCCGAGGAGCGGGACGACCAGGACCATGCCCACGACCGCGAGGTCCTGGGCGATGAGCAGCGCGAGGGCCAGCTGCCCGCGCCGTCCGGACTGCTCGTGCCGGTCGCCCAGCAGCTTGAGCACGATGGCGGTCGATGACAGGGCGAGCAGGAAGCCGGTGAACAGCCCGTCCTGCCAGGTGCCGCCCAGGGCGAGGGTGAGGACCAGGCCCGCGGCGGTCGCCAGGCCGACCTGCAGCGCGCCCCCGAGCGCGATCCAGGTCCACACCCGGGCCAGCCGGTCGAGGGAGAACTCGATGCCGATGGTGAACAGCAGCAGGATGACGCCGACGTCGGCCGCCGCCTGCACCGCCTCGTCGTTCTGCACCACCCCGAGCTGCGCCGGCCCGATGAGCACGCCGGCGGCGAGGAAGCCGACGATCGGGACGACCCGCGCGCGGGCCATCAGGTAGCCGATCACCGCGGCGGCGACGACGAGCCCGGCCGCCGGCCCGAGGTAGGCCGGGGGGCCGTCGGCGGCGGCGAGGACGGTCAGCGGCTCCATGCGGCCTCCTCCGGGGCGGCCCGGCCGCCGTGGCCGGGGACCTGTGCGCATGGTCCCCCCGGCGCGTCGGCCCGCGCCAGGACCGGCCCCCCGGTCGCCCCCGGGCCCGCCGCCCGACGGGGTGAACGGAGCTCCGCCGTCGTACCCGGCGGATACCGTTCCCGCCGTGACCACCGACGCCGAGCTGGAGGAGCCGCAGGTCGACGCGCCCCGGGTCGTGGCGCCGGCCGACCGGGCGGACCTCACCGAGGTCCCCGACGCGGCGCGCACCCGGCACCGCGACCTGGCCGAGGAGCTGGACCGCCACGCGTTCGCCTACTACGTGCAGGACGCGCCACTGGTCAGCGACGGGCAGTACGACGAGCTCATGGGCGAGCTCCGGGCGATCGAGGCCGCCCACCCCGCGCTGGTCACCCCGGACTCACCCAGCCAGAAGGTCAACGGCGGCTTCACCGCGACCTTCGCCCCCGTCCGGCACCTGGAGCGGATGCAGAGCCTGGACAACGCCTTCTCCCGTGACGAGCTGTCGGCCTGGGCCACCCGGGTGGAGCGCGAGGTCGGCTCCGCGGCGGTGTACCTCTGCGAGCTCAAGGTGGACGGCGTCGCGGTCGACCTGGTCTACGAGCGCGGCCGGCTGGTGCGCGCGGCCACCCGCGGGGACGGCGTCACCGGGGAGGACGTCACCGCCAACGTGCGCACGATGGACGACGTCCCGCAGCAGCTCACCGGTGCCGACGTGCCGCCGCTGCTGGAGGTCCGGGGGGAGGTCTACTTCCCGGTCGCCGCCTTCGCCGACGTCAACGCCGGCATGGTCGAGGCGGGCCGGGCGCCGTTCGCCAACCCGCGCAACGCCGCCGCCGGCTCCCTGCGGCAGAAGGACCCGCGGGTCACCGCCTCCCGGCCGCTGCGGCTGGTGGTGCACGGTCTCGGCGCGCGCGAGGGGTTCGCCCCCGAGCGGCAGTCGGAGGCCTACACGCGGCTGCGCGAGCTGGGGCTGCCGGTCAGCGACCGGTTCGCGGTGCTGGACGACCTCGAGGGCGTGTGGGGCTACGTCGAGCGCTACCGCGAGCAGCGGCACTCCGTGGAGCACGAGATCGACGGCGTCGTCGTCAAGGTCGACCAGGTGGCGCTGCAGCGCCGGCTGGGCTCGACCTCGCGGGCGCCGCGCTGGGCGATCGCGTTCAAGTACCCGCCGGAGGAGGCCACCACCCGGCTGCTCGACATCCGGGTCAACGTCGGGCGCACCGGGCGGGTCACCCCGTTCGCGTACATGGAGCCGGTGAAGGTGGCCGGCTCGACGGTCCAGCTGGCCACCCTGCACAACGCGAGCGAGGTGCAGCGCAAGGGCGTCCTCATCGGCGACACCGTGGTCATCCGCAAGGCCGGCGACGTCATCCCCGAGGTGCTGGGGCCGGTGGTCGCGGCCCGCACCGGCGACGAGCGGCCGTTCGTGATGCCCACGCACTGCCCCGAGTGCGGCACCGAGCTGCGGCACGAGCGGGAGGGCGACGCCGACATCCGCTGCCCCAACGCCCGGTCCTGCCCCGCGCAGCTGCGGGAGCGCGTCTTCCACGTCGCCGGCCGCGGCGCCTTCGACATCGAGAACCTCGGCTACGAGGCGGCGGTCGCGCTGCTGCAGGGCGGCCTGCTGCAGGACGAGGGCGACCTGTTCTTCCTGGACGAGGCGGCGCTGTGCCGCACCGCGTTCTTCACCCGGAAGGACGGCGCGCTGTCGGCCAACGGGCAGAAGCTGCTGGCCAACCTGCAGACCCGTCGGGACGTCCCGCTGTGGCGGGTGCTGGTCGCGCTGTCCATCCGGCACGTCGGCCCGACGGCCGCGCAGGCGCTGGCCCGCGACTTCCGCTCGATCGACCGGATCGTGACGGCGTCGGAGGAGGAGCTGGCGGCGGCCGACGGGGTGGGGCCGACGATCGCGAGGTCGGTGCTGGACTGGTTCGCCGTCGACTGGCACCGCGAGGTGGTGGAGAAGTGGCGCGCCGCGGGCGTGCGGATGGCCGACGAGGGCGACGCCGCCGGGCCCGGGCCGCTGACCGGCGTCACCGTCGTCGTCACCGGGTCGCTGCGCGACCACAGCCGCGACCAGGCGATCGCCGCCATCCAGGAGCGCGGTGGCAAGGTGACCGGCTCGGTGTCGAAGAAGACCGGCTTCGTCGTCGTCGGCGCCGACCCGGGCAGCAAGTACGACAAGGCGGTGCAGGTCGGGGCGCCGGTCCTGGACGACGACGGCTTCCGGGTGCTGCTGGAGGAGGGGCCCGAGGCGGCCCGTGCGGTGGCGACGGTCGGCGACGGCACCGAGCCGGCCGCACCGCCGGCGCCCGACGGCGGCGAGCCGCCGGGGGAGTGAGCCGGCCGGGGGAGTGGGCCGGCGGGGGAGTGGGCCGGCTCAGCCCGGCATCCGCCAGACCGACACGTGCGAGCGGCTCTCGCCGGTGAACGGGCGGCGCTGCCAGTCCTCCCACCGGGACTCCAGCACCATCCCGGCCAGTCGCGCCATGAGGTCGAGCTCGGCCGGCCACACGTACCGGAACGGCATCGAGACGACCCGCCACTGCCCGTCGCCCAGCCGGTGGTGGTGGGAGACCAGCCGCTGCGCGGCGACGTCGTACTCGTCGAAGCCGAGACGGGTGGGGGAGAGCAGGAACGGCCGGGCGACCTCCCCGGGGGGGAGCCGGCGCAGCTCGGGGACGCCCACCTCGACGACGAACCGACCACCGGGGGCCAGGTGGCGGGCGACGTTCCGGAAGCAGGAGACCTGCTCGTCCTGGGTCGTCAGGTTCATGATCGTGTTGAACACGAGGTAGGCCAGGGTGAAGACGCCGTCCACCGAGGTGGTCGCGAAGTCCCCCAGCGTGACGGGGACCCGGTCGGCCCCGGGCTTGGCCCGCAGCCGCGCCAGCATGTCGGGGGACAGGTCGATGCCGTGCACGCCGACCCCGCGGGCGGCCAGGGGCAGCGCGACCCGGCCGGTGCCGACTCCGAGCTCCAGGGCGGTGCCGTCACCGGCGAGGTCGGCGAGGAGGTCGACGACCGGGTCCAGGACCGCGGGGGTGGAGACGTCGGCGGAGGACTCGTCGTAGTGCTCCGCGACCCACCCGGCGAAGTGGTCGACCGTCATGCGGGCAGCGTGCCGACGGGTCGGGCCGACGCGCCACCGGTTTACCGGCCGCCTGCCGGGACCGCGGTGCGTGCGGACGCGAACGGCCCTCCTGCAGGGTCCCGCCGCGAGCTCGCGAGTGGTGGGAGGGCAGGAGGGTCCTCCATCAGGCCGGCGGCAGGTGCGCGACGCTGGCGGCGATGCCGGCGAGGTGCACCAGGCGCAGCAGCTCCGAGCGACGGTAGGCCGGCCCGCCGGAGCGGCCGGTCACCACCGCCGTCCGGAGGTCGCCGAAGGGGGCCGCCATCATCTCGATGGCCATCTCCCGCCAGCGCTCGGGCAGCCAGTCCGCCTCGCTGGGCAGCAGCCGCGGGCTGTCCAGCGGCAGCCACGGCAGGGTCATGCCGTCGAAGGACGGCGCCGCGTCGGAGGCGGCCAGCACCTCGCACGGGCCTCCCGCGTCGCCGGAGAGGACGACCGCCCAGCCGCTGTGGAACACCCGCGGCAGCTCGGCCGCCAGCAGCTTCACCGCGAGCGTGGGCGACCCCGGCGCCGCCGCCCGGGCGAGCGCCTCCAGCAGCTCCAGCTCGCGGTGGGTGTCCAGCGGACCGGCGAAGGGGCGCAGCGACTCCACCTGCACACCCGGCACGGCCTGCGCGGCGGTGATCAGGCTGTCCGGCAGCCGGTCGGGCGGCAGGTCCACCACGACGTCGTCGACGGCCACCCCACCGCCGCGCTCGAGCACGTCGACGGACACGATGTCGATGCCCGCCTCACCCAGGGCCGTGGCCACGGCGCCGAGGATGCCGGGACGGTCGGGGACGACCAGCCGCAGGAGATGGGACACGGTTCCTCCGGGTCGTGGCCCCTGCACGGTCCCGGCGCGAGCCTGCGAGCGGCGGGGGGCAGGGGGTCCTTGGTCGATCTCCGTCGATCGCGGGTGGCGACAGCTTCCCCCATGCACCGTCCGGGGGTCGAGCGGCCGGTCGCCCCGGCGGGCCGCCCACGTACAGTGGCGGGGTTCCGACGACCGAGGAGACCCGCGCCCCAGCATGAGCACCCCCTCCCCGCAGGACACCGCCGGACCCGGGCGCGACGACACCGCCGGACTCGGGCGCGATGACACCGCCGGACTCGGGCGGGACGACACCGCCGGACTCGGGCGGGACGACACCGCCGGACTCGGGCGGGACGACGTCGCGCACCTGGCCCGGCTGGCCCGGCTCGCGCTCACCGACGAGGAGCTCGACGCCTTCGCGGGGCAGCTGTCCGCGGTGCTCGACGCGGTGGCCGAGGTCGGGAAGGCCGACGTCGCCGACGTGCCGCCGATGACCCACGCGGTGCCGCTGACCAACGTCACCCGCCCGGACGTCGTCACGCCCAGCCTGCCGCGCGACGTCGTCCTGGCGCAGGCGCCGGCGGCCGAGGACGACCGCTTCCGGGTGCCGCAGATCCTGGGGGAGGAGGAGTGAGCACCGACCCCACCACCCTGGACGCCGCCGAGCTGGGCCGGCTGCTGGCCGCCGGCGAAGCCAGCTCGGTGGAGCTCACCCGGGCCTACCTGGACCGGATCGCCGCGCAGGACGACGTCCTCGGCGCCTACCTGCACGTGGACGCCGAGGCCGCGCTGGCCCGCGCCGCCGAGGTCGACGCCGCCCGCGCCGCCGGGGAGGAGCTCGGCCCGCTGGCCGGCGTCCCGGTGGCGCTCAAGGACGTGTTCGTCACCGAGGGCGTGCCCACCACCAGCGGGTCGCGGATCCTCGAGGGCTGGCACCCGCCGTACGACGCCACCGTCGCGGCTCGGCTCAAGGCGGCCGGCACGGTGCTGCTCGGCAAGACCAACATGGACGAGTTCGCGATGGGCTCCTCCACGGAGAACTCCGCGTACCGCCCGGCCCGCAACCCGTGGGACCCCGACCGCATCCCCGGCGGGTCCTCCGGCGGGTCCTCCGCCGCGGTCGCCGGCGGGCTGGCGCCGTGGGCGCTGGGCACCGACACCGGCGGCTCGATCCGCCAGCCGGCCGCGGTCACCGGGCTGGTCGGGCACAAGCCCACCTACGGCTCGGTGTCCCGCTACGGGCTGATCGCGTTCTCCTCCAGTCTCGACCAGGCCGGCCCGATGGCGCGCACCGTGCTGGACGCCGCCGTCCTGCACGAGGCGATCGGCGGGCACGACCCGCGCGACTCCACCAGCATCGAGGCCCCCGTGCCGCTGCTGGTCCGCGCCGCGCAGGACGGTGCCCGCGGGGAGCTGGCCGGGCTGCGCGTCGGCGTCGTCCGGGAGCTGGGCGGCGACGGGCACGCCGACGGGTACGACGCCGGGGTCCTGGACCGGGTGCGCGAGACCGTCGCGCTGCTCGAGGGCATGGGCGCCGAGGTGCGCGAGGTGTCCTGTCCCTCGTTCGCCCTGGCCCTGCCGGCCTACTACCTGATCGCCCCCAGCGAGGCGTCGTCGAACCTGGCCCGCTTCGAGGGCGTGCGGTTCGGCCTGCGGGCGGGCGACGACGGCAGCCGCTCGCTGGAGGAGGTCATGTCGCTGACCCGGGAGCAGGGTTTCGGCCCGGAGGTCAAGCGGCGGATCGTGCTGGGCACCTACGCC
Organism: Geodermatophilus sp. DSM 44513; assembly: GCF_032460525.1. Classification (NCBI taxonomy): domain Bacteria; kingdom Bacillati; phylum Actinomycetota; class Actinomycetes; order Geodermatophilales; family Geodermatophilaceae; genus Geodermatophilus; species Geodermatophilus sp. DSM 44513. The sequence continues at coordinate 3,369,021 of NZ_CP135963.1, read as the reverse complement.
CTGTCGGCCGGGTACTACGACGCCTACTACGGGCAGGCGCAGAAGGTCCGCACGCTGATCACCCGCGACGCCACCGCCGCGTTCGCCGACGTCGACGTGCTGGTCAGCCCGACCAGCCCCACGGTGGCCTGGCCGATCGGCGCCCGCGTCGACGACCCGTTGGCCATGTACGCCGCCGACCTGTGCACGCTGCCGGCCAGCCTGGCCGGGCTGCCGGCCATCTCGGTGCCGTGCGGGCTGTCCGAGGGCCTGCCGGTCGGGTTCCAGGTCATGGCCCCCGCGCTGGCCGACGACCGCTGCTACCGGGTCGCCGCCGCGGTGGAGACCGCGCTGGACGCCGCCCGCGGCACCCGCTTCCTGGACCAGCTCACCGAGCGGACGCCGGCGTGAACGGGGCGCTCAAGGCCGCGTGGGCGCTGACGGCGTTCGTCGTGCTGGTGGGGCTGGTCGGCTGGATCGCCACCGGTGAGGTCTTCTTCGCGGTCTTCATCGTGCTCGGCGTGCTCACCGCCGTCGGCGCCGTGGTGACCGGCCGCTCCGTCCGCAAGGAGAACGACTCCCGATGAGCGACACCCTCGTCGAGTACGACGAGCTCCTCACCCGCTACGAGCCGGTCGTCGGCCTGGAGACCCACGTCGAGCTGGGCACCGCGTCGAAGATGTTCTGCGGCTGCGCGACCACCTTCGGCGCGGAGCCCAACACCCAGACCTGTCCGGTGTGCCTGGGTCTGCCCGGCTCGCTGCCGGTGGTCAACGCCGCCGCGATCGAGGCGACCATCAGGATCGGGCTGGCGCTGGGCTGCCGGATCGCCTCGTGGTGCCGCTTCGCGCGGAAGAACTACTTCTACCCGGACATCCCCAAGGGCTTCCAGACCAGCCAGTACGACGAGCCGCTGTGCACCGCCGGGCACCTCGACGTCGAGGTCGACGGGCAGACATACCGGGTGGAGATCGAGCGGGTGCACCTGGAGGAGGACACCGGCAAGAACCTGCACGTCGGCGGGGCCACCGGGCGCATCCACGGCGCCTCGCACTCGCTGGTCGACTTCAACCGCGCGGGCATCCCGCTGGTCGAGATCGTCACCCGGCCGATCCCCGGCGCCGGCGCGCGGGCCCCCGAGGTCGCCCGGGCCTACGTCGCCGAGCTGCGCGACATCGTGCAGAGCCTGGGCGCCTCCGACGTCCGGATGGAGCAGGGCAGCCTGCGCTGCGACGTGAACACCTCCCTGGCGCCGACCGGCAGCCTGGAGTGGGGCACCCGCACCGAGACCAAGAACGTCAACTCGCTGCGCAGCGTCGAGCGCGCCGTCCGCTACGAGATGCGCCGGCAGGCTGCCGTCCTCGACGCCGGGGGCCGCGTGCGGCAGGAGACCCGGCACTTCCACGAGGACACCGGCAGCACCTCACCCGGGCGCAGCAAGGAGGAGGCCACCGACTACCGGTACTTCCCCGAGCCGGACCTGGTGCCGGTCGCGCCCGACGAGGAGTGGGTGGCCGCGCTGGCCGCCGCCCTGCCGGAGCTGCCCGCCGCCCGCCGCGCCCGGCTGCAGCAGGAGTGGGGGCTGTCGGGCACCGAGATGACCTGGCTGGTCAACGCGGGCGCGCTCGGCCTGGTGGAGGCCACCGTCGCCGCGGGCGCCGGGCCGGCCGACGCCCGCAAGTGGTGGCTCGGCGAGCTCGCCCGGCGGGCCAACGACGCCGGCGTGGAACTGGCGGAGCTGGCCGTGACCCCGGCGCAGGTCGCCGAGCTCAGCCGGCTGGTCGCCGACGGCACGGTCAACGACAAGCTGGCCCGGCAGGTGCTCGACGGCGTGCTGGCCGGCGAGGGCGACCCGGCGCAGGTCGTGCAGGCCCGCGGGCTGGCGGTGATGGGGGAGTCCGACGAGCTGGTCGCCGCGGTCGAGGAGGCCCTCGCCGGCAACCCCGACGTCGTCGCCAAGGTGCAGGCCGGCAAGGTGGCGGCCCTCGGCGCGCTGGTCGGCGCGGTCATGAGGACCACCCGCGGCAAGGCCGACGCCGCGACCGTCAAGCGCATGCTCGAGGAGCGGCTGGTCGGGAGCTGAGTCACTGCGGTCCTACCGGACCGCACCGCGGCCAGGAGCCCGGAAGGACCCCGGTGCCCCCCACGCCTCGCAGGCGCAGGCGGAGGGCCCCTGCACCGAGGCCGAACGGCGCGCTGAGCCCCGCCGTCCTACAACGGGGAGTCGGCGGCGCCGCCGGGCGGGAAGACGCGCAGCACCCGGTCGTCGTCCTCGGCCGGGGTGCCGACGCCGTCCTCGTTGGACGTGGTGATCCACAGGGCGCCCTCGCCGTCGAGGACGACGGTGCGCAGCCGGCCGTAGCGCTCGACGAGGAACTCCCCCGGCTCCTCGGCCAGGGCGCCGGTGCCGTCCAGCTGCACCGTGTGCACGCGGCGGCCGTCCAGCGCGCCGAGGAACACCGTGCGCCCGGCCACCGCGCACCCGGCCAGGCCGCCCTCGGCCGGGGGGAAGTCCACGACCGGACCGGCGCTGTCCGGCGCCGCGGCCGGCCAGCCGCCGTCGCCGCCCTCGACGACCGCCACCAGCTCGTCGGGCCCCTCCGCGGAGTCGTCCGTGGCGAACAGCGCCTCCCCGCCCGGGCACAGCGCCGTGACGTCGGCGTGCCCGGAGCTGTACACCGGGCCGGCCCCCACCGCCCGGCCGAAGACGTCGACGTGCAGCACCTTGCCGGCCAGCGAGGCGGGGTCCTGGGCCAGCGCCGGGTCCGCGGTGTCCCCGGTGCCGACGAACAGGGTGCCGTCGGGGGCGAACGCCAGCCCGCCGCCGTTGTGCGTCTCGCCGCGCGGGATGCCGGTGAGCACCGGGTTGGGGGTGCTGCCCATCGGGAAGCGGACCACGCGGTTGTCGGTGGCCGTGGAGACGTAGGCGTAGAACAGCCCGTCCTCCGGGAAGGTCGGCGAGATCGCCAGGCCCAGCAGCCCGCCGTCCCCGGCGGTGTCGATGCCGGGCAGCGTCATGAGCTCCCGGGCGGGGGAGCGGTCGGGGAACACCTGCAGCAGCCGCCCGGTCTCCCGCTCGCCGACGACCGCGGTGCCGTCGGGCAGCACGACCAGGCCGGTGGGCACGGTCAGCCCGGAGGCGACCACGTTCGGGTCGCCGGCCTCCTCGTCGGACTCCGGGTCGGCCGGGTCCCCCGGACCGGGCACCTGCGGTGACTCCGTGGGCGGGCCGACCTGGGGCGGGGGGCCCTCCGGCCGCGGGCGGAACGGGCCGGACGGCTCGTAGCCCTCGCCGCCGCAGGCGGCCAGGACGACGGTCAGCACCGCGGCAGCGGCCAGGCGCCGTCCCCGTCGCGCGCGCAGCCGGCTCACCCCTCGCACAGTACGTGCGGGCGCCGGCGGGGCGGCTCCCGCAGCACTACCCGACGTCGGGGATGCGGCCGCCGGAGACCGCGGCCAGCCGGGGCAGGTCGCGGGTGCGCAGCACCGGCAGCCGCAGCTCGGTGCCGCGGGTGGTCACCAGGCGCAGGTCGCCGCGCTCGGCCACCCGGATGCCGGCCACCTCACGCCAGGGCACGTGCCGGGCGGCGGCCAGCGAGCGCACCGTGACCCCGTCGTCGGCGACGTCCACCCCGACCCGCAGCACCCACACGGCGATCAGCGCGGGTACGAGCAGGAGCAGCGCCGCCCAGGGGGCGGCGGCCGCCAGCGGCAGGACGCAGATGGCCAGGAAGAGGACCGGGAGCAGCGCCACCCGGCTGGTCCGCAAGCGCGCCGTGGCCACGGCCGCACATCCTCCCAGACCGGCTCAGGCCGACAGCCGCGCCAGCCGGTCGGCCGCGTCGCCACCCTCGGCGGCGGTGTAGACGACCACCGACAGGCCCGGGGCGTCGGCCGGCGCGAGCTGGTGGTGCTCCAGCAGCAGCGTGCCGACCCGGGGGTGCTCGAAGCGCCGCTCGGCGGAGCTGAACCGGTCGACGTCGTGGCTGGCCCACCCGGCGCGGAAGTCGGGGCTGGCGGCCTGCAACCGGGACACCAGGTCGACCACCCCCGGGTCGGCCAGCCGCGGGCCCACCTCGGCGCGGAACTGGGTGAGGAAGCGGCGGCTGTCGGTGCCCCAGTCGCCCAGCAGGTCCCGGACGGCCGGGTCGGTGAACACCAGCCACAGCAGGTTGCGCTCGGCCGGCGGCACGGTGGCCACCCCCGGGTACAGCCGCTGGTAGGCCCGGTTCCAGCCGGCGATCGTCCAGCCGGCGGTGATCGCGTAGGCGGGGGAGGGGCCCAGCGCGTCGAGCAGCCGCTGCACGTGGGCCGGCATGCCGTCGACCGCGCCGCCGGGGGTGCTGCCGCCGTGCCCGGTCAGCCGCAGCACGTACCCGTGCTCGGCCGGTGACATCCGCAGCGTGCGGGCCAGCGCGTCGACCACCTGGCGCGAGGGCCGGATGTCGCGGCCCTGCTCCAGCCACGTGTACCAGGTGTGGCTCACCCCGGAGAGCAGCGCGACCTCCTCCCGGCGCAGACCCGGCGTCCGCCGCGCACCGCCCGTCGGCACCCCGGCGGACCGCGGGTCGACCTGGCGGCGGCGCGACCGCAGGAACTCGGCCAGTTCACCGCGGGCGGTGGCGGAGGTGGGCACGGTGGCCTCCGGGGGACGTCGGTGGTGGTGCCGGTACCAGTATCGGTCGTCCCTGGGGCGGACCCCCCGACCGGCCTACGCTCCACGACGTGACGACCGTCGAGGACCCCCGCACCGCCACCGTCGACGTCAAGCCCCGCAGCCGCGAGGTGACCGACGGCATCACCCGCGCCCCGGCCCGCGCCATGCTGCGCGCGGTCGGGATGGGCGACGACGACTGGGAGAAGCCGCAGATCGGCGTCGCCTCGTCGTGGAACGAGATCACCCCCTGCAACCTCTCCCTCGACCGGCTGGCCAAGCGGGCCAAGGAGGGCGTGCACGCCGCCGGTGGGTTCCCGCTGGAGTTCGGCACCATCTCCGTCTCCGACGGCATCTCCATGGGCCACGAGGGGATGCGTGCCTCCCTGGTCTCCCGCGAGGTCATCGCCGACTCGGTGGAGACCGTCGTGTTCGCCGAGCGGCTCGACGGCACCGTGCTGCTGGCCGGTTGCGACAAGTCGCTGCCCGGCATGCTCATGGCCGCCGCGCGGCTGGACCTGGCCAGCGTGTTCGTCTACTCCGGCTCCACGCTGCCGGGGAAGCTCGGTGACCGCGACGACCTGACGATCATCGACGTCTTCGAGGGGGTCGGCGCCTGCGCGCGCGGGCTGATCACCCGCGAGGAGCTCGAGGCGATCGAGCGGGCCGCCTGCCCCGGCCAGGGCTCCTGCGGCGGCATGTACACGGCCAACACCATGGCCAGCGTCGCCGAGGCCCTCGGCATGGCCCTGCCCGGCAGCGCCGCCCCGCCGGCCCCCGACAGCCGCCGCGACGCCGTCGCCGTCGCCTCCGGCGAGGCCGTCGTCAACCTGCTGCGCAAGGGCATCACCGCTCGCCAGATCATGACGCGGGAGGCGTTCGAGAACGCGATCACCGTGGTCATGGCGCTCGGCGGCTCCACCAACGCCGTCCTGCACCTGCTGGCCATCGCGCACGAGGCGCAGGTCGACCTCACCCTCGAGGACTTCAACCGGATCGGCGACCGCACCCCGCACCTGGCCGACGTCAAGCCCTTCGGCCGGTTCGTCATGACCGACGTCGACCGCGTCGGCGGTGTCCCGGTCGTGCTGCGCGCGCTGCTCGACGCCGGCCTGCTGCACGGCGACGTGCTCACCGTGACCGGGAAGACGATGGCGGAGAACCTCGCCGAGATCGCCCCGCCGGACCTCGACGGCACGATCGTGCACGCGATGAGCGACCCGATCCACAAGACCGGCGGCCTGACGATCCTGCGCGGCACGCTGTCCCCGGAGGGTGCGGTGGTGAAGTCCGCCGGCTTCGACGCCGACGTCTTCGAGGGCACCGCTCGGGTCTTCGACGGCGAGCAGGGCGCCATGGACGCCGTCACCGAGGGCACCCTGCGGGCCGGCGACGTCGTGGTGATCCGCTACGAGGGGCCCCGGGGTGGGCCAGGCATGCGCGAGATGCTCGCCGTCACCGGCGCGATCAAGGGCGCGGGCCTGGGCAAGGACGTGCTGCTGCTCACCGACGGCCGGTTCTCCGGGGGGACCACGGGCCTGTGCGTCGGCCACGTCGCACCCGAGGCCACCGACGGCGGCCCGATCGCGTTCGTGCGCGACGGCGACCGGGTCCGGCTGGACCTCGCCCGCCGGACGCTGGACCTGCTGGTCGACGACGCCGAGCTGGCCCGCCGCCGGGAGGGCTGGACGCCGCTGCCCCCGCGCTACACCACCGGCGTCCTCGGCAAGTACGCCAAGCTGGTCAGCTCCGCGGCCCAGGGCGCCGTCTGCGGCTGAACAAGGACCCCCTCGCCCCCCACCGCTCGCAGGCTCGCGGCGGGTCCCTGCGAGGGGGCCGTTCCAGCACGTCACCTGGCTCGCGGCGGGCCCCTGCAGGGAGGCCGTTCCAGCACGTCACCCGGGGGCCACCCCAAGGGGTGAGGAGCCGGCCCGCACTCCTGTCGCCGGCGCCGGCACCTGCCGACTGAGCAGGTGTGGACCGGCTGAGGTGGTGGCTGCTCGGCAGCTCGGTGCCCGTGGCCGCGGCCTGCGCGGTGTCCGCGGCCACGGCCGGCCCGGACCCCGTCGGCGACCTCGCGCTCGCCGCCCTCGGGATCGCCACCGCCGTCGTCCTGTGGACGGCGGGCCGGTCCCGGAGCGCCCGGTGGCGGGGCTGGCGGCTGTTCGCGCTCGCCCCGGTGCTGCCGGTCCTGGGCCAGGTCGCCGTCCTGGTCGCCGGGCCGCGGGACCCGGTGCTCGAGGTGGCCCTGCGCTGGCTGCCCACCGTGCCCGGCCAGGTGCTGGCCGCCGCCGGCATCCTCACCCTCGTCCCGCCCGCCCGCAGGCGCGGCGGCCCGCGGGCGGCCGTGGAGCTCGCCCTGTTCCTCATCGCCTGCGTGCTCGTGCTGCAGGTGCTGGTGCTCGACCCGGTCCCCGGCTGGCGGGACCTGACCCCCGCGGGGTCCGCCGTCCTCGCCGTGGCCACGGTGGTCACCTCGGCCACGGTGGCCGCGGCGGTCCTGCTGCTGGGCGTCGTCGAGGCCCGCCGCCAGCGCACGGCCCTGGTGCTGCTGGCCGCGGTCGCCCTCCTGGCGCCCGGCCGCGTCCTGGTCGCCGCCGGGCTGGTGCTGCTCGGCGCGGCCGCCCTGCTCGACCCGGGCCCGTGCCCGGACCCCGACGCGCAGGGGCCGGGCGGGCGGCGGCTCAGCGGCCGCTCCACCGCGCTGCGCCAGGTGCTGCCGCACCTGGCGATGACGGCCGCCTGCCTCGGTGCGGCCGCGGTCTCGCTCAGCGGCCACCGGGTCAGCCCGGTGGTCGCGGTCGGCGGCTCGCTGTGCGCCGTCCTGGCCGTGCTGCACCGGTGGGTCACCGCGCGCGAGGAGGAGGAGCTGGGCGCCCGGCTGCGGCGCAGCGAGGCCTACTTCCGCTCCCTGGTCGCCGCCAGCAGCGACGCCGTCCTCATCCTCGACCGCACCCTGCAGGTCAGCTGGACGTCCCCGACACTGGGGACGGCGCTCGGTGACCCCGCCGCCGTCCCCGTCGGCACCGACCTGCTCGCGCTGCTGCACCCCGACGACGTCCTGCCCGTCTCCCGCGCCCTGGCGCCGGGGGCCGGGGACGGTGGTGACCCGTCCGGACTGCTGCGGCTGCGGCTGCGGCACGCCGACGGCACGTGGCGGGTCCTGGAGGCCAGCGTCTCCGACCTGCGCTCGGACACCGTGGTCGGCGCCGTGGTCCTGCACTGCCGGGACACCACCGAGCGGGTCGCCCGCGAGCACACCCTGGAGCAGGTCGCGTTCACCGACCCGGTCACCGGGCTGCCCAACCGGGCCGGCTGCGAGCGCACGCTGGAGCAGGCGCTGGCCGAGGGCGGGTCGTCCCCGCGCAGCCTGCTGCTCGTGGAGCTCGACGGGATCGACGCCGTGCGCGAGGACGCCGGCCGCGACGTCGTCACCGAGGTGCTGGTCGAGGTCGCCCGCCGGTTGCGGGCCACGGTGCGCGCCGGCGACCCCGTGATGCGGGTCGGCGGGGGCGCCTTCGCCGTCCTCGCCGGGGGTCCGCCCCAGGCGGTGGACCTGCTGGCCGACCGCTGCCTGTCGGTGGTCGAGCAGCCGCTGCACACCAGCGCCGGGGTCTTCGACCTCGGCGCCGACATCGGCGTCGTCGAGTTCGCCGCCGCCGGTTCGGTGGCCGAGCTGATGACCCGCGCCGAGCTCGCCGTACGCGCGGCCTGCGCCGCGGGCACCGGCACCCCGCTGCGCTACCGGCCGGCGCTGAGCAGTGCCGCCGAGCGGCGGGCCCGCCTGCGCGAGGACCTGCCCGGCGCCTGGGACCGCGGCGAGCTGTCCGTCCTCTTCCAGCCGGTGGTCTCGCTGGCCGAACGCCGGGCGACCGGTGTCGAGGCGCTGCTGCGCTGGACCCACCCCCGGCTCGGCGAGGTGCCGCCCGCGGAGTTCGTGCCCGTCGCCGAGCGCGCCGGGGTGATCGGGGAGCTGCAGCGCTGGGCGCTGGAGCAGGCCGCCACCGCCGCGTTGCCCCTCGCCCACGGCGGCACCCCGCTGCGCCTGGGCGTGAACATCTCCGCCTCGCACGTCGCCGCCCGCACCCTGGTCCGCGACGTGGCCGCCGTCCTCGAGTCGACCGGCCTGCCCCCGGAGCGCCTCATCCTGGAGGTGACCGAGGCGACGCTCGCCTCCGAGGGCGAGCACGTGGCCGCCGACATCCGCGCGCTGCGGCTCATGGGCGTGCACGTGGCCCTCGACGACTTCGGCACCGGCCGCTCCTCGCTGGCGCACCTGACCCGGCTGCCGATCGACGTGCTGAAGCTGGACCGCTCGTTCGTGCTGCGGATCGACCGCGACCGCGAGACGCGGGCGCTGTGCGAGTCGGTGGTCGGGATCGCCGCCGCGCTCGGCCTGGACGTCGTGGCCGAGGGCGTGGAGACGCCGGCCCAGCTCGGTGCGCTGCGCGCCGCGGGCTGCGGCTTCGCCCAGGGCTTCCTGCTCGGCCGGCCGATGCGGGTGCAGGAGCTGGTCGAGGTCCTGGACCGCGGAGCCGGCGTGGTGTGGCCCGGGCTCGTCGGGTCGCACTGACCGCACCGCGGCCGGCGTCCCACGGCGCGCGACACGCTGTCCCACGGCGTGGGACGACGTGGTTGACGGCCGGGCCGCCCGGGGCGCACAGTGGCCGCGTGCGTCCGGCCTGCCTGCTCCTCGTAGTCGCCTAGCGCGTCGGTCGCCCGACCGACGTGCTGACCCTCTGTGCCGCAGGCACGGGGGGTCTTTCGTTTGCGGGCCCGACCCCCGGTGCGACCGGTCCGCCACGGGCACCCCCCGCCGCACACCGCACCACGGTCCCGTCCGGGGCCGGCAGCGAGTCCCCCAGCACCGAGCCCACCAGCAGCGAGCACGGCCAGGAGACGACATGACGACCACCACCCCGCGGGAGCCCGCCACCCGCGAGGCCGCCACCCGTGAGGCAGCCGCCGCCCTGACCGGTGTCGAGACCACGGCCCGCTCCATCGCGGAGGCCGCCGCCGAGTCGCGCACCGGCATCACGGGGGCGCAGAGCCTCGTGCGGTCCCTGGAGGCGGTCGGCGTCGAGGTGGTCTTCGGCATCCCCGGCGGGGCGATCCTGCCCGCCTACGACCCGCTGTTCGACTCGCGGGTCCGCCACGTCCTGGTCCGCCACGAGCAGGGCGCCGGGCACGCCGCCCAGGGGTACGCCCAGGCCACCGGACGGGTCGGGGTGTGCATGGCGACGTCCGGGCCGGGCGCGACGAACCTGGTCACCCCGCTGGCCGACGCCCACATGGACTCGGTGCCGCTGGTGGCCATCACCGGCCAGGTGCCCAGCCACGCGATCGGCACGGACGCCTTCCAGGAGGCCGACATCCGCGGCATCACCATGCCGATCACCAAGCACAACTTCCTGGTCACCAACCCCGACGAGATCCCCCAGCGGATCGCCGAGGCCTTCCACCTGGCCGCCACCGGCCGCCCCGGCCCGGTGCTGGTCGACATCTCCAAGGACGCGTTGCAGGCGACCACGGACTTCACCTGGCCGCCGCGGCTGGCGCTGCCCGGCTACAAGCCGAACACCCGGCCGCACGGCAAGCAGGTGCGCGAGGCGGCCGCGCTGATCGCCGCAGCCCGCCGTCCGGTGCTCTACGTCGGCGGCGGTGTGCTCAAGGCGCGGGCCACCGCGGAGCTCGCCGAGCTGGCCGAGCTCACCGGAGCCCCGGTGGTCACCACGCTGATGGCCCGCGGCGCCTTCCCCGACAGCAACCGGCAGAACCTGGGCATGCCCGGCATGCACGGCACCGTCGCCGCGGTCACCGCGCTGCAGAAGGCCGACCTGCTGATCGCCCTCGGCGCCCGCTTCGACGACCGCGTCACCGGGCAGCTGTCCTCCTTCGCGCCCGGGGCCGCGGTGGTGCACGCCGACATCGACCCGGCCGAGATCGGCAAGAACCGCAAGGCCGACGTGCCCATCGTCGGCGACGCCCGGGAGACCATCGCCGAGCTCGTCGTCGCGCTGCGCGCCGAGCACGAGGCCGGCCGCACCCCGGACCTCGCGGACTGGTGGGCGCAGGTCGAGCAGTGGCGGAGCACGTACCCGCTGGGCTACGACCGTCCCGAGGACGGCGCCCTCTCCCCGCAGTACGTCATCGAGCGGCTGGGCGCCATCGCCGGGCCCGACGCCATCTACACCTCCGGCGTCGGCCAGCACCAGATGTGGGCCGCCCAGTTCATCCGCTACGAGAAGCCGGGCACCTGGCTCAACAGCGGCGGCCTGGGCACGATGGGCTACGCCGTCCCCGCCGCGATGGGCGCCAAGGTCGGCTGCCCCGACACCACCGTGTGGGCCATCGACGGCGACGGCTGCTTCCAGATGACCAACCAGGAGTTGGCCACCTGCGCCATCGAGGGCATCCCGGTCAAGATCGCCGTCATCAACAACGGCAACCTGGGCATGGTGCGCCAGTGGCAGACCCTCTTCTACGAGGGCCGCTACTCCAACACCAAGCTGCACGCCCAGAACGCCGACGGCACCCCCAAGCCGGTGCGCATCCCCGACTTCGTCGCGCTGGCCGAGGCCCTGGGCTGCGTGGGCCTGCGCTGCGAGTCCGAGGACGACGTCGACGCGGTGATCGAGAAGGCGATGGCCATCACCGACGCGCCGGTGGTCATCGACTTCGTCGTCGGCGCCGACGCCCAGGTGTGGCCCATGGTCGCCGCGGGCGCGAGCAACGACGACATCCTGGCCGCGCGCGACCTGCGCCCGGTCTTCGGCGACAACCAGGTCTAGCGGAAGGACCCCGTCCCCCTCACCCCTCGCTCCGCTCGGGGCGAGCCTCTGGACGGGGCCATCAGTCAGCCGGTCCCAGTGGAAGGAACGTTGCGTTGTCACGCCACACGTTGTCGGTGTTGGTCGAGAACAAGTCCGGCGTGCTGGCGCGCGTCTCGGCGCTGTTCAGCCGGCGCGGGTTCAACATCGAGTCCCTCGCCGTCGGGCCGACGGAGAACCCCGACCTGTCCCGGATGACGATCGTCGCCGAGGCCGAGAGCCAGCCGCTGGAGCAGATCACCAAGCAGCTCAACAAGCTGATCGAGGTGATCAAGATCGTCGAGCTGGACCCGGCCGCGGCCGTGCAGCGCGAGCTGCTGCTGGTGAAGGTCCGCGCGCCGATGGCCGACCGCACCCAGGTGCTGCAGACCGCCGAGCTGTTCCGCGCCCGCGTCGTCGACGTCAACCCCGACACCGTGACCCTGGAGGCGACCGGCACGCCGGACAAGCTCCAGGCCCTGCTCGCCGTCCTCGCCCCGCTGGGCATCAAGGAGATGGCGCAGTCGGGCACGGTCGCCCTGGGCCGGGGGCCGCGCTCGATGAGCGGCGCCGGTACTTTGCGCCCGGTCGACCGCACGGCCTGAACCCGTCCCCCCACCGCCAATATCGCGATAAAGGCACCACAGCAGAGGAGTCCACCGCATGGCCGCCGAGATCTCCTACGACGACGACGCCGACCTGTCGATCATCCAGGGGCGCACCGTCGCCGTCCTGGGCTACGGCAGCCAGGGGCACGCGCACGCCCTGTCGCTGCGCGACTCCGGGGTCGACGTCCGCGTCGGCCTGCCCGAGGGCAGCAAGAGCCGCGCCAAGGCCGAGGCCGAGGGCCTGCGCGTGGTGACGCCGGCCGAGGCGGCCGCCGAGGCGGACCTGGTGATGATCCTCGCGCCGGACCACGTGCAGCGGACGCTGTACACGGAGTCCGTCGAGCCCAACCTGCAGGACGGCGACGCGCTGTTCTTCGGGCACGGCTTCAACATCCGGTTCGGCTACGTCAAGCCCCCGGCCGGCGTCGACGTCGCGATGGTCGCCCCCAAGGGCCCCGGCCACCTCGTGCGCCGCGAGTTCGAGAACGGCAAGGGCGTGCCCTGCCTGGTCGCCGTGGAGCAGGACGCCAGCGGGCAGGCGCTGCCGCTGGCGCTGTCCTACGCCAAGGCCATCGGTGGCACCCGCGCCGGCGTCATCCGCACCACCTTCGCCGAGGAGACCGAGACCGACCTGTTCGGCGAGCAGGCGGTCCTCTGCGGTGGCGCCAGCGCGCTGATCACCGCCGGCTTCGAGACCCTCACCGAGGCCGGCTACCAGCCCGAGGTGGCCTACTTCGAGTGCCTGCACGAGCTGAAGCTGATCGTCGACCTCATGTACGAGGGCGGGATCGCCAAGCAGCGCTGGTCGGTGTCCGACACCGCGGAGTACGGCGACTACACCTCCGGACCGAGGATCATCGACCAGCACGTCAAGGACGCGATGAAGGACGTGCTGGCCCGCATCAAGGACGGCTCCTGGGCCGCGGAGTTCATCGCCGACCAGGACGCCGGCGCCCCGGACTTCCGGCGTCGCCGCGCCGAGGCCGAGGCGCACCCGATCGAGGAGACCGGGCGCCGGCTGCGCGGGCTGATGAGCTGGGTGTCGACGTCCGACGACTACACCGGCACCGCCGCGCGCGGCTGACCGAGGCGCCGCCTCCCGCGACGGCTCAGCCGTCGCGGGAGGCGGCGAACCACTCGCGGGACGGCGCCTGCAGCAGCAGGACGACGGCGCCGACCGCCAGCAGGAGCAGCAGTGCCGGCAGGAAGCCCACGCCACCGCCCTGCAGGACGCCGACGGCGACGCCGGTCAGCGCGACCACACCGCTGACCGCGGACGCGGCGACCAGCGTCCGGCGGTCCCGCCCCCGCAGGACCGACACCGCACCCCAAAGGCACGCCGCGGTCAGCGCCAGGTAGAGGACGCCGAACACCGCCAGCAGGCCCGCCTGGGCGGTGAAGGTGAACGACACGAGGGCCACCACGAACAGCAGGGTGGCCTGGGCGAACCCGGCCACGCCCGCCATGAGGACGTGCGGCGGGCGCCCGTCACCGGCTCCACGACGACCGGACGTCGACACCGGGCCCGCGCTCAACGCGCCCGCCGCGCGCGGTGCGCGGCGTAGAACTGCGCCGCCGGGCGCACGCACAGCAGCACGACGACCGCCAGGGCGGCCAGGAGGAACAGCAGGACGACCGCGATCTCGCCGGCCCCGGTGCCGCCCGAGGCCGCCCCGGCGAGGGTGGCGAGGGTGGCCAGGCCGGTCACCGCGACCGCGATCGACCCGCCCACCAGCAGCGGCACCCGGCTGCGCCCGGTCAGCGCGCGCACCGACCCCCACACCACGAGCGCCGCCCAGACCAGGACGACCAGGCCCAGGCCGATCGCGAACGCCTGCACGGCGTCGGTGAACTCGGCCACCTCACCGGGGTCGGTGGCAGTGACCGACGGGTCGCCGGCCGCGAGGTCCCCCAGGAGGCTGCCCAGCACGGCACCGCCCAGGACGAGACCGAGGCCCACCAGCGCACCCAGGGCGCCGAAGACGGAGCCCAGCACCGCGGCCACCACGACCGCCGTGGGGCGGGCCGGCACCGGGGCCTGCCCGTACGGCCCGACCTGCCCGTACGGCCCGGCCTGCCCGTACGGCCCGGCCGCCGGGTGGTGGTCAGCGGTCGCTCCGTACGGGCCCGGCGCCGGGGCGGAGGGGCCGTGGGGGGAGGGCTGGTGCCGCTGACCGCCGTACGGCTGACCCGGCCGCCCGACGGTCTCGTACCGCGGCGGCTGCCCGTACGGCCCCGGCCACGGGCCGGCACCGGAGCCGCGCCCGTCGTCCTGACTGCTCATGATCCCCTCCGTCGGCGCCGGCGTCCGCCGGCAGCAGACGCCAGGATGTCCAGCCCGCGGTCGCCCCGGCAAGCGAGCTCCCCCGGTGCCCGGGGTGCCCGCGGCACACCGGGGCTGGTCGGCCCGGCGTCGGCACCCGTCCCTAGGCTGTGCCCCCGTGACCACGCCGATGTCCGGGACAGCGCCCGTCGTCCTGATCGCCGAGGAGCTGGCCCCGAGCGTGCTGCAGGTGCTGGGTCACGAGGTCGAGATCCGCCACGTCGACGGCGCCGACCGGGCCGCCCTGCTGCCGGCGCTGGCCGACGCGTCGGCCGTGGTGATCCGCAGCGCCACGCAGATCGACGCCGAGGCACTGGCCGCCGCGCCGAACCTCAAGGTCGTGGCCCGCGCCGGCATCGGGCTGGACAACGTCGACGTCACCGCGGCCACCGAGCGCGGCGTCATGGTGGTCAACGCCCCGACGTCGAACGTCGTCAGCGCCGCCGAGCACGCGGTTGCGCTCCTGCTGGCCGCCGCCCGGCGCATCCCGGCCGCCGACGCCTCGCTGCGCGCCGGCACCTGGAAGCGCTCGGCGTTCACCGGCGTCGAGGTCACCGACAAGGTCGTCGGCGTGGTCGGGCTGGGCCGGATCGGCCAGCTGGTCGCCCAGCGGCTGGCCGCCTTCGGCGTCACGCTGATCGCCTACGACCCCTACATCCAGCCCGGCCGCGCCGCGCAGCTCGGCGTGCGCATGGTGTCCCTGGAGGAGCTGCTGCGCGAGTCGGACTTCATCACCATCCACCTGCCGAAGACGCCGGAGACCCTCGGTCTGATCGGCGCCGCCGAGCTGGCCACCACCAAGCGCGGCGTGATCGTCGTCAACGCCGCCCGCGGCGGGCTGGTCGACGAGGCGGCGCTGGCCGAGGCGCTGGCGTCCGGGCAGGTCGGCGCGGCCGGCATCGACGTGTACGCCCAGGAGCCGTGCACCGACAGCCCGCTGTTCGCGCTGCCCACCACCGTCGTCACCCCGCACCTGGGCGCCTCCACGACCGAGGCGCAGGACAAGGCGGGCACCGCGGTCGCGCACTCGGTGCGCCTGGCGCTGCAGGGGGAGTTCGTGCCCGACGCGGTGAACGTCCAGGCCGGCGGGGTCGTCGCCGAGGACGTCCGCCCCGGCCTGCCGCTGGCCGAGAAGCTCGGGCGGGTGTTCACCGCCGTCGCCGGCGGGCTGGCCCAGTCGGTGACCGTCGACGTCCGCGGCAAGATCGCGGAGTTCGACGACTCGGTGCTGCAGCTCGCCGTCCTCAAGGGCGTCTTCTCCGACGTGGTCGAGGAGCAGGTCACCTACGTCAACGCCCCGCTGCTGGCCGAGCAGCGGGGCCTGGCGGTGGCGCTCACCAGCGACGTGGAGAGCCCGGACTACCGCAACCTGATCAGCGTCCGCGGGGCGATGGCCGACGGCACGGAGGTCACCGTCTCCGGCACGCTGTTCGGCAAGAACCAGGTGCCCAAGCTGGTCGAGGTCAACGGCTTCGACACGGACCTGGACGCCGCGGGCTACCTGCTGTTCTTCCTCTACACCGACCGCCCCGGCGTGGTGGGCACCGTCGGCGCGGCGCTCGGGGAGGCCGGCGTCAACATCGCCGGCGCACAGGTCAGCCGCACCACCCGCGGCGGCGAGGCGTTGATGGCGGTGACCGTCGACAGCCCCGTGCCGGCCGAGCTGCTCGGGGACATCGCCGGCCGCATCGGCGCCCGTGAGGCCCGCTCCGCGGACCTCACCGCGTCCTGACCTAGGGTCGTCGCCATGCGCCTGGCAGTGATCCCCGGGGACGGCATCGGCCCGGAGGTGGTGGCCGAGGGCCTCAAGGTCCTCCACGCGGTCGCCCCCGACGTCGAGACCACCCCCTACGACCTCGGCGCCTCCCGCTGGCAGCGCACCGGGGAGCTGCTGCCGGACACGGTGCTCGACGAGCTGCGGCAGCACGACGCGATCCTGCTCGGCGCCATCGGGGACCCGAGCGTGCCGCCGGGCATCCTCGAGCGCGGGTTGCTGCTGCGGCTGCGCTTCGAGCTCGACCACCACGTCAACCTGCGCCCGGCGCGACTGTTCGACGGCGTCGCCAGCCCACTGGGCGACCCCGGCGCGATCGACATGCTGTGCGTGCGGGAGGGCACCGAGGGCCCCTACGTCGGCAACGGCGGGGTGCTGCGCCGCGACACCCCGCACGAGGTGGCCACCGAGGTGAGCGTGAACACCGCGTTCGGCGTCGAGCGGGTCGTCCGCTACGCGTTCGAGCGCGCCCTGGCCCGCCCGCGCCGGCACCTCACGCTGATCCACAAGACCAACGTGCTCACCCACGCCGGGTCGCTGTGGTCGCGGACGGTCGAGGAGGTCTCCGCCGAGTTCCCCGAGGTCGCCGTCGCCTACTCCCACGTCGACGCCGCCGCGATGTTCTTCGTGACCGATCCCGGACGCTTCGACGTCCTGGTCACCGACAACCTCTTCGGCGACATCGTCACCGACCTGGCCGCGGCCGTCACCGGCGGCATCGGCCTGGCCGCCAGCGGCAACCTCGACGCCTCCGGCACCTCCCCGAGCATGTTCGAGCCGGTGCACGGCTCGGCGCCGGACATCGCCAGCACCGGCGTCGCCGACCCCACGGCCACCGTGCTGTCCGTCGGCCTGCTGCTCGACCACCTCGGTCGCGGTGACCAGGCCCGCAAGGTCGACGCCGCGGTGGCCTTCGACCTGTCCACCCGGGACCCGCGGGCCCGCGTGCGGACCACCGAGGTCGGCGACCGGCTGGCCGCGCTCGCCGGCGGGTGAAGGACCACCCTTCTCCCCACGCCTCGCAGGCTCGGCGCGGGCCCCTGAAGGGCGGCCGTTCCAGCTCCTCACCAGGCGGGGATCATCCCCTGGGCTGCACCTCGCCCATCGGGCCGAAGCCGCTGACGTCCGGGGCGTCCACGTAGATGATCTGCGGCTGCTCGGCGACGAACTCCGACATCCAGTCGAAGGCGGCCTTGGCGTGCGGGGTGGCGACGTGCGAGGCGCCGGCGTCGGAGTCGCGGAAGCCCTCGATGCACACGAACGTGTTCGGGTCCTCGACGCTGCGCGACCACTCGAAGAACAGGCTGCCCTCCTCGGCGTTCACCGCCCGGGCGTACTCGTCGGCGTGGGTCCGGAAGTCCTCGATCCGGTCGGGCCGGACGGGCATCTTGATGACGATCAGGATCACGGCGTCTCCTCTGGTCGATCCGGTGCGCTCCGGGCGAGCACAGTGTCACAGCGGACGGGGTCGACCGCCCGGCCGGCGGGACGGCGGGCCCGCGCGGGGTCAGTAGCCTCGGGGCGTGCGCATCGTCCGCTTCGCCTCGCCCTCCGGCATGTCCTTCGGCGTCCTCGACGGGGACGGCCAGGTCGCCCAGATCGAGGGCCACCCGTTCGGCACCGTCTCCTTCACCGGCCGCCGGTTCGCCCAGGCCGACGTCCGGCTGCTCTCGCCGATCCTGCCGAGCAAGGTGGTGGCCGTCGGCAAGAACTACGCCGAGCACGTCCGGGAGATGGGCACCGGGGACGCGCCGGCGCAGCCGCTGCTGTTCCTCAAGCCGTCGACCACGGTGATCGGCCCCGGCGACGCCATCCGCATCCCGCCGGGCAGCACCAACGTGCACCACGAGGTGGAACTGGCCGTCGTCATCGGCGCGCGCGGTGCCCGGCACGTCAGCCCCGAGCAGGCCCTGGGCAGCGTGTTCGGCTACACCATCGCCAACGACGTCACCGAGCGGGACATGCAGGCCAGCGACGGGCAGTGGACCCGCGCCAAGGGCTTCGACTCGTTCTGCCCGCTGGGGCCGTGGATCGAGACCGACCTGGCCGCCCTCGGCAAGGACCCCGCCGACCTCGAGGTCACCTGCACGGTGGACGGCGAGCTGCGCCAGTCCGGGCGCACCAGCCAGCTGCTGTTCGGGATCCCCACGCTGGTCTCGCACATCTCCCAGGTGATGACCCTGCTGCCCGGCGACGTCGTGCTCACCGGCACCCCGGCCGGCGTCGGCGTGATCGCCCCGGGCCAGACGGTCGCGTGCAGCATCGAGGGGCTGGGCACGCTGACCAACCCCGTGTCCGGCGCCGACACCGTCTCCACCGCGGGCGGCGCCCGGTGACGGTGACCCGCTTCTGCCCCTCGCCCACCGGGCTGGTGCACGTCGGGGCCATGCGGACGGCGCTGTTCAACTGGGCGCACGCCCGGCACACCGGCGGCACGTTCGTCTTCCGCATCGAGGACACCGACGCCGCCCGCGACAGCGAGGAGTCCTACCGGCACCTGCTGGACTGCATGCGCTGGCTCGGGCTGGACTGGGACGAGGGCCCCGAGGTCGGCGGCCCGCACGGCCCCTACCGGCAGTCCGAGCGGCTCGACGTCTACCGCGACGTCGCCGCGCGGCTGCTCGAGGCCGGGCACGCCTACGAGTCCTTCTCCACCCCCGAGGAGGTCGACGCGCGGCGCCGGGCGGCCGGGCAGGACCCCAAGCTCGGCTACGACAACGCCGACCGGCACCTCACCGAGGAGCAGCGGGCCGCCTTCCACGCCGAGGGGCGGGCGCCGGTGCTGCGGCTGCGGATGCCCGACGAGGACCTCGCCTGGACCGACCTGGTGCGCGGCGACATCTCCTTCGCGGCCGGCTCGGTGCCCGACCCGGTGCTGGTGCGCGCCACCGGCGCGCCGCTCTACCCCTTCACCAACCCGGTGGACGACGCGCTGATGGGCGTCACCGACGTGCTGCGCGGGGAGGACCTGCTGCCCTCCACGCCGCGGCAGATCGCCCTGCACCGGGCGCTGACCGACATCGGGGTGGCCGCCGGGGTGCCGCGGTTCGGGCACCTGCCGCTGGTGTTCGGCGAGGGCAACAAGAAGCTGTCCAAGCGCGACCCGCAGTCGGACTTCGACGTCTACCGGGACCGCGGCTTCCTGCCCGAGGGCCTGGTCAACTACCTGGCGCTGCTGGGCTGGGCCATCGCCGACGACCGCGACGTGTTCTCACCCGCCGAGCTCGTCTCGGCCTTCGACGTCACCCGGGTCAGCGCCAACCCGGCCCGCTTCGACCTCAAGAAGGCCGAGGCGATCAACGCCACCCACCTGCGCGCGCTGCCGGTCGAGGACTTCACCACGCGTGTCACGCCGTTCCTCGCCCGGGCCGGGCTGGTCGGCGACCCGCCCACGGCCGAGCAGCAGCGGGTGCTCGCCGCCATCGCCCCGCTGGCCCAGGAGCGGATGATCGTGCTGTCCGACGCCGTCGGCCTGCTCGGCTTCCTGTTCACCGAGGACGTCGACGTCGACGCCGGTGCCGCGGCGAAGAACCTCCGGCCCGAGGACGGCGAGGTGCTCGACGCCGCGGTCGCCGCGCTCCGGGAGCTGCCCGCCTGGACCACCGCCGACATCGAGGGCGCGCTCAAGCAGGCCCTCGTCGAGGACCTCGGCCGCAAGCCCCGCCAGGCGTTCGGGCCGGTGCGCGTCGCGGTCAGCGGGCGGACGGTGTCCCCGCCGCTGTACGAGTCCCTCGAGCTGCTCGGCCGCGACCGCACCATCCGCCGCCTGCAGGGTGCCCGGGAGGCGTACACGCGCTGATGGGTCCCCTCCCCGGCGGACCGCCGGCCCCGAGCACCGCCGACGACGAGCCGTACACCGGTCCGCCGCCGACCGGGCGCTATGCCGCGCCGCCGCACGTCCCCGGGGCCGCGCACGGCGTGGCCGCGTGGCCGGCCGCCGGCGCGCCCGGCGGGACGCCCCCCTGGCAGCAGGCCCTGCTGCGCTGGCAGCCCGGCCCGCAGCCACCGGCGTGGCTGCCGCCCGGGGGTTCCGGCCTCCAGCCGCCGCCGGGCACCCCGCCGCACGACGAGCCGGTCGAGTACCTGCAGGTGATGCGCACGCGGGACTGGCGCTGGTGGCGGCCGGTGCTCGGCCTGCTGCTGTTCGCCGTCTTCTACGGGGTCGCCGCGGTGCTGGTGGTGATCGCCGGCCTGGCGACCGGCGTCTTCCCCGACCCGACGGCCATCGACCCCACCGACCTCACCGACCCCACCCTGCTGCTGGTCACCAACGTCTCGCTGATCGTCGCCGTCCCGTGCGTCTGGCTGGCCTGGGCGGCGCCGCACGGCCTGCGGATCGGCTGGTCGTCGTCGGTGCTGGCCCGGCTGCGCTGGCGGCTGCTCGCGCCCTGCACGCTGCTGACCCTGCCCACGCTCGTCGCCGGCCTGTTGCTCAGCGTCGGCCTGAGCGTCGTGGCAGGGGACTGGGCGCCCACCGGCCCGGTACGGGACTACGGCTGGCTGCTGCTCGTCGTGCTGCTGACCACGCCGCTGCAGTCCGCCGCCGAGGAGTACGTGTTCCGCGGCTACCTGAGCCAGGCGATCGCCGCGTGGGTCGGCCGGCCCCGGGCGGGTGCGGTGGTGGCCGCCGTGCTCACCGCCGCGCTGTTCTCCGCGCTGCACCTCCCGCCGGACCTGTGGACCTTCCTCGACCGGTTCGCCTTCGGGCTGGCCGCCTCGGCGGTCGTGTGGCTCACCGGCGGGCTGGAGGCGGCGATCGTGCTGCACGCGGTCAACAACGTGGTGGTCTTCGCGCTGGCCGGCGGGCTGGGGGAGGGGGTGGCCACCGACGCCGTCCCGGCCGGTGCCGGCGTGCTGGTGGTGCTCGTCGACCTGCTGGCGATGGGCGGCTACGTCGCGCTGGTCGCCCGCTCCCGCGGCCGGCTGCACCCGCAGACGCGGACCGCCGCGCTGGACCTGCGAGCACCGTCACCCCCGGGGGTGCCCGGGCCGCCGCCGGGCATCGGGTATGCTCTCTACCGGCGCCGCGAGGCGCAGCACGGCCCTTGGGGTATGGGGTAATTGGCAGCCCGACGGTTTCTGGTTCCGTTAGTCTAGGTTCGAGTCCTGGTACCCCAGCGAGGCAGCTGTTTCCTGGAGCAGCGGTCCTTAGCACCACCTGTACGGCCCCGTCGTCTAGCGGCCCAGGACGCCGCCCTCTCACGGCGGTAGCGAGGGTTCGAATCCCTTCGGGGCTACGCCCGTGCCAGAGCCCCCGGCCACCCCGGCCGGGGGCTCTCGCCGTGCCGGGGGTCGGGTTGGCCCGGGAGGGACGGCAGGTCTAGCGTCTCCGGGGTTGCTCACCCACAGTGACGGAAGGGCGGGACGCGCGGTGATCCGGACGAGTCGTCGGCTGGCCGACGGCCGGGAGGTCCTCTACTTCGACGCCGGTGACACCGCCCCCCCGCGCACCGCCGAGGACCCGCGCGACCTGCCGCCGGTCAGCACCCGCTCGCAGCTGCGCTTCGACCCGCTGCTGGGGGAGTGGGTCGTGCTGGCCTCGCACCGGCAGACGCGCACCTTCCTGCCGCCGGCCGACCTGTGCCCGCTGTGCCCGACCCGGCCCGGCAAGGAGCCCACCGAGGTCCCCGAGGCCGACTACCAGGTGGTCGTCTTCGAGAACCGGTTCCCCTCCCTGGCCACCGCCGTCGAGCGCGACGTGCCCCCGACCGCCCCCGGCGCCCCGCTGACCGGGCTGCGGCCCGGCTTCGGCCGCTGCGAGGTCGTCGTGTTCACCAGCGAGCACGACCGGTCCTTCGCCACCCTGGGCGTCGACCGGGCCCGGCTGGTCGTCGACGTGTGGGCCGAGCGGACCGCCGAGCTGTCGGGCACCCCCGGGGTCGAGCAGGTCTACGTGTTCGAGAACTCCGGCGAGGAGATCGGGGTGACGCTGTCCCACCCGCACGGGCAGGTCTACGCCTACCCGTTCGCGGCGCCGCGGGTGGAGAAGCTGCTCGCCTCCGTGCAGCGGCACCGGCAGGCCACCGGCGGGGACCTGTTCGCCGACGTGCTGGCCGCCGAGCGCGCCGGGCCGCGGGTGGTCACCGCCAACGAGCACTGGACGGCGTTCGTGCCGGCCGCCGCGCGCTGGCCCTACGAGCTGCAGGTCTTCCCGCACCGCAAGGTGCCCGACCTCCCGGCCCTCGACGACGCCGAGCGGGACGCGCTGGCCGGCATCTACCTCGACGTGCTGGGCCGCTTCGCCCGCCGCTTCGACACCCCCATGCCCTACATCTCCTCCTGGAACCAGGCGCCGGTCACCCGCGGGCGGGAGGACTGGTGGCTGCACCTGCAGCTGTTCTCGCTGCGCCGGGCCCCGGGCAAGCTGAAGTACCTGGCCGGCTCGGAGTCCGGCATGGGTGCCTTCATCACCGACACGGTGCCCGAGGACGTCGCCGCGCAGCTGCGGGACGTGCGCCCGTGACGGCGGCGGACGCGGCCCGCGCGGCGTTCGCGGAGGCCTTCGGCGCCGACCCCGAGGGGGTCTGGGCCGCGCCGGGGCGGGTGAACGTGATCGGGGAGCACACCGACTACAACGACGGCTTCGTGCTGCCGGTGGCCCTGCCGCACACCACCCGGGCCGCGGTCGCCCGACGCGACGACGGGCGGGTCGCCCTGGTGTCCGCGCAGCACCCCCGCGACCGGGTGGAGGTGGCCGTGGCCGAGCTCGCCCCCGGGCACCCCGGTGGCTGGGCCGGCTACCCCGCCGGGGTGGTCGACGCGCTGCGCGACCGGGTGCCCGGCGGGGTGAGCGTGCTGGTCGACGGCGACGTCCCGGCGGGCATGGGCCTGTCCTCGTCGGCCGCGCTGTCCTGCTCGGTGGCCCTGGCGCTGCGCGACCTGGCCGCGCCCGACCTCGCCGCGGCCGACCTGGTCGACGTCGCCCGGCGCGCGGAGAACGACTTCGTCGGCGCCCCGACCGGCATCCTCGACCAGTCCGCGTCGCTGCTGTGCACCGCCGGGCACGCACTGTTCCTCGACACCCGGGACCGCAGCACCGAGCAGGTGCCGCTGGACCTGCGGGCGGCCGGGCTGAAGCTGCTCGTCGTCGACACCGGGACGACGCACGACCACGCCACCGGCGGCTACGGCGACCGGCGCCGCGAGTGCGAGCAGGCCGCCGCCCGGCTCGGCGTGCCCGCGCTGCGCGACGTCCCGGACGTGGCCGCCCTCGGCGCGCTGGACGACGGCAGCCCCGGCGGCGGCGTGCTGCTGCGGCGGGCCCGGCACATCGTCACCGAGAACGCCCGGGTGCTGGAGGTCGTGGCGCTGCTGCGGGGCGACCGCGGTCCGGCGGCGATCGGGCCGGTGCTCACCGCCGGGCACGCCTCGCTGCGCGACGACTTCGGCATCTCCACCGTGGAGCTCGACACCTGCGTGGACACCGCGCTGGCCGCCGGCGCCGCCGGTGCCCGCATGGTCGGTGGCGGGTTCGGCGGCAGCGCCGTCGTCCTCGTGGACGCCGCCCGCACCGACGCCGTCGCCCGGGCGGTCACCGACCGCTTCGCGCAGCAGGGCTTCGCCGCGCCCCGTGCCTTCGCGGTGGTGCCGTCCGCGGGCGCCCGGCGCCTGGCCTGACCCACCCCCCGACACCGGAGGCCCGCCACCCGTGGACGCCCTGCGCCTGGACGCCTCGTTCGTCGACTACCTGCTGGTCGCCGCCTACTTCGCCGTCGTGCTGCTGATCGGCGTCGCCGCCCGCCGCCGGGTGTCCGACAGCCTGGACTTCTTCCTGTCCGGCCGGTCGCTGCCCGCGTGGGTGACCGGGCTGGCGTTCGTCTCGGCCAACCTGGGCGCGGTCGAGATCATCGGCATGTCGGCCAACGGCGCCCAGTACGGCTTCCCGACCATGCACTACTTCTGGATCGGCGCCGTCCCCGCGATGCTCTTCCTGGCCATCGTGATGATGCCCTTCTACTACGGGTCGAAGGTGCGCAGCGTCCCGGAGTTCATGCTCCGCCGGTTCGGCACCGGCGCGCACCTGGTCAACGCGGTCTCCTTCGCCCTGGCGCAGGTGCTCATCGCCGGCATCAACCTGTTCCTGCTGGCCACCATCGTCGAGGCGCTGCTGGGCTGGCCGCTGTGGGTGTCGCTGATCGTCGCGGCCGCCGTGGTCCTCAGCTACATCACCCTCGGCGGGCTGTCGGCGGCCATCTACAACGAGGTGCTGCAGTTCTTCGTCATCGTCGCCGCGCTGCTGCCGCTCACCCTCATCGGCCTCAACCGGGTCGGGGGCCTCGGCGGCTTCGTCGACGCGGTGACCGGGACGCCGGGGTACACCGACCCGCTGTCGACCTGGCCGGCCACCGACCTGTCCGGCTTCGCCAGCCCGGTGTGGTCGACGCTCGGCATCGTGTTCGGCCTGGGCTTCGTGCTGTCCTTCGGCTACTGGACGACGAACTTCGTCGAGGTGCAGCGGGCGATGGCGACCCACTCGATGTCCGCGGCGCGCAGCACCCCGGTGATCGGGGCCTTCCCGAAGATGTTCATCCCGTTCCTGGTCGTCGTCCCCGGGATGGTCGCCGCCGCGATCGTGCCGGAGGTGCGCGCGCTCAAGGAGGGCGCGGACAGCCCGATCACCTACAACGAGGCGCTGCTGGCCCTCGTCCGGGACGTGCTGCCCAACGGGCTGCTGGGCGTGGCGATCGCCGGCCTGCTGGCCTCCTTCATGGCCGGCATGGCGGCCAACATCTCCGCCTTCAACACCGTCTTCAGCTACGACCTGTGGCAGACCTACGTCCGCCGGGACCGCCCCGACGCCTACTACCTGCGGATCGGCCGGCTGGCCACGGTCGGTGCGACGGTGGTGGCCATCGGGACGGCGTTCATCGCCGCCGGCTACAGCAACCTGATGGAGTACCTGCAGACGCTGTTCGGGTTCTTCAACGCCCCGCTGTTCGCCACCTTCATCCTCGGCATGTTCTGGAAGCGGATGACGCCGACGGCCGGCTGGGTCGGGCTGGTCTCCGGCACGCTGGCCGCCGTCACGGTCTTCCTCGCCAACGAGACCGGGCTCATCTCCCTGCCCGGCCAGGGCGCGGCCTTCGTGGCCGCCGGGGCGGCGTTCGTCGTCGACGTCGTGGTCAGCGTCGCGGTCAGCCGGGTGACCGAGCCCAAGCCGGTCGCCGCGCTGGCCGGGCTGGTCTACTCCGAGACGCCCCGGGAGCAGCGCACCGACCCCGACGCCGGCCGGTTGCCCTGGTACCGGTCGCCGACCAAGCTGGCCGGGGTCGCGCTGGTCATGGTGATCGCGCTCAACGTGGCGTTCGCCTGATGGCGGGCCGGTCGGCGGAGGAGGGCCCGATGGGCAGCAGCGGGGGCGAGGCGCCCGCCGGTGAGCGGCACGCGGCCGGCGCCTACGACGTCCGCAACGTGATCGCGGCGCTCATCGGCTTCTACGGCGTGGTCCTCGTCGTCGTCGGCCTGGTGGACGGCGCCGAGGCCGAGGCCAAGACCGGTGGCGTGGACGCCAACCTGTGGGCCGGTGCCGGGATGCTGCTGTTCGCCGCGGCGTTCGCGCTGTGGTCGCGGCTGCGCCCGGTGGTCGTCGACCCCGGCGCCGACGTCACCGGCGACGAGGAGCGGCCGCCGGCGCCCTGAGGAGAGGACCCCGGCCCCCACGGCTCGCAGGCTCGCAGCGGGCCCCTGCGTCACCTGGCGGCGCGGGCGATGGCGCCGGCGGCCTCCAGCACCGCGCCGACCACCTCGGGCGCCGGACGGCGGCCCAGCCGCTCCACCGGGCCGGAGACGGAGACCGCGCCCAGCACCCCGCCCCCGGCGTCGCGGACCGGCGCGGACAGCGAGGCCACCCCGGGCTCGCGCTCGGCGATGCTGTGCGCCCAGCCGCGACGGCGGACGTCGAGCAGTGTGCGGGCGGTGAAGCTGGCGGCCGGTAGCAGCGGGGTGACCTCGTCAGCGGGGGCGAAGGCCAGCAGCGCGTGGGCCGCCGAGCCCGCGGTCATCGGCAGCCGCGCCCCGACCGGCACGGTGTCGCGCAGCCCGTGTGCCCGCTCGGCGGCGGCCACGCACACCCGGCTGGCGCCGTCGCGGACGTAGAACTGGGCGCTCTCCCCGCTGGCGTCCCGCAGCGCCACCAGGTGCCGGCCGGCGACCGCGGCGAGGTCGGCGACCCCGCCACCGCCGAGCTCGCCCAGGGCCGGCCCGGGGGCCCAGGCGCCGGCCGGGGTGCGGCGCACCAGGCGGTGCCCCTCGAGGGCGACGGCGAGCCGGTGCGCGGTCGCCCGGGGCAGCCCGGTCCGCTCGACCAGCTCGGCGAGGGTGGCGGGCTCGGCGGACACCGCGCGGAGGATCGCCACCGCTTTGTCCAAGACGGCGACGGGGTTAGGCTGTCCCACACAGCAATACTTGCATCCCACCTGCTGAGATGGCCAGCCGGTCGCGGAGGGACGCGAGCGACGCCGACCCGGAGGGACCCGCCGTGCCGAAGACCCTGGCGGAGAAGGTCTACGACGCCCACGTGGTGCGCAGCGCCGCGGGCGAGCCGGACCTGCTCTACATCGACCTGCACCTGGTGCACGAGGTCACCAGCCCGCAGGCCTTCGACGGCCTGCGCGCCTCCGGTCGCACGGTCCGCCGTCCCGACCTGACGATGACCACCGAGGACCACAACGTCCCGACCCAGGACCTCCTGCGCCCCATCGCCGACCCGGTGAGCCGCGCCCAGATCGAGGCGCTGCGCCGCAACGCCGCCGAGTTCGGGCTGCGCCAGGCGCCGATGGGCGACCGCGACCAGGGCATCGTGCACGTCATCGGCCCGCAGCTGGGCCTGACCCAGCCCGGCACGACCATCGTCTGCGGCGACAGCCACACCTCCACCCACGGCGCCTTCGGCGCGCTGGCCTTCGGCATCGGCACCAGCGAGGTCGAGCACGTCCTGGCCACCCAGACGCTGCCGCAGTACCGGGCGAAGCAGATGTCGGTCACCGTGGACGGCGAGCTGCCCGACGGCGTCTCGGCCAAGGACGTCATCCTCGCCCTCATCGCCCGGATCGGCACCAACGGCGCCGCGGGCCACGTCATCGAGTACCGCGGCAGCGCCATCGAGGCGCTGTCGATGGAGGCCCGGATGACCATCTGCAACATGTCCATCGAGGCCGGCGCCCGCGCCGGCCTGATCGCGCCGGACGACACCACCCTCGCGTTCCTCCGCGGCCGCCCGCACGCCCCGCAGGGCGCGGACTGGGACGCCGCCGTCGCGCACTGGCGGACGCTGCGCACCGACGAGGACGCCGTCTTCGACACCGAGGTCGTCCTGGACGCCGCGTCGCTGGCCCCCTTCGTCACCTGGGGCACCAACCCCGGCCAGGGCCTGCCGATCTCCGGGTCGGTGCCCGACCCGGCGGCCGTGGCTGACGAGGACGAGCGCCGGGCCGTCGAGCAGGCGCTGGCCTACATGGGGCTGACCCCGGGCACGCCGCTGCGCGAGATCGAGGTGGACACCGTCTTCCTCGGCTCGTGCACCAACGGCCGCATCGAGGACCTGCGCACCGCCGCGGCGCTGCTGCGTGGCAGGCGGATCGACGCCGGCACCCGGATGCTCGTCGTCCCCGGGTCGGTCGGGGTGAAGCTGCAGGCCGAGGCCGAGGGGCTGGACCGGGTGTTCACCGAGGCCGGTGCGGAGTGGCGCGGCGCGGGCTGCTCCATGTGCCTGGGCATGAACCCCGACCAGCTGCAGCCGGGGGAGCGGGCGGCCTCCACCAGCAACCGCAACTTCCAGGGCCGGCAGGGCAAGGGCGGGCGCACCCACCTGGTCTCCCCGTCGGTCGCCGCCGCCACCGCGCTGACCGGGCGGCTGACCGCCCCCGCCGACCTGGCCTCCTCCGAGCCCGCTGGAGTCTGACCCGATGGACGCGTTCACCACGCACACCGGCACCGTCGCCCCGCTGCGCCGCAGCGCCGTCGACACCGACCAGATCATCCCGGCGGAGTACCTGAAGCGGATCACCCGCACGGGGTTCGAGGACGGGCTGTTCTCGGCGTGGCGCCGCAACGAGCCGGACTTCGTGCTCAACCGGCCGCAGCACGCCGGCGCCTCGATCCTGGTGGCCGGGCCCGACTTCGGCACCGGCTCCTCCCGCGAGCACGCCTGCTGGGCACTGCTGGACGGCGGGTTCCGCGTCGTGGTCAGCTCGCGGTTCCCCGACATCTTCAAGAACAACTCGACCAAGTCCGGACTGCTGACCGTCGTCCTGCCCCAGGCCGAGGTCGAGGCCCTGTGGGACGCGGCGGAAGCCGACCCGGCCACCCCGGTGACGGTCGACCTGCGCGGGAAGCAGGTCAGCCACGGCGGGCGCAGTGTGTCGTTCGAGGTGGACGACTACACCCGCTGGCGGCTGCTCGAGGGCCTCGACGACGTCGGGCTCACCGAGCGCCACCTGACCGACATCGAGGAGTTCGAGGCGCGCCGCCCGGCCTGGCTGCCCACGGTGCTGCCCGCCAGGTGAAGGACCCCCTTCCCCCCACGACTCGCACGCTCGTCGCGGGACCCTGAAGGGGGCCGTTCCAGCACGTCACGGGGCGGGGTCCTCGGGATCGGCCCAGAGGTCCCGGTGGTAGTCGGCGGCCAGCGCCCCCGGCCGCCCGCCCAGCACCCAGGTGCTGCCCTTGGCCGCCGGCGGGTGCGCCCGCGCGGGCACCCCGTCCCAGCGCACGCCGAGCTCGGTCAGCACCGACGGGATGGTCCCGCCCTGGCTGCACACGACGGTCACCGCGGGCCGCCCCTCGCCGGCGTCCACCGGCCGCAGGAGGCGCTCGACGGTGGCCAGGCCGGCCCGCGGGTCGGCGGTGAACTCCTCCTCGCCCAGCTCGGGTGCCTCCCCGACGACCGTCCCCAGCCGCTGCGCCAGCGGGGCCACGGTGTCCCGGCAGCGGGTGGGCCGGGCCGAGAGGACGGCGGTCGGCCCGAACAGCGGCAGCACCTCGGCCAGCCGCCGCGCCTGCTGCCGGCCGCGGTGCTCCAGCGGCCGCAGCTCGTCTGGGCCGTCCCAGTCCGCCCTGCTGCCGGCCCTGGCGTGCCGGACCAGCAGCAGGGTGGGCTCCCGCGGGACGTCGGTGCGCGCCAGGTCGGCCAGCACGGCGCGGTCGTGCGGGTGGGTGACCAGCGCGCAGGCGCGGTCGACCGGCAGCCAGCGCAGCTCGTCGACCTCCCGGTTGGCGCGGAAGCCCCCGCCGACGACCCGCATCAGCCAGTAGTCGACCCGCTTGGGCCCCTCCGGCACCTGGTACTGCGTGCGCACGCTGCGCCGGCCGACCACCACCTGCAGCCCGGTCTCCTCCTCCACCTCGCGCACCGCCGTCTGCAGCGGGTGCTCGCCCGGCTCCGGCTTGCCCTTGGGCAGCGACCAGTCGTCGTAGCGCGGGCGGTGCACCACCGCCGTCTCGATGCCGCCGTCGGCCGCCGGGCGCCACAGCGCGCCCCCGGCCGCGCGCACCGTGCGGCCCGGCTCAGCCGGCATGGTCGACCGCCGCGGCCATCAGCCCGGCCTGGTAGTCCCGCCCACCGGTGCGCGTCCAGGCGCCGTCGCTGCCCAGCTCCCAGCAGCGCACGCCCTCGGTCATCGCCCCGTCGAAGGTCTCCTGCAGCTGGCGCTCGGCGGCGTCGTCGCAGACCCGGAGCAGCACCTCGACGCGGCGGTCGAGGTTGCGGTGCATGAGGTCCGAGCTGCCCAGCCACCACTCGCCGTCCCCGCCGGCGGCGAACCAGATCACCCGCGAGTGCTCCAGGAAACGGCCCACGATCGAGCGCACCCGCACGTTGTCCGACAAGCCCGGGACGCCGGGGCGCAGCGAGCAGATGCCGCGGATCAGCAGCTCCACGGGGACGCCGGCCGCCGCCGCCTCGTAGAGGGCGTCGATGAGCTCCTCGTCGACGAGGGAGTTCACCTTGACCCGGATGCCGGCCGGCAGCCCCTCGCGGGCGTTCCGGGCCTCCCGCCGGATCTTCTCCAGCAGCCCGGTGCGGATCCCGTGCGGGGCCACCATCAGCCGGCGGTAGGACGTCTGGCGGGAGTAGCCGGTCAGGGTGTTGAACAGGTCGGTGAGGTCCGCGCCCACCCGCGGGTCGGCCGTGAGGACGCCGAGGTCCTCGTAGAGCCGGGCGGTCTTGGGGTTGTAGTTGCCCGTGCCGATGTGGCAGTAGCGGCGGATCAGCGCGCCCTCCCGGCGCACCACCAGCGCGGTCTTGCAGTGCGTCTTCAGGCCCACCAGGCCGTAGACGACGTGGCACCCGGCCCGCTCCAGCGACCGGGCCCAGCTGATGTTGGCCTCCTCGTCGAAGCGCGCCTTGATCTCCACGAGGACGACGACCTGCTTGCCGGCCTGCGCGGCGTCGATGAGCGCGTTGACGATCGGGGAGTCACCCGAGGTGCGGTACAGCGTCTGCTTGATGGCCAGCACGCCCGGGTCGGCGGCGGCCTGCTCGATGAAGCGCTGCACGCTGGTCGCGAACGAGTGGTAGGGGTGGTGGACGAGCACGTCGCCCTCGCGCAGCGTGGCGAACACGCTCTTCGGGGTCTCGCCCTCGGACAGGCGCGGGTGGGTGGCCGGCACGAACGGCTCGTCCTTGAGCTCGGGGCGGTCCACCCCGTAGAGCTCCCAGAGTGCGGCGAGGTCCAGCAGGCCGGGCACGTGGACGACGTCGGAGGCGTCCACCTCCAGCTCCGAGACCAGCACCTGCAGGACCTCCGGGTGCATCGGCTCGGCGACCTCCAGCCGCACCGCCGGCCCGAACCGGCGGCGGGCCAGCTCGCGCTCGAGGGCCTGCAGCAGGTCCTCGTCGCGGTCCTCCTCGACCTCCAGGTCGGCGTTGCGGGTGACCCGGAACAGGTGGTGGTCGATGACGTCCAGGCCGGGGAACAGCGCCGGCAGGTGCGCGGCGATGAGGTCCTCCAGCGGCAGGTAGGCCGCGGTCGAGTCGACGGCCACCGGCACGAACCGCGGCACGTTGTTGGGCACCTTGAGCCGGGCGAAGCGCGCGGCGTCGGTGTCGGGGTCGCGCACCCGGACGGCGAGGTTCAGCGACAGGCCGCTGATGTAGGGGAACGGGTGCGCCGGGTCGACCGCCAGCGGCGTGAGCACCGGGAACACCTGGTCGCGGAAGTACTCCCGCAGCCGCGGCACCTCCGCCTCGCCCAGGTCGTGCCAGCGCACGATCCGGATCCCGGCCTCCTCCAGCCGCGGGGTGATGTCCTTGGTGAACACGTCGGCGTGCCGGTGCACCAGGTCGCGGGTCCGCTCGCTCACCCGCGCGAGCTGCTCGCGGATGGTCAGCCCGTCGGGTGAGCGGACGGTCAGCCCGGTGCTCTGCCGGCGCTTGAGGCCGGCGATGCGGACCATGTAGAACTCGTCGAGGTTGCCCGCGAAGATCGCCAGGAACTTCACCCGCTCCAGCAGCGGCACGGAGTCGTCCTCCGCCAGCTCCAGCACGCGGGCATTGAAGTCCAGCCACGACAACTCGCGGTTGATGTAGCGGTCGGCGGGTCGGGTCGGGGCCACCCGCTCATCGTGCCGCAGTCCGGTGACCGGCGGGTGACCGGCGCGAGGTCACCCGACGGCGTCCCCGGCCGCGCCGAGCAGGGCGGCGGTCCGCGGCCCGACGCCGAGCGCCAGGGCGGCGCGCAGGTCACCGGCCGTGTCGACGTCCCGGGCCAGACCCGGCCAGTGCCCGTCCAGCCGGACCGCGCCGCCGACCGCGTGCCGCCGCGCCGACCCCGGCCCGAACGCGGGGGACAGGTCAGTGCCGACCGCGGTGAGCAGCGTCGTCCCGGTGCCCTGCGCGTCGGCCACGAAGCAGCGGGCGGCCACCTCCGCCGCGGCCAGAGCGGCGGTCAGCTCCTCCGGCCGCAGGGCCGGCAGGTCGGAGGACAGCGCGGCCACCGCGGCGGCCCCGGTGGCGCGGGCGCCGTGCGCCAGGGCCGGGTTGAGGCCGGCGTCGGGCTCGTCGGGCACCGTGCGGGCGCCCAGGGCGCGCACCTCGGCGGCCGCGGCCGGGTCGTCGGTGACCACCAGGACGCCGGCGACGGCGGGGGAGGACAGCGCCGCGGCGACGGTGTCGCCGAGCAGCGCGAGCACCAGCCGGTCGTGCGCGGCGCCGGGCCGGCCGGCCGTCCCGGCGGTCAGCGGCCGCAGTCGGGTCTTGGCCAGCGACAGCTGCTTCGCCGGGACGACGACCGACCACCTGCGCACGGCGACAGTGTGGGTCCACGGCGCGCCACCCCGGCCGGCGGACCCCGGTGCGCCGTCCGGGACGGCCGAGGGCCGATCATGGGGGCTCGGACGTCCCGGCCGGGCAGGCGCGGGACCGGCAGGAGGGGAGGGACCGGTGACGCAGCACGGGACACCGGACGCCGGGGGAGCGGGTCGCACCCCGGCCGCGCCGTCCCGGTGGCGCACCCGCCGGCCGCTGCCGCCGGCGCTGCTCTTCTGCGTGCTGGTGGTCTACCCGCTCACCGTGCTGCTGTTCCGGATGCGGATCCGGCACGCCGAGCGGTTCCCCCGCACCGGTCCGGTGCTGGTCGTGGCCAACCACGTGTCGGTCCTGGACCCGCTGGCCTGCGCCCGGCTGGTCTGGGAGTGCGGCCGGGTCCCGCACTTCCTGGCCAAGGAGGCGGTCTTCGCCGGACCGGCCGGGCGGCTCCTGCGCGCCGCCGGGCAGATCCCGGTCGCCCGCGGGTCGGCCGACGCCCGGGCCTCGCTCGCGGCCGCCGAGGCCGACCTCGCCGCCGGCAACGTCGTGGTCATCTACCCCGAGGGCTCGGTCACCCGGGACCCCGACTGGTGGCCCATGGAGGCCCGCACCGGGGTGGCGCGGCTGGCCCTGGCCACCGACGCCGTCGTCCTGCCGGTGGCCCAGTGGGGCCCGCAGCGGGTGCACGACTACCACACCAAGCGGCTGCACCCGCAGCTGCGCGCCCCGGCGGACCACCTGGTCGGGGAGCCGGTGGACCTCACCGACCTGCGGGCCGACGTGCGCGCGGGGCGGCCGATGACCGGTGACCTGCTGCGCCAGGTGACCGACCGGGTGATGACCCGCGTCCGCGACCAGCTGGCCGAGCTCCGCGGGGAGCCGGCCCCGCCCACCACCACCCCCCACCCGCGGCGTGTGCTGCCCGGTGACCTGCCGGGGAGCCCCGCGTGACCCGCGCCGCCGTCCTCGGGGCCGGCTCGTGGGGCACCACGTTCGCCAAGGTGCTGGCCGACGCCGGCTGCTCGGTGCTGCTGCACGCCCGCCGCCCCGAGCTGGCCGGAGCGATCCGGGAGACCCGGGAGAACCCCGAGTACCTGCCCGGCATCCGGCTGCCCGAGCGGCTGCGGGCGACCGCCGACCCCGCCGAGGCCCTCGCCGGCGCCCAGATCGTGGTGCTCGCCGTGCCCTCCCAGTCGCTGCGGGCCAACCTCGGCGAGTGGGCGCCGCTGCTGCCGGACGACGCGGTGCTGCTGTCGCTGATGAAGGGCATCGAGCTGGGCAGCACCAAGCGGATGAGCGAGGTGATCTGCGAGGTCACCGGGGCGGGGCCCGACCGGGTCGCCGCGCTGTCGGGCCCCAACCTGGCCCGCGAGATCGCCGAGGAGCAGCCGGCCGCGACCGTGGTGGCCTGCTCCGACCACGAGCGGGCCGCGCAGGTGCAGGCCGCCTGCCACACCCCCTACTTCCGGCCCTACACCAACGCCGACCTGGTCGGCTGCGAGCTGGGCGGCGCGGTGAAGAACGTCATCGCGCTGGCCTGCGGCATCACCGAGGGCATGGGTCTCGGCGACAACACCCGGGCCTCGCTGATCACCCGCGGCCTGGCCGAGACCGCCCGGCTGGGTGCGGCCCTGGGTGCCGAGCCGGCCACCTTCGCCGGGCTCGCGGGCCTCGGCGACCTGGTGGCCACGTGCAGCTCCCCGCTGTCGCGCAACCGCACCTTCGGCGAGCGGCTGGGGCGCGGCATGTCCGTGGAGGAGGTGCAGCGGACCACCCGCCAGGTCGCCGAGGGCGTCAAGAGCTGCCGCCCGGTGCTGGACCTGGCCCGGGCCCGCGGGGTGGACATGCCGCTGACCGAGGCCGTCGTGCGGGTGTGCCACGAGGGCGTGCCCGTCCCGCAGGTGGTGAAGGAGATCATGTCCAGGGAGGCGAAGCCGGAGTGAGCGACGGGACCGCAGGCCGAG
Organism: Geodermatophilus sp. DSM 44513; assembly: GCF_032460525.1. Taxonomy (NCBI): domain Bacteria; kingdom Bacillati; phylum Actinomycetota; class Actinomycetes; order Geodermatophilales; family Geodermatophilaceae; genus Geodermatophilus; species Geodermatophilus sp. DSM 44513. Next base: position 3,334,667 of record NZ_CP135963.1, on the reverse strand, counting down.
CCGGCGTCGGCGGGCAGGTGTGGGGTGACGGGACGCGGGTGGTGCGCGCCGGCGAGGAGGCGGCCGTGCCCGGCGCGCCGATGCGCCCCTCGCCGGTGTTCGCCGCGCCCTTCCACCTGGGCGACCGCCCGCCGGGTGCCGACGGCGCGGACACCTACGCCCGCACCGGTCAGCCCACGCTGCGCGTCTACGAGGCCGCCGTCGGGGAGCTGGACGGCGGCCGCTGCCTGTCCTTCGCCACCGGCATGGCCGCGATCGGCGCCGCGGTGCTGGCCGTCGTCCGCGCCGGCGACCGCGTCGTGCTGCCCTCGGACGGCTACTACGCCACCCGGCTGCTGGCCCGCGACGAGCTGGAGCGCTACGGCGTGACGGTGCAGTACGTGCCCACCCCGGAGATCGGTGAGGTCGCCGCCCGCGGCGACCTCGAGGGCGCGCGGTTCGTGATGCTCGAGACACCGAGCAACCCGCTGCTCGACGTCTGCGACGTCGCCGCCGTCGCCCGCGCCACCCGCGCCGCCGGTGCGGTGCTCGCCGTCGACAACACCACCGCAACCCCGCTGGGCCAGCGGCCCCTGGCCCTCGGCGCCGACCTGACCGTCGCGGCCGACACCAAGGCGCTCACCGGGCACAGCGACCTGCTGCTGGGCCACGTGAGCACCGCCGACGACGAGCTGTTCGCCCGGCTCAAGGACCACCGCGACCACACCGGCGGCACGCCCGGCCCGTTCGAGGCCTGGCTCGGGCACCGCTCGCTGAGCACGCTGGACCTCCGGCTGGGCCGCCAGGCGGCGACCGCGGCGGCCGTGGCCGACCTGCTCGCCGCGCACCCCGCGGTGTCCGGCGTCCGCTGGCCGTGGCGGCCCGGCGACCCCTCCCACGAGCTGGCCTGCCGGCAGATGCTGCGCCCGAACGGCGTGGTGTCCGCCGAGCTGGCCGACGCCTCGGCGGTCGCCCGGCTGCTGGGCGCCAGCCGGCTGTGGACGGCGGCCACCAGCTTCGGCGGCGTGCACAGCACCCTCGACCGGCGGGCCCAGTGGGGCGGCGACGCCGTCGGCGAGGGCTTCGTGCGGCTGTCCTGCGGCATCGAGGACACCGCCGACCTGGTCGCCGACCTCACCGCCGCCCTCGACGCGGTGTAGCCGCCGGCCTCCTTCAGCCCGCGGTGGGCGACAGGTCGGCGGGCTCGCTGCGCCGGCGGTGCGCCGCCCGGGCGGTCAGCCACAGGCTCACCCCGACGTAGTAGCCGATGTAGGCCAGCGACAGCGTCACCACGACCGGGTGCGGGTCGGGCACCTGCACCAGCAGGACGCCGTAGAGGACCAGCCACGCAGCCGTCAGCCCCAGGCTCAGGCCGTGCAGCACCGGCGTGCGCGAGGGGTACAGGTAGCGGACCGGCACGAACACCAGCACCGAGCAGACGACCAGCACGGTCGCCACCACGCCCGGCGCCAGCTCCAGGACGATGGCGTAGAAGGCCACCACGTTCCAGTAGCTCGGGAACCCCAGGAAGGTGTGGTCCTCGGTCTTCGCGTCGACCCGGCAGAACTGGTAGCTCGACGCCAGCAGCGGCAGCGCGGCGACGACCCAGCCGAGGCCGCCGGCGGGCAGGGACCCGGTGGTCCACAGCAGCACGACCGGGGCGAAGGCGTAGGTGAGGTAGTCGACGATGTCGTCGAGCCGGGCGCCGTCGAACCACGGGATCGTCTCCTTGACCCGCAGCCGCCGGGCCAGCATCCCGTCGGTGCCGTCGACGACGAGCGCGACCAGGCCCAGCCACAGGGCGGCCACGGCGTCGCCCTCGAAGGCCGCCAGCACGATGAGCAGCCCGAGCACCGAGCCGCTGGCGGTGTAGAGGTGCACGGCGGCCCCGGCCAGCCGCAGGCCGAGCGGGGGGGACGCCGTCCCGGCACTGTTCTGGGCCATCGCGACTGAGGTTCCCACACCGCGGCTGCGCGGGCCCCGTCGTGCCCGCCGCCGGGGCCGGCCGCGTCGCCTCCACTAGGGTCGGCCGCGATGAGCGGACAGCCGGGCAGACCGCTGTGAGCGGGCCAGTGGAGCGGTTGCGCGTGGCGGTCGTGTTCGGCGGCCGCAGCGCGGAGCACCCCATCTCGTGCGTGTCGGCCGGGGCCGTCCTCGCGGCGCTGGACCGGGACCGCTACGACGTCGTCCCGGTGGGCATCACCCGCGCCGGCGCCTGGGTGCTGCCCGACCCCGGACAGCGCCTGGCGATCACCGACGGCGTCCTGCCGGAGGTCGGCGGCGGGACGGCGGTGACGCTCGTGGGGAACCCGGCCGGCCCCGGCCTGCTGCGCCTGGACGGCGCGGGGGAGCGGATCGGCCTCGACGTCGTCTTCCCCGCGCTGCACGGCACGCACGGCGAGGACGGCACCGTCCAGGGGCTGCTGGAGATGAGCGGCATCCCCTACGTGGGCTCGGGGGTCCTCGCCAGCGCGGCGTCGATGGACAAGGAGTTCACCAAGAAGCTGCTCGCCGCCGCCGGGCTGCCGCAGGGTGACCACGTGGTGCTGCGGGACGCCTCCGGTGCGGTGTCGGCCGATCCCACGGTGCTCGACGCCGCCGCCCGCGAACGGCTCGGCCTGCCGGTGTTCGTCAAGCCCGCGCGGGCCGGCTCGAGCATCGGGATCACCAAGGTCACCGACTGGGCGCAGTTCCCCGAGGCCGTGGCGACCGCCGCCGCGGTCGACCCCAAGGTCGTCGTCGAGGCCGCCGTCCCGGGCCGGGAGGTGGAGTGCGGCGTGCTGGCCGGGCCCGGCGGCGGGCCCCCGCAGGCCAGCCTGCCGGCCGAGATCCGGCTGCACCCGGACACCGACTGGTACGACTTCGCCGCCAAGTACCTCGACGACGCCGCCGACTTCGACGTCCCGGCCGACCTGACCGCCGAGCAGACCCGCGCGGTGCAGGACGCGGCCCGCCGGGCCTACCTGGCCCTGGACTGCCGCGGCCTGGCGCGGGTCGACTTCTTCCTCGGCACCGGCCCGGACGGCGCCGAGCGGCTGGTGGTCAACGAGGTGAACACCATGCCCGGGTTCACCCCCATCTCGATGTACCCGCGGATGTGGGCCGCCTCCGGGGTGGACTTCGCCGCGCTGGTCGACCGGCTGGTCGAGGTCGCCCTGGCCGACGCGAGGGCCACCGGCCCGGCCGCGGCGCTGGACGGCACCCGGGCGTGAACCCGCCGGCGGGAGTCCGGCACGGCGGGCCGGCGCTGCTGCTGGCCCTGCTGGTGGGCTGCGCCGCCCCGTCGGACGCCGGCCCGCCGGCCGCGGCGACACCCGACGTCCCCGCCGAGCTGGAGGAGCTGGTCGTCACCGCCGTCCCCTCCGGCCTGCCCCGCGTGCCCGACGACGCCCTCGCACCGCCCGCGGGGGAGAAGTCGGTCCAGGACGTCGCCGGGTACGCCCAGGACGCCGACCGCGAGCGCGAGGTGCTCGACGACTACGGCTACCGCTTCGGCTGGGAACGCTACTGGGGCTCCGGGTCCGGCCCGCTGACCACCGTCGCGGTCCACCGGTTCGCCACCGCCGAGGGCGCCGGGGCGTTCACCGGGGACGTCGCCGCGCACGACGCCCGGGTCTACGGCGGGCAGCTGCACGGGGACCCGGCGGAGCTGCCCGCCGGCTGCTCCCTGCTCGTCCTGCCCGACGGCGCCCCGGCCGCGCGGGTGGCCTCGCCCGCGGCGTTCACCTGGTGCCCGCACGGGGTGTTCAGCGTGTCGGTCACCGCGGTGGCGGGTTCGGTGGAGGTCGCCACCGGGGAGGCGCGCGCGGTCACCGCCGCCCAGCTGGACCGGCTGCCCTAGTCGCCGGTGTCGATCGGCTGCAGCGGCAGGGTGTCGTTGATCACCGGGCCCAGCGCGGTGACCGGGGCGCTGTCGGTGTCGGCGGACACGGTCACCTGCAGGTAGACCGGCCGGTCGACGGCGGTCCACATGATCCGCTCGGGGTCGGTGGTGTCCACCAGCCAGTTGACCCCGCTGATCTGGATCAGCGGGGACGTCGGCTCGAGCGCGGCCGGCCGCTCGACGCCGCACACCAGCACCACCGGCGGCTCGCCCCAGGCGTAGGCGAACGGGGAGTCGGACTGCACCGGGCGGGACTGCTCCCCGGCCAGCTCCAGGGGCAGCTCGGCCATCAGCGCCGGGCAGGCGGCGTCGGCCTCCGGGGTGACCGGCGGGACCTGCACCGGCAGCGGGGGCAGGTCGGCGCGGCCGGGCACCGGGGCGCCGTCGACGTCGGCCACCGCGTCGCCGGCCGGGCCGTCCGTGGCGTCGTCCCCGCCCAGGACGCGGGTGAGCACCAGCAGCACCACCACCAGGGGCAGGACGACGGCGGTGACGACCAGCGCCACCCGCCGCAGCGGGTCCTCCGGCCGGGGTGGCGGCGTCGGGTCGCCGGGGGCCGCGGGGGTCTCGGTCAGGGTGCTCAGATGTTGACGACGGGGCAGGTCAGCGTCCGGGTGATGCCGTCGACGGACTGCACGCGGGCCACGACCAGCCGGCCGAGCTCGTCGACGGTCTCGGCCTCGGCCCGCACGATGACGTCGTAGGGGCCGGTGACGTCCTCCGCCTTGGACACCCCCGCGATCTCGCTGATGGTCGACGCGACCTGGGCGGCCTTGCCGACTTCGGTCTGGATGAGGATGTAGGCGTGGACCACGGGAGACCCTTCCTCGGGCGGCGCTGCAGGTGCGGCGTCCGCGCCGGCGGGCGGACAGTTGCGCAACCTACCGCAGCACGTTGGAGGAGCCGGTGAGTCGTCCCCGTCCCCTGGTCCCCCGGACCGACCCTGCCGACAGCGTCCGGGTGGTGGGGGAGTTCGGCGTCATCGCCCGCGTGCTGGCGCGCTCCGGCGTGGCCCGGGTGACCGAGGTGGGCCCCGGCGACGACGCCGCCGTCCTGCGCGCGCCCGACGGCCGGGTGGTCGCCACCACCGACGTCCTCGTCGAGGGGCGGCACTTCCGGCGGGACTGGTCCTCGGCCGAGGACGTCGGGCACAAGGCCGCGGCGGCCAACCTGGCCGACGTGGCCGCGATGGGCGGGGTGACGACCGCCCTGCTGGTCGGGCTGGCCTGCCCGCCGGACACCCCGACGACGTGGCTGGAGGGCGTGGCCGCCGGCCTGGCCGCCGAGTGCGCGCCGCTGGGGGCCGCGGTGGTCGGCGGGGACACCGTGTCGGCGGCGCCCGGCAGCGGTGCCGTCGTCCTGTCGGTGACCGCCCTGGGCGACCTCGGCGGGCGGGCCCCGGTGCTGCGCTCGGGCGCCCGGCCCGGTGACGTGCTGGCCCTCGCCGGCCGGCTGGGCTGGTCGGCCTGCGGGCTGGCGGTGCTGCGGCGCGGGTTCACCAGCCCGGCGGCCGCGGTGGCCGCGCACCGGCGGCCCACCCCGCCGTACGCGGCCGGACCGGTGGCGGCCGGCGCGGGAGCGACCGCGATGTGCGACGTGAGCGACGGGCTGCTGGCCGACGCCGGGCACCTGGCGCAGGAGAGCGGCGTGCGGATCGACCTGGACCGGGCCGCGCTGGTGCGGGCCACGCTGCAGCCGCCGGGGCCGCTGCAGCAGGTGGCCGCCGCCCTGGGCGGGGACCCGATGGCGTGGGTGCTCACCGGCGGGGAGGACCACGCCCTGCTGGCCACCTTCCCGGCCGGCACCGACCTGCCCGAGGGCTGGACGGCGATCGGCGCGGTCCGCGGCGGCAGCCCCGGGGTGCGGGTCGACGGCGAGCCGGCGGAGGCCGTCGCCGTGTCGGTCGGCGCGGAGGGGACCGGGCATGCGCACTTCCGCTGAGCCCCGGCTGGCCGACGGTCGCCCGGTGACCCTGCGCGCCGTGCCCTACGACGACCCGCTCGCCCAGGAGATGGTGTCCCGCGTGCAGCAGGAGTACGTGGCCCGCTACGGCGGGCCGGACGAGGCCGTCGTCGACGCGGCGGAGTTCGACCCGCCGGCCGGGCTGTTCCTCGTCGCCGAGGTGGACGGCGTGCCGGCGGGGTGCGGCGCCTGGCGGGTGCACGCGCCCGGCGTGGCCGAGGTGAAGCGGGTCTACGTGGCGCCGGGCTTCCGGCGGCAGGGCCTCGCCCAGCTGCTGATGGCGGCGCTGGAGGACAGCGCCGCGGCGGCCGGGCACCGCTCGGTGGTGCTCAACTCCGGGCCGGAGCAGCCCGAGGCGCTGGCGCTGTACGCCGGCCTCGGCTACACCCCGGTGCCCGGGTACGGCGTCTACGCCGACGAGCCGGACGCGGTGCACCTCGGTCGTCGGCTGGGAGGTGGGCGGTGAGCGGCGTCGTCACCGTCTCGGCGTCCTACGGCGCCGGGGGCGCGGAGGTCGGGCCCGCCGTCGCGGCCCGGCTGGGGATGGTGTTCCACGACCGCGCCATCCCCGCCCGGGTGGCCGGGCGGCTGGGCATCCCGGTGGCCGAGGCGGAGGCGAACGACGAGACCGTCGCCCGCGGGCTGTGGCGGATCGTCGCCTCGCTGGGCTCCATGCCCGACCCCATGGGCGGCGTCGTCCCGGTGACCGAGCAGCTCGACGAGCGGACCTTCCGGCTGCAGACCGAGCGGGTGGTGCGCGAGATCGCCGACGGGCCGGGCGGGGTGGTGCTGGGACGGGCCGCCGCGATGGTCCTCGGTGAGCGGCCCGACGCCCTGCACGTGCGCCTGGACGGGCCGGCCGAGCGGCGGCTGGACGCCGCGGTGGCCCGCAGCGGGCGCCCGCGCGAGGAGGTCCGGCGGGAGATGCGCGCCAACGACGCCGCGCGGGTGGGCTACGTGCGCCGCAACTACCGGGTCGACCCGGCCGCCCCGGGCAGCTACCACCTGGTGGTCGACAGCACGGCGCTGCCGCTGCAGACCGTGGTCGACCTCGTGGTGGAGGCCGCCCGCGGCCGCGGCATCGCCTGAGCGCGCCCGGGCCGCTCTCGCCGGGGCCGCTCCCGGCGAGATCGGCGATGTCGCACGGATGCAGCCGCGGAACCGTGCGACATCGCCGATCTCGTCAGCGGAGGGCGCGGCGGACCTCGGCCACGACGTCCGCGGGCCGGCCCAGGACGTCGGCGGAGCTGAAGCGCAGGACCGTCCACCCGGCGGCGACGAGCCGGTTCTGCCGGCGCAGGTCGCCGACGAACACAGCGCGCTCGCGGTGGAGGTCGCCGTCGAACTCGACGAGGACCCTCCGCTCCGGCCAGGCCAGGTCGGCGCGCCCCAGCGGGGACCCGGCCGCGTCGCGGACGACGTGCTGCAGGTCCGGCGCCGGGAGGCCCGCCTCGTGCAGGAGCCAGCGGAGCACCGACTCCATGGGCGACTCGGACCGGGGGTCGGCGACGGGCAGCACCGCACGGGCGCGGGCCGACCCCCGCCCGGTCGGGCGGGCCTGCAGCTGGACGGCCAGCTGGTCGCGAGCCACCCCGCGGGCCAGCAGCTGGTCGGTGACCGCGAGCAGCGCCGGGGGAGTGAGGACGCCGGCCAGGTCCCGCCAGGTGCGCGCCGGTGTGGTGACCGGCAGCGTCCCCCGGCGGGTGCGGTCGGCCTCCGGGAGCGGGCTGCGGTGCACCCGGCGGTCCCGCCGGCTCTCCGAGCGCGACGACAGGGGGACCGTGAGGTCCACCCGGCCCGACCGATCGGCCTGGAGGGGGACCTCGATGCCCTAGAGTCCGGCCGCGGACACGTGGCTGACGACGGCGCCGGGCGGTGCGGTGAGCAGCACGGCGGCCAGGCGGGCGGTCGCCTCCCCGGCCACCGCCCGCGGCAGGTAGGTGTCCCGGGACAGCCGGAGCACGCCCGGGTGCTGCAGCTGGCGGTCGGTGACGCCGGCCGCACGGGCCATGGTGCGGGTGGCGGGACCGGTCAGCCGGGAGGCGGGGCGTCGGCGGGGCACCGCGGCAGCCCGCCCCGCGCCGACCCGGCCCCGCTGGCGTCGTCCACAGCCCCGGCGACATCGGCGATCTCGCACGGATGGGGCCGCAGGACCGTGCGACATCGGCGATCTCGCCGGGGGGACGGCCGGCCGGAGACGCGACGGAGCCCGGGGGTCCGAGGACCTCCGGGCTCCGTCCAGCCGGTTCGGCGAGCGCTCAGGCGCGCACGACCTTGCCCGCACGGATGCAGGAGGTGCAGGCGTTGATGCGCCGGCGGTTGCCCGGGGCGACGAGCGCCTTCACGGACTGGATGTTCGGGTTCCACCGGCGCGGCGTGCGGCGGTGCGAGTGCGACACCGACATACCGAAACCGGGCCCCTTGCCACAGACGTCGCACACGGCAGCCACGGTGGATCACTCCCAGAGATTCGCTTCACGGACGGCGGCGCGCCGACGCGCCCGCACACAGACCGTCGAGGAGTCTAACCGCTCCCCGGCCGGGGCGTCGGAGGGGTCGCCGCCGTCCCGCGCACGCACCCGGGACCGTCGGCCCGGCTGGGTAGTCTCCGGCCGTGCTGCCGGCGCTGGACGACGCCGCGGTCGGCCAGTGGTGCCGGGCCGCGGTCGAGGCGCTGTCCGCCGCACGGGGTCGCCTCGACGACCTCAACGTCTTCCCCGTGCCCGACGGCGACACCGGCACCAACCTGCTGGCCACGGTGGAGGCGGCGCTGGCCGCGCTCGACCAGGCCGGCCCGGAGCACGCCGAGCCGGTGTGGGCGGTGCTCGCCCGCGGCGCGGTGCTGGGCGCCCTCGGCAACTCCGGCACGATCCTCGCCCAGCTCGTCCGCGGGCTGGCCGACCAGCTCGCCGGGCAGCCCCCGGCCGACGGGCCGACCCTCGCCGCCGCCCTGCAGAAGGCCGCCGGCACCGCCTACGGGGCGGTCGCCGACCCGGAGGAGGGGACCCTCCTCACGGTGGCCCGCGCGGGCGGCGAGGCCGCGGTCGCCGCGGTCGCCGGCGGGCACACCGCCCTCGCCGAGGTGGTGCGCGCCGCCGCCGACGGCGCCCGGGTCGCCCTGGACCGGACGCCGGGGCAGCTGGCCGTCCTGCGCGAGGCCGGCGTGGTCGACGCCGGTGGGGCGGGGCTGTGCGTGGTGCTCGACGCGCTGGTCGCCACGGTCACCGGGATCGGGCCCGACCGCCCGCCGCTGGTCCGCCGGCCCGGGCGCGGGGCGCACGCCGGGCACTCCCACGGGGTCGACCCCGCCGACCTGCCGCACCAGCCGCCCGCCGGCCCGGGCAGCGAGGTGCAGTACCTGCTGGCCGGCAGCGACGAGGCGGCCGTGGCGCGGCTGCAGGGTCGGCTGGCCGCGCTCGGCGACAGCCTGGTGGTCGTCGGCGTCGACACCCCGACCGGCCGCGAGTGGAACGTGCACGTGCACGTCAGCGACGTCGGGGCGGCGATCGAGGCCGGCATCGAGGCCGGCCGCCCGTACCGGATCACGGTCAGCCCGCTGGCGCCGGTGCGGTCCCCGGCGCCGGCGCCCGGCGCGCGGGCGGTCGTCGCCGTCGTCCCGGACGGCGGCCTGGCGGAGCTGTTCGGCAGCGAGGGCGCCACCGTCGTCCCCCGCGGGGCCGGCGGCGTCACCGAGGACGACGTGCTCGCCGCGGTCCTGGGCTGCGGTGCCGCCGCCGTCGTCGTGCTGCCCAACCACGCCGAGCTCACCGCGCCGGCCTCCCGCGCCGCCGAGCGGGCCCGCGAGGAGGGCCGCGAGGTCGCCGTCGTCCCCACCCGCTCGCCGGTGCAGGGCCTGGCCGCGCTCGCCGTCGCCGACCCGGCCCGGCGCTTCGGCGACGACGTCATCACCATGGCCGAGGCGGCCGCCGCGACCCGCTGGGCGGAGGTCACCGTCGCCGAGCAGGAGGCGCTGACCAGCGCGGGCCGCTGCGCGCCCGGTGACGTGCTCGGCTCGGCCGACGGCGACGTGCTGCTCGTCGGCGGCGCCCCGGCCGCGGTCGCCTGCGAGCTGTTGGACCGCCTGCTGTCCGCCGGCGGGGAGCTGGTGACCCTCGTGCTCGGCCCCGACGCCGACCTGGCCGCCGCCGTGCTGGCCCATCTGGCCGGCCGGCACCCGACGGTCGAGGTCACCCGCTACGACGGCGCGCCCGAGGGGGTCTCGCTGCAGGTGGGGGTGGAGTAGTGGCCGTCGACATGGCGACCCGGCTGGACCGGGTGCTCGGTGCCCGGACGGCGAGGGCGATGGCCGAGTCGCTGGACCTGCACACGGTGCGCGACCTGCTGCGGCACTACCCCCGCCGCTACGCGAAGCGCGGCGAGATGACCCGCCTGGACGACCTACAGGTCGGTGACCGGGTCACCGTGCTGGCCCAGGTGCGCACCGTCAGCACGCGGAAGATGCGCAACCGCCCGGGCTCGCTCACCGAGGTCACCGTGGGCGACGGCGCCGGCACCATGCAGCTGGTCTTCTTCAACCGCCGGCACAAGGACCTCAGCGCCGGCGCCTGGGGGCTGTTCGCCGGCACGGTCGGTGAGTACCGCAGGAGCAAGCAGTTCGCCCACCCCGACTTCCACCTCATCACCGGGGACGACGACACCGACTGGGCCCGCGCGCTCATCCCGATCTACCCGGCGACCAAGGAGGTCTCCAGCTGGGTCGTGCAGCGGTCGGTGAAGCTGCTGCTGGACGCCGCCGGCGGCTTCGGCTTCGTCGAGGACCCGCTGCCCGAACCGCTGCGCGCCCGCCACGGCCTGCCCGGCCTGGCGGCCGCGCTGCTCGACGTGCACCGGCCCACCTCCGACCACGACGTCGAGCGGGCCGCGCACCGGCTCAAGTGGGACGAGGCGCTCACCCTGCAGCTCACCCTCGCCGCGCGCCGCCGTGCCGCCGCGCTGGAGCCCGGCGTGGCCCGGCCGCGGCGGGCCGGTGGGCTGCTGGCGGCCGTCGACGCCGCGCTGCCCTTCGCGCTCACCGACGGGCAGCGCGAGGTGGGGGAGGAGCTGGCCGCCGAGCTGTCCCGGGAGCAGCCGATGCACCGGCTCCTGCAGGGGGAGGTCGGCGCCGGCAAGACGGTCGTCGCACTGCGCGCCATGGCTCAGGTCGTCGACGCCGGCGGGCAGGCGGCGCTGCTGGCCCCCACCGAGGTACTCGCCGCCCAGCACGCCCGCAGCATCGGCGCCCTGCTCGGCCCGCTCGGCCGCGCCGGCGAGCTGGACGGCGACCCGGCCGGCACCCGCGTGGTGCTGCTCACCGGGTCGCAGCGGGCCGCGGTCCGCCGGGAGGCCCGCGCCGCGGTCGCCGACGGCAGCGCCGGCATCGTCGTCGGCACGCACGCGCTGCTGCAGGAGGGCGTGGACTTCGCCGACCTCGGGTTCGTGGTCGTCGACGAGCAGCACCGCTTCGGGGTGGAGCAGCGCGACGCGCTGCGCGCCAAGGGCGACCGCCCCCCGCACGTGCTGGTGATGACCGCCACGCCGATCCCACGCACGGTGGCGATGACCGTGTACGGCGACCTGGAGACCTCCACGCTGCGCCAGCTGCCGGGAGGGCGCGGCGGCGTGGCCAGCTCGGTGGTCCCCGTCAATGACCGGCCGGCCTGGCTGGACCGCGCGTGGGAGCGGCTGCGCGAGGAGGTCGCCGCCGGTCGGCAGGCCTACGTCGTGTGCCCGCGGATCGGCGAGGACGCCGGTGCTGAGGAGGAGGAGCCCGACGGCGCCGACGGCGCGCCGGCCGAGGGTGGCTCGGACCGCCGCCCGCCGCTGGCCGTCCTCGACGTCGCCGAGCAGCTGCGCGCCGGCCCGCTGGCCGGGCTGCGCCTGGAGGTGCTGCACGGCCGGCTGACCCCGGAGGTGAAGGAGGCCACCATGCGCGCCTTCGCCGCCCGCGAGGTCGACGTGCTGGTCGCCACCACCGTCGTCGAGGTCGGCGTCGACGTGCCCAACGCCACCGTGATGGTGGTCATGGACGCCGACCGCTTCGGCGTCAGCCAGCTGCACCAGCTGCGCGGCCGGGTCGCACGAGGGCAGCACCGGGGGCTGTGCCTGCTGGTCTCCGAGGCGTCCCCCTCCTCGGCGACGGGGCAGCGGCTGGCCGCGGTGGCCGCCACCTCCGACGGCTTCGAGCTGGCCCGGCTGGACTTGGAGACCCGCCGCGAGGGCGACGTCCTCGGCGCCGCCCAGTCCGGCCGCCGCTCGGGCATCCGGATGCTCTCGCTGCTGGAGGACGAGGAGCTCATCGCCGAGGCCCGCGCGGAGGCGACCGCGCTGCTAGCCACCGACCGCGGCCTGGCCGACCTCCCCGGCCTGGCCGCGGAGGTGGCCGCACTGGCCACCGACGAGCGCGCCACGTACCTCGAGAAGGCCTGAGGGAGGCGCGCGGGTGACGCGGCTGATCTCCGGCGTCGCCGGGGGACGGCGGCTGAGGGTCCCGCCGTCGGGCGTGCGGCCCACCGGCGACCGCGCCCGGGAGGGGGTGTTCAACACCCTGTCGACGCTGCTCGACCTCGAGGGCGCCGCCGTCCTCGACCTCTACGCCGGCTCCGGGGCGCTGGGGCTGGAGGCGCTCAGCCGGGGCGCGGCGCAGGTGGTGTTCGTCGAGAACGCACCCCGGGTGCTGCCGGTGCTGCGCGCCAACCTGGATACGGTCGGACTGCCCGGCGGGCGCGTGCTGTCCGGTTCGGTGCCCACCGTCCTCACCGGGCCCCCACCGGCCCGCTTCGACCTGGTCCTCGCCGACCCGCCCTACGCCACGCCGCCGGCCGAGGTGGTCGGCGTGCTGGAGGCGCTGGTCGCAGGGGGGTGGCTGGCCGAGGACGCCGTCGTGGTGGTCGAACGCCCCAGCCGCGAGGCGCCGTTCGCGTGGCCGACACCCCTGCGCGGACTGCGCGACCGCCGCTACGGGGAGGCCGTGCTCCGGTACGGTCGCTGCCCGTGAGGCGTGCCGTCTGCCCCGGGTCCTTCGACCCCGTGACGAACGGTCACGTCGACGTCATCACCCGGGCCGCGGCGCTCTACGACGAGCTGGTCGTGGCCGTGCTGGTCAACCCCGGCAAGGCCGGCCTGTTCACCGTGGACGAGCGCATGGCGCTGCTGCGCGACGCGATCGCCGAGGTGCCCAACGTGCGGGTCGACAGCTTCTCCGGCCTGCTGGTCGACTACTGCCGCGACCACGACGTCCCGGTGATCGTGAAGGGGCTGCGGGCGGTCAGCGACTTCGAGTACGAGCTGCAGATGGCCCAGATGAACCGCGAGCTGGCCGCGGTGGAGACACTGTTCGTGCCCACCGCGCCGCAGGTGGGCCACCTGTCCTCCAGCCTGGTCAAGCAGATCGCCCAGTTCGGCGGGGACGTCTCGGCCCTGGTGCCCCGGGCCGTGCACGAGCGGCTCACCGCGCAGCGGGAGGGGACCTCGTGACGGAGGTGGTCTACCGGCTCTACGAGACCGTCGACGAGCTGAGCAGCGTCATCGAGAACGCCCGCGCCGTGCCGATGTCCGGCGGGTCGTGCATGGTGTCCCGCGACATCCTGCTGGACCTGCTCGACGACCTCCGGGAGAACCTGCCCGCCGAGGTGCACAAGGCCGGCGCGATCGTCGAGCAGCGCACCGAGATCCTCCAGCAGGCGCAGGCCGAGGCCGAGCGGCTCACCGGGCGCACCCGCAGCGAGACCGAGCAGGTCGTCGGCGCGGCCCGCCGGCAGCGGGAGGAGATCCTCGGCACGGCCCGCCGGCAGCGCGACGACCTGCTGGCCCGCGCCCAGGCCGAGGCCGAGGACCTGCTGGCCCGCGCCGAGGAGGAGGCCGAGCAGGTCGTCGACGAGGCGCGCCGGCACCACGAGGCGGTGCTCGCCGACGCGCAGGTCCAGCACGCCGAGATCCTGGCGGCCGCGCAGGCCGAGCACGAGCGGCTGGTCGGCGAGACCGAGGTCTACCGGGGTGCGGTCGACCGCGCCGACGAGCTCGGGGCGCAGACCGCCGCGGACGTCGCGCGCATGCGCACCGAGGTCGACGAGTACGTCGACAGCCGGCTGGCCGACTTCGGCGGCACGCTGGAGCGGATGCTGCGCTCGGTGGAGAAGGCCCGGGCCAGCCTGCGGGACACCTGAGCCGCACCCCGTCCCCCGCGGGAGGCCCGAGGGGGTCCGCCGCCATCGGGTAACCTGGTCGCCGACCGCCGGAGGTCCGCACCCCGGCCGGACACTTCCCCGAGACCCATCGCGAGTACCGACATGCCTGCCGCACCGCTGCCCCGTCCAGGCGCCGCGTCCCCGGACGCCCGGCGTCCGGCCGCCAACCCCTGGTCCGTGGACCTGCGCGAGCTGGGCCGCCGGGCCGGCTCGATGCACGAGCTGGAGCGCACGCTGCCCGCGCCCGCCGACTGGCGGGTGGAGCTCATCGGCGTCCCCGAGGGCGCGCCGGTCGCGCTGCGGCTGCGGCTGGAGTCGGTGATGGAGGGGGTGCTCGTCTCCGGCGAGGTCGACGTCCCCGTCGCCGGCTCCTGCGCCCGCTGCCTGGAGCCGGTCGAGGACACCCTGGAGCTCGACGTCCAGGAGCTGTTCGCCTACCCGGGCAGCACCACCGAGGCCACCAGCGAGGAGGACGAGGTGCGCCTCGTCGAGGGCGAGCACATCGACCTCGAGCCGATGGTCCGCGACCTCGTCGTGCTGAGCCTGCCGCTGGCGCCCACCTGCACCGAGGACTGCGCCGGGCTGTGCGTCGACTGCGGCCAGCGCCTCGACGACCTGCCGGCCGACCACACCCACGAGCAGCTCGACCCGCGCTGGGCCGGGCTGGCCGCACGACTCGCCGCACCGGGCACCCCCGGCGCGGCCGACCCAGAGGAGAACTGACGTGGCCGTCCCGAAGCGGAAGATGTCCCGCTCCAACACCCGCGCCCGGCGTTCGCAGTGGAAGGCCACCGCGCCCACCCTGACGCCGTGCCCGAACAAGGCCTGCGGCCAGCCCAAGCCGCCGCACCAGGCCTGCCGGAGCTGCGGTCAGTACGCCGGCCGCCAGGTCCTCTCCGTCTGACGCCGGCCGCACCAGCCGTGGGGACGACGCCACCCGCCGCCGACGGGTCGGCCGGCCGCTCCCCGGCCGGTGCCGCCCACGCCGACCGCGCGGCCGCCTGGCTCCTCGACGCCCTCGGCATCGAGCTGCCCGGCGGCCTGCTGGCGTTGGCCCTGACCCACCGGTCGTGGGCCTACGAGCACGGCGGGCTGCCCACCAACGAGCGCCTGGAGTTCCTCGGGGACTCGGTGCTCGGCCTGGTCGTCACCGACGAGCTCTACCGGCGCCACCCGGAGCTGCCCGAGGGGCGGCTGGCCAAGCTGCGGGCCTCGGTGGTCAACATGACCTCGCTGGCCGGTGTCGCCCGGCGGCTGGGGGAGGACGGGCTGGGCCCGCACCTGCTGCTGGGCCGCGGGGAGGAGACCACCGGCGGCCGGCACAAGGACTCCATCCTCGCCGACGCCGTGGAGGCGCTCATCGGCGCCGTGCACGTCGGCCTCGGCCTGGACGCCGCGGCGGCCGTGGTGCACCGGCTGTTCGACCCGCTGCTGGACCAGGCCGCCACCCGGGGCGCCGGCCTGGACTGGAAGACCAGCCTGCAGGAGCTGGGCGCCCGACTGGGCCTGGGCGCGCCGGGCTACGTCATCGAGGACGCCGGCCCCGACCACGCCAAGACCTTCACCGCCGCCGTCGTCCTCGCGGGCACCGTCCACGGCCGCGGCGCCGGCCGCACGAAGAAGGCCGCCGAGCAGGAGGCCGCCGAGGCCGCCTGGCACGCGCTGTCGCACACCACCCCGCAGGGAGCACCCCCGGACGGCGGGGCCGTCGCGGCCGTGACCGGCGCGGGCTGACCGCGTGCCCGAGCTGCCCGAGGTCGAGGTGGTCCGGCGCGGACTGGAGCGCTGGGTCGCCGGCCGCACCGTCGCCGCCGTCGAGGTGCGCCACCCGCGCGCGGTCCGCCGGCACCTGGAGGGCACCGAGCACTTCGTCGCCGCGCTGACCGGCCGCACCCTCACCGCGGCCCGCCGGCGCGGGAAGTACCTCTGGCTGCCGCTGGCCGAGGGCGACGGCACGCCCGCCGGGCAGGCGCTCGTCGCCCACCTCGGGATGAGCGGCCAGCTGCTCGTCGAGGAGCCCCGCCACCCCGACGGGGTGCACCTGCGCGCCCGGTTCACCTTCACCGACGGCGGCCGGGAGCTGCGCTTCGTCGACCAGCGCACGTTCGGCGGGCTGGCGGTGGAGGACGCCCCGGACCCGGACGACGTCCCGCCCCGGGTCGCGCACATCGCCATCGACCCGCTGGACGGCTCCTTCGACACCGACGCCTTCAGTGCGGCCCTGCGCCGCCGGCGCACCGAGGTCAAGCGCGCCCTGCTGGACCAGACGCTGATCGGCGGGGTGGGCAACATCTACGCCGACGAGTCGCTGTGGCGGGCCGGGCTGCACGGCGCCCGCCCCACCGACCGGCTCACCCGCGCCCAGGTGGCCGAGCTGCTGGAGGGGGTGCGCGACGTGCTGACCGAGAGCCTGGCGCAGGGCGGGACGTCCTTCGACTCCCTCTACGTCGACGTCAACGGGCGCAGCGGCTACTTCTCCCGCCACCTGGCCGTCTACGGCCAGGCCGACCGGCCCTGCCCCCGCTGCGGGACACCGATCGTGCGCGAGTCGTTCATGAACCGCTCCAGCTACAGCTGCCCGCGCTGCCAGCCCCGGCCCCGGTCGGCGCCTGCCCGGGCCCGGCGGCCGTGAGGCGGGTCGTCGCCCTGGTCTCCGGCGACGTGCAGGGCGTGGGTTCGGCCCCGCTGCAGGAGGCCGCGCCGAGCGTGCGAGGCGTGGGGGGCAGCGGGGTCCTTCCGGGCCCCGTCGAGGTCGTGCTCGAGGGGCCGGACGCCGCGGTGGCCGCCGTCCTGGCCGACCTGGACGGGCCGGACGCGCCCGGCGCGGTGACGGGAGTCGACGTCCGTGACGAGCGTGTCCAGGGGGACGCGGGGTTCACCACGGCGTGACGAACGCGACACCGGCCTGACACGATGGACCTGGAGTGTGCCCGTTGACCTGCGTGTCCGGGCCTGTCACCCTGGGGACACAGGACCGCGCCGACCGTCGTACGGGGCGCAGGTCACCCCCTCACGCAGTCGAAAGGCCGTTGTCGCCATGGCCAAGGCCCTGTTCGGTCACGTCGTCGCCCCCGCGGAGCTCCGAGTAGCCGAGGAGAACGCCCTCCTGCGGGCCCGGGTGCGTCGGCTGGAGCAGGAACTGCAGGAGCTGCGCGCCCAGCGGGACGCCGCCATCGCCCACGAGCTGCTCAGCCTCGCCGGCGACAACGCCGAGCCCGCGCTCGCCTGAAAGAGGACCCCGTCCTCCTCACCGCTCGCCAGCTCGCGGCGAGCCTCTGGACGAGGCCGGAGTCGCGCACCCCGGCTGAGTTCCTGACCCCGTGCACCTGGCGAGCCTGACGCTCAAGGGCTTCAAGTCCTTCGCGTCCGCGACGACCCTGCGCCTGGAGCCGGGGATCACCGCCGTCGTCGGCCCCAACGGCTCCGGGAAGTCCAACGTCGTCGACGCCATCGCCTGGGTCCTGGGCGAGCAGGGCGCGAAGACCCTGCGCGGCGGCAAGATGGAGGACGTCATCTTCGCCGGCACCGCCGGCCGCCCCGCGCTGGGCCGGGCCGAGGTGACGCTCACCATCGACAACGCCGACGGCGCGCTGCCCATCGACTACACCGAGGTCTCGATCACCCGGCGCATGTACCGCTCCGGGGAGAGCGAGTACGAGATCAACGGGGACAGGGTCCGGCTGCTCGACGTCCAGGAGCTGCTCAGCGACGCCGGCATCGGCCGGGAGATGCACGTCGTCGTCGGTCAAGGGCAGCTCGACGCCGTGCTGTCCGGGCGCCCCGAGGACCGTCGCGCCTTCGTGGAGGAGGCCGCCGGCGTCCTCAAGCACCGCCGGCGCAAGGAGAAGGCCCTCCGCAAGCTCGAGGGGATGCAGGCCAACCTCGACCGCCTCGGCGACCTCACCGCCGAGCTGCGCCGCCAGCTCAAGCCGCTGGGCCGCCAGGCCGAGGCGGCCCGCCGCGCGGCCGGTGTGCAGGCCGACCTGCGCGACGCCCGGCTGCGGCTGCTCGCCGACGACCTGGTGCAGCTGCGTGACGCCCTGGAGCAGGACGTCGCCGACGAGGCCGCGGCCCGCGCCCGCCGCGCCGCCGTCGAGGCCGAGCTGGCCCGGACGGCGGCGCGCGAGTCGGCGCTGGAGACCCGGCTGGCCGCCGACGCACCGCTGCTGGCCGCGGCACAGGACACCTGGTACCGGCTCTCCGCGCTCACCGAGCGCTTCCGCGGCACCGCCCAGCTGGCCGCTGAGCGGCACCGGCACCTGTCCGCCGCCCCGCCCGCGGCCACCGCCGGCCGCGACCCCGACCAGCTGGACGCCGAGGCCGAGCGGGTGGCCGCCACCGAGGCCCAGCTCGCCACGGGCCTGGACGCCGAGCGCGGCCGGCTGGCGGCGGCGGTGACCGCCCGCACCGAGCGGGAGACCGCGCTGGCCGCCGCCGAGCGGGCCTGGGTCGCCGCGGCCCGCGCCCTGGCCGACCGCCGGGAGGGCCTGGCGCGGCTGTCCGGGCAGGTCGCCGCCGCCCGCTCCCGCGTCACCGCGGGGGAGGCGGAGATCGCGCGGCTCGCCGCCGCGGCCGCCGAGGCCGCCGACCGCGCCGAGATCGCCGCCGACCGGCTGGCCGAACGCCGCGCGGCGGTGGCCGACGCCGACGACGAGGACGTCGCGCTGGTCACCGCGCACGCCGACGCGGTCGCCGCGCACGCCGCGGCGGCGCGGGCGGTCACCGAGCTGGCCGCCGCCGAGCGGGCCGCCGAGCGCGACCGCGCCTCCGCACACGCCCGCCGGGACACCCTCGCCCAGGGCCTGGCGCCGGCCGACGGCGCCGCCGCGGTGCTGGCCGCCGGCCTGCCCGGCGTCCTCGGGCCGGTTCCCGAGCGGGTCACCGTCGCACCCGGCGCGGAGGTGCCGCTGGCCGCCGCGCTGGCCGGGATGGCCGACGCCCTGGTCGTCGACTCCGTGGCCGGTGCCGCGGCGGCGCTGGCGCACCTCAAGGACGTCGCCGGCGGCCGCGCCGGGCTGCTGGTCACCGGCGGCCTGCCCGCGCTGCCCCGCGACGGCTGGCCGCGGCTGCCGGAGGGGGCCCGCTGGGCGCGCGACCTGGTCGAGGCCCCCGCGGCGCTGCAGCCCGCCCTGGACCGCGCGCTGGACCGCGTCGCCGTCGTCCCCGACCTGGACGCCGCGGTCACCCTGGTCACCACCCACCCCCGGGTGCGGGCGGTGACCGGCGACGGCGACCTCGTCGGCGCCGACTGGGCGGTCGGCGGGCAGGCCGACGCGCCCTCGGGGCTGGAGGTCCGCGCCCGGGTGGAGGACGCCGAGCGGGAGCTCGCCGCGGCCTCCGCCCGGGCCGCCGACCTCGCCGACCGGCTGGCCGCGGCACGACAGACCGCCCGCGACCGCTCGGCGGACGTCGAGCGGACCCTCGCCGCCCGCCAGGCGGCCGACCGCACCCGCTCGGCCGCGGCCGCGCGGCTCGCCGAGCTGGGCGCCGCCGCCCGGGCGGCCACCGCGGAGGCCGAGCGCTCGGCAGCGGCCCGGGTCCGCGCCGAGCAGGCGCTGGAGCAGGCGCAGACGGCCCTCGCCGGCCTCGAGCAGCGGCTGGCCGAGGCCCAGGCGGCGCCGGTCGCCGACGAGCCCGACCCGGCCGAGCGGGACCGGCTGCGCCGGGAGACGGCCGCCGCCCGGCAGGCGGAGACCGAGGCGCGGCTGGCCGTGCGCACCGCCGAGGAGCGGGCCCGGGCGCTCAGTGGACGGGCGGAGTCGCTGCGCCGGCGGGCCCGCCAGGAGCGCGCCGCCCGCGAACGGGCCGCCGCCACCCAGCTCGCCCGGGAGCGCGGCGCCCGGGTCGCCGCCGGGGTGCGGACGGGGGCGGAGGCGGCGCTGGGCGCGCTGGCGTCGTCCCTGACCCGGGCCGCCGCGGAGCGCGACGAGCTGGCCCGTCTGCGCACCGCCGCGGAGGCCGAGCTGCTGGAGGTGCGCGTCGCCGTCCGCGCGGCCACCGCGGAGGTGGAGCGGCTCACCGACGAGGTGCACCGCGACGAGGTGGCCCGCGCCGAGCAGCGCTACCGCATCGAGGGGCTGGAGGGCCGGGCCGCCGAGGAGTACGGCGTCGACCTGCCCACCCTGCTGGCCGAGTACGGCCCGGCCGCACCGGTGCCGCCCACCCCCGCCCAGGTCGCCGCCGCGCAGGCGGCCGGGGAGCCCGAGCCGGAGGCCGAGCCCTTCGACCGCGCCACCCAGGAACGCCGCGCCGCGCGGGCCGAGCGGGACCTGGCCACCCTCGGCACGGTGAACCCGCTGGCGCTGGAGGAGTTCGCCGCGCTGGAGGAGCGACACGGGTTCCTGGCCACCCAGCTCGCCGACCTGGAGGCCACCCGCCGCGACCTGCTCACCGTCGTCCGCGAGGTGGACGGGCGCATCCACGACGTCTTCGCCGCCGCCTTCGCCGACGTGCAGCGGGAGTTCGAGCGGGTGTTCGCCGTCCTCTTCCCCGGCGGCCAGGGCCGGCTGCACCTCACCGACCCCAGCGACATGCTCACCACCGGCGTGGAGATCGAGGCCCGCCCGCCCGGCAAGCGGGTGCGGCGGCTGTCACTGCTCTCGGGTGGGGAGCGCTCGCTCACGGCGGTCGCGCTGCTGGTGGCGATCTTCCGGGCCCGGCCCTCGCCGTTCTACGTGCTCGACGAGGTCGAGGCGGCTCTGGACGACGTCAACCTCGGCCGGCTGCTGACCCTGGTGGAGCAGCTGCGCTCGACCTCGCAGCTGATCGTCATCACCCACCAGAAGCGGACGATGGAGATCGCCGACGCCCTCTACGGGGTGAGCATGCGCGGCGACGGCATCACCGGCGTCATCAGCCAACGCCTGCGCGAGCCCGAGCCCGCGTGACCGCCGCGGCCGGGCGGAACGGACGCCGGCCCCTGTCGGCCCGGATCGCGCCGTCGGGCGGGGACCGGTAGGACGGGGGAGGGGACGCCGTCCCCGGTGCCCGCCGCCCCCGACGACGCGAGGACCCCCGTGGCCGCCCCCACCCTCGACACCGACCCGTGGACCGTCCGCGAGCCGCACGTGGACCCCGGGACGCTCGCCGTCGCCGAGTCCCTCTTCAGCCTCGCCAACGGCTACCTCGGCACCCGGGGGACCCTCGACGAGGTGGAGCCCTGCGCCACCCGCGGCACCTACCTGTCCGGCGTGTACGAGACCCACCCGCTGTCCTACCCCGAGGGCGGCTACGGGCACCCCGGGGAGGGCCAGGCGCTGCTCACCGTCGCCGACGGCACGCCGCTGCGGCTGCTGGTCGACGGGGTCGTGCTCGACGTGCGCGAGGTCCGCCCCGAGCTGCACGAGCGCACCCTGGACCTGCGGGCCGGCACGCTGGACCGCCGCGTGCGCTGGACCGCCCTGTCGGGCACGACGATCGAGGTGACCTCGCGGCGGCTGGTCTCCCTCGTCGAGCGCTCGGTGTGCGCCGTGCGGTACGAGGTCCGCGCCGTGGACGGCCCCGCGCACGTCGTCGTGCGCTCCGAGCTGGTCTCCGGCGCGATCACGCCGACCGGCGTGGTCAACGACGACCCGCGGGTGGCCGACGTGCTGGACACCGCCTTCGAGCCGCAGGTGCACCGCCGCGTGGACGACGGCGGCGCGCTCGCGTCCCGCACCCGCCGCTCGGGCATCACGGTCGCCGCCGCGGTCGGCCACCGGGTCGACGGCGGACGGGTGGACACCCGCGCCGACGAACACCACGTCGTCACCACGGTGGCCGCCGACCTGGGCCCCGGCGAGAGCCTCACGATCGTCAAGACCGTCGGGTACAGCTGGTCCCACGACGCCGCCGCCGACTCCGTCGTCGGGGAGGCCTCGGCCGCCGTGGGCTCGGCCGGAGACCTGGGGTGGGACGGCCTGCTCGCCGGGCAGCGCGCCGTCCTCGACGAGCTCTGGGCCACCGCGGACGTCGAGGTCGACGGCGACCCCGAGCTCCAGCAGGCGCTGCGCTACGCCGTCTTCCAGCTGTTCTGCTCCGCCGCCTGCATCTCCGACGCCCCCGTCGGCGCCAAGGGCCTCACCGGCATGGGCTACAGCGGGCACACCTTCTGGGACGTCGAGGGCTTCGTGCTGCCCGCGCTCAGCCTGCTGCGCCCGGACGCCGCGGCCCGCCTGCTGCGCTGGCGCTCGGGCACCCTGGACCTCGCCCGCGAGCGCGCGGCGACGCTGGGGCTGGACGGCGCGGCGTTCGCCTGGCGCACCATCAGCGGGCACGAGGTCTCCGCCTACTGGCCGGCCAGCACCGCGGCGGTGCACGTCAACGCCGACGTCGCCCGCGCCTTCTGGCTGCACCAGAACGTCACGGGCACCGACCTCGTCTCGCTCGGCGGCGTGGCGGTGCTCGTGGAGACCGCGCGGCTGTGGACGTCGCTCGGTCACGAGGACGCGGCCGGCCGCTGGCACCTGTTCGGCACGACCGGGCCCGACGAGTACACCGGCGTCGTCGACGACAACGTCTTCACCAACCTGATGGCCGCGCGCAACCTGCGGTGGGCCGCCGACGCCTGCCGGCGGTGGCCGGAGCGCGCCGCGGAGCTCGGGGTGGACGACGCGGAGACCGCCACGTGGCGGGCCGCGGCCGACGCGGTGCACGTCCCGTGGGACGGGGACCTGCAGGTGCACCCGATGAACGAGAACTTCACCGCCTACCGGGAGTGGCACTTCGAGGACGACGACAGCTACCCGGTCCAGGAGCACCAGCACTACGCCACGTTCTACCGCCGGCAGGTGCTCAAGCAGGCCGACCTGGTGCAGGCGCTGTGGTGGTGTCGCGACGACTTCACGCCTGCGGAGGTGGCCCGCGACCTGGACTACTACGAGGCGCGCACGGTCCGGGACTCCTCGCTGTCGGCCGCCGTCCAGGCCGTCGTGTGCGCCCAGGCCCAGCACCCCGACCTCGCCCTGCGCTACCTGCGCGAGGCAGCCCTGGTCGACCTGCGCGACGTCACCGGCGGCAGCGCCGAGGGGTTGCACCTGGCTTCGGTGGCCGGGGCGTGGCTGGCGCTGGTTGCCGGCCTGGGCGGCATGCGGGAGGACCACGAGGAGCTGGAGATCGCGCCGCTGCTGCCGGCCGCCCTGTCGCGCACGGCCTGGTCGGTCACCTGGCGCGGCCGGGTGCTGCGCGTGCAGACCACCCGGGAGGGCACCACCGTCACGCTCGTGCGCGGGGAGGGGCCGGTGACCGTGGTCGCCGACGGCGTGCGGCTGTCGGTCACGGCCGACACCCCCGGTCACGTGCCGCTGCGTGCCCCCGACCCGCTGCTCGGCGAGCCGCGCCAGCCCGCCGGCCGCGAACCGCGCACCTGAGCGTCCGTGGAGCACTCCGGATCGTGGTGTACACATCGGGATGTTCGACTTGTACACTGACCGCGTGGACGTGGCGATCAGTGCCCTGCGGGCGGAGCTGTCCCACTGGATCGAGCGGGCCCGGGCTGGGGAGGAGATCGTCGTCACCGACCGCGGGACCCCGGTGGCCCGCCTGCTCCCCGTCGACTCCGCGCCGCTGCTCGACCAGCTCGTGCAGGACGGCGTGCTGAGCCGACCGCAGCGGGCCGGTCGGCCGGCCGCACGTGGGGCCGCACGGGTCCGCGCGAGTGGCCCGGTGGCGGACCTGGTGAGCGAGCAGCGCGACTGACGGGCCGCGACCGACGGGTATGGCCATCGTCTACTTCGACAGCAGCGCCTTCGTCAAGCTGCTGGTGGACGAGGACGGCAGCGACCTCGCCGCCGCGCTCTGGGACGGGTGCGACGCCGCGGTGTCCAGCAGGCTGGCGTACCCGGAGGTGCGCGCCGCGCTGGCCGCTGCGGCACGCGCCCGTCGGCTCACCCCGGCCGACCGGAGCCGCGCCGAGGCGGCGTGGGAGGACTACTGGGCGGCGACCCGGGCCGTCGAGCTGACCGGGGCGGTGGCCGCCCGCGCCGGCGAACTGGCCGGTCGGCACGCCCTGCGGGGTGCCGACGCGGTGCACCTCGCCAGCCTGCAGGCCGTCGGCGTCGCCGCCGTGGTCTTCGCCGCCTGGGACCGGCGACTGAGGGAGGGCGCACGGGCAGCAGGGGCCCGGCTGGCGCCGGTGGCGTAGCCGGCGCTCAGACCCCGGAGGCCACCTGCAGGTCCACGACCAGGGGCAGGTGGTCGGAGGCGCCTGCGGCGTCGAGCACGTGCGCGCGGGTCACGCCGACACCGGCGGACACCCACACCTGGTCGATCCGTCGGTGCGGACGGCGGGCGGGGTGGGTCTCCCCGTGCCGCGCGTGCCAGAACCGCCAGCCGGCCTGGTCCTCGCGGTCCGGCGCCACCTCCCAGGCGTCGGTGAACCGCCCGGCCAGTGCGGCCAGCTCCGGCGCGCGGGGGTCGGCGTTGAAGTCCCCGACGAGGACGCCGGTCTCCATCGGCTCGGTGTGCAGCGCGGCGATCGCCGCGATCTGCTCGCCGCGCTCGGCCGGCGAGCGGGTGGACAGGTGGGTGGTCGTCACCCACAGCGCGGCGCCGTCGAGCTCCACCATGGTCCGCAGCGCACTGCGCGGCTCCCCACCACCGGGCAGCGGGTGCACGTCGCTGATGAGGATCGGCAGCCGGGACAGCAGCGCGTTGCCGTACTGGCGTCGCCCCCCGCCGTCGCCGCGCGGCCGGTCGATCGCCGGCCCCCACGCCAGCTGCATGTCCAGCGCCCGGGACAGCAGCAGTGCCTGGTCGACGTCCTCGCTGCGCTCGCCGAAGTGCCGGTCGACCTCCTGCAGGCAGATGACGTCGGCGTCGGCCGCGGCGAGCACCGTGGCCAGCCGCGGCAGGTCGTGCCGGCCGTCGTCCCCGACCCCGTGGTGGGTGTTGAAGGTGACCAGCCGGACGGGGACCGGCGGCTGGTCCGGGCCGGGGGCCGGCCGGGGGTGCAGGGCGTCGGTCACCGCCTCAGCCTGTCACCTCCGCCGCGACCGGGTCCGACAGCGGCAGCTCGGCGACCAGGCGCAGCTGCTCCTGCCCGGCGTCGTCGCGGTCGCTGACGAATAGCCGGAAGGACGCCCGGCGGTCGTGCAGGACCAGCTCGCCGAGCTGGTTGCCGAAGTAGGGGCCGGCGTGCTTGGTCCAGTCCAGCTCCGAGGGGGCGACCCGGGTCAGCCGGGTCACCGCGGCGGTCAGCCGGCGCGCCCAGCGGCTCCAGCCGATCCGGAAGCCCACGCGGATCGGGTGCGGCGCCTGGTTGTGCAGCGGGGACACGGTCAGCTGGTGCACCCGGGTGGCCAGGCCGTCGGGTGCCACCAGCTCGGCGGCGTAGGCGTGGTGGACGTCGCCGGAGAGCACCAGCGCGGTCGCCGGCGCCCGGCCGTGCTCCCCGCGGCCCACCGCGACCAGCAGCCGGCCCAGCCGTTCGAAGGAGTCGCCGAACGCCGCCCAGTGCTCCAGGTCCGCCGCCTGGCGCAGCCGCTCGGACACCCAGCCGACCGGCCGGCCGAGGTGGCGGCGGACCAGCGTCTCGTTCCACCGCTCGATCCCGTGGATGGCGTGCGGCAGCAGCCACGGCAGGGAGGTGCCCAGCACCAGGTGCTCGACGCCCTCGTCGACGGCGCGGCGCACGGCCGCCTCGACCCAGCCGAACTCGTCGTCGTCGAGCATCGCCCGGACGGACTCCTCCAGCACCCGGCCGGCCCGGCTGTCGACCATGACCATCCGCGCCTCGCCCCAGTGCCGGACGTAGCTCCAGCGCACCGAGCGGGGGTCGCGGTCGGCGGTCTCGGCCATGGCCTGGAGCACCGACTCGGCGTCGCCGGGCCGCTCGCGGACCGCCCGCCAGGTCCGGTCCTCGGCGAGCTCCTGCGGGCTGAGGTTGCCCAGGTGCTGGTAGACCCAGTAGCTGACCAGGCCGCCGCAGATCCGGCGGGTCCACCAGTCCTGGCCGGTGACCTCCCGGCGCCAGGCCGCCGAGGTGTTCCAGTCGTCGATCATCTCGTGGTCGTCGAAGATCATCGACGAGGGGATCGTGGACAGCAGCCAGCGCACCTGTGGGTCGCTCCAGGACTCCGCGTACAGCCGGGTGTAGTCCTCGAAGTCGTCGACCTGGGCGTCCGCCGGGGCCGGCCGCCCCCGGCGCAGCGACAGCCACCGGCGGGTCTCCGGCGTCAGCTCGTCGGCGTAGACTTGGTCGCCCAGCAGCACCAGCGCGTCGGGCCACTCGTCCTCCGGCTGGGCGGCCAGCCGCGCGGCGTAGCAGTCCAGCGCGTCCGGCGGGATGCCGTCGGCGGCGTCGACCGTGCTCGGTGTGGCGTAGCGGCAGGAGCCGAACGCGATGCGGAAGGGCCCGGGCCGGCCCGGCGTCCGGATCCGGCTGGGCGGGAACGGCGAGGCGGCGTCCGGCCAGACCCGCTGTGCCTCGCCGCCGTCGGTGGACAGGTGCACCTCGTAGGGCGTGGTGCTGCCCGGCTCCAGGCCCTCGACGAGCACGAGGGCGTAGTGGTGGCCGCCCACGGTGAAGGTGCGCGCCCGCCGGCCGAGCACCTGCACCTCGCAGGGCCGGTCGGTCTCCACCCAGACGGTGGCCGAGACCGGGTCGACGTGCCGCAACAGGGGACCGATCAGGAGGACCGGGTTCTCCCGGCCGGGCAGCGGCATGCCGCCCAGGGTCTCACCGCCCGGGGGTGGCGCAGTGCTCCTGGCCGTGCGGTCCCCGGCTGCGAGACTGGGGGCCATGGAGTTCGTGCTGATCGCGATCGCGATCCTGCTCGTCGGCCTGGTCCTCGGGGTCAGCCTCCTCGTCGGCCGCGGCCGGCGGACCACCCGCCTGGACGACGACGCCGCCACCGGTACCACGCTGACCCGCCCGCGCCCGCCCACCCCGGCGCCGGAGGCCCCGCCCCGCCCGTCGGGGTCCACGGCCAGCGGGCTGGGGACGACCGCCGAGCCGGACGCCGTGCAGCCGGAGGCCCCGCCGGCGGTCGTGCTGCCCCCGGCCGAGCCCGAGCCGGGGCTGACCTTCGAGACCCCGCCGCCGTCGTCGGGCCGGTTGGTCCGGCTGCGCTCCCGGCTGGCCCGCTCGCAGTCCAACCTGGGCCGCGGCCTGCTCACCGTCCTGGCCCGCGAGCGGCTCACCGAGGACGACTGGGAGGAGCTCGAGGAGACCCTGCTCGCCGCCGACGTCGGCGTGGCCGCCACCCAGCAGATCGTCGACCGGCTGCGCACCCAGTCGATGGTGCTGGCCACCGCGTCCGGCGCGGAGCTGCGCGCGCTGCTCGTCCGGGAGCTCACCGCGGTGCTGGGCCCGGACCTCGACCGCAGCCTGGCCGTGGAGCGCCGCGACGGCCGGCCGGGGATCGTCCTCGTCGTCGGCGTCAACGGCGCGGGCAAGACCACGACCTGCGGCAAGATCGCCCGCGTCCTCGTCGGCGACGGCCGCAGCGTCGTCCTGGGCGCCGCGGACACCTTCCGCGCCGCGGCCGCCGACCAGCTGGAGACCTGGGGCGAGCGGGTCGGCGTCCTCACCGTGCGCGGCCGGGAGGGGGCCGACCCGGCCTCGGTCGCCTTCGAGGCCGCCAGCACGGGGGTCCAGGGGGAGGTGGACACCGTCGTCGTCGACACCGCGGGCCGGCTGCACACCAAGGGCGGCCTGATGGACGAGCTCGGCAAGATCAAGCGGGTCGTGGAGAAGGTCGCGCCGGTGACCGAGGTGCTGCTCGTCCTGGACGCCACGACCGGGCAGAACGGCGTCGTCCAGGCGCGGGTGTTCACCCAGGCGGTCGCCGTGACCGGTGTCGTCCTCACCAAGCTCGACGGCACGGCCAAGGGCGGCATCGTCGTCTCCGTGCAGCGCGAGCTGGGCATCCCGGTCAAGCTGGTCGGGCTGGGGGAGGGCGCCGACGACCTGGCCCCCTTCGAGCCCGAGGCGTTCGCCGAGGCGCTCGTCGGCGGGGCGGACTAGCGGTGGCCGTCGGCGGGGTGCGCGCCGGGCTGCCCGGCGTCTGGGACCGCATCGCCGGCCCCGGGGCCGGCCCGGTGGAGAACGCCGGCAGCTTCGGCCTCGGGCTGGCGGGGGCGGTGCTCGCGCCGCTGCTGGCGCGGAGCCACGTCCGGGGCCGCCGGGGCGCGGACCCGGTGCTGCGGGTGCTGGCCGTCGACCTGTGGGGCGGGGCGTGGTGCAACAACACCCCGGCGGCCGCCCGCTGGTACCACCGCGAGGGCACGGGCCCGGCCCAGCACCTCGCCTTCTCGGCGGGGCACCTGCACCCCGTCGTCCTCGCCGTGCTGGACGGCGGCCCGCGGCGCGCCCGGCTGCGGTGGGCCCTGGCGCTGTACGGCTACCTGCTGGGGGCGACCGCCGTGCTCACCGTGCCCCGCGACCGCCGCCTCCGGCGGGTGCTGGGCCTGGCCACCACGGCCGGCGGGGTGGCGCTCGACCGCGCCTTGGGCCCCTCGGCGGCCGCACCGTGGTTCGCGCCGGTCTTCTTCGCCAAGCTGCTCGCCGGCCACGCCGCCGGTGCGGCGCTGCTGCCGGCCGACCCGCTGGCCGAGCGGCCGGACCGCCGCACCGGACGGCTCACCCGGCGCCCCCGCCGCTGAGCGCCGCCACGGCCGCACGCACGTCGTCGTCGGGCAGCGCCAGCGTCGCGTCGCCGACGGCGACCTCCAGCCGCGCGGTGCCCGGGTCCCCGGTCGCCACGGGCACCCCGGTCCACAGGCCCTGCCCGGCCGCGAGCGCGCGGGCGGCCGCGGCGGCCGCCTCCGGCGGGGTGCGCAGCAGCAGGTGCAGCACCGGCGTCTGCGGCGGGTCCGGGACGACGGTGACGCCCGGCAGGCCGCGCACCGCGTCCGCGACCTCACGGGCCCGCCGCAGGTAGGCCGGCACCAGCGGCAGCCGGCGGCGCAGGCAGGTCAGCGCCGACGCCGCCCCCGGCCACATCCCGAACAGCGTGCCGCCCATCCGGCGCCGCCACTCCCGCACCTCGTCGACCACGTCGGCCGGCCCGGCCAGGCAGCACCCGGCCAGCGCGCCCAGGACCTTGTAGAAGCTGACGTACACGGTGTCGAAGACCGCCGCGACCTCGGCGGGGGAGCAGCCGTACCCGGCCGCGGCCTCCCACAGGCGGGCCCCGTCGAGGTGGACGGCGGCACTCCGCTCCCGAGCCCACCGCGCCTGCGCGACCACGTCGTCCCACGGCGGCAGCTGCCCGCCGAGGGCGCGCTGCGGCAGCTCGACCAGCAGCGCGGCCGGCGCCTCGGCGACCCGGTCGAGGTCCGCGCGCAGCAGCAGCCGGTACCGGTCGCCGACCGGGCGGCCGACCAGGCCGTGCAGCCGCTCGGGGCCCTGCTCCTCGTGGTGGGCCAGGTGGCACTCCGGGTGGTACAGCACGGTGCGCCGTGCGCGCCGGTCGGCGTGCACCCGCAGCGCGGCCTGCTGGGCCATCACGCCGCTGGGCAGGTACACGGCCGCGGGCAGGCCGAGCACCCCGGCCACCTCGGCCTCCAGCTCGGCGACCACGCCGCCCTCGCCGTAGCGGTCCAGCGCCGTGTCCGCCGGGACGGTGGCCAGCAGGTCGCCAGCCCGCCGGTCACCGTGGCCGCTCAGCGACCGGTCGCAGCGGGCGCGCAGGGCCTCGAGGTCGTCGTCCACCGGGTCAGTCTGGCCGCAGCCGCTCACCCGGTGCGCGGCTGCTGCGGGCAGGCGTGCAGCGCCAGCAGCGCGACGTCGTCGGCGTACTCGGGTGCCAGCCGGGTGAGCAGCCCGTCGCACAGCTCCTCCACCGTGGCGCCGGACAGCGCCCGCCCCGCCTCGACCAGGCGGGCGAGGCCGTCGTCGAGGTCCGCGTCCCGGCGCTCCACCAGCCCGTCGGTGTAGAGGACGACGGTGTCCCCGGGGTGCAGCGGGGTCGTGGTGTCGGTGCGCCGGACGCCCGGGTCCACGCCCAGGAGCAGCTCCGGCGCACGCTCCAGCAGCCGGGCCGTGCCGTCGGCGGCCAGCAGCAGCGGCGGCAGGTGCCCGGCGCTGGACCAGCGCAGGGTCCGGGTGCCGGTGCCCGCGTCCGCCGCGGACTGCTCCACGCGGGCGAGCAGGGCGGTGACCAGCGTGCTCATCCCCAGGTCCCGGAGCGCCCGGTCCAACGCGGAGAGTGCACGGGCGGGCGGAGCGTCCAGCGCGTGCACGACGCCGCGCAGCACGTTGCGCAGCTGTCCCATGACCGACGCCGCGACCCGGTCGTGACCGGTCACGTCGCCGACCACCAGGGTGGTCGCGCCGTCGGGGGAGAGGAAGGCGTCGTACCAGTCGCCGCCGACCTGCGCCTCCCGCGCCGCGGGCCGGTAGCGGACGGCGATGCGCAGGTGGTCGGGTGCGGGCGGCTCGGTGAGCATCGAGCGCTGCAGCGTCTCGGCCAGGGTGCGGGTCTCCCGGGCCCGCCGCCGCTCGGCCTCCAGCCGGGTCACCCGGTCCACGGCCTGCGCGCACTGCGCGGCGTGCGCCTCCAGCACCCGGACGTCGTGGTCCTCGAAGGCGCGCGGTCCCCGCCAGCCGAGGGTCCAGGAGCCCAGCAGCCGGCCGCCGGCACGCAGCGGCAGGGCCGCCCACGAACCGGTGCCCGGTGCAGGGGCCGGCGGCGCGTCCCCGGCGCCGGCGTCCTCGACCAGCACGGCCTCCCCGGTCGTCGCAGCCACGGCCATCGGCAGGGGCGAGGCGGGGTCCAGTGCCGCGGACACCGGTCGCCCGTCCCGGCGCTCGGTCACACGGAGGCCGCCGGGGCCGGCGAGGGCCACGGCGACGACCTCGGCCTGCAGCGCCGACCAGCTGTGGTGGAACACCCGCTCGAGCAGGTCGCTCGTGGTCTCGGCGGCGGCGAGGGCGGAGACGGTGGCGGCCAGCCCGGCCAGCGAGTCGGCGGTGCGCCGCTCGCGACGGCTGCTCTCGCGCAGCTCGGCGTTGAGCCGCTCCAGCTCGCGGGTCCGGGCGAAGAGGTCGGCCTCCACCCGCTCGACCCGGTGCTGCCCGCGCGCCGCTTCCTGCCGGGCCTCGTCGCGGTCCCGGACGTAGTCGGTGATGTCGTCCGAGCGGTGCAGCAACAGCACGACCCGACCGTCATCGTCCAGGATGGGCACGTTGCGCGGGCTCCAGAACCGCTCCACCCAGGTGCCGTCGGGCAGCGGGATGTCGTACTTCTGGATCGGCATGGTCACCGGCCGGCGGGTGTCGCGCGTGAGGGCCAGGGTGTCGGCCACGTTGCGGACGCCGTCGGCCCCCGGGTCGTCGGGGTTGAGCGGGAAGACGTCGAACAGGTGCCGGCCGACGGTGTCCTCGAGGGTGGTCGCGGTCGCCTCCAGCCGGGCCCGGTTGGCGTGCACGATGACCAGGTCCGGCGTCAGGAGCAGGAAGGGCGCCGGCGCCTCGTCGAAGACCCGGGCGAAGTCTGGCGTCGGCAGGTCCGCGGGCGCCCGGCGCCCCGGGGGCCGGTCGTCCCCGCTCTGCTGGTCCGCGGCCACCGTGCCGTCCCCTCGGGTACGCGTGCTGGTCACCAGCGCACTACCCGGTTCCCGCATCCCACACCACCGCCCGCGGACGTGAGCGGGTACCGAGGGGCGTCCGGCGAGGGGGGCCGGGTCAGGCCACCTCGGTGGCCGCCGTCTCGCCGGACCACCTCTCCTCGATGCGGCCCAGGCGCCAGACGGCCACGGCGACCCCCCAGGCGAGGAGGGACAACCCGACGATGGCGAAGCCGACGAACCCCAGGTCCAGCGACGCCGCCCACGCCAGCGGCCCGGCGTCGATGGACAGCCGCTCCACGAGCAGCCCGACGAGGACCAGGCTCCCGATCACCAGGGCGACGGCCACGGACAGCACCGTGATCACCAGGTTGTAGAACACCTTGCGGACCGGCTTGAGGAACGCCCAGCCGTAGGCGCGGGTCATGAGCACGCCGTCGGCGGTGTCGAACAGGCTCATCCCGGCCGCGAACAGCACGGGCAGGACGAGGATCGCGTACCACGGGAGCACGAAGGCGGCCGAGCCCGCGGCCAGCACGAGCAGTGCGACCTGGGTGGCGGTGTCGAAGCCCAGGCCCATCAGCAGGCCCACCGGGTAGAGGTGCCAGGGCCGGCTGACCCGCCGGGTCACCCGGCGCAGGAGACGGGCGAGCAGACCCCGGTTGTGCAGGTGGTGCTCCAGCTCCGCCTCGTCGAACCGGCCGGTCCGCATCCGGCCGAAGACCCGGGCGATGCCGATGGCGGAGCCGAGGTTGGACACCCCGATCAGCAGCAGGAAGGTGCCGGCGACGAGCGTGCCCACCAGGCCGAGGGTCTGGGCGACGGAGGAGCTCTCGTCCTGCACGACGCCGGCGACCGACCGCACGCCCACGACCAGCAGCAGGCTGGCGAGGAAGACCACCGACGAGTGCCCGAGGGAGAACCAGAACCCCGTGCTGACCGCGGGCCTGCCCTCCTCGACCAGCTTGCGGGTGGTGTTGTCGATCGAGGCGATGTGGTCGGCGTCGAAGGCGTGCCGGACGCCGAGCATGTAGGCCGTCAGCCCGACGCCGACGCCGAGGACCCCGGTGCTGCCCAGCTGGTACCCGGCCGGGGCCACGGCGAGGACCAGCACGCCCCAGCCGACCACGTGCAGCAGCAGGACGAACCCCGCCATCGCGACGACGGAGCGACGCTCGTGCGCGCTGAAGCTGCCGGCGCGGACCGGTGCGGGGAACGGGACCGACACGGCGGGCACGGACACGCTGCCTCCTCGGCTGCACCCCCGGCCGGTCCGGCGGGCGGCTGCGGCGACCTTATTGCACATGCCTCGCAGGTGCACACCCCTCGCAACAAGAGGCGCCTGTGTCCTCCCGGGACCCGCGCAACACGACCGGAACACGACAGCCGGACACGCGGCAGGGAGTTCACGGCACGGAAACAGCGCCGTGCCGGTCGCCGAAACGTGCCGACGGCACGGTGAGCGCCACGTCGCCCCTCCGCGGAGGGGTGACGGCCCACCGCCGCCCGGGCGCTGTCGCCCGGCCCCGCCCCGTGGCCGCGTCCGACGCCGGCCACACCGATCCGTCAGGAGGTTGCCGTGGACACCGGCGACACCGCCTGGGTCCTGGTCAGCGCCGCCCTGGTGCTGTTCATGACCCCCGGTCTGGCGCTCTTCTACGGCGGCATGGTCCGCGCGAAGAGCGTGCTCAACATGATGATGATGAGCTTCGGCGCGCTGGCCCTGGTCAGCGTGCTGTGGGTGCTCTACGGCTACTCGATGGCCTTCGGGGACGACGTCGGCGGGGGCCTGCTGGGGAACCCGCTGGAGTTCTTCGGGCTGTCCGCGCTGATGGGCACCGCGGGGCTCGAGGGCTCCTTCGCCGCCGACGAGCTGGTCTTCACGGTGCCCTCGATGGCCTTCGTCGCCTTCCAGGCGATGTTCGCCATCCTCACCGTCGCGCTCATCTCCGGCGCGATCGCCGACCGGGCCCGGTTCGGCCCGTGGATGGTCTTCGCCGGGGTCTGGGCGACGCTGGTCTACTTCCCCGTCGCGCACTGGGTCTTCGCCTTCGACGGCGCGGAGTCCGAGACCGGTGGCTGGATCGCCAACGACCTGCTGGCCATCGACTTCGCCGGTGGCACCGCGGTGCACGTCAACGCCGGCGCCGCGGGCCTCGCGCTCGCCCTCGTGCTCGGCAGGCGGCGCGGCTTCGGCCGCGACCCGATGCGGCCGCACAACCTGCCGCTGGTCATGATCGGCGCCGGCATCCTGTGGTTCGGCTGGTTCGGCTTCAACGCCGGCTCCGCCCTGGCCGCCAACGGCCAGGCCGCCGAGGTCGTCGTCACCACCCTGGTCGCCACCGGTGCGGCCACCCTCGGCTGGCTGGCCACGGAGAAGGTGCGCGACGGGCACGCCACCTCGCTGGGGGCCGCCTCCGGCGTCGTCGCGGGCCTGGTCGCCATCACCCCGGCCTGTTCGGCGGTCACCCCGCTGGGCGCGATCGCCATCGGCTTCGTCGCGGGCGTCGTCTGCGCCCTGGCCGTCGGCCTGAAGTACCGGCTCGGCTACGACGACTCCCTCGACGTCGTCGGCGTGCACCTCGTCGGTGGTGTCTGGGGCACGCTGGCCGTGGGCCTGTTCGCCTCCGCCACGGCCACCGCCGGTGTGGAGGGCCTGTTCTACGGCGGCGGCCTCGACCAGCTGTGGCGGCAGGCCGTCGGCGCCGGCGCGGTGCTGGTCTACAGCTTCGTGCTCACGCTGCTCATCGGTGCGGTCATCGCCCGGACCATGCGCTTCCGGGTCACCGAGGAGGACGAGGTCGCCGGCATCGACTCGGTCGTGCACGCCGAGACCGGCTACGACCTCGACTCCCTCGGCGGCGGCGGTGGGCGGGGTGCCGCGACACTGGGTGCCCAGGCCTCCGCCGAGGCACGGGGGGTCACCGTTCCGACCGAGAGGAGCCGGGCGTGAAGCTCGTCACCGCGATCGTCAAGCCGTTCAAGCTCGACGACGTCAAGAACGCCCTGGAGCTCATCGGCATCGCCGGGCTCACCGTCAGCGAGGTCCAGGGCTTCGGCCGCCAGCGCGGCCACACCGAGGTCTACCGCGGGGCGGAGTACCAGGTGGACTTCGTGCCCAAGGTGCGCATCGAGGTCGTCGTCGGGGAGGTGGAGGCCGCCCGGGTCGTCGACGCGATCGTGGAGGCCGCCTCCACCGGACAGATCGGCGACGGGAAGGTGTGGGTGACCACGATCGACGAGGTCGTGCGCGTCCGCACCGGCGAGCGTGGCGCCGACGCCCTCTGAAGAAGGACCCCGTCCTCCTCACGCCTCGCAGGCTCGGCGCGAGCCTCGGGACGGGGCCGACGGCCGGGGTGGCGGGGAGGCCCGCCACCCCGGCCGATGCCGTTCGGGGTCCCGACAGCGAGGGGGAGACGTGCTGGACACCGGGTCGCTGCCCGCACTGCCGCGGGCGCGGCGCACCGAGGTGCTCGACGGCTGGCTCGCCGGGCTGCTCGACGAGGCCGTCGCGGGCACGCCGCCGGCCCGGCCGCGCCGCGGCGGGGCGCCGGCCCGGGGCGGGACGGAGGGGCTCGCGCTGGTGGCGGTGGGCAGCCTCGGCCGCCGGGAGCCCCCGCCGTTCGGGGACCTCGACCTCGTCCTGGTGCACGAGGGACGCCCGGAGATCGCCGCCCTCGCCGACGCGGTCTGGTACCCGATCTGGGACGCGGGCCTGCGGCTGGACCACTCGGTGCGGACGGTCGCCGAGGCGGTCGGCGTGGCCTCCACCGACGTCAAGGCCGGGCTGGGGCTGCTCGACGTCCGCTTCGTGGCCGGGGACGCCGGCCTCGCGGCCGCGCTGCGCACCGCCACGCTGGGCAGCTGGCGGCAGTCGGCGTCCCGGCTGCTGCCCCAGCTGCGCGACCTGCGCCGCGGCCGGGCCCGGCAGGTCGGCGAGCTGGCCTTCCTGCTCGAGCCCGACCTCAAGGAGGCCTACGGCGGGCTGCGGGAGGGCCAGGTGCTGCGGGCGGCGGCCGCGGCGCAGCTGACCGACGAGCCGGCCGCCGAGGTCGAGCAGGCCTACGCCCTGCTGCTCGACGTCCGCGACGAGCTGCGCCGGCGCTCCGGGCGGCCGACCGACGTGCTGGTCCGCCAGGAGCAGCGGCCGGTCGCGGTCGCGCTCGGCCTCCCCGACGAGGACGCGCTGCTGCGCGAGGTGAGCCTGGCCGGGCGCCGGCTGGCCTTCGTCGCGGACGAGACGTGGCGGCGGGTGGAGGCCGCGCTGGTCCGCCGTCCCCGCGCCCGGTACCGCCGGGTGCACCGCGAGCCGCTGGCCGAGGGCGTCGTTCGCCAGGGCGACGAGGTCGTGCTGGCCCGCGACGCCCGCCCGGCCGCCGACCCCGGCCTGGTGCTGCGCGGTGCCGCCGCCGCCGCGCGGGCGGACCTGCTGCTGTCCCCCTACACCCTCAAGGTGCTGGCCGTGCACGCCCCGCCGGTACCCGAGCCCTGGCCGGCGGAGGTGCGCTGGTCGTTCCTGCGGCTGCTGGCCAGCGGGCGCTCGGCTGTGCCGGTGCTCGAGCAGCTGGACCAGGAGGGGCTGCTGTCCCGGCTGCTGCCGGAGTGGGACCGGGTCCGCTCGCTGCCGCAGCGCCACCCCTGGCACCGGTTCACCGTCGACCGCCACCTGGTGGAGGCCGCCGCGGCCGCCGCGGAGCTGACCCGCGACGTCGACCGGCCCGACCTGCTGCTGGTCGGCGCGCTGCTGCACGACGTCGGCAAGGGCTGGCCCGGGGACCACAGCGTGGTCGGCGAGCCGATCGCGGCGCGGGTCGCCGCCCGGATGGGCTTCGGGGAGGACGACGTCGCCACGCTGGCCGCGATGGTGCGCCACCACCTGCTGCTGCCCGACACCGCCACCCGCCGGGACATCGACGACCCGGCCACCGTCGAGCGGGTGGCCGCCACCATCGGGCACGACCCGGCGCTGCTGCACCTGCTGCACGCCCTGGCCCAGGCCGACGGGGCGGCGACCAGCTCCTCGGCCTGGTCGCCGTGGAAGGCGCACCTGGTCGCCGCGCTGGTGGCCCGCGTGCAGGCGCGGCTGGGCGGTGCCCCGGTGCCCGAGCCCGAGCCGGTGCTGCACCCGGGGGAGCCGCAGGTGGGCACCGACGACCCCGCCGACGTGGGCGTCGCGGTGGGCGTGGAGGACGTCGCCGACGGCCAGCGGGTGACCATCGTCGCGCCCGACCGGCACGGGCTGTTCAGCCGGCTGGCCGGGGTGCTGGCGCTCAACCAGCTCGACGTGCGCGCCGCCAAGGTCGACGTCGTCGGCGACCGGGCGACCGCGGTGTTCGCCGTCCGGCCGCGGTTCGGCCGGCCGCCGGTCGCCGCGATCCTGGCCGACGCCGTCCGGGCCGCCCTGGAGGGGACGCTGCCGCTGGCCGAGCGGCTCCGGCAGCGGGAGGCTGACTACCGGCAGGACGCCGCCCGGGCGACGCCGCCGCGCGTCTCCTGGCACAACGGCGAGGTGACCGGCGACGCGACCGGGATCGTGGAGGTCCGGGCGGGGGACCGCGCCGGGCTGCTGTACCGGCTGACCGCCGCGCTGGCGGCCGAGGGCCTGGACGTCACCTCGGCGCGGATCGAGACCCTGGGGGCCGACGCCGCCGACCACTTCTACGTGCACAACCCCTCGGGGGAGCCGATCGGCCATGACCAGCGGGAGCGGGTGGAGGCGGCGCTGGCCGCCGCCGTGCGCGGCGCCGTGCCCGACGCGGTGGCCGGGCGGGGGGACACGCCGGCCTGAGCTCCGCGGTCCTGTCACACCCCCGTGCGACGGTCGCAGCCGAGCGGGACGGACCGGTCCCGACGCCGACCGCAGGGAGACGATCGCCATGTCCGGCCAGTCCGCCGTCGCCGCAGCCGAGGGCCGGGTGTGGCCCTGCCCGTCCTGCGACGCCGACCGGGAGTTCGTCCAGCCGCCGTGCGCGGACGGGCACACCGAGGACGGCGGTGAGTGCCCGGAGTGGGCGTGCGCCGACTGCGGGACGGCGCTGGTCTCCGGCAGCCCGGTCGGGGTGGCCGCCGGCCCGGCCCGCCGCGCCGCCGCCTGAGGAAGGACCCCTCGCCCCCCACCGCTCGCGAGCTCGCGGCGGGACCCTGCGAGGGGCCGGTTCCACCCGGTCACCTGGGGGGCGGTCAGCGGACCGTCAGCGCCACCCGGCCCTGGTCGGCGAGGGTGCCGTCGGCGACGAGGGCCACCCAGCCGCCGCGCAGCAGCACGGTCTCGATGACCTCGTCCACCAGGTCGTCGACCACGTCGGGGTGGTCGACGTCGGTGGCCGGGGTCAGGAAGTCGCCGTCCGGGCTCAGCCGGGCGGGGTAGGTGAAGCCCTCCTCCACGGCCAGCATCTCCGGCCGCTCGCACCGCGCCGCCAGCCACACCGCGTCGATGCCCTCCACCACGGCCGCCCGGGAGCGCCGCCGGTCCAGCAGCGCGAGCGCCTCGCCCTGCCGGCTCAGCAGGTAGGCGTCCAGGACCTCGCGGACCCGCGGCACCAGGTCCGGCAGCGGCGCGCTCACCAGGCTCCCGGTCACCGTCCCGGCCAGCCGGTCGAGGTTCCGGGACAGCTTCCGGAAGCGGGTGATCGTGCGCTCCGCGCCGACCAGGACCAGCGGGGCCGGGTGCAGCCGCCGGTGGGTGCCCAGCGCCTGGTCCACCCGGCGCAGGAAGGCGTCCTGCGGCAGGTCGTCGGCGGTGATCGGGAACGGCGCGCGGGGCGGGGGCCGCAGGTCCTCGGCCACGCCCTCGAGCAGCCGCGCCTCCCGCTCCGACAGCAGCAGCACGAGGTGCCGCGGCGTGCGGTGCAGGGTGCGGACCAGGTCCCGGGTGGCGAAGGTCGGGTCGACGACGGCCCGGTCGGTGACGGCCACCGGCAGCCGCACGACCTCGCGGACGACCGGGTTGACGAACACCGCGATGCCCCGGCCGGTCGGCCCGGAGCGGGCGCGGGCGACCGTCTCGGCCAGCGCGCCGGCCAGGTCGGCGCCTCCCTGCCCGGCGAGCCGGGCGGTGGCGTCGGCGGCCAGCCGCTCCAGGGTCGCGGCGTCCGCGTCGGTCATCCGCGGTGCGGGCCGGGTGGTGGCCAACAGCGAGACGCACGGGTCGGCCCTGACCGACTGGAGCAGCAGCACCTGCTCCGGCGTGGGCCACTCGGCCCGTGGCGGGGCGGCGGTCACGCGCCGTCCCCGCGCAGCGGGACGGCGTCCAGGCGCCGGGCCAGTCGGGTGACCGCGCGGTCGAGGACGCGCTCGCGGCGCCGGCCGTGCAGGCCGGCCAGGCGGTGCAGGCTGATCCGCGCCGGGACGCCGGCCGCGGCCGCGCGGGAGCGGGCCAGCGCGAGGACGTCGGCGGCCTCGCGGTCGGCCTCCTCGGACAGGGCGGCCAGCAGCCGGGCGTCCAGGGTGAACGGCACGCGGGGGAGGAGCACGGCGGTGTGCACCTCCTGCCCGGTCTCCCGCGCCCGGCCGTAGGCGGCGTCGAGGACGTCCACGGCGCCGTCCCGGCCCAGCACGACGGCCAGCAGGCGGGGCGCGTTGGCCCGGGGCGTGCGGGCGGGGGCCCGCGCCGGTGCGGTGGGCGCCGATGTGGTGGGTGACGGTGCGTCGGGGCGCGGGGGTGGGGCGAGCGGCAGGGTCACGGGGCCTCCCGGGTGTGGCGAGGTCTCCCCCGGTCCCGGAGGACCGGCGCCACCCGGGCCGGAGCCGGGACTGACGGGTGGCGGCTGTCGCTGGCGCGATCGGGTACTCCCCTCGCAGGAACGACGATACCGGAAACCAGCAGCGCGCGACAGGGGGCCGGAGGGCGGTGGGGGCGGGGGTCCTCCCGTACGGTCCTGCCCGTGACCGCGCCCCCACCCGGGTGGACCTTCCTGTCCAACCACGGCCACGTGCTGGTCAGCCTGGCCGCCGACCCGGACGCCCGGATCCGCGACGTCGCCGAGCGGGTCGGCATCACCGAGCGCGCGGTGCAGACGATCGTCGGGGACCTGGAGGAGGCCGGCTACGTCGTCCGGCAGCGGATCGGCCGGCGCAACCGGTACACCGTCGTGCCGCAGAGCCGCTTCCGGCACCCGGTGGAGCAGCACGTGCGGGTCGGCGACTTCCTGTCCCTGGTGCTCGGCCGTGGCGACCGCCCGCCGGGCCCCGGACCCGCCTGAGGGCCCCGCGCACGCACCCGGCGGCCGGTGGCGCTGGTTACGCTGGCCCCAGGTGGCGCGACGGCTCCGGGGTCCCCGGGCGCCCGAGGCCGAGCAGCCGGTCGCAGCGGCCGGCCGGCCGCGCCCGCGAGTTCTGACGAGGACGTGCTGTGTTCGAGACCCTCTCCGACCGCCTGGACAAGGTCTTCACCGGCCTGCGTGGCAAGGGCCGGCTCACCGAGGCCGACATCGACGCGACCGCGCGGGAGATCCGCATCGCGCTGCTGGAGGCCGACGTCGCGCTGCCGGTGGTGCGGGCCTTCATCGCCGCGGTCAAGGAGCGGGCCCGGGGAGCGGAGGTCTCCTCGGCGCTGAACCCGGCGCAGCAGGTCATCAAGGTCGTCAATGAGGAGCTCGTCCAGATCCTGGGCGGGGAGACCCGGCGGCTGCGCTTCGCCAAGCAGTCGCCGACGGTGATCATGCTGGCCGGCCTGCAGGGGTCGGGCAAGACGACGCTGGCCGGCAAGCTCGGCCGCTGGCTCAAGGCGCAGGGCCACGCCCCGCTGCTGGTGGCCTGCGACCTGCAGCGGCCCAACGCGGTCAACCAGCTGTCCATCGTGGCCGGCCAGGCCGGCGTCGACGTCTACGCGCCGCAGCCGGGCAACGGCGTCGGCGACCCCATCCGCGTCGCGGCGGACTCCGTCGAGCACGCCCGGCGCACCATGCACGACGTCGTGGTCGTCGACACCGCCGGCCGACTGGGCATCGACGCGGAGCTGATGGCGCAGGCCGCGGGCATCCGGGACGCCGTGCAGCCCGACGAGACGCTGTTCGTCGTCGACGCGATGATCGGGCAGGACGCCGTCACCACGGCCGAGGCCTTCCGCGACGGCGTGGGTTTCACCGGCGTCGTCCTCACCAAGCTCGACGGCGACGCCCGCGGTGGTGCCGCGCTGTCGGTCCGGTACGTGACCGGCCAGCCGATCATGTTCGCCTCCACCGGCGAGAAGCTCACCGACTTCGACGTCTTCCACCCCGAGCGGATGGCCTCGCGCATCCTCGGCATGGGCGACGTGCTCACCCTCATCGAGCAGGCCGAGCAGGCCTTCGACGCCGACCAGGCCGAGAAGATGGCCGGCAAGCTGGCCAGCCGCGAGGGCTTCACCCTCGAGGACTTCCTCGAGCAGATGATGGCCATCCGCAAGATGGGGCCGATCGCCAACCTGCTCGGCATGCTGCCCGGCGCCGGGCAGATGAAGGAGCAGCTCAAGCAGGTCGACGACCGCGACCTGGACCGCACCGCGGCGATCATCCGCTCGATGACGCCGGAGGAGCGGGTCAACTCCAAGATCATCAACGCGTCGCGGCGGGTCCGCATCGCCAACGGCTCCGGGGTCACCGTCACCCAGGTCAACCAGCTGCTGGAGCGCTTCGCCCAGGCCCAGAAGATGATGGGCCAGATGGCCGGCAGCATGGGCCTGCCCGGCATGGGCCCGATGTCGAAGAAGGCCCGCGGGCGGCAGATGCAGGCCCAGTCGAAGAAGGGCAAGGGGAAGGGCAAGGGCGGCGGCAAGGCCCGGGGCGGTCCGGCCCGCCGGCCGGCGGGCGCGCCGGCGCTGCCGCCGGGGGCCGGCAACCCGTTCGGTGGCGGCCCCTTCGGCGGGCTGCCGGGCGGGGTGCCGAGCCTGCCGCCGGGCCAGGGCCTGCCCGACCTGACCAAGCTGCGCTTCGACCAGCCCGGGGACGAGCGGCCCTCCCGGTGACCGGGCTGCACCTGTCCGGGGTGGTGCTGCCCGACGGCGAGCACCGGGACGTGTGGGTCCGCGACGGGCGGTTCACCTCCGACCCGGTGCCCGGCGCGGAGACGGTGGCCCGGGGAGGCTGGCTGGTGCCCGGCCTGGTCGACGCGCACTGCCACGTCGGCATCGCGCGGGGCGGTGGGCACACCGAGGACCTCGCCGCCGCCCGCGACCAGGCGCTCGCCGAGCGGGACGCCGGGGTGCTGGCGCTGCGCGACTGCGGTTCCCCGGTCGACACCCGCGCCCTGGACGACGACCCCGAGCTGCCGACGATCCTCCGCGCCGGCCGGCACATCGCCCGCACCCGCCGCTACATCCCCGGGCTGGCCGTCGAGGTCGAGCCCGAGGCGCTGGTCGAGGAGGTGCGGGTGCAGGCCCGCCGCGGCGACGGCTGGGTGAAGCTGGTGGGCGACTGGATCGACCGCGGCGTGGGCGACCTCGCCCCGGAGTGGCCGGCCGACGTCCTCACCGCCGCGATCGCCGCCGCGCACGCCGAGGGCGCCCGGGTGACCGCGCACACCTTCGGCACCGACGCGCTGCCGGACCTCGTCGCGGCCGGCATCGACTGCGTCGAGCACGGCACCGGCCTGACCGAGGACCTCGTCGGGGAGATGGCCGCCCGCGGCACCGCGGTCGTCCCGACGCTGGTCAACGTGGCGAACTTCCCCGGCTTCGCGACGGCGGGGGAGAAGCGGTTCCCCGCCTACGCCAGCACGATGCGCCGGCTGTACGCCTCCTCGGGCGCCGTCGTCCGCGCCGCGTACGAGGCCGGCGTCCCGGTGTTCGCGGGCACCGACGCCGGCGGCGGCATCGACCACGGCCGGATCGCCGACGAGGTGCGGGCCCTGCACGCGGCCGGGATCCCCGCCGAGGCGGCGCTGGCCGCGGCCTCCTGGTCCGCGCGGTCGTGGCTGGGGCTGCCCGGCATCACCGACGGCGCCCCGGCCGACGTCGTGGTCTACGACGCCGACCCGCGCACCGACCTGGACACCCTGGCCCGCCCCCGGCGGATCGTGCTGCGCGGCCGCGTGGTCGCCTGAGCGCCCCCGACGATCAGGTGAGCTGATCGTCGCCGGTCCTGGCTCACCGCCGGTCGTGAGCCCGGACCCGCGGAGGTGAGCCCGGACGCCGGGAACTCCCGCGCGGCCGCCGCCGGGCGCCTGGGAGACTCCTGCGGTGCTCCTCCGTATGTCGACCCTGTTCCTGCGCACCCTGCGCGACGACCCGGCCGACGCCGAGGTCCCCAGCCACCGCCTGCTGGTGCGCGGCGGCTACATCCGGCGGGCCGCGCCGGGCGGGTTCACCTGGCTGCCGCTGGGCTACCGGGTCTTCCGCAACGTCGAGCGCGTCGTCCGCGAGGAGATGGACGCGATGGGCGCCCAGGAGGTGCACTTCCCGGCGCTGCTGCCGCGCGAGCCCTACGAGGCCACCGGCCGGTGGACCGAGTACGGCCCCAACCTCTTCCGGCTGCAGGACCGCCGCGGCGTGGACCACCTGCTCGGCCCCACCCACGAGGAGGTGTTCACCCTCCTGGTGAAGGATCTGTACAGCTCCTACAAGGACCTGCCGCTGTC
The DNA here is from genome assembly GCF_032460525.1 of Geodermatophilus sp. DSM 44513. Lineage (NCBI taxonomy): Bacteria > Bacillati > Actinomycetota > Actinomycetes > Geodermatophilales > Geodermatophilaceae > Geodermatophilus > Geodermatophilus sp. DSM 44513. The sequence continues at coordinate 3,291,617 of NZ_CP135963.1, read as the reverse complement.
CCTGTACCAGATCCAGACCAAGTACCGGGACGAGGCGCGGCCCCGGGCCGGGCTGTTCCGCGGCCGTGAGTTCACCATGAAGGACAGCTACTCCTTCGACGTCGACGACGCCGGGCTGGACGCGAGCTACGCGGCGCACCGCGAGGCCTACATCCGCGTCTTCGACCGCCTCGGCCTGGAGTACGTGATCGTCTCGGCGATGTCGGGGGCGATGGGTGGGTCCCGCAGCGAGGAGTTCCTGCACCCGACCCCCATCGGGGAGGACACCTTCGTCCGCTCGGCCGGCGGCTACGCGGCCAACGTCGAGGCGGTGACCACCGTCGTCCCGGACGAGGTGCCGATCGAGGGCCTGCCGGCCGCGCACGTCGAGGACACCCCGGACACCCCGACCATCGAGACGCTGGTCGCGGTGGCGCGGCAGCTGTTCCCGGACGCCGGGTACACCGCCGCGGACACGCTGAAGAACGTCGTGGTCACGCTCGTGCACCCCGACGGCACCCGCGAACCGCTGGTCGTCGGCCTGCCCGGCGACCGCGAGGTGGACGCCAAGCGGCTGGAGGCCCAGGTCGCGCCGGCCGAGGTGCAGCCGTTCACCGACTTCGCCGCCCACCCGGAGCTGGTCAAGGGCTACATCGGCCCGCAGGTGCTCGGCAGCGGGGGCAAGGCCGGCATCCGCTACCTGGTCGACCCGCGGGTGGTGCCCGGCAGCCGGTGGATCACCGGGGCCAACGAGCCGGGGAGGCACGTGTTCGACCTCGTCGCCGGCCGGGACTTCACCTGGGACGGCGTCATCGAGGCCGCCGAGGTGCTGCCCGGCGACCCCGCCCCCGACGGCTCCGGCCCGCTGGAGCTGGCCCGCGGCGTGGAGCTGGGCCACATCTTCCAGCTCGGCCGCAAGTACGCCGACGCCCTCGGCCTGCAGGTGCTCGACGAGAACGGGAAGCTCGTCACCGTCACCATGGGCTCCTACGGCATCGGCGTCTCCCGTGCCGTGGCCGCGATCGCGGAGTCCACGCACGACGAGCTGGGCCTGGTCTGGCCGCGGGAGGTCGCGCCCGCCGACGTGCACGTGGTGGCCACCGGCAAGGACGCGGCGGTGTTCGAGGCCGCCGAGGCGCTGTCCGGCGAGCTGGTCGCCGCCGGGCTCACCGTGCTCTACGACGACCGGCCGCGGGTCTCACCCGGCGTGAAGTTCAAGGACGCCGAGCTGCTGGGGATGCCGACCATCGTCACCGTCGGCCGGGGGCTCGCCCAGGGCGTCGTCGAGCTGCGGGACCGGGCCACCGGGGAGCGGTCGGAGGTCCCGGTGACCGAGGCCGCCGCGGCGGTGCTGACCGCCGTCCGTCAGCCTTCGGCGGCCCGATCCCGGTAGTGCGACGGCGTCGTGCCGCGGGCCGCGCGGGAGGCCCGGCCGGACACCGAGGGATCGGTGGACCCGCACCGGTGGGCCACCGCCGGCAGCGGCAGGTCAGTCCAGGTGGAGCCGGTCCAGCAGTGGGCTGCGGTCCGCGGTCCCGGCCCGGGCCCGAGGGGCCGGACGGCGCCGGTGCGCCGTCTGGCATCATGGTCGGTCGAACACGGCGGTGCGCGGCCCTCTCACCGCTGCCGGCCGTGTCCCTGGCTCCGCCCCGGCGCAACCCCACGCGTCCGTCCGGCGAGCACCGACAGACAGCGTTCGAGGAGAACCCCACCCACCGTGGCCACCAAGATCAAGCTCATGCGTCTGGGCAAGATGCGTGCCCCGTACTACCGCATCGTCGTCGCCGACTCCCGCACCAAGCGCGAGGGCCGGGTCATCGAGACGATCGGCAAGTACCACCCCAAGGAGGAGCCCTCCTTCATCGAGGTCGACTCCGAGCGGGCGCAGTACTGGCTGGGTGTCGGTGCCCAGCCGACCGAGCCGGTCGCGGCCATCTTCCGGGTCACCGGCGACTGGCAGAGGTTCAAGGGCGAGGCCGCGCCGCCGCCCATGCGCGTCGCCGCCCCGAAGCCGGACAAGAAGGCCATCTACGAGGACGCCGTCCGCAACTCCGGAGGCGAGGAGCCGGCCGCCGGCGCCACCACCCCGAAGAAGAAGGCCGCCCCGCGGGCCGAGTCGCCCGCCGACACGGTGGCCGAGGCCGCCGGTGCCGGCGGCGAGGGCGCGGCCTCCGGTGGTGCTCCCACGACGGCCGCCGAGTAGTCCGTGCTCGAAGAGGCGCTCGAGCACCTGGTCAAGGGCATCGTGGACCACCCCGAGGAGGTCACGGTCGACCTGCTGACCAACCGTCGCGGCAAGACCCTCGAGGTCCGGGTGCACCCCGACGACCTCGGCAAGGTCATCGGCCGCGGTGGGCGCACCGCGCGGGCGCTGCGCACGGTGATGACCGGGGTGGGCGGCCGGGGCCTGCGGGTCGACGTCGTCGACACCGACGGGCGCTGACCGTCCCCTCCGAGCACCTCGAGCACCGCACCGTGGACCCAGAGCCCGACGACACCGTGGTGGTCGGCCGCATCGGCCGGCCCCACGGTGTCCGCGGGGAGGTGACCGTGGAGGTGCGCACCGACGACCCCGATCTCCGGTTCGCCCCCGGCAGCGTGCTGCGCACCGACCCCGCCGGCCGCGGCCCGCTGACCGTCGTGGGGCACCGCTGGAACGGCCAGGTGCTGCTGCTGGCCCTCGACGGGGTGGTCAGCCGCGAGGCCGCCGAGGAGCTGCGCAACACCGAGCTGCACGTGCCGGTGGCCGAGCTCCCGCCGCTCGAGGACGACGTCTTCTACGACCACCAGCTCGTCGGCCTGACCGCCCGGCTGCCCGACGGCGCGGAGCTCGGCACCGTCGACGCGGTCCGCCACGAGGGTGCCGAGCTGCTCGTCGTCCGCCGGGTCGGCGGCGGGGAGCTGCTGGTGCCGTTCGTCACCGCGATCGTGCCGACCGTCGACCTCGCCGGTGGCTCCCTCGTCGTGGACCCGCCCGAGGGGCTGCTCGACCTGTGAGCCCGCCGTTCCGGGTCGACGTCATCACCATCTTCCCCGAGTACCTCGCCCCGCTGCGCCAGTCGCTGCTGGGCCGGGCCGCCGAGCGCGGCCTGGTCGCCGTCGGCGTGCACGACCTGCGGCAGTGGACCGACGACCTGCACCGCACCGTGGACGACGCCCCCTACGGCGGCGGCCCCGGCATGGTGATGAAGCCCGAGCCGTGGGCCCGGGCGCTGGAGGCCGTCCGCCCGCCGGGCACCCGGCTGGTCGTGCCCACCCCGGCGGGCCGACCGTTCACGCAGGCCCTGGCCACGCAGTGGGCGGCCGAGCCGGGCCTGGTCTTCGCCTGCGGCCGCTACGAGGGCATCGACCAGCGGGTCGCCGACTGGGCGGCGGGGGCCGGGCCGGTGTCGGAGGTCTCGATCGGGGACTACGTGCTGGCCGGCGGCGAGTCCGCCGTGCTCGTCATGGTGGAGGCGGTGACCCGGCTGCTGCCCGGCGTCGTCGGCAACCGGGAGTCCGTGGAGTACGACTCGCACGCCGACGGCCTGCTGGAGGGCCCGGCCTACACCCGGCCGGCCTCCTGGCGCGGCCACGACGTCCCGTCGGTGCTGCTGTCCGGCGACCACGCCGCCATCGCGCGGTGGCGGCGGGCGGAGTCGCTGCGGCGGACGGCGGCCCGCCGGCCGGACCTGCTGGCCGCGCTGCCCGACGGGGCGCTGGGCGAGGCCGACCGCGCCGTCCTCGACGCGGGTGGGTGACCGCCCGCGGGTGCGGGCCGCCGCCCGGGTGCTCGTGCTCGACCCCGCGGGGCGGGTGCTGCTCTTCGGCGCCCGGCTCCGCGACCTGGCCACACCGCCCGGCCCCGTCCTGTACTGGTACACCCCCGGCGGCAGGGTCGAGACCGGCGAGACGGTGCGTGCGGCGGCCGTGCGCGAGCTGGCCGAGGAGATCGGCCTGGTGGTGCAGCCGGCGCAGCTGGAGGGCCCGGTCTGGCTGCGGCGCGCGGTCGCGCCCCTGCTCGGCGAGCCGGTGGACGCGCGGGAGACCTACTTCCTGCTCCGCGACGTGGTGCACCGGGTGGACGTGCGCGGCCAGACCGAGCTGGAGGCCCACGAGGACCAGCCGCACCGGTGGTGGAGCGCCGAGGAGATCGCCGCGAGCACCGAGGTGTTCGTGCCCGCCGGTCTCGCCGCGTCGCTGCCGGAGCTGGCCGCCGGACCGTGGACGGGGCCGCCGCGTTTCGCCGGCTGAGGCTGTGGCACAGTAGAGAGCTGCTGCGGACGCACCGCTGCGTCGACGCCGCACTCCCCGCCGGAGTGCGGCTCCCCGGATCGGACAGCCGGAGCCGGCTGCCGTCCGCACTGCACCGACATGACCGTGAGGACAGGACTGCCGCGATGAACACCCTGGACGTACTCGACGCCGACTCCCTGCGCGACGACATCCCCCAGTTCCGCCCGGGCGACACGGTGAAGGTGCACGTGCGCGTCATCGAGGGCAACCGCTCGCGCATCCAGGTCTTCCAGGGCGTGGTCATCCGCCGCCAGAACGGCGGCATCCGCGAGACCTTCACCGTCCGCAAGGTCAGCTTCGGCGTCGGCGTGGAGCGCACCTTCCCGGTGCACACCCCGGTCGTGGAGAAGATCGAGGTCCTGACCCGCGGTGACGTGCGCCGGGCCAAGCTGTACTACCTGCGCGAGCTGCGCGGCAAGGCCGCCAAGATCAAGGAGAAGCGCGAGACCGTCGCGCGCTGACACGACGCGGGCCCGGCGCCCGCTCGACCACGGCGGGTCCCCCGCGGCCGTAGGCTGGCTCCGATGAGCAGCAACCGGCCCGGAGGGCCCGCCGACGTCGTCCCGGAGGGGGAGGACCCCCGGGCGACCGGGTCCACCGCCGACACCGGCCCCCTCAGCGGGACCTCCGGGCGCCACGGACGCCGGGGTGGCAAGGAGGAGAAGGGCTCGCTGCTGCGTGAGCTGCCGGTGCTCCTGCTGACCGCCTTCGTGCTGGCGCTGCTGGTGAAGACCTTCCTCGTCCAGGCGTTCTTCATCCCGTCGGGCTCCATGGAGCAGACGCTGCGCGGCTGCCCCGGCTGCACCGGCGATCGCGTGCTGGTCAACAAGGTGCCCTACTGGTTCGGCGAGCCCGAGCCCGGCGACATCGTCGTGTTCGAGGGGCCGGAGAGCTGGACGCCGGAGGTGCAGGTGGCCGAGCCCGAGAACTGGGCCGCCAGCAGCCTGCTGTGGCTGGGCCGCGCCATCGGGGTGGCCCCCCCCAGCGAGGACGACTTCGTCAAGCGGGTCATCGCCACCGGTGGGCAGACGGTGCAGTGCTGCGACGCCGAGGGCCGGGTCACGGTGGACGGCGAGCCGCTCGAGGAGCCCTACATCTTCGAGAACACCCCGCTGGAGAGCCGCGCGTTCGGGCCGGTCACCGTCCCCGAGGGCCGGCTGTGGGTCATGGGTGACCACCGCTCGGCCTCCGCGGATTCCACGCACCACATCGGCGACCAGTGGTCCGGGACGGTCGCGGTGGACGACGTCGTGGGCAGGGCCGCGCTGATCGTCTGGCCGCTGGACCGGATCGGCACCCTGGCCGCACCGGACATCCAGGGCACCGAGGCCGCCGCCCGGCCGATGCCGGTCTCCGGCCCGGCCGCGGCCGCGGCGCCGTACGCGCTGGGCCTGGTGGGGGCCGTGCCGCTCACCGCCTGGCGACGACGGCGCCGCTCGCGTCCCCACTGACCGACCCTGCCGCTGCGACGACCCGCACCCCCGACCCCGGGGCGTGCGGGTCGCGTCGTCCCCGGGTGGTGCCGGAAATGGCGTCACCATGTCGACACGAATGGGTGACACGACCATTCGATGGGGCTGATGTGACCCGACGCCATTCCGATCGGTTCCGCGAGAAAAGACCGGAAAAGGTTGGAAAAGCGTTCAAGCACCCATCTCACCCGTCCGATGGAGTTCGTGAGAGATCCACCGGATGTGTGAAATGGAGCCCATCGTGTCCGCACCCATGGCGAACGCCGCCCGTGGCGTCACCCGCGTGCTCATCCTCGCCGATGCGCCGGTCCTGCGCCGTGGGCTGGTCAGCATGGTCAACGAGACCGCCGGCATGCAGTCGGTCGGCACCCCGGGCGAGCTGCGCCGCGCCCTCACGCTGGTGGAGACCGCCCGCCCCGACGCGGTGGTCGTGGAGCTGGGTCCCGGCCGCGCCGCCACCCTCAACGCCTGCCGCGACCTGCGCCGCCGGTACCCGCGGGTGACGATCGTGGCCCTGGGCACCTCCGAGGACCCGGCCGTGGTGAACGAGGCGCTGGCCGCCGGCGTCCGCGGCTACCTCATGATCAACACCTCGCCGACCCTGCTGGGCTGGGCCATCCTGGCCGCCCGCGCCGGCCGCACCGTCGTGGACCCGCAGATCCGCCGGGTCGAGCCGTCGGGCGCTCCGGTCGCCAAGCCGTTCACCCCCGAGGTGCCGCTGACCCGCCGCGAGTCCGACGTCCTCGACGAGCTGCTGCAGGGCCAGTCCAACCGCCAGATCGGCCGCAACCTGTTCATCAGCGAGGACACCGTCAAGTCCCACGTCAAGGCGATCCTGCGCAAGCTCGGTGCCCGCGACCGGGCCCACGCGGTCTCCCTGGTGCTGTCCTCGCGCACCCCCGCGGCGTGCACCTGCAGCACCCTCGCCCTGGCCCCCGCCGAGGCCTGAGGAAGGACCACCCTGCCCCCCACGGCTCGCAGGCTCGCCGCGGGACCCTGCAGGGTGGCCGCCCGTCCTCCTCACCGTTCGCAGGCTCACGGCGAGCCTCGGGACGGGGCCGCCCCTGCCCCCCGGCTCGCCGGCTCGACCGGCGCCCCACCGTCCACGGGCCGGCCCCCCTCTGACCCCAGGGGCCGGCCCGTGGCGTCGTCGCCTCCCGGGCCCCGCCCGCGCCCGGTGGCGGGGGTCGTACTGTCGGTCCGCGATGGCCCTCCGCACCACCCCAGCACCTCCCGGGACGGCGCTGCGCGCCCCCGGCGCGACCGCCTCCGGGGACCGGCCCGACGCGCTCTGGGACATGGAACGCGCGCTGCGCCGCCGTGGGTTCGCCGCGGTCGCCGGTGCCGACGAGGCCGGCCGCGGGGCCTGCGCCGGCCCGCTGGTCGCCGCCGCCTGCGTCCTGCCGGCCGGCCGCCGCGGCCGGGTGCCCGGCCTGGCCGACTCCAAGCTGCTCACGGCCGCGGCACGGGAGCGGGTCTACGAGGAGGTCGTGCAGCGGGCGCAGGCGTGGTCGGTGGTCGTCCTGCCGGTCGCCGACCTCGACGCGCGCGGCATGCACGTGACCAACATCGAGGCCCTGCGCCGCGCGGTGTGGGGCCTGGACCCCGGCGCGGACTACGTGCTCACCGACGGCTTCCCGGTCCCGGGGTTGGCCCGTCCGGCGCTGGCGGTGTGGAAGGGCGACCGGGTGGCGGCGTGCGTGGCGGCGGCGTCGGTGCTGGCCAAGGTCACCCGGGACCGCATCATGCTGGACCTGCACGAGCGCTGGCCGCAGTACGACTTCGCCGTCCACAAGGGCTACAGCACCGCGGCACACGACGCCGCCCTCCGGCGTCACGGGCCCTGCCCGGCGCACCGCGCGCGGTTCGTCAACGTGGCGCGGGCCCGTGCGGCACACGCCGGTCGGGGACTCCAGCTGACCGGCTCCGCGGCGATGGTCGATGATGGGGCCATGCCCCCTGTCTCCGGAGAGCCGCGATGAGCACCGAGGACCTGGAGAAGTACGAGACCGAGATGGAGCTGCAGCTCTATCGCGAGTACCGGGACATCGTCCGGCAGTTCACCTACGTGGTGGAGACCGAGCGCCGGTTCTACCTGGCCAACTCCGTGGACCTGCAGGTGCGCGAGGCCGCCGGCGAGGTCTACTTCGAGCTCAAGCTCTCCGACGCCTGGGTCTGGGACATGTACCGGCCGGCCCGCTTCGTGCGCAACGTCCGGGTGCTGACGTTCAAGGACGTCAACGTCGAGGAGCTGGACAAGCCCGACCTCGAGCTGCCCGAGGGCCCCCGGCTGACCTGACCTGCGCGTCACCCCAGGCACCCTGCCCTCCGGCGGCGACGCCCGGCTGCGGACGGTCCACAGGCACCCCGCCCGTCCACAGACCGCCGCGGGGCCTGGCGGGTGCCCCTCACGTGGGACGACGGTCGCGGTGTGTCCACCACATCCGACCTCGGCACCCACGGTGAGCGCATCGCCGCCGCCTACCTGACCGACCGCGGCCTGCGGGTCCTCGACCGCAACTGGCGGTGCCGCGAGGGCGAGCTCGACATCGTCGCCCGCGAGGGCGACGCGCTGGTCTTCTGCGAGGTCAAGACGCGCCGCGCGGTCGGCTTCGGGCACCCCGCGGAGGCCGTCGGGCACGCCAAGCAGCGCCGGCTGCGCACGCTGGCCCAGCGGTGGCTGGCCGCGCACGACGAGCACGCGCCGGACCTCCGCTTCGACGTCGTCGCCGTGCTGGTGCGCGCCGGCCGACCGGCCCTGGTCACCCACCTGCGGGCGGCGTTCTCGTGACGCTGGCGCGGACCTGGTCGGTCGGCCTGGCCGGCGTGCACGGCGCGATGGTCGACGTCGAGGTGGACCTGTCCTCCGGCGTGCCCGGCGTGGTGCTCGTCGGGCTCCCCGACGCCGTCGTGCGCCAGTCGGTGGACCGGGTGCGGGCGGCGGTGGTCAACGCCGGCGGGAGGTGGCCGATGCGCCGGATCACCATCGGGCTGTCCCCGGCCTCGATGCCCAAGCAGGGCAGCGGCTTCGACCTGGCACTGGCCGCCGCCGTCCTCGCGGCCGACGGCGCGGTGCCGGCGGCGTCGGTGGACCGGCTGGTGCTGGTCGGGGAGCTCGGGCTCGACGGTTCGGTGCGCGCCGTCCGCGGTGTGCTGCCCGCCGTCCTCGCCGCCGCCCGCGCCGGGCACCCCACGGTGGTCGTGCCCACGGGCAACGCCGGGGAGGCCGCGCTGGTCGAGGGCGTCGAGGTGCTGGCCGCCGGCACGCTCACCGAGGTCGTCGCCCACCTGACCGGGCGGGCGCCGCTGCCCCGGCACACCCGCGGCCCGCTGCCCCCGGCGCCCCCGGGCCCGGACCTGGGCGACGTCGTCGGCCAGCCGGTCGGCCGCCGCGCGGTCGAGGTCGCGGCCGCCGGCGGGCACCACCTGTTCCTCAGCGGGCCCCCCGGAGCCGGCAAGACGATGCTCGCCGAGCGGTTGCCCGGGCTGCTGCCGCCGCTGGACGAGCAAGCGGCCCTGGAGGTCACCGCCATCCACTCCGTCGCCGGGACGCTGCCGCCGGACTCCCCACTGGTGACCCGCCCGACCTTCGAGGCCCCGCACCACTCGGCGACGATGGCCGCACTCGTCGGTGGCGGGTCGGGGCTGATCCGCCCCGGCGCGCTGTGCCGGGCCCACCGCGGGGTGCTGTTCCTGGACGAGGCGCCGGAGTTCCCGCGGGCGGTGCTCGACACACTGCGCCAGCCGCTGGAGCGCGGGTCGGTGACCATCTCGCGGGCCAGCGGTGCGGCCACCTTCCCGTGCCGCGCCCAGCTGGTGCTGGCGGCCAACCCCTGCCCGTGCGCCAGCGCCGCCGGGGACACCGCCTGCACCTGCAGCCCGCTGGAGCGCCGGCGGTACCAGACCCGGCTGTCCGGCCCGCTGCTGGACCGCATCGACCTGCGCGTCGACCTCCCTGCGGTCACCCGGGCCGCCTGGCTGGAGGTGGGCGCGGCCCCCGAGCCGACCTCCGTCGTCGCCGGCCGGGTCGCCCGCGCCCGGGAGGCCGCGGCGGCCCGACTGCACGGCACCGGCCTGGCGGTGAACAGCCAGGTCCCCGGCCGGTTGCTGCGGGAGCGGTGGTCACCACCGCGCCCGGCGCTGCGGCTGGTCGAGCGTGCCCTGGAGCGCGGGGCGCTGTCGGTCCGCGGCCACGACCGCGTGCTCCGGGTGGCCTGGACGCTCGCCGACCTGGCCGGCCGGACGGTCCCGGCGGCGGACGACGTCGCCGAGGCCCTCGGCCTGCGCCTGCAGCGGACCGCCGCATGACCGCCGTCCCGGGCCTCGACGAGGACATGGAGCAGGGCCTGGTGGAGCCGGGAGGCGTCGACGGCACCGCCGGCCCCGCGGTGCGCCGCGCCCGCGCGTGGCTGAGCCGGGCGGCCGAGCCCGGCAGCGTCGTCTTCTGGCGATTCGTCGAGGACGCCGGTCCGGTGGAGGCGGTGCGCCGGCTGCGGGCCGGCCGGGCGCCGGACGCCGTACAGGCGCTGGTGGGCGCCCGGGCCGGGCAGGACGCCTCGCTGACCGATCTGCTGCGGGCGCAGCGGTGCGGTGCGCGGCTGGTGGTCCCCGAGGACGACGAGTGGCCGGGCGGCCCGCTGCACGGCCTGGCGCTGGCCACCGCCGGGGAACCCGAGGAGCCGCAGCACCACCCGGCGCGCACGGTCTCCCTCGTGCCGCCGGTGGCCCTGTGGGTGCGTGGTCCCGCCCGGCTCGACGAGCTGGCCGAGCGGTCGGTGGCGGTCGTCGGCGCCCGTGCCTCGACCGCCTACGGCGAGCACGTCGCCGCCGAGCTCGGCCACCAGCTGGGGGAGCGCGGCTGGACGGTGGTCTCCGGCGGGGCGTTCGGCATCGACGCGGCCGCACACCGGGGTGCGCTCGCCGCTGACGGCCCGACCGTGGCGGTGCTGGCCTGCGGCGTGGACCGGGCCTACCCGGCCGCGCACGGGGCGCTGTTCCACCGCATCGCCGAGTCCGGCCTGCTGGTCAGCGAGTGGCCGCCCGGCGCCGCTCCGCACCGGCACCGCTTCCTGGTGCGCAACCGGCTCATCGCCGGGCTCACCCGCGGCACGGTGGTGGTCGAGGCTGCGGCCCGGTCCGGCGCGCAGGCCACCGCCCGGCGGGCGCAGCGGCTGGGGCGGCAGCTCATGGTCGTGCCCGGGCCGGTCACCTCGGCGATGTCGGTGGGCTGCCACGAGCTGCTGCGCGACACCGAGCTGGGTGCCGTCCTGGTCAGTGGCGCCGCGCACGTGGTGGAGACGGTCGGCCGGCTGGGGGAGGACCTCGCCGACCCGCCGGAGCGCCCCACCGGCACGCGCGACGGGCTGTCCGACCTCGCCGTCCGGGTGCTCGACGCCTGCCCCGTCCGCAACGCCGTCGGCCCCGAGCGACTGGCGAGGGTGGCCGGTTGCGACGTCCTCGAGGTGCTCCGCGTGCTGCCCGTGCTCGAGCTCGCCGACCTGGTCGAGTGCACCGACGCCGGGTGGCGGCTGGCCCGCACGCGGACCCCGGGGAGGGCGTGAGCGGACGGCCGGGTCGGCGCTTCGGCTTGACCCGCGGTGGACCGCGTCCGACCGTGTGCAGGTGACCGCTCGCACCGCCGACGTGCGGGCCGCGCTGCCGCCGGCGCTGGCGGAGGTGCTGGCGGCCTACGAGGAGCACCTGCGCTGGCAGCGCGACCTCTCCGCGCACACCGTGCGCGCCTACGTGGGTGACGCGACCTGGCTGCTGGAACACCTCGTGCGGCGCGGCGGCACGCGGATCGAGGACCTGGACCTGGCCGCGCTGCGCAGCTGGCTGGCGCACAACCGCACCCGCGGCGCCGGCCGGGCCACCATCGCCCGACGCGCCGCGGCCGCCCGGTCGCTGACCCGCTGGCTGCGGCGCACCGGTCGGACGCCGGAGGACGTCGGCCTGCGCCTGGTCAGCCCCAAGGCCCACCGCACGCTGCCCGAGGTGCTCGCCCCAGACCAGGCCCGGGCCGTGGTCGACTCCGCCGCCGGCGCGCAGGACCCGGTCGGCCTGCGCGACGCCGTCGTCCTCGAACTGCTCTACGCCAGCGGCATCCGGGTCAGCGAGCTGGTCGGCCTGGACGTCGACGACGTCGACCGCGCCCGGCGGCTGCTGCGGGTCCTCGGCAAGGGCCGCAAGGAGCGCACCGTCCCCTACGGCGCCCCGGCCGAGCGGGCGCTGGACGCCTGGCTCACCCGGGGCCGGCCGGCCCTGGCCACCGAGCGCTGCGGGCCGGCGCTGCTGCTGGGCGTGCGCGGCGGGCGGCTGGACCCGCGCGAGGCGCGCCGCACGGTGCACACCGCGGTGGCCGCCGCGCCGGGCGCCCCCGACATCGGCCCGCACGGGCTGCGGCACTCGGTGGCCACCCACGTGCTCGAGGGCGGCGCGGACCTGCGGCTGGTCCAGGAGCTGCTCGGCCACGCCAGCCTGGCCACCACCCAGCTCTACACGCACGTGACCGTCGACCGGCTCCGGGCCGTGCACGCCCGTGCACACCCGCGCGCCTGACCGGAGTGCTCCGCGTGTCTGACACAGTTGGCGTGCGCGCCACCCGATCGCGCACCACCCCGTGCCCATCCCGAGGACACCTGACCGGTGCCTCCGACCGTCGGGAGCGCAGACCGTGACCGAGGCCGCCATCCACCGGCTGCACGACACCCCGGACGACGCCGACGCCGTCCTCGCCGACCTGTGGTCCGGCTACGTCGCCGACCGTGCGCCCGAGCTGCGCGACCGGCTGATCCTGCACTACGCGCCGCTGGTGAAGTTCGTCGCCGGCCGCGTCGGCAGCGGCCTGCCCGCGCACGTGGAGCAGGCCGACCTGGTCTCCTACGGCACCTTCGGCCTGATCGACGCGATCACCCGGTACCAGCCCTCCCGCGAGGTCAAGTTCGAGAGCTACGCGATGGCGCGCATCCGCGGCGCGATCATCGACGAGCTCCGCAGCACCGACTGGATCCCGCGGTCGGTGCGGATGAGGGCCCGGCAGTTCGAGCGCACGGTCGCGGCCCTGGAGAGCCGGCTGCAGCGCAGCCCCACCGAGGAGGAGGTGGCCGCGGAGATGGAGATGGACGTCGAGGACGTCCGGAAGTTCCTCGGCCAGCTCTCTCTGGTCAACGTCGTCGCCCTCGACGAGCTGCTGTCGGACGACGAGGGCGGGGCCCCGCGCCTGGTCGACACGCTGCAGGACACCAGCGCGCTGGACCCGCAGGCCATGGCCGAGCACGGCGAGGCCCGCCAGATGCTGGCCCGCGCGGTCGAGCAGCTGCCCGAGCGGGAGAAGGTCGTGGTCAGCCTGTACTACTTCGAGGGGCTGACCCTGGCCGACATCGGCCGCGTCCTCGGCGTCACCGAGAGCCGGATCTGCCAGCTGCACACCAAGGCGGTGCTGCACCTGCGCACCAAGCTCGCCGACATCGCCTGACGTGTGACTGGACTCGATAGTTGAGCAATGGACACCGAAGGTGAGCAGAAGCGTCGGTGGACAGTACAGTTGAGCAGCGCGTCCTGCGGTTCTAGCCTCGGTCAGCCCCTCTTGGCGTCGCTTTGGACACCACAGATGAGCAGGACCCGCGGTGGACATCACAGTTGAGCAGGACGCGCATTGGACATCACAGTTGAGCAGGACCGCACTTCTTGGACACCACAGTTGAACAGGACCGGCGCGCCCCACCGCTGGAGCCAGGAGGCTTGAGCAGTGAGCGGTAGTCCCCTAGACCAGGTTCGTGAGACTTTCGGGGATCTGGACCTGTGGGGACAGCGCCTTGCCGACGTGCATCTCCCGGAGCCGGGGAGCGACCTCGCCGAGGATGACCGGGATTGGCCGGTCTTCCCGATGAGTCAGGTCGCGGTGTCAGGGCTGGCTGCTGCGCGAGACCACCTCCAGGCGGTCCGGGTTCACATCGACGCTCGGCAGTTGTTTCCGTTCGCGCAGGCGTCGCTGATCCGAACCGCAACGCTCGCAGCGGCCCAGGTGGTCTGGATACTGGCACCGGACGAGCGTGAAGACCGGATAAGCAACGCTCGGACGCTGACGCGGCACGTGTACGACGAGTTCCGGAAGTTTCTCCGGGATCTACAGGACCTGCCTCCAGGTCCGGACGCTGACACCGAAGGCGTGAAGAGGCTCGTTGAGCAGCGTCTCGCCGAACTCGCTCAGAAGCGGGCGGCGGACGAACAGAAGTCGGCGTTCGAGGCCACCAGAACCATTGGACTGGCGGCCGATGCAACGTGGGGACGGCCAGAGATGGCGTTGGCCGCCAAGGTTGAGTGGCGTCGCGGGTCGGCGGCTGCGCATGGACTTGCGTGGTCTGTCTTCGGTCAGCCTGGGACTCGGCAGGCCGGTGGCCCGGACAGCGACGGAGTGGCGCCGTTCGAGGCGGGCGGCAGCATCGAGGCGTTGGCCAACCCCTACCTATGCGCCCACGGTCTCCTGGCGAACGGGTTCAACCTGCTGGACGCGCGGAGCGTCTGCCCATGACCGCCGCCCGGCGCCGCTAATCCGAGTCAGGCTGCTGGGCTGTCCAGGCTGCGCTTGAACGGGAGGTCGGTCGCCGCCCTGTCCCGATCAGGACGGTGGGCGTCGATGCTCGCGGCGAGTCCTTCGGCGTACTTGGTCACGATCTGTTCCAGGGCGGGGACCGCCCGACGGCGCAGGGTGCTGTAGGAGGAGATGGCGAGGTCGGTCGAGCGGCGGGCTGCCGACTCGGTTTGGATCATGGGCGCGAGGGCGGGGTCGCCGCTGGTGATCTCGCTCCACAGCCAGATGCGCAGATCGGTGCGGCGCTGTTCCCAGGGAGTGTCCTTGCGGGCGACGCGGGCGGCAAGCATGGCCTCGCGCAGGTGCTGCCAGTCGGGCTCGGGGATGTTCCAGGCGGCGTTGAGGTGGCGGCGGCGGTGGCCGTAGTCGATTGGGTGGGCCTGAAGGTCTTCGGCGGCCAGGCCGATCAGCCTGCGGAACTCGTCGTCCCGGTCGGTGCGCTTGCAGGCCCGTCCGGCGCGGATGAGGGCGGCTTGGGCACTGACCCGTGGGGTGCCGAGCCGGTCGGCGGCGGTGTCGAGGTCGCAGTCTTCGACGAGTTGGGTGATGGCGATCGGGACGGCCCGGCGGATGTTGCGTTGCTCGGAGGGGTCGAAGGTGGCGAACCACCGCTCGTAGCGCTCGGGCTCCAGGTAGGCCGGGGCCTGGTCGCTGGTGATCGTCAGCGTGGCGGTGCAGGCCGCGCGCAGCATGTGCACGCTGAAGGTGCCCGACCGGTTGGGCGCGAAGTAGCGGAAGAGTCCGTCGGAGGGTTGGGCGGCGGAGCGGATGCGGCCCCAGGCGAGACGCTCTCGCTCGTTGGCGGCCTCGACCAGTGGTGGCAGCAGCCCGCGGGCGTCTTCGGGTGCTGGCAGGTCCAGGACGGCCGCGGCCTGGTGCAGCAGCGATGCAAGCACGTGGGTGCTGGTGGGCGGTTCGGTCCAGGTCCGGTCGGTGCGGTCGTTCTCGCGGCGGGTGGCACGGCGCTCGTTGCGGGCGTCCAGGTGGGCGGCGAGCGCCTCGGTGAACTCACTCGGCAGGGGCGCCAGTGGTCGGCGGTGGTCGGCGAGTTGAAGGAGGACGGCGATCGCGCGGAGGTCGCGGAGGTACTGAGCGGCGCTGACCGGGACACCGAGGCTGCATGCCTGGGTGCGGCTGCCGTCGAGGAGCCCGTCCAGACGCTCCTGGAGCGCCACAACCAGGTGCGGGGCGGTACGCGCGTCCAGGTGATCGATCCGATGTCCGCAGAGGGTCCCTGAGCCGGTCGGGCGGGCGCGGCAGGCGGCGGGGTGCAGCGGTTCGAACGCCGCGTTCGGTATCAGGCTGGGGATCCGGGTGCCAGTAGCGCCGAACGGTTGACCGCAGCCGGTGCAGGTGTCCTCCAGCAGGATGCCGTGGCGGGTGCAGGCCACCGCCCACGGCGTCTTCCAGGCGGCCTGCCAGGTAACGCGGTCCGGGGCCTGTGGATCCACGTCGGCGAGGCATTGCGGGCAGGCGCGAGTGAGGGTGGGGACGAACCAGCCGTTGCCCTGCGCCGTGCGGGCTGCCTTTCCCGGTGTGGTCATGTCGAACAGCAGCCCGTCCCACCGGGCCAGCGTCAGCCCGACTGCCTCGGTGGCGGTCAGGTTGCAGGCGTGCGCGAACCGACCGGCGATGTCGGTAGGGAGGGCGACGCCGAAGGTGGTGTCGATGCTTCCGGCGGTGGCGGTGTGCTCCAGGCCGATGCGGTGCGCTAGGTGTACTGCCCAGACAGGTTGGTCAGTCGCGTGATCGGTGGGCGGCGTCCGATCGCGGTGTGGGGCCGGTGATGGTTGTACTCGTGCAGCCAGCCGGGCAGGGCCTGGCGGCGGGCGAGTTCGCTGAGGAACATCCGGCGGAAGGCCCAGCCGTCGGCCATGGTGCGGTGGAAGCGTTCGATCTTGCCGTTGGTCTGTGGCCGGTAGGGCCGGGTCCGCTTGGGCGTGATGCCGAGCTCGAGGCAGGCGTCGCGCCAGGCGTGGGAGCGGTAGGCCGAGCCGTTGTCGCTCAGCACCCGCTCGGCGGTGACGGCGCGGGCGGCGAACCAGGCCACCGCGCGGCGCAGCACGCCGATGGCGGTGGCGGCGGTCTCGTCGTCGTGGATCTCGGCGTAGGCGACCCGGCTGTGGTCGTCGAGCACGGTGTGCACGAACGCGGTGCCCAGCAGCGGTTCGCGGCGCTTGCTGCGGGGCTTGCCCGGGGTTGCTGCCCGGTTCTTGCCGCCCTGGGCGCGGCCGACGTAGCGCCAGCCGCCGCCGTCGGGGATGTTGCCCAGCTTCTTGACGTCGACGTGCAGTAGCGAGCCGGGCCGCTCGTGCTCGTAGCGGCGGACGCGCTCGCCGGTGCGCCGGTCGATGTGGGACAGGCGGTTGAGCCGGCAGCGGCGCAACACCGCGTAGACCGTGGAGGCCGGTACCCGCAGCCGGGCGCCGATCTCCACCGGCCCGAGCCGGTGCCGCCAGCGCAGGTGCACGATCCGCCGGACCAGCGGTCGCGGCGTGCGCCGGGGGCTGCGGTGCGGGCGGGAGCTGCGGTCGGCCATGCCGGCCGGCCCGGCCTGGCGGTAGCGCTCCACCCAGCGCTTCGCCGTCGGATAGGCGACCTGGAACACCGCGGCGGCGTAGGAGACCGTCCAGTCGTCCTCCACCACCGCGCGGGCCAGGCGCAGACGCTGGCGTGGAGTCAGAGCGGCATTAGCGTGGGCCACGAGGACCTCCGGGTTTGTGTGGGTGGGTGCCTTCAGCAGCTCCACTCCACGTCCGGAGGTCCTCCCTCCACAAGATCAGTCAGTCAGATCCCGTGATCACATGCCCTCGACCAACGTCTCTGGTCAGTACAGCTAGGTCGATGGGCCGATAGCCGAGGCGGTGCGCGAGGTTGAGCAGATAACCGCTGAGGGTCTCGCTTGGGTGCGGGGCGAGGCTGCGCGGCAGCGGACGCGGCGCCGCGTCCGTCACAACGGCCGTCAAGCGGCACCGTCGCGGGCGCGCCTCCCGTTGAAGGCGCCGTTACGGGGGCGAGTCCGGCGGGCGCTCGCCCGCGGGCTCAGTTCGGTCGGTTCGGCCAGGCCCTGATTCTCGGCTGCGTCATCGAGAGTGATGTAGTCGAGGATCTCGCGGGTGAGGTACTCGCCGGTGCCAGGCCCGGTGGGGCGCTGACCGAGGACCGCGAGGGATGCCTCGGTCATTAGGCGAGTCAGGGTTCCGACGACGCCGCGGGTGCGACGCAGCAGGTAGGCCGGGGTGTCGCCGTCGGTGAGCATGCCGGGGGCCTTGTCCAGCAGCGGCAGGTCTTCCTCGACGGCCTTCAGGTGGGAAAGCCACCGGGTGTAGGCGTCGCCGGTCTCGTCGGTGAAGGAGCCCAGGCTGTGGACGGTGAACCGCGCACGGGTCTGCGTGAGGAGACGGCGGCGCCGCGTGCTCGCCTGACCCTCGTTGAGCAGGCCGGAGCCTGGGATGTCGACGCCGATCCCGAGGATGGTGGCACCGGTCTCCATCAACGAGCGAATGAAGTCGGCGGCGTTCTGGTCGGCCTCCCGATGCATCTTTAGCCGGGTGATGTCGTCGAGGACCAGCAGGAGCGTTCCGCAGTCGACCATGACCTTCCGGACGCGGGCGGTGAGTTCCGGCCCGTAGGCGCGCTTGGGCGGGACCTCGCCGTAGAAGCCGAGAAGGTCGCGGCACAAGCCGTTGATCGTCACCTCCGAACCGATGCTCAGCCACGCGACCGGAACCCAGCGGTCGCGGTTTCCGGCGATGCTGGGAAAGAACTGCGCCCGCTGGCGCTGGGCCTCGTCGAACCTGGCGGCGATCTCGCAGACGAGCGTGCTCTTCCCAAGTCCGGCGTCCGCGGATACGAACATGCCTGGGCGCACGCCTGGCGCGGTGTTGACGGTGTTCGCCCGCAGGGTGAGCGCGATCTTGTTCATCAGAGCCTGGCCCATCGGGGTCTCGTGGCGGGGCAGGTTCCCGATCGCCGTCTCGCGGGCCATGTCGTACAGGCCCCGGTGCCCCTCGGGCAGCCGGTCGTAGTCGGCCCGAGTCAACAGCGCGGGCGCCCGATAGTCCTCGCGGTGCTCGACGTAGTGCTGCCAGCCGTCCAGGGTCGTGATCTCCTGGCGGGGCGGCGGGTCGGCGGACCACTCGTCGGGCGGTGCGGGCACGGTCCTGGTCACGCTTCCTCGTCTCCTTCGTCGGTCACCCTCGGATCGTCATTGGGGTCGCTGCCGGTCTCGGCCGCGTTCTGGGCGGCATCGCGGGCGGCCTGAAGGGCGGCGGCGTCGAACCCGAACATCGCCTTCATGCCGCTGCCGAGGCGAGGTGCGGCCTGCACGCCGTCCTGCTCTTCCGGCGGGACCTGGGTGGCGTTCTTGCGGGCGCGGGCGGTGTCCAGCGCGGTGACCGGCGAGACCGGCCGTGCTGGCTGCCGCGTCGGCTTCAGCGACTCTTCCGGTTCGTCGGAGTCGTCGAAGGAGTCGGCGAACCGGACCACCCCGGAGGCGGCCTGGTCCCGCTCGACCATCTGCTCCTGCCGCTGAAGGCGGCTGCGGTCCCGGATCGCCTTGCGAGCCGTGCCGGACAGGGTCGGCCAGTCAGCGACCGGCTCGTGCACCGCGAGGATCTCGGTGAGCAGGATCTCGGCCAGAGCCTCCTGGTCCAGCACGCTGATGCCGCGCTTGGTCCGCAGTGAGGTGAGGGCGGCGGCGTGCCGGTCGTTGAAGCACGGGGTGTGCCGACTCGCGCCCACCCAGGTCAGCGGCTGGTAGACGCCGTTCCGGTCAAGGAAGAACACCCGCCGCAGATCCCGCTGGTCATACCGGACGGTCCACAAGTTCTTGTGGCGACCGCCGTACGGGGATGGCTCGTTGCGCACGGTGGGGTCGTTGAGGGCTTCACCGTCGTAGTACAGGCCGCGGACCTTCACGCCGCGGCTGCGGACCCGGACGTGCACCGTGGGCAGCAGCGCGTAGTAGTCGTTGCTGCTCATCGCCCGCAGCGCCACGCCGGTCTGGGCGAGCCCGTACTCGTAGAGGGTGTTCGGGCTGAACGTGCCCTCGGGGCACCAGTCGGGCCGGGCATCGGACAACTCGTGGTTCTGCCAGATGCGCACCGCCCACCAGGACGCAAGGTCCTCGATGTCCTGGGCGTCGTACTTGACCTGAGCGTCCACGTTGGAGCCGCGCTCGGAGGCGTCGGTGCCGCGGTAGCCGGACAGGTACTGGAGCAGCATCGTCCGGAACGAGCCGAACGCGCGCTCGACGACCTGCTTGTCCGAGCCAGTGCGGACCCGGGCGGGCAGGATGTCGATGCCCTGCTGGGTCGCGGCGGCCACGTTGATGTGCGCCTTGTAGGTGTTGCCGTGGTCGGTGACCACGGCCTCGGCGTTGACGAACGGCATCCCGGAGTACGCCGTGCCGCCGAAGGTGTCGGTGAGGATCTGCTCGGGCAGGCCGACGAACGGCCAGCGGTTCTCATCGCCCCAGCCGGGCCGCATTGGCTTGGGCCGACCGATCTCGCGCAGGACGAAGGTCACGTCGATGGCCTGCTCGGAGCCCTCCAGTACGCGGATGGCGACGATCGAGCGGGAGTACCAGTCGATGGCCATGACCATGACGCCGCGGATTGCGCCCGCGTACGCGGTGCCTTCCAGCAGCACGTCGAGGCTGCACGTGTCGATGCAGACCAGTTCGCCGGGCCGGGTGGGGTTGGCGCGGGAGAAGCCGCCAGACGGTGCTGAGGTGGCGCTGCGGCGGGTGCGAGCCTTGCCGTTCAACTCGCTCGGGATGAAGCGATCCTGGAACCAGCGACGGATCGTCTTCTCGCACGGGATCCGCTCGTCGTCCTTGCTGTAGTCGAACACCTCCCGCAGGTACTGCTGGACCAGCAGGTAGCGGGCGGCGTGGGTGCGGTTGGATTCCTCGCGGGTCTTCTCGAACACCTCTTCGCACGCGGCGGCGACCTGCTCGTTGATGGAGATGCGGCCGGGTGAGCGGCGCACGTGCCGCCGGTCAACCGCGCCGTCGAGCGCGCAGCCGGAGTTCAGCGACTTGGAGATCCGGCGGATCGTCGCGACCGACATCTTGGTTCCGGCGTCGGCGGCGTGCTCGTTGTCCAACTCGCGGGCCTTGGCCTCCCGGCGCTGCATGAGCGTGGTCGTGGCCGGGTCGTACTCCGGGCGCGGTTCGTGCGGCAGTGCCACGTCCGGCGTGCCGGAGCGGTAGCCGGTCTCGGCCTCGTAGACGTGGGCGATCCGCTTGGCGAGGACCTCCTTCGCTCGGGCGTCCAGCCGCGCCACCGCCGCGTCCATGACCGTCGCGGCGGTTTTGGTGGTGACCTCCTCGACGTGTGGGTGACTGACGAACTCGTCGAGGCCCATGGTGGTCTGCTCCCCTTGGTCGTCGGCGAGACGCAGGAAGCCCTTCTCGTGGTTCACCTGGGTGATCAGCCACTCGCGGGCATCGACGCTTACCCGGATGCCGCGGGCCAGCCGGACGCTCACGCGTCCACCTCTGGCGTCAGGGAGACCGTGGTCTCGTCGGTGAGCAGGCGATTGAGGTCGACGGTGGCCTCGCGGTCCCAGATCAGCCGCTGAAGCACTGCCCGGGCCAGCAAGGGCGCCTCGGTGGCGGCGACGAGGTCACCGAACCGGGTCGGTCCCTGCTGGTCGAGCAGGTCGAGCATCTGGTCGCCGAGCGTGTACGGGTCGGCTGTCCGGCGTGCGGCGCCGATGGTCTTGAGCACGGTGAGCGCGGGCTGGGCGTAGCCGACGACGAGGGCTTCCTGCCAGCCCCGCAGCGCGCAGACGGCGCGGGTGGCTGCGGCGTTGGCGAGCAGTTGGGGCTTGACGAGTGGGGCGGGCCGGACGTTGATGATCCACATCTCGCCGTGGATGACCGCCGCGAAGTCCGGCGTGTGCTTCTTCCATGCGGTGCCGTCGTGCCAGGTCAGGGTGAACGGCTGGCTGGTCACGTCATCGAGGCCCTTGTCGAAGTCGAGAGCGACCAGCAGTTCCCGCTCGAACAGCGACTCGTGCCAATGCAGCCGGTCGGTGGAGGACATGTGGTGCAGCCCGGCGCGGGCGCGGCTGTGGGCGTGCCAGGTGGAGTTGCGCATCGGGTCGGCGTCGATGAGGTCGACCGGGTCGACCTCGCGAACGCTCTCGGCGTGCTCGCCTTCGTCGTTGCGGTAGGTGACCGACCAGCGGTCCGGCCAGCCGGTCGCCAGCGCTGGGGCGTGCGGATGGTGAGCCGTAGTCGTCTCGCAGAGGTCCAGCCAGGCCGCGTCGTGAGAGGACAGGGACGGCCGGTCCCGGTCAGGGTCGTAGCGGAGCACCGGCGGCAGCAACCGGACACCGAGCAGGGTTTCCAGGTCGTCGACCGGTGTGCGCTGAAGATCGCGTAGCGACAGCCCGGTCCTGAACGGAAGGGCGTCGACAAGGGGCGCCGAAGTCACGTGGTCTCTCCTTTCGAACGTGTGTTCGATCAACTCGCTAGACGCTAGAACGGGCCACCGACACAACGTCGACCGGGAACCAGCAGGTCAACGGCGGGATAGGCCGTCGGGTTGAGCCTTCGCGGCACCCGAGCCGGGGGTCGGCCGACGCTTCCACGATCACCGAAGCCGGACGGCTCGCGGCGTGGGCTCGTCACGAATGACGAGGACCGCGCATACCCTGCGTCAAGGACGGTTCGGCTCCGGAGTGCATCGCCGCAGGTCAGGGCTGCATTGACGGTCCGTCCGGCGGGATACGCCGCCGCATCCGTGACGGTCACGGATGCTCTCGTGACCGTCACGAATGACAGGGAGGCCGCTCGTGCCGCTGCCGGAGGGTGTTCCCCTCGATCGGGTCACCTCCGCCGCCTCACGGCCGGAAGAGCCCGCCTGTGCGATGGAGGACGTGCCCGTCCTCTTCCCCGACGGTGACGTGCGCGGGCGCCGTGCGTCTGATGGCACGAACTGGTGCCGGTGCTGCGACACCACGATCTCCACCCACGCCCGCGCCGCGTTCTGTCTCCAGCACCGCACCGAGCGCAACACCCAGATTCAGCAGTCCCGCCGTGGCCAGGACCGGCCGCCGGTCGTGGGGGTCCGGGCCGAGGTCGTGGACACCATCGTGGGCAAGACCGACCGGCTCCTGGCCGCGCTCGGACGTGCGACCGCTGAGTTCAATCGGATGCCCAACCCGCCGGTCGGCAGTTGGATCGACGACCTCATGCTGGTCGCCAAGGACCTCAGCCTCGCCGTCGACTACGGGCTACGACCCGTCTCCAGCCACCAGCGGATGCCCGAGCGGGATCGCCAACCGCGGTCTACCGCGCCTCAGGAATAGGCGCCGCCGCACGTCTCACCCTCGGTCGAAGCGTCGCGGCTGGCGGTCGTCCGACCCGTGGCGAGGGTCCGGCTCAGTGAACCTGAGCCGGACCCTTTGCGGCACTGCTGCCTTCAGCAGCAGGCGGATGCCTTGGCCCGGCCTGAACCCTCGGCGGCGACATCGGCGGGGATCAAGGGCGGGTGCAGGTCCTCTCCGCAGGATCCGCGCCCGCCGACTCGATCAACCCGGCGGTCGTGCAGGTCATGGACGAACTCGTCCTGGACCTATCCCGGGAGTACCCCAAGCCGCTGACCACCGAGGCTATCGAGTCCTCCGACGTGGTCATCACCATGGGCTGCGGCGACGCCTGCCCGATCTTCCCCGGCAAGCGATACCTGGACTGGCAGTTGGACGGCCCCGCGGGCAAGCCCGTCGAAGAGGTCCGCCCGATCCGCGACGAGATCGACCGCCGCGTCCAGGTCCTCCTCGCCGAACTGGAGCCCGCAACCGCCTGACTGCTCGACTTGGGATGGCCGCCTCGCCGTCCGGCGAGGCGGCCGTCCGAGTAACTGATTACCCCGCGGAGCGTCGGCGGATGCAGACGACGGGCCATGGCGCGTGGGTGCTGATTCGGTCCGGGTTTGTCGGCCGCGACTGGCAGCATCCGTGGCAGGCCGGGATCGCCCGGGGCGGGGACTGAAGGGATCGGCGCCGTGCAACTGAAGGACTTCGAGAACTCCTCCGAAGCGCGGGCGCGAAGAATCCTGGGTCGGGCTCTGGAAGGGACCCCGTACTGGGTGAACGCCCATACGCGTCTGGAGGACGTGATTTCGCCGGATGAGGACGACGATCGCGAAGACATCCGGTTTCTGCGCGACGCCCACTTCGATCTGACCATCCATAAGGAGAGCCACCGCAAGGCGCTTTGGGCCTTCGAGTTCGACGGCCCGACCCACCAGACGGCTCAGCAGCGTCGCCGGGACATCCGGAAGAACAGGATCTGCCTGTCCGCAGGGCTTCCGCTTCTGCGTATCGACGACACCCACCTGAACGCCAACGAGAAGCAGGCCATCCTCGATTGGCACGTCCAGCGCTGGCTGGCCTACGAGAAGACCATGCCGGGGCTCCTTGCCGAGCGGGACCGCGAGATCGCCGCCATGTCCGACGACGAGATCCGTCAGGCTGGCATGTTCCTCTTCGGCGAACGCCCCGACCTCGACGTGGAACTGGTCTTCGAACTGGAGAACCCCTACGAGCCGACCCGGCAGCGAGCCGAGAGGCTCCGTCGCCGATTCGGCATGTATGTGACCCACCTCCAGCAGGGCGAGCCGATGGCAGGCGTCGAGTATCTCATTCGATTCGACTGGATGGGCGCCATTCAGGACTACAAGGTCCAGGGCTTCCATAGCCGCTGGATCTGCCCCGTCCGGGTCGACCGCTTCGACGGCACCCTGTGCGACACGCGCAAGGAGCCAGAGACGGTGTTCCGGGGCACTGGGGTCTGGGAGTCCCGCATCGCCTATCCCATCTCGAACAGACCAGAGCCCACAGGAAGCCGAGTCGAGGAGTTCCTCGCCGGTGGAGGCTGGCTGGAGGCGGGGCCGCCTGGCGGTGGCGCCCACGAGGTGGGAAAGGTGCTCGCCGAGTACAACGCGCTCCGCGAGGTCGAGTTGTGGGCTGATCGAGCCCTGCGCCCCCGGCGAGCGGGATAGTCGCGCGCCGGACGGCCAGGCGTGGGGAGTAGCGCTCGTCCAACATCGAACAACCGGCGCGGCTGCGCCGTCGCCGCGCTGGCCATGCACCCGACTGGCAACTCGCGCTCCTCCGTCGTCGGGAGCCTCGTCGACCTGGGCATTCCGACAGCGGCCTGACTCGTCTCCACCGTGAACCCGCGCGGTCTCGACGTTTCAATGCTGGCCGTCGACCACCCATGCCGAGGCGCGGCTGACCAGCCAGAACTGTCGGCAGCCGGGTGCATCGTCCGTACATGTCCACAGCCGCCGCAGCCGCGGTCGCGAAGCCGCAGCCGCCCACCGCGTCGGCTGCACTGCTTTGGGACCTGGACAACGTCTCCGTGCCGCTGGCTGATCTGGACGCCCTGGCTCAAGCGCTCTGCGGCCTCGTTCCGGACGGAGCGCCGATGCTCGCGTCCGCGAACTGGCGAGCGTTCCGGCTGGCCGGAGACATCCTGCGGGCGCACGGCATCCGAGTGCTCTGCGGATCCCGGGACCCCAACGGCGCCGACGGAGTGCTCTGCGGATCCCGGGACCCCAACGGCGCCGACGGCGTTCTCCTCAAGCGGGCTCGACGGCTGAAAAGGCGCGGGGTCGAACGGTTCATCGTGGCCACCAACGACCACGCCTTCGCGCGCATCGCCAACTTCGCCGAGGTGCATGTGGCCACGCTCACCAGCAACTACGTCAGCAGCAGGCTCCGCACCGCCGCCGCATCCGTCACCGTGCTCACGCACGTTGGCGAGGACTGGCGTGCCGACGGAGAGCCGCTGAGCGAGGACGACCCAAGTCGACCGGACGGAATGTATGAGCACCTCGCGGGTTGACCCGGTCGGCGCCGTGTTCGAACATGTGTTCAATAGACTGCGACTCAACCAGCCCGCGGTCGAAGGGACGACTGGTCGCATCTGCGCTGTCCGGGGCTAGAGACTCGGGGGCTCCGCTCCAGACAATCCGGCCTCGGTTCGCTCCATGACTCGCCAACCGTCCAGCACCGGCGAAAGAGGGTGGCATGGGTTCGAGGCGCGACCCGAGGTTCGCTGCTGTCCTGCTCGTCGCCCAGGAAGTCTTCCCGCTGGACCGTCGGGTGTGGAAGCACCTCGATGAAAGCCAGCAGAGGGCGAACTTCGCCGGACTGCTGGCGGATAAGACGTTCTCGGCCAAAGAGCACCTCCTGCTGGAGATCACGGCCAGCCTCTGGTCCAGCCACGAGCACCCCACGCTCCTGGGCGTCGTCGCGGAACGCTTGGGCAACGAGTGGCTCGCAACCGTGCTCCGCGCCCTGACGGTCGCTCGTGGAGCCGCCCTCCCGCCCGGGACCGGCCCCGACCCGCTCGGCTGGTGACGAGCGCTCCCCAACGAAACGACGGCAGAACCGGAGGCGCAGCCGTCACCCGTCGACTGATCGCTCCACGCTCCCGGTTCTGTCGGTAGGGCCGCATACCGTATGGGTGGAGTAACGGTGAGCCACGGGGGACGCAGAGTGACAGCGCAGCAGCAGAAGGTTCGACGGGGCGGTCCCGTGTTCGTCTCCTACCGGCAAAGCGACGGTGCGGAGGCGGCGACGCGGACAGCGTGGCTGCTCCGCGCGGCCGGTATCCCCGTCTGGCAGGACGACAGCGACCTCTCCCCAGGAACCACCGAGCACCGACTTGAAGAAGCCCTGGAAGCGGGTCTCTCCGGGGGCGTTCTCGTCGTGACGCCCGAGATCGGCGCAAGTCCCATCGTCCGCAACGTCGAAGCCCCGGCACTTCTGGACCTCAACTTCGACGCTGATTTCGCCTTCGGCATCGCCAACCTGGTCCGCGACGGTGACGGCCGCACCGACTACAACGCCCCGGACCGACTGCTTGGCAAGCCACGGGGAACGCTCTCCGGCATCAAGCAGTACCCCGTCGATGAACCCGCCGGACTCCTTCGGCTCGTCCGGGAGATGCTGACCTTCCGCGCCGGGCGTCTGGCCATGAGTTGGAACGGCGAGGCGGAGCGCTCGCTGCACCTCAGCGTTCAGACACGTGCCGTGCCCCATGCCTTCGGCCCAGACGCGGCCGATCTCAGCCTCCGGATCCGACCTCCCAAGGCCGGTCGACTTCCCGACCCCGGCGGGCTCAGCGATCTCCACTTGACCCTGCCACTGCTCCCACAAGCGCTGGCACGCACAGGTGCTCGCAGTCTGCGGATCACCGGCGGCGCGCACCTCAGCGTCGCCTTCGCGCTCGGGAGCGCCTTCCCCTCAACTCTCGTCGGCGCCGTGACCGTCGAAGGAACCGCCGGAGACCTGTGGTCCTGCGGCACCGTCAGCCGACCCGTCGAAGTTCCATCCAGCATCAAGATCCTTCAGCGTGGTCGATCCCCGATCAAGCCAACGGGTGAGGCGCGCCGCGTCCTGGCCTATGTCCGGTTGGTCCCCGTCCCGGGGGACGCCGCATACGCCCGTCTCCTCGACGAACGGCATGCCGAGTTCGACGCATGGGAAACGATCACTCCAGCCATCGAAGGCACCCTCGACCCGGCATCCTCGGCTCGGCTCATCGAGGAGGTGGCTGGCCGCCTCCGAGCCCTTGTCGCGGAGAACGACCACGCGGACCTTCACCTGCTGCTGCACTGCCCCTTCCCGATCGCCGTTCTACTCGGGCGGTTGTGCAACACGTTGAACGTCACGGTCTACGAATGGGACAGCGAGCAGCGCGCCAACGATCCCGACGCTCGCCCCCGGTATGTGCCCAGCCTGGTCGTCAACCCCACCAACGCCGACGGGCCGATCACGCAGGTTCTGCTCGCCCACGACGACATGAAGGCTGGCTCGTGAAGGTCAACACCGCGTTCGACATCTACCAGACCACGGTCAACGCGCCCCCCGCTCAGGTTGCCGAAGCCAAGGCTCGGCGCGATCTGTTCAAGGACGCGTTCGGCACCGAGGGCGACATCAAGTTGGTCCGGGCCTCAGGGTCGTTGGCCCGAGGCACCCAGCACGATCCGATCAAGGATGTCGACACCATCCTGATCTACAAGCCGGAGACGAAGCCTGAGTGGGGCCAGCCCGGCGACTCCGCGGAGGACGCGCTCGACTACGTCCGCGACCGTGTGAGGGGCCTGCTCGGCACATACGGCTCCTACAAGCCGAACCAGGTCCGACTGGCTCGCCCCGGCGACCACGCCGTCAAATGCTTCCTGGACGACCCTGACGCGGAGAGCCCGTTCACGGTCGATGCCATGCCCGCCCTCCGTCAGCCCGATGGAAGCCTTCTCGTTCCCGAGATCCACAGCCATGGCTGGATCCGGACGAACCCCGGGTACCTCATCGACCTGGCGCTCGACGCCCACGCCCAAGGCAGGATCTACGCCCCGCTTGTTCGCGTGCTGAAGCGGTGGCGCAGGCGCACCGGCACCCACGTCAAGTCGCTGCTGATCGAGGTCCTGGCCCTGGAGTGCCTGCCCAAGACCGGCGAGCGTTCAGCCGCACTCGCAGCGTTCTTCGCCGCCGCCGCGGTCCGCGTCAATGACCCCATCTGCGACCCCGCGGGGCTTTGCGGGCCCATCCAGCCCGACCTCGACGTGGTCGCACTGCGCACCGCACTAGAGGAAGCCGCGGACATCGCAGCCAACGCCCGCCAGCATGAGCGCTGGGATCAGCACGATGTCGCGGTACGGCTCTGGGGAGACATCTTCGGCCCCGACTTCCCCAAGCCACCCAACGGCGGCGGTAGCGGCGGCGGGCCGGAGGGCGGTCCAGGTGGGGTGCCGATCGACATCCCCAAGCGGCCCGTTCGTGACATCAACCAGGGATGACCGACCTGACCCAAGCCATCGCCTGGTGGCAAGTCGAACCCACCCGCCTGGCAAGAGATCAGCGAGAGATCGAGGCACGATTCCCTAATCTCACGCTGACCCTCGAAGGGCAAGGCCACTGGCTCGGTGTCCTCCCCATGTGGCCGTTCAACCGACCAGAACCCCCTGACCTTTCAGACCTCCTCCATGGGACGGGCCTGAAGATCCAACTGTCCTACTCGGCGGCCTATCCGATGGTCAGTCCGTACGTCCTGCCGCTCGACCCGGAACCGCTGTTCGAGGAGTTGACTCAGACCCGCTGGCACGTCCTCGGCAATCGGGCGCTGTGCCTGTTCCAGACGCAGGCCGACTGGGATCCGAACAGCAGCGTGATCGATCTACTGCTCAAGGCCGCCGGATGGCGGATCGAGTACGCGCTGCTCAAGTCCGGCGTCCGCACCGACATGACCATGGCCGGAATCGTCTATGACGACAGCCTGGACGATCTCATCGCGGAGGCAGCCGAGGCGTTGGCTCAGGCGCAACCGGCAGAGGCGTCCACCGACGACGAGCCGGAGGACGACGAGGGAGGTGGCCGATGACGAGACGGTCGCTCGTCATCGTGCCCGCCGAGGCGGCCGACAAGATCCGCGCCAGCGCCGGAGCCTGGGGAACCCTCGGCATGGTCCGGGCACCCTCCGACGACCTCTTTGTCATCACTGCGTACCAAGCAGGAAAGTCCGGCGCCGTGCTCCCGGTCCGCACCGCGTCTGGTCAGGAACGGCATAGGCGCGTTGAGGAGGGCGCCTACGAAGCGTCCTGGCATCGAGCGGACGCCGTAACTCACTGGGCGCACTACAGCCTGTCGGCACGGCCGGACCACTGCATGCCGCTGGAGCAGTTCCGGCGCCTCATCCCCACGGCGCCACACCCCCACAATGACGCCGTTCTGGTCCTCACCCACGCGCCGGGTGTCACAGACAACCCGGACTTGGACCGCTTGCCCGAGTTCGCCGCCTGGCGCGTAACCCGAGAGGGAGCCGAGCCATTCGATCTGGCTGTCGAGCCCCGCGCGTACGGATTGGGCCAACTCGTCGGGCACTGGCCGGTCGAGGCACTGAGCGCCAGGGCCGTACTCGTGGTCGGGGTCGGCAGCATCGGCGGCGAGGTAGCGAGCAGCCTGGCTGGTTACGGAGTCGGACAGCTCGACCTGCTCGATCCCGACCGGCTGCTCTGGCACAACACCGTTCGCCACGTCCTGGGGGAGGGAGACATTGGCCGCTTCAAGACCGATGCGCTTCGCGACATGCTTACCACCCGCTGGCCCAGTCTGGACGCACGCTCGCACGTCAAGGACGTGGTACGCGATGCGGACCACGTGCGACTGTTGCTTCAAGAGGTCGATGCCGTCGTGTGCGCGGCCGACGGCATCGCTCCTCGTCGGGTGGTCAGCCACCTCGCACGCCGAGCAGGCCGAGACGCCATCCTCACCAGCGTGCTCGAAGACGGCGCCTTCGGGGAGGTGCTACGCCTTCGTCGAGCACCCGACGAAGGTTGTCTCCTCTGTCGCAGGGCGGATCTCTACGGAACAGGCCGAATGGACCCCGAACGCGCCCTGGAACGTGGATACGGCGACGGCGACCCGCACAGGCCAATGACGGCCGTAGGCCCCGACCTCCACCTCATGGGAGACCTCGCCGCGAAGGTCACGGTCGCCAGCCTCCTCCAACGCCAAGGGCACAACGAGCAGCGGCTTCCCGGTGAACAGGCCATCGTCGCGCTCCGGCCACAACCGGGCTTCGAAGCACCTTTCGATCTCGGCCGAGCGGGTCAGGTGCAGTGGCACCCCGCCACACCGCCCCGACCGGACTGCATCACGTGCAGCACTCCATAGCGCCGACGCCATCCACCGTCTCCCTGAGCCGCCACGCCCTCCAGACAATCCGGGAAACCAGCCAGGCCGCCCAGGACGATCGAGAAACGGGCGGAATCATCCTCGGGCACCAGTACGCCGACGGACGATTGACCGTGACCATCGCGGGCGACCCCGGACCCGCCGCCGTCCGCACCCGCGACTCGTTCCGGCGAGACCCTTCCCATGCGCAGGCACTTGCCGACGCTGCCTGGTCCAACGATCGCAGCGTGTGGTTGGGGGAATGGCACACCCATCCACGTGGTCCGGTTCATCCCAGTCCAATCGACCTTGCGACCTACCTTTCACTGCTGCGCGATCCTGCCCTCACCTTCAGGGCCTTCCTCGCACTCATCGTCATCCCTGTTGCGCCGGAGCCAACGATCTTCCCCTGGGTGATCACCGAGGGTGAGGGCGTCTGCGTCACCATGGCGATTGACGGCCTCTAAGCCGCAGTGCCTCGACGCAATCGACGCGTGGGCTCCAACCAAAGAGAGGAGCCGCGTCGGTGGGGGTGATCGGTGCTCAACTGTGGTGTCCAGGCGCCCTGCTCAACTGTGGTGTCCAGGGACCCGGGTCCTGCTCAACTGTGGTGTCCGTAGGGTGAGCACGACGTTGTCCAAACCGCAGGTCAGCGAGGCTTGCGCTGCTCCACTAAGGAGTCCAGTCACATGACGACGGCGACGGCGGCACCGCGACAGGCCGGTCGCCGCGGTCCGTCGCCGGCGCTCCCACCCCGCAACGACGTGCGTCTTCGTGCAGATCTGCCGTCGGAGTGCCGGGAAATGCGCGTCGCCCTTGTCACATGTCGGGTTGCCCGGGTCCGGTGAGGGCACCGCAGCACCATGGCAGCCAACGCACGACCCCACTCCGGCGCTGACGCGCCGCACCACGACGACCGCGCGCAGCCGACCGGCGCCTACGTCGCCATCGCAGGCATCGTGGTCTTCCTGGTCGCGGTGCTCCTCGACTGGGTGTCCACCAGCGGCGAGGACGCGACCTCGGCGAGCGGCTACGAGACCGACACGGTCATCGCGTTCACCGCGTTCCTCGGCGTCGGCCTGGCCGTCGCCCTCGGGTACGCACTGCAGCGTGCCCGCCGCAACCAGCACCGCGGCCTGACCCTCACCACCATGGCCGTCGGCATCGCCGCCGTCCTGCTGTCCCTGTCCTACCTGCTCGACGCGCCGGGCGCCTTCGAGCGCGGGTCGGACCTGGAGACCGAGGTCGGTGCGTGGATCGGCCTCGTCGGCGGCATCGTCTGGTCGGTCGGCGCCGGCCTGTTCGCCAAGGAGATCGAGGGGGACGACCACCGCAGCCTCGACCACGGTCAGACGGCCCACGCCGGGCGCTGACCGCGGGACACCGCGTCCGGGCACCTGGCCCGGACCCGACGTCGAGGGCCGGCACCGCTCCCACCCGGGGCGGTGCCGGCCCTCGGCGTCTCCGCCCGTCCCGCCCGCGTGGGTCACCGGGTGAGGGGTGCCCCCATCGGCAGCAGCCGGACCTCGGGCGGCTCGAGGAGGGACAGCGGGTCGAGGTAGTCCTCCCCGCGGCGCAGACCCCAGTGCAGGCAGGCCGCGACCGGGCACCCCACGTGGCCGGCGGCCAGCGTCCCGAGCACGGTGCCCCGACCGACCGGCTGACCGGCGCCCACCACCGGGTCGACCGGCTCGTACGTCGTCCGCAGGCCGGCGGCGTGCTCGACGCTGACGACCGGCCGCCCGGCCACCATCCCGGCGAAGACGACGACGCCGTCCCCGGCGGCCCGCACCGGTGACCCCGGGGAGCCGGCGAGGTCCACGCCGCGGTGCCCGGGGCCGTAGCGGTCCGGCGGCGGGTCGAAGGCGCGGGTCACCTCGCCGTCCACCGGCCGCGACCACAGACCGGCGGGCACGTCGGGCACGGCGGCGGGCGCGGCGACCGCCGCTGCGCCGGCCGACGACAGCAGGACGACGAGCAGCAGCAGGGGAGCGAGGACCCGGAGGCGCACCCGGCCAGGCTGCTGCCCGTCGGCACGGCGCGGGGCGCCGGACGGCGGTCTGTGGACGGCCCCGGCCACGGGGGAGGGCCGCCGCCGGTGGGGCGTATGCTCACCGCTGCGGCCCGTCCCCGACGGGTCGACTTCGCGCGTCCCCCACCCCGCTGCCAGCAGCGGGACGGCCGCCACCCCGGTCCCCGCCCGCGGGGTCGTGGCGGCTCGGGACGCCAGGGCGGAGCGCCACCCGGTGCCCGCGACAACCGAGCAGCGCGGTCCGGCGTGGCCGCGCGCAGAGGACAGAGAGGCTGCGGCCATGGCAGTCGTCAGCATGAAGCAGCTGCTCGACAGCGGCGTCCACTTCGGGCACCAGACCCGTCGCTGGAACCCGAAGATGAAGCGCTTCATCTTCACCGAGCGCAACGGCATCTACATCATCGACCTGCAGCAGACGCTCGGGTACATCGACAACGCCTACGAGTTCGTCAAGCAGACGGTCGCGCACGGCGGGACGATCCTGTTCGTCGGCACCAAGCGCCAGGCGCAGGAGGTCGTCGCCGAGCAGGCGCAGCGCGTCGGCATGCCCTACGTCAACCAGCGGTGGCTGGGCGGCATGCTCACCAACTTCTCCACGGTGCACAAGCGCCTGCAGCGGCTCAAGGAGCTCGAGGACATGGAGCAGACCGGCGTGCTGGTCAGCCTGTCCAAGAAGGAGCAGCTGGGCCTGACCCGTGAGAAGGCCAAGCTGGAGCGCAGCCTCGGTGGTATCCGCGACATGCAGAAGGTGCCCAGCGCCGTCTGGATCGTGGACACCAAGAAGGAGCACATCGCCGTCGGCGAGGCCCGCAAGCTGAACATCCCGGTCGTCGCGATCCTCGACACCAACTGCGACCCCGACGAGGTCGACTACAAGATCCCGGGCAACGACGACGCCATCCGCAGCGCCGCGCTGCTGACCCGCGTGATCGCCGACGCCGTGGCCGAGGGCCTGATGGCGCGTTCGGCGCAGCAGGCCAACGCCGGCCGCGAGGACGGCGCCGCGCCGGCCATCGGTGGCGACGAGCCGCTGGCGGACTGGGAGCGCGAGCTGCTCACCGGCCAGCAGGGCGACGCCCCGGCCGAGGCGTCCGCCGACGCCGCGCCGCTGCCGGAGACCGCCCCCGAGCCGCCCGCCGTCAGCGCCGGCGACATCGCCCCCGTCGAGGGTGTCCCGGCCACCGGCGACACGACCACCGGCACCCAGGGCGCCCAGAACGGCTGAGCGGCAGCCCCGTCCCCCCGGGGGCGGGGCCGCACCGCTCCCCATCCCACCGAGACCTTCGAGGAAGAGGCATGGCTGACTTCACCGCGGCCGACGTCAAGCGTCTCCGCGACGCCACCGGCGCCGGCATGATGGACTGCAAGAAGGCACTCACCGAGGCCGACGGCGACTACGACAAGGCCGTCGAGTTCCTCCGCGTCAAGGGCGCCAAGGACGTCGGCAAGCGCCTGGAGCGCTCGACGACCAACGGCGTCGTCGTCAGCAGGGACGGCGCGCTGCTCGAGCTCGACTGCGAGACCGACTTCGTCGCCAAGAACGCCGACTTCGTGAAGCTGGCCGAGCGGCTGCTGGACGTCGTCCTGGCCCAGCGGCCGGCCGACGTCGACGCGCTGCTGGCCACCGACGTGGACGGGCAGACCGTCGCCGCGCTGGTCGAGTCCGAGTCCGCGCGCATCGGCGAGAAGCTGGTGCTCAGCCGGTTCGCCGTCTTCGACGGCCCGACCGCGACCTACCTGCACAAGCGGGCCACCGACCTGCCCCCGGCGATCGGTGTCGCCGTGCAGTACACCGGCGGCAGCGAGGAGGCCGCGCGCAGCCTGGCGATGCACATCGCCGCGGCCCGCCCGCGCTACCTCACCCGCGAGGAGGTCCCCGCCGAGGCGGTGGAGACCGAGCGGCGGGTCGCCGAGCAGACCGCCAAGGAGGAGGGCAAGCCCGAGCAGGCGATCAGCCGGATCGTCGAGGGCCGGGTCAACGCCTACTACAAGGACTTCGTCCTGCTCGAGCAGCCGTCGATCACCGAGCCCAAGCGCACCGTCAAGCAGATCGTCGACGACGCCGGCCTCACCGTGCAGCGGTTCGCCCGCTTCGAGGTCGGCCAGGCGTAACAGCAGCGGAGGAGGACCCCGCGACCCCCGATCGGCCCCGCTGCAGGGGCCCGCGCCTGAGCTCGCGAGGCGTGGGGGGCCGCGGGGTCCTTCCGGTCTCCGGGGTCCCTGGCGGGGCCCCTGCCCGCGAGCTGGCCCGGCCCCCGTGGGGCAGGATCAAGGGAACGACGCCGAGCGAGGGATGAGCCGTTGACCGACACCGCCGCGCCGGAGGCCACCGTGCCCGCGTCCGCACCCACCGCGTTCCAGCCCGCCGACGGTGCCGGTTACACGCGGGTCCTGCTCAAGCTGTCGGGGGAGGCCTTCGGCGGCGGGAAGGTCGGCGTCGACTCCGACATCGTGCGCAGC
Source organism: Geodermatophilus sp. DSM 44513 (assembly GCF_032460525.1). NCBI lineage: Bacteria > Bacillati > Actinomycetota > Actinomycetes > Geodermatophilales > Geodermatophilaceae > Geodermatophilus > Geodermatophilus sp. DSM 44513. The sequence continues at coordinate 3,257,107 of NZ_CP135963.1, read as the reverse complement.
ATCGCCCGGCAGCTGGCCGACGTCGTCCACGGGGGCACCCAGGTCGCCGTGGTGGTCGGCGGCGGCAACTTCTTCCGCGGCGCCGAGCTGTCCCAGGCGGGCATGGACCGCCGGCACGCCGACTACATGGGCATGCTCGGCACGGTCATGAACTGCCTGGCCCTGCAGGCGTTCTGCGAGCAGGTCGGCCTGGAGACGCGCGTGCAGACGGCGATCGAGATGGGCCAGGTCGCCGAGCCCTACATCCCGCGCAAGGCGGTGCGGCACCTGGAGAAGGGCCGGCTGGTCATCTTCGGCGCGGGCGCCGGCATGCCCTACTTCTCCACCGACACGGTGGCCGCCCAGCGTGCGCTGGAGATCGGCTGTCAGGTGCTGCTCATGGCCAAGAACGGGGTGGACGGCGTCTACGACGACGACCCCCGCACCAACCCCGACGCCGTGCTGTACGACGACCTGGACTACGCCACCGTGCTGGCCAAGCAGCTGAAGGTGGCCGACGCGACGGCCATCAGCCTGTGCATGGACAACAGCATGCCGATCGTGGTGTTCAACCTGCTGCGCGACGGCAACATCGCCCGTGCCGTGGCGGGTGAGAGGATCGGGACGCTGATCAGCGACCCGGCCTGAGCGCCGTCGCCCGGCCCGCACACCCGCACCCGCGGCGGCCCAGCCCGCCGCACCTGGAGGAGAGACCCGTGATCGACGACACCCTGCTCGACGCCGAGGAGCGGATGGACAAGGCCCTCTCGGTCGCGCGGGAGGACCTCGGGTCGGTGCGCACCGGCCGCGCCGCCCCGTCGATGTTCAACAAAGTGCTGGTCGACTACTACGGCGCTCCGACGCCGGTGCCGCAGATGTCGTCGATCACCGTGCCCGAGGCGCGCATGGCGGTCATCAAGCCCTACGACACCGGCCAGTTGCAGGCCATCGAGAAGGCGATCCGCGACAGCGACCTCGGCGTCAACCCGACCAACGACGGCCAGATCATCCGGGTGGTCTTCCCGCAGCTGACCGAGGAGCGCCGCCGCGACCTGGTCAAGCAGGCCCGCGCCAAGGGCGAGGACGCCAAGGTCGCGATCCGCAACATCCGGCGCCGCTCCAAGGAGGAGCTCGACCGCATCGCCAAGGACGGCGAGGCCGGCGAGGACGACGTGCGGCGCGCGGAGAAGGAGCTCGACGACCTCACCGCCAAGCACACGCACGGCATCGACGAGGCGGTCAAGAACAAGGAGACCGAGCTGCTCGAGGTCTGAGCGCTCGGAGCGTGCCATGACCACCGACCCCGACACCGGGCCGCTCCCGGCCGGCGGCGTGCCTCCCGCCGGGAGCCGGCGGTCGGCCCCCCCACCGCCGCGGCCACCGCGGCGGGTCAGCGAGCTGCACACCGCGCCCGTGCCGGTGGTCCGGCCCCCGGCTCCCGAGCCGCTCGACGGGGCGCCCCGGACGGCGGATGCCGGGGTACCCGTCTCGACGACGGAGTCCGTCGGACCGGTCCTCGTCGAGGGGGCCGCGCGCAAGCCCGGCAGGGCCGGTCGCGACATGGTCGCCGCGATCGGGGTGGGCCTGGCCCTCGGCGGGTCCGTCCTGGTCTCGCTGCTGCTCTACCCGCCGGCGTTCCTGGCGGTGCTGCTGGTCGCCATCCTGGTCGGGGTCGTCGAGCTCACCCGCGCCCTGGAGGCCGGGGGCGTGCGCGCGCCCCTGGTGCCCGTGCTCGTCGGCACCGTCGCGATGCTCGGGCTGGCGTGGACCCGCGGCGCCTCCGGCCTGGTCGTCGCGTTCCTGTTCACCGTCCTGGCCGTGCTGCTGTGGCGGCTGGGCGACGGCCCCGACGGCTACCTGCGGGACGCCTCGGCCGGCGTCCTGGTCGCCCTCTACGTGCCGCTGCTCGCCGGGTTCGCCGTCCTGCTGCTCGGTGCCGAGGACGGCGCCCTGCGGGTCCTGCTGTTCATCGCGACGGTCGTCGGCAACGACGTCGGCGGCTTCGCCGCGGGCGTGCTGCTCGGCCGGCACCCGATGGCGCCCTCGGTCAGCCCGAAGAAGTCGTGGGAGGGGATGGCCGGCTCGGTGCTCGGCTGCGTGCTGGTCGCCACGCCCATCGTGACCCTCGGCCTGGGTGGGCAGTGGTGGGCCGGGGTGCTGGTCGGCGTGGCCCTGGCGGTCAGCGCGACCGCCGGCGACCTCGGCGAGTCGCTGATCAAGCGCGACCTCGGCATCAAGGACATGGGACAGCTGCTGCCCGGCCACGGCGGGATCATGGACCGGCTGGACTCGCTGCTGCCCTCGGCCGCCGTCGCCTACCTGCTGCTGTCGGTGCTCGTCCCGCCCGCCTGAGCGGAGCACTCCCGTACCGACCCCACCGGGACGAACCCCCGCCGGGTGTACCAGTGCCGCGGCCAGTCGGCGGCGTGGGCCTCCAGCACCACGAGGTCGCAGCCGGCGTCCGCGGCCCGGTCCAGTGCCGCGGCCAGCACCGCGTCACCGTGCCCGCGTCCCCGCGCGCCGGGGTCGGTGTTCATCGACTCGAAGGCGGCTGTCGCGCCGTCCACCCGCAGCTGACCGGCCGACACGACCCGGCCCTCCTCGCGGACGGCGAGGTCGGTCACCGCGACCACCCGGTCGGTGCGGTGCTCGCGGCCCACCAGCTGGGCGACCACCTCGTCCCGGTCCGGCTCGGACGCCGGGAGGCTCCGCCGCCAGGAGCGTTCCCACAGGTCGTGCACCTCCCGCTGGTCGACCACCTCCGCGCGGCGTCCGGCCGGCGGGGGAGTCGCCGGGCGGGCCATCACCAGCAGCTCGTCGACCTGCCACCCGCGGCCGGCCAGCTCCGCGGCCACACCGGCGGCACCCGGCCCGGCCAGGGTCGCCGCGAGGTGCGGCCAGCCCGCGTCGGCGGCGACCCCGGTGGCCGTGGCCTCCACGGTGTCGGCGTCCACCGGCCGGGGGAGGAGCAGCCGGTTGTCGTCGCGGGAGTGCGGGAACGCCGGGTCCAGGACGGCGACGCCGCCGGAGACGTCGCGCACCTCGGCCGCCCGCCGGGTGCGCAGCGACAACGCCAGCGCCAGGGCGCGGCCCAGCGCGTCGCCCGGCGCCGGGAGCACGTCGGGCACCGGAGGCCGGTACGGCACCACGGCCACGACGGCGGAGGTCGGCAGCGGGCCGTGGCAGTGCGGGAAGCGCACCGACGCCGGGTCACCCGGCACGCCGGGCTCCCACCGGACCGGGGCGGCCAGCCGGTCGGGGTCGACGACGAGCAGCACCAGGTCCCGCCGTCCGGGGAACAGCCGGGCGGCCGGGAGGTGCACCTGCTCCGGGGTGGACAGGTGCACGAAGCCCTCGTCGGCCAGGGAGCGCGGGCGCAGCCACCCGGAGTCCAGCGCCGCCCGCCACGCCCCCGGCTCGACCAGGTGGACCAGCACGCTCAGGCGCCGGGCAGCGGCGCGTCGGGATCGACGCCGTGGGTCCGCAGCGCAGCCTCGACCGCCGTGCACACCGTGCGGACCACCTCCACCCGCGCCCACCGCTTGTCGTCGGCGGCCACGACGTGCCAGCGGCCGGCGTCGGTGTCGGTGCGCTCGAGCATCTCCTCGACGGCGGCCTCGTAGGCCCCGCGCTGCTCCCGGTTGCGCCAGTCCTCGTCGGTGAGCTTCCACGCCCGGTAGGGGTCCTCGCGGCGGGACTCGAAGCGGTGCAGCTGCTCCTCGGGGGAGACGTGCATCCAGAACTTGACCAGCACGGTGCCCTCGGCGGCCAGCGTGGTCTCCAGGTCGACGATCTCGCCGTAGGCGCGCTGCCACTGCTCCGCGGTGGCGAAGCCCTCCACGCGCTCGACGAGCACCCGGCCGTACCAGGTGCGGTCGAGCACGGCCATCCCGCCCCAGCCGGGCAGCACCGGCCAGAAGCGCCAGAGGAAGTGGTGCCGCTTCTCGTCGTGGGTCGGGGCGGCGAACTGGGCGACCCGGACGTGCCGCGGGTCCAGCTGCTCGACCAGCCGCTTGATCGCCCCGCCCTTGCCCGAGGCGTCCCAGCCCTCGAAGAGCACGCACAGCGGCGGCCCGAGCTCCCCGGAGCCGATCTGCCCGCCGAGCAGCAACCGCAGGTGCACCAGCCGCTGCTGGGCGTCGGCGAGCTGCTCGGCGGCCTCCTTCTTCTTCAGCCGCACGGACAGGTCGACGTCGGCGAGACGGCTCATGCTCGGAGCCTGGCGGGTCTCCCCGCCGGTGTCACCCCGAGCCAGCCCGCCGTCATCACCGGCGGGTGGTCGGCCGGTTCGGCGTGTCACGCAGCCACCTGCCGATGATCACGGCGGTGTCAACGTGCGTGCTGGCGGACCCAGGCGTGCATGGCGACCCCCGCGGCGACCCCGGCGTTGATCGAGCGGGTGGAGCCGAACTGGGCGATCGACAGCACGCCGTCCGCGGCCTCCCGCGCCTCGTCGGACAGCCCGCTGCCCTCCTGGCCGAACAGCAGCACGCAGTCGCGGGGCAGCGGCTCGGTCTCCAGCGGCCGGGCGCCGGGCAGGTTGTCGACGGCGAGCAGCGGCAGCCCCGCGGCGCGCACCCAGCCCACCAGGGCCGCGACGTCGGCGTGGTGGCGCACGTGCTGGTAGCGGTCGGTCACCATCGCGCCGCGGCGGTTCCAGCGGCGCCGTCCGACGATGTGCACCTCGGCGGCCAGGAAGGCGTTCGCGGTCCGCACGACCGTGCCGATGTTCAGGTCGTGCCGCCAGTTCTCGATGGCGACGTGGAAGGGGTGCCGGCGGGTGTCCAGGTCGGCGACGATCGCCTCGACGGTCCAGTAGCGGTACCGGTCGACGACGTTGCGCCGGTCACCGGCGGCGAGCAGCTCGCGGTCGTAGCGGGGGTCCTCGGGCCACGGTCCCTCCCACGGGCCGACGCCGACGGTCCCGGCCGCGGTGTCGTCCTCCCCGGTGCCGGTCACCTGCCCGACGCTAGCCGGACCCCGGCCGGTCCCCGCGCGGGCGGCCGCGCCTCCGGGACCCGGGCGGACCCGTCCGGCACCATGGTCGGACTGCGCTGCGTGAGCGCGGAACGACTGTGCGTGTGGGGAGGTGCGATGACGCCACCGGAGGACGACGGGGTGCCGCCCACCCCGGACACGGGCAGCACCCCGGCGGCGGCCGGCTCACCCCGGTCGCCCGCGCGCCCCCCGCTGGAGTGGGAGCAGGACTGGCTGCCGGGGTGGGTGGGCGCCCCTGGAGCGGACGCCGAGGAGGCGAGCGCCGCGGCCGAGGGCGGGGGAGCGGCCGCCACCGTCCCGGAGCCGGACCACGGCCGGACGCCGGGTGCCGTCCCGGCCGGGGTCGCGCCGCCCCGCGTCGTCGTCGGCCCCCGGGTGCGGCCCCGACGACGGGCGACCGCGGTGTCGGTGGCCCTGCTCACGGCGGGCGGCATCTCCGGCGCGGTGTTGCTGGCCGGCTCACCCACCGGATCGGTCCCGGCCGCGGACGTGCGGTCGTCACCGGGTGCCGCCGCCGCGCCCACCTGCACCGTGCCGACGACCGCGCCGGCCGCACCTCCCACCACCGCCGCCGTCCCGGCCGCACCGACGTCGGCCGACCCGCTGCCCCCGCCCGTGGCTCCGGGGATCCCGTCCGACCCGGCCCGGGTGACGGTCCGCTCCGCCGTCGGCCCGGCGCGCTCCGCGGCGACGGGGCCGGCCCCGGTGCGGCCGGCCGGCCGGGCGGCCCGCTCCGTCCCGGACCGGGCCGCCACCTCCTCGCCGGCGCGCCCCGTTCCGCCGGTCGAGGACGTCGCCGTCGACCCGGCACCCACCCCGATCGCGGCGCCCACCGCGACCGCGGCGCCCACGCCCACCGCGACTGCGGAACCGACCGCGACCGCGGAGCCGACGACGACGCCGACCACGACCGCGGAGCCGACCACGACCGCGGCGCCGACCACGACTGCGGCGCCCACCGCCGTCCCGACCGGCACGCCGACACCCACCACGGGGCCCAGCGCACCGCCCACCGGGACCCCGCTGCCCACCGGCACCCCGACGTCGGCGCCCACCACCGCGCCGACCCCGACGACCACCGCGGGTCCGACCACCACCGCGGGTCCGACGGCCACGGTGACCCCCTCGGCCCCCGCGGGGTAGGGCGCGAGCGAGCGACCTCACCCGCGGACGGGCCCACGGGCCGGTGCGGGGTGGGACCATGGAGGGCGCCATGACTGCCCTCCCCCTGGTCTTCGACGCCCCCCGCCGGGGCCGGCCGCCGCGCCACCTGGCCGACCTCACCCGCGCGGAGGCCCGCGCCGCGGTCGCCGAGCTCGGCCAGCCGGCGTTCCGGGCCGACCAGCTGGCCCGGCACTTCTACCGGGGCGTCACCGACACCGCGCTCATGACCGACCTGCCGGCCACCGTGCGCGAGGAGCTGGCCGCCGCGCTGCTGCCCGGGCTGCTGACCCCGGTGCGCACCCTCGCCGCCGACGGCGGCCGCACCCGCAAGACGCTGTGGCGGCTGCACGACGGCGCCCTGGTGGAGAGCGTGCTCATGCGCTACCCCGACCGGGCGACCGTCTGCATCTCCAGCCAGGCCGGCTGCGGCATGGCCTGCCCCTTCTGCGCCACCGGCCAGAACGGGCTGACCCGCAACCTGTCGGCCGCCGAGATCACCGCGCAGGCGGTCGCCGCCGCGGCGGCGATGGCGAGCGGGGAGGTCGCCGGCGGGCCGGGCCGGCTGTCCAACGTGGTGTTCATGGGCATGGGCGAGCCGCTGGCCAACTACGCGCGGGTCCGCCGGACCCTCGACGCGCTGGTGACCGCCGCCCCGCACGGGCTGGGCCTGTCCCAGCGCTCGGTGACCGTCTCGACCGTCGGTGTGGTGCCGGCCATCCGGCGGCTCACCGACGAGGGCCTCGCGGTCACCCTGGCGGTCAGCCTGCACGCGCCGGACGACGAGCTGCGGGACACCCTCGTGCCGGTCAACACCCGCTGGAAGGTGGCCGAGGTGGTCGCCGCCGCGGACGCCTACGCCGAGCGCACCGGCCGCCGCTACTCCGTGGAGTACGCGCTCATCCGCGACGTCAACGACCAGCCGCACCGCGCCGACGCCCTGGGCCGCTTGCTGGCCCGGCGGCGGGCGCACGTGAACCTCATCCCGCTCAACCCCACGCCGGGCAGCCGGTGGGACGCCAGCCCGCTGCCCGCGCAGCGGGAGTTCGTCGCCCGGCTGCGCGCGCACGGCGTCCCGACGACGGTCCGCGACACCCGCGGGCAGGACATCGACGGCGCCTGCGGGCAGCTGGCCGCGGCCGACCGCGTGGAGGGTGTGCCGGCGGTGGCGCTGCCGCAGCCGTCCCTGGAGCCGCCGGTGGAGATGGGCGCCGAGGCCGACCAGTGAGCTCCGGCGCCGTGGCGGCCGGGGCCACCTACGCCGTCGGGCCGGCCATCGGCGTCACCGTCACCTGAGCAAGGACCCCCGTCAGGACTCCGACGGGCCCTGCAGGGGGTCCTTCACTTGGCGCGCCAGGCGTTGCGCCGCCGCCGCCAGTCCATGACCAGGATGAGGACCATGCCGGCGGCGATGCCGAGCACCCAGAGGTCCTCGATGCGACCCTCGTGGTTGCCGACGAGGTAGGCGAGCATGAACAGCGTCGCCACGACCGCCCCGACGCGGCCCCACCGGCCGGTCTCGCCGTGCCAGCCCCAGTCCTCCGGGCGCTCGTGCTCGACCGGGTGCGCGTCGGCCCGGACGATGCCCTCCTCGCGGCCGGGCTGGTTGACCCGCGCGGACGCGGGGTCGTGGAGGCTCGCGCGGTGGGTCTGCTCGCTCACGTCCCCATCCTGCCAGCCGCCGACCGGCGGCACCCGCCGAGGGAGGGGACGCGTCGGGGAGGATGCGGCCCGTGGACGGCGTGCGCGAGGTGACGGTGCTGGGCTCCACCGGGTCGATCGGCCGCCAGGCGATCGCGGTGGCCCAGCAGTTCCCCGACCGGCTGCGGGTCACCGCCCTGGCCGCCGGCGGCGGGGACGTCGGCCTGCTCGCCGACCAGGCGCTGTCCCTGGGCGTCCGCACCGTGGCCGTCGCCCGGGCGACCGCGGCCCAGGACCTGCAGCTGGCCTTCTACGCGGCGGCGTCCAAGCGGGGCTGGTCGCGAGGGGAGTACGCCCTCCCGGAGATCCTGGCCGGCCCGCGGGCGGCCGAGGAGCTCGCCGCCCGCCCGGCCGACGTCGTCCTCAACGGCATCACCGGGTCGATCGGGCTGCGCCCCACGCTGGCCGCGCTGCAGGCCGGGCGCACCGTCGCGCTGGCGAACAAGGAGTCGCTGGTGGCCGGCGGGGCGCTGGTCACCGCGGCCGCGGCGCCCGGGCAACTGGTGCCGGTCGACTCCGAGCACTCGGCGCTGGCGCAGTGCCTGCGCGGCGGGCACCGCGGCGAGGTCGCCCGGCTGGTGCTCACCGCCAGCGGCGGGCCGTTCCGCGGCCGCGGCGCCGCCGAGCTGGACGGCGTCACCGTCGAGCAGGCCCTGGCCCACCCGACCTGGGCCATGGGGCCGGTCGTGACCATCAACTCCGCCACCCTGGTCAACAAGGGCCTGGAGCTCATCGAGGCGCACCTGCTGTTCGCCGTCCCGCTCGCCGACATCGACGTCGTGGTGCACCCGCAGTCGATCGTGCACTCGATGGTCACCTTCGCCGACGGCGCCACCCTCGCCCAGGCCAGCCCGCCGGACATGCGGCTGCCCATCGCGCTGGCGCTGGCCTGGCCCGACCGGCTGCCGCAGGTGCAGCCGGCCCTGGACTGGTCGGCGGCGAGCACCTGGGAGTTCGCCCCGCTGGACGACGAGGCGTTCCCCGCGGTGCGGCTGGCCCGCTCCGCCGGCGAGGCCGCCGGGGTGGCACCGGCGGTCTACAACGCGGCCAACGAGGAGGCCGTGGCGGCGTTCGTGGCGGGTCGGCTGCCGTTCCGGGGCATCGTGGACACCGTCGCGCGTACCCTCGACGACGCGCCGGACCTCGGCGTCCCCACCTGCGTCGAGGACGTCCTGGCGGCGGAGGGGTGGGCCCGGCAGCACGCCGGGAGGGTGATCGACGGAGGCTGAGCTGAGCGGGTTGCTGCTGACCGTCCTCGGCATCGTCGCCTTCGCGATCGGCCTGCTGCTGTCCATCGCCTTCCACGAGTACGGGCACTTCTACTGGGCCCGGAAGTTCGGCATGCGGGTGCCGCAGTTCATGGTCGGCTTCGGCCCGACGGTGTTCTCCCGCACCCGCGGCGAGACCGAGTACGGCGTCAAGGCCGTCCCGCTCGGCGGCTACATCCGGATCGTCGGGATGATCCCGCCGGCCGAGGCGGACGAGAGCGCGCGGGCCACCCGCATGCGCTCCTTCATCGCCGAGGTGCGCGGCCAGGCCCAGGACGACGTCCGCCCCGGCGACGAGGGCCGCCTGTTCTGGGCCAAGCCCTGGTGGCAGCGGGTCGTCGTCATGTCCGCCGGCCCCCTGCACAACCTGGTGCTGGCGGCCCTGCTGTTCACGGTGCTGCTGACCGTCGTCGGCACTGGCGTCATCACCACCCAGGTCCGCGAGGTGCCCGCGTGCGTGCTGCCCGCCGGTGCGGTGACCGCCGTCGCCGAGGACCCCTGCGCGGTGCCGATCACCCCGGAGGGCCAGACCTGCCAGGCCGGGACGCCGGGCTGCGCGCTGCCCCGGGAGAGCCCCGCCGCCGCTGCCGGGCTGCGTCCCGGCGACACGATCGTCGCGGTCGCCGGGCAGCCGCTGGAGCCGACCGCCTACGACAGCTGGACGGCGGTGCAGGAGGGGATCCGCAGCAGCCCCGGGCGGCCGCTGGACCTCACCGTCGAGCGGGACGGCGAGCGGCGGCAGCTGACCGTCACGCCGATCCCCAACACCGTCTACGCCGACCCGACCGACCCCACCGAGGGCACCACGACCGCCGGCTACCTCGGTGTCTCCCCCGTGCCGGAGCTGGCCCGGCAGGACGTCGCCGCCATCCCCGGCTACTTCGCCATGGTCGTGACCGGCGCCGTCGAGCGCCTGGTCGAGATCCCCGAGCGCATCCCGCAGCTGTTCCGCGCGGCCTTCCTGGGCGAGGAGCGCGACCCCAACGGCCCGATCGGGGTCGTGGGGGTGGGCCGCATCTCCGGTGAGGTGTTCTCCATCCCGGAGCTGACCACGCTGCAGAAGGTCAGCACCTTCCTGCAGCTGCTGGCCAGCATCAACCTGGTGCTGTTCCTGTTCAACCTGCTGCCGATCTACCCGCTGGACGGCGGGCACGTCGCCGGGGCGCTGTACGAGAAGGCGCGCTCGGTCGTCGCCCGGCTGCGCGGCCGCCCCGACCCCGGCCCGTTCGACATCGCCCGGCTGATGCCGGTCGCCTACGTCGTCGCCGGCCTGTTCGTGGTGCTCTCCGGCCTGCTGCTCATCGCCGACATCGTCAACCCGATCACACTGCAGTAGCCGTCGGCACCGGTCGCGCCGCTGCGGGGATACTCGGGACCATGACGACCTCCGTCGGTCTCGGCATGCCCGCGCTGCCCCCGCCCGTGCTGGCGCCCCGGCGCAAGACCCGCCAGCTCATGGTCGGCACCGTCGGCGTCGGCAGCGACCACCCGGTCAGCGTCCAGTCGATGACGACGACCAAGACCGCCGACATCAACGCCACGCTGCAGCAGATCGCCGAGCTCACCGCCTCGGGCTGCCAGATCGTGCGCGTCGCCGTCCCGGACACCGACGACGCCGAGGCGCTGCCGATCATCGCGAAGAAGTCGCAGATCCCGGTCATCGCCGACATCCACTTCCAGCCGCGCTACGTCTTCGCCGCGATCGACGCCGGGTGCGCCGCCGTCCGCGTCAACCCCGGCAACATCAAGAAGTTCGACGACAAGGTCGGCGACATCGCCAGGGCCGCCAAGGCGGCCGGCACCCCGATCCGGATCGGCGTCAACGCCGGCTCGCTGGACAAGCGGCTGCTCGCCAAGTACGGCAAGGCGACGCCGGAGGCGCTGGTGGAGTCCGCGCTGTGGGAGTGCTCGCTGTTCGAGGAGCACGACTTCCGCGACATCAAGATCTCGGTCAAGCACAACGACCCGGTGGTCATGGTGCGCGCCTACGAGCTGCTGGCCGCGCAGTGCGACTACCCGCTGCACCTGGGCGTCACCGAGGCCGGCCCCGCCTTCCAGGGCACCATCAAGTCCGCCGTCGCCTTCGGCGCGCTGCTGAGCCAGGGCATCGGCGACACGATCCGGGTCTCGCTGTCCGCCCCGCCGGCCGAGGAGGTCAAGGTCGGCAACCAGATCTTGGAGTCGCTGAACCTGCGCCAGCGCGGCCTGGAGATCGTCAGCTGCCCGTCCTGCGGCCGGGCACAGGTCGACGTCTACACGCTGGCCGACGAGGTGACCGCCGGCCTGCAGGGCATGGAGGTCCCGCTGCGCGTCGCGGTCATGGGCTGCGTGGTGAACGGCCCGGGCGAGGCCCGGGAGGCCGACCTGGGGGTGGCCTCGGGGAACGGCAAGGGCCAGATCTTCGTCAAGGGCGAGGTCATCAAGACCGTGCCCGAGTCGAAGATCGTCGAGACGCTCATCGAGGAGGCCATGCGCCTGGCCGCCGAGATGCCCGCGGCCGAGCAGGTCGACGGCGGGTCGCCGGCCGGCCCGCCCGTCGTCAGCGTCGGCTGACCCTCCCGGTGCTGACCACCCCGTCAGCGCGGGTCCTCGACGAGACCGACGAGCCCGCCGTCCGCGCCCTGTTCGCCACCGACCCGGTGGCCGCCTGCGTCGTCGCGGGGCGGGTGGAGGCCGCCGGCACCGCACCGGCGGCCCTCGGCGCCCCGCTGTGGGGGCTGGGCCGCGGGCGCTCGCTGGACGCGGTGTGCCTGGCCGGGGCCAACCTGATCCCCTTCGCCCTGCCCGGCGCCGAGCGCGCCGCGGCGGCCGCGTTCGCCGACCGCGCGCTGCGCGCCGGCCGGCGCTGCTCGACCATCGTCGGCCCGGCCGCCGCGGTCGAGCCGCTGTGGGAGTTGCTCGGCCCGGCGTGGGGCCCGGCCCGCGACCACCGGCCCCGGCAGCCGCTGCTGGCGATCGACGGTCCGCCGGCGCTGGCCCCCGAGCCGCGGGTGCGCCCGGTCCGCCCGGCCGAGGTCGACGTGCTGCTGCCGGCGGCGGTGGCGATGTTCACCGAGGAGGTCGGGGTCAGCCCGCTGCGGGTGGACGGCGGCGCCGGCTACCGCGCCCGGGTGGTCGAGCTGGTGCGCGCCGGGCAGTCGCTGGCCTGGATCGAGGGCGGCGAGGTGCTGTTCAAGGCCGAGATCGGCGCGGTGTCGCGCAGCGCCTGCCAGGTGCAGGGCGTGTGGGTCGCCCCCGCCCACCGCGGCCGCGGCATCGGCACCGCGGGCACCGCCGCCGTCGTGGAGTACGCCCGCAGCGCGATCGCGCCGGTCGTGAGCCTCTACGTCAACGACTTCAACGCCGCCGCCCGCGCCGCCTACGCGCGGGTGGGCTTCCGCGAGGTCGGGGTGTTCTCCAGCGTGCTGTTCTGATCGAAGGACCCTCCTGCCCCCCGACCCTCGCTCCGCTCGGGCCGGGTCCCTGCAGGAGGGCCGTTCCAGCCCGTCACCAGCTCGGACCGGGTCTCTGCAGGAGGGCCGTTCCAGCCCGTCACCGGGCCTGCCGCCTGCGACCGGGGCCGTGGGTCTGGAACGCTGTCGATCCGTGCGCACACGTCGGGGGACCGTCCTGGGGTCCACGCTCACACTGCTGGCCGTGCCGGTGCTGGCCGCCTGCTCCGGCAACGCGGAGGACGACGTCCGCGCCGCGGCCCGCGCCTTCCTCGCCGACTGGTCGGCCGGGGACACCGCGGCCGCCGCCGGCGCCACCACCGACCCGGGCGCGGTGACCGCGCTGCTCGAGCAGACCGCGGCCGACCTGCCCGACGCCGCGCTCACCGCCGAGGTCGGCCAGGTCGCCGTCGAGGACGGCGCCGCCACCGTCGGCTGGACGGCCACCTGGGACCTCGCGGCCGCCCCCGACTGGGTCTACCCGGCCACCCTGCGGCTGCAGGAGGGCGAGGACGGCTGGGACGTCGTCGCCGAGCCCACGCTGGTGCACCCCGAGCTGGCCGACGGGCAGCGCCTCCAGCTCGAGCGGTCCCTGCCCGAGCGCGCGCCGGTCACCGACGCCGACGGCGAGCCGCTGTTCACCCCCACCGAGGTCGTCACCGTCGGCGTGGACCCCGGCCAGGTCACCGACCTGCCCGCGCTGGCCGGGGCGCTGTCGGCGGCCACCGGGGTCGCCGCCGAGGACGTCGTCGCCGACGTGGAGGCCGCCCCGGACGGCCAGTTCGTCCCGGTCATCACGCTGCGCCGGCCGGACTTCGAGGCGATCCGCGCCCAGGTGTTCGACCTGCCCGGCGCCGTCTTCCCCACCGACACCCGGCTGCTGGCCCCCAGCGCCCGCTTCGCCTCCGCGCTGCTCGGGCGGGTGGGCCCGGCGACCGCGGAGGTGCTCGAGGAGTCCGCCGAGGACGGTGCTCCGCGGTACGCCGCCGGTGACCAGCTCGGCCTGTCCGGGCTGCAACGCGCCCTGCAGGAGCAGCTGACCGGCACCCCCGGCTTCACCGTCCGCGTGGTCGCCGCCGACGAGTCCATCGGGGACGCCGGGCGGGAGGTGGACGCCGTCGAGCCGGTGCCCGGCCAGCCCGTGCGGACGCCGCTGGTGCGCGCCGTGCAGACCGCCGCCGACGCCGCGGTCGCCACCCAGCAGCTGCCCACGCACCTGGTGGTCGTCCGGCCGGCCACGGGGGAGATCGTGGCGGTCTCCTCCAACGAGGCCGCCGTCGCGGGCAACGCCTTCACCGGGCAGTACCCGCCCGGCTCGGCCATGAAGGTGGTCAGCGCCACCGCCCTGCTGGGCACCGGGACGCTCACCGCGCAGACGCCGGTGGCCTGCCCGGGCACCTTCGTCGTCGAGGGCCGTGAGTTCCAGAACGCCGACCGCTTCGACCTGGGCACCGTGCCGTTCACCGAGGCCTTCGCGCAGTCGTGCAACACGACCTTCATGGAGCAGGGGCTGGCGCTGCCCGACGACGCGCTGGCCGCCGCCGCGGCGTCCTACGGCGTGGGCACCGACTGGCAGCTGCCGGTCGACGTGTACAGCGGCGAGGTGCCGGCCGACAGCACCGGGACGACGAAGGCGGCGAACGCGATCGGGCAGGGCGAGGTGCTCATGAGCCCCGTGCAGCTGGCCCTGGTGTCGGCCGGGGTGGCCAGCGGCACCCCCGCCGTGCCGGTGGAGGTGTTCGGCGCCGAGCCGGCGGGCCCGACGCCGGCCGGGCCGGACCCCGCCGTCCTGGAGGCGCTGCGGCCGATGATGCGCGCGGTCGTGGTGTCCGGGACGGCGGACGCGCTGGCCGACCGCGGCGAGGTGTACGGCAAGACCGGCACCGCCGAGTACGGCAGCAACACCCCGCCGGACGCCCACGGCTGGTTCACCGGGTACCAGCTGGACGGGCCGCAGGGCGACCTGGCCTTCGCCGTGCTGGTCGAGAGCGGCCAGTCCAGCAGCGTGGCCGTCGACGTGACCGACGTCTTCCTCGGCGCGCTGCCGCAGGCGTAGCCCGGTCAGGCCGGCGGCAGGCCCGGCAGGGCGTCGGTGAGCGGCGTCCGGCCGGCGGCGGCGCGCCACCCGACGGCGCGCGCCTCCGCGGCGCCCAGCTCCGCGACGGCCAGCCCGCGCACCGTCGCCTGCACGGACCGGTCGAGCAGCCGCACCCAGGCGGCCGACACACCCTCCTCGAGCACGACGGCCAGCGTCGCGGCGTCCACGGCCGACAGCACCGGGAAGGGCAGGGCGTAGCCCGCCGCCCGCGGCACGGGCTCCGCGCCGCGGGCGGCCAGCAGGGCCACGACCCGGTCGCGGACGTCCCGGTGGGCGGTGTCGGCGGCCACGGCCGGTCCCCGCCCGTCCTCCGGCAGCGCGGCGCCCACCGTCCCGTAGCCCCACACGGCGGCGTGCTCGGCGGCCAGCACCTCGCGCAGGGCCGTGGTCTCGGTGGCCTCGTCCGGGGGACCGTCGTCAGCCACGTGCCCGCTCCTCCCTCACGCCAGGGCCGCCTCGTGTCCGCGCAGCCCCGCGGCGACCGACCCGAGCAGCGCCGCCCGGGCGCCGGACTGGCCGGTGCAGGCCTGCGCGTGCGAGGCGGCCGCCGTGGCCAGCCGGTCGCGCAGCCAGCCGCGCACGTCGCCCCCGGCCGGTGCCGCCGGTGGCGCGGCCGCGGACCCGGCCGCGGACCCGGCCGCGGGCGACCCCGGCGACGACGGGCCGGCCGGTGAGGGCGGGGCGGGCGGTGCGGCGGCGCGCAGCCGGTCCAGCTGCTCGCCCGCCTGCGCGGCCAGGTCGCTCAGCGCGAGCGCCGGGTCGGCGGTCCGCGCCGCGGCGTAGGCGGCGACCACCGCCTCCTGCACGGCCACCTGGTCGGCCAGCCGGTCGGCCTCCTCCGTGCCCACCGCGGGAGCCGCCGGGCCACCGGCGGTGCAGCCGGCGGCCAGCAGTGCCACCCCGGCCGAGGCCGCGAGGAACGCGCGCCGGGAGGCACCCACCGGGACGGGTGCGGGGGAGGGGGCCATCGGGTCCATCCTCGCAGCCGCCCCGCCGGCGGGCCGGCAGCACACGGCGGGCGGGTCCCGGCGAACCGCCCGGTCTCGGGCCGGGCCGGGGAGCGGTAGCCTGACCCTCTGCCCGGGCCCGGGCCGGTGGCGTGTCCGCCGCCCGCGTGGCCGGCCCGACACGGGGCACCGCCGTGCCGCGTGCGTGCCACCCACCGAGCCAGGAGAGTGAGGGAGCCGTGGCCGCCGCCCCCCGCACCGACCCCGTCGCCACCCGGATGGCCGGGCTGGTCGCCCCGCTCGTCGAGGCCGCCGGGTACGACCTCGAGGAGCTGGTCGTCACCCCGGCCGGCCGGCGCAGCATCGTGCGCGTCGTGGTCGACCGCGACACCGGCGTGACCCTGGACGACGTCGCCGAGGTCAGCCGCGCGGTGTCCGCCGCCCTCGACGACCTCGACGGCGAGTTCGGCAGCGCCCCCTACGTCCTGGAGGTCACCAGCCCGGGGGTGGACCGCCCGCTCACCGAACCCCGGCACTGGCGGCGCAACACCGGGCGCCTGGTCGCCGTCGCCGTGGGCCCCGCCGGCTCCGCCGAGCAGGTGACCGGGCGGGTCCTCGAGGTGGACGGCGACGGGGTCACCCTCGCCGTCGAGGCCCCGGGCAGGCCGGGGGCCCGCCGGCGGCCGCCCACCCGGCGCCAGGTGCCGTGGCCGCAGCTGGGCAGCGGCCGCGTGCAGGTGGAGTTCGGCCGGCACGACCCCGACGGGGACGCCGGCGGGAGTCCCGACGGGGCCGGCGCGGACCCCGCGGACGACGACGGAGGAGGACAGTGAACATCGACGTGACCGCCCTCAAGGCGGTCGAGCGCGAGAAGGGCATCCCGGCCGACACGGTCATCGAGGCCCTCGAGACGGCGCTGGTGACCGCCTACCGGCACGCCGACGGCGCCAGCCGGCACGTGCGGGTGCACGTCGACCGCAAGACCGGCGAGGTCGCCGTGCTCGCCCAGGAGCTCGGGCCCGACGGCGAGGTGCTGCGGGAGTGGGACGACACCCCGTCGGACTTCGGCCGCATCGCGGCCAGCACCGCCAAGCAGGTCATCGTCCAGCGGCTGCGCGACGCCGAACACGAGCAGACCTTCGGTGAGTACGCGGGCAAGGAGGGCGACATCGTCAGCGGCATCGTGCAGGCCGACCAGCGGCGCAACGCCAGCGGCACGGTGCTCGTCGACATCGGCAAGGTGGAGGCGGTGCTCCCCGCCGTCGAGCAGGTGCCCGGGGAGAGCTACCCGCACGGCAGCCGGCTCAAGGCCTACGTGGTGTCGGTCGCCCGGGCGCTGCGCGGCCCGCAGGTCACCGTGTCCCGCACCCACCCCAACCTGGTGCGCAAGCTGTTCGCCCTCGAGGTCCCCGAGATCGCCGACGGCAGCGTGGAGATCGTCGCGGTCGCCCGCGAGGCCGGGCACCGCTCGAAGATCGCCGTCCGCACCGCGGTGCCCGGGCTCAACGCCAAGGGCGCGTGCATCGGCCCGATGGGGCAGCGGGTGCGCAACGTCATGAGCGAGCTGCACGGCGAGAAGATCGACATCGTCGACTGGGCCGAGGACCCGGCGACCTTCGTCGCCTCGGCGCTGAGCCCCGCGCGGGTGAGCAGCGCGCGGGTGGTGGACCCCCAGGCCCGGGCGGTGCGGGTCGTCGTCCCGGACTTCCAGCTGTCGCTGGCCATCGGCAAGGAGGGCCAGAACGCCCGCCTGGCCGCCCGGCTGACCGGCTGCCGGATCGACATCCGCAGCGACGCCCAGCCCGACGACGCCACCCCCTCGCCCGGGGTGGGGCGCGCGCCGCTGCGCTCCGGTGCGCCGGCCGCGCGCGGGGGCGGCCCCGGCGGGCGTCCGGGGGCCCCGGGCGAGCGCGGTCGCCCCGGCCGGGTGGCCGGCAGCCGGAGCGCGGAACACCGGGGCCCCTCGGCGCGCTAGAGTCCATGGTGGCCGAAACGTCGATCCCGGTGCGCACCTGTGTGGGCTGTCGGGAACGCGCTCCGGTCACCGACCTGCTGCGCGTGGTCGCGCGGGACGGGGCACTGGTCCCCGACCCGCGACGGAGGCTCCCCGGTCGGGGGGCCTCGCTGCACCCCACCCCGGAGTGCCTGCACGCAGCGGAGCGACGCCGGGCCTTCCCCCGTGCACTGCGCCTCCCCGGAGGCGGCGGTGCGCCGGTGGAGGCCGGTCCGCTCCGGGACCACCTCCTGCGCGCGCCGTCCGCGGCGCCGGCGGGGGGAGACCCGGGCGGGCGACCGCACACGAACGACAACCGCACCAGCACAGACGGACCCGCACCGGGTGGGTCCGCACGTCGAGAGCAGGACGTCGTCGGATGAGCCAGCCGTGAAGTCCCCGCTGGGACCGAACAGATGACACGCCAGACCATGCAGAACTGACGACGAGGTCGCGCGGGCAAGCCGCCGGCCTCACAAGAGGAGACCCGTGCCAGGCAAAGCCCGCGTCCACGAACTCGCCAAGGAGTTCGGCGTCGACAGCAAGACCGTGCTCGCCACGCTCAAGGAGCAGGGTGAGTTCGTGAAGTCCGCCTCCTCGACCGTCGAGGCCCCCGTGGCCCGCCGGCTCCGGGAGGCCCTCGGCAGCAGCACCGGCAACGGCGGCAGCGGTGGCAACGGCGCCGGGCAGGTGGCCGCACCCCGGCCCGGCCCGCGTCCGAGCGCACCCACCCCGCAGGCGCCGGCCGCCGCGGCCCCCGCCGCGCCGGCCGCTCCGGTCGCCCCCACGCCGGCCCCCGCGCCGCAGTCGCCGGCCGGCCCGGGTGGCGTGACGCCCGGTCCGCGCCCGGGTGCGCCCCGGCCCGGTGCGGCGGTCCCCGGACCGCGGCCGACCGCCCCGGCGCCCCAGGCGCCCGCGGCCGCTGCGCCGGCGCAGCAGCCGCCCGCGGCGCCCGCTGCACCCCGCCCGACCGGTGCCCCCCGCCCCGGCGCCGGCGGCACCGGCACCCCGGGTCCGCGCCCGGCCACGCCCGGCGCCGGCCCGCGGCCGGGTCCCCGCCCGGCACCGCGCCCGGGGAACAACCCCTTCAGCAGCGCCCCCCGCCCGGCTCCGGCCGGCGGCGTGGCGCGTCCCGGCCCGGCCGGCCCGCGGCCGGGTCCGGCCGCCGGTCCCCGTCCGGGCCCGGCCGGTCCTGGCGGTCCGCGCCCGGGCGCCGGTGCCGGTGGCCCGCGCCCGGCGGCCGGTCCCGGCGGTCCGCGCCCGGGTCCCGGTGCCGGCGGTCCCCGCCCGGCGGCCGGTCCCGGCGGCCCGCGCCCGAACCCGGGCATGATGCCGCAGCGCCCCTCGCCCGGCATGATGCCGCCGCGCCCGGCCGGTCCCGGCCGCCCCGGTGGCGGACCCGGCGGCGCAGGCCGCGGCCGCCCCGGCGGTGGCCCCGGCGGCGGTGGCGGTGGCTTCCGCCCCGGTGGCGGCGGTGGCGGTGCCGGTGCCGGCGCGCCGGCCGGTGGTGGCTTCCGCAGCGGTGGCGGCGGTGGCCGCGGCCGGGGTCGCGGTGGCTCCGGTGCGGGCACCGCGGGTGCCTTCGGCCGTCCCGGCGGGCGCGGTCCGGTCCGCGGTCGCAAGAGCAAGAAGCAGCGGCGTCAGGAGTTCGACTCCATGGCGGCGCCCAGCATGGGCGGCGTCAGCCTGCCGCGGGGCAACGGGCAGACCGTCCGGCTGCCGCGCGGTGCGTCGCTGACCGACCTCGCCGAGAAGATCGGCGCCCAGCCGGCCGCGCTGGTCACCGCCCTGTTCCACCTGGGCGAGATGGTCACCGCGACGCAGTCGGTCAACGACGAGACGCTGCAGCTGCTCGGCGCCGAGATCGACTGGGACATCCAGGTGGTCAGCCCCGAGGACGAGGACCGGGAGCTGCTGGAGACCTTCGACCTCACCTTCGGTGACGAGGGCGACGAGGAGGACTGGGCGGCCCGCCCGCCGGTGGTGACCGTCATGGGTCACGTCGACCACGGCAAGACCAAGCTGCTGGACGCCCTCCGCAACACCAACGTGGTGGCGCGCGAGGCCGGCGGCATCACCCAGCACATCGGCGCCTACCAGATCGTCACCCGGCTGGAGGACGACGATCGTCCGATCACCTTCATCGACACCCCGGGTCACGAGTCGTTCACCGCGATGCGTGCCCGTGGCGCGAAGGTCACCGACATCGTCGTGCTGGTCGTCGCGGCCGACGACGGCGTCATGCCCCAGACGGTCGAGGCGCTCAACCACGCCCAGGCCGCCGAGGTGCCGATCGTGGTCGCGGTCAACAAGATCGACAAGGAGGGGGCCAACCCCGCCAAGATCCGCCAGCAGCTCACCGAGTACGGGCTGGTGGCGGAGGAGTACGGCGGCGACACGATGTTCGTCGACGTCTCCGCGACCGCCCGCCAGGGCCTCGACGAGCTGGAGACGGCGATCCTGCTGACCGCGGACGCCTCGCTGGACCTGCGCGCCAACACCGAGCAGGACCCGCAGGGCGTGGTCATCGAGGGCAAGCTGGACAAGGGCCGCGGCCCGGTCGCCACGGTGCTCGTCCAGCGCGGCACGCTGCGCCAGGGCGACTCGATCGTGGCCGGCGACGCCTACGGTCGCGTCCGCTCACTGCTCGACGAGCACGGCAACAAGCTCAAGGAGGCCCTGCCGGCCCGCCCCGTGCAGGTCGTGGGTCTCACCTCGGTGCCCCGGGCCGGCGACACCTTCCTGGTCGTCGAGGAGGACCGGGTGGCCCGGCAGATCGCCGACCGCCGCCAGGCCCGCATCCGCAACGCGCAGAACGCCTCCATGCGCAAGCGGATCAGCCTCGAGGACCTCGACGCCGCCCTCAAGGAGAACCGCCAGCTCAACCTGATCATCAAGGGCGACAACTCGGGCACCGTGGAGGCGCTCGAGGAGGCCCTGATGAAGATCGAGGTGAGCGACGACATCTCGCTGCGGGTCATCCACCGCGGCGTCGGCGGCATCACCAAGAGCGACATCGACCTGGCGCTGGCCGACGACGTCATCGTCCTGGGCTTCAACGTCCGGGCCGAGGGCCAGGCCACCGAGCTGGCCAACCGCGAGGGCGTCGACGTCCGGTACTACTCGGTCATCTACCAGGCGATCGAGGAGATCGAGGCGGCCCTCAAGGGCATGCTCAAGCCGGAGTACGAGGAGATCGCGCTCGGCTCGGCGGAGGTCCGCGAGGTCTTCCGCGTGCCGCGCATCGGCAACGTCGCGGGCTCCATCGTCCGCAGCGGGACGATCACCCGGAACTCCAAGGCCCGGCTGGTGCGCGACGGGGTGGTCGTCGCCGACAACCTCACCGTCGAGTCGCTGCGCCGCTTCAAGGACGACGTGACCGAGGTCCGCGAGGGCTACGAGTGCGGCATCGGCCTGGGGTCGTTCAACGACATCAAGACCGAGGACGTCATCGAGACCTTCGAGATGCGCGAGAAGCCGCGCGCGTAGCGCAGAGCGACGTCAGATCCCTGCAGGAGGGCCTCCGGCCCTCCTGCAGGGGCCCGGCGCGAGCCTGCGAGCGCTGGGGGGCAGGAGGGTCCTTCTACCGTGTTCACCGGGTCGCTGACCGCTGACCTGCTGCTGGGCGACGTGCACTCGCTCAAGGGCAAGCGCGCCGTCGTCCGGCCGATCGTCGCCGAGCTGCGGCGCCGCTACACCGTCGCCGCCGCCGAGGTCGGTGACCAGGACCTGCACCGCCGCGTGCAGGTCGGGGTGGCGACGGTGGCCGGGGACGCCGCCCAGGTGACCGACGTCCTGGACGCCTGCGAGCGGTTGCTGGCCGAGCGGCCGGAGGTGACGCTGCTCTCGACGCACCGCCAGCTGTTCTCTGATTCCGACCGATGACGACCCCTTCCCCGAGCCGTGCGGGGGTGGCCCCCTCCCGGGTCCCGCCCCGAACGTGCGAGGGGCGGGGAGGAGGGGGTCCACCGATGGCCGACCCGGCTCGTGCCCGCAAGTTGGCGGTGCGCATCCGTCAGATCGTCTCCGCCGCGATCGAGACCCAGGTCAAGGACCCGCGGCTGGGCATGGTGACCGTCACCGACACCCGGGTCACCAGTGACCTGCGGGAGGCGACGGTCTTCTACACCGTCTACGGCGACGCCACCCAGGTCGAGGACTCCGCCAAGGCGCTGACCTCGGCCACCGGGGTGCTGCGCTCCACGGTGGGCCGGCAGACCGGCATCAAGTTCGTGCCCACGCTGACCTTCGTCGCCGACCACGTGCCCGACACCGCCCGGGAGCTCGACGAGGCCCTGGAGCGGGCCCGGCACGCCGACGCCGAGCTCGCCCGCATCCGGGCGGGCGCGGAGTACGCCGGCGACGCCGACCCCTACCGCCGCCCGGCCGAGGACGACGACGCGGACGCCGACGACCCGGCGGACCACGCTCCCGCCGACGACGGCGCCGACGCCCCCACCGCCAGCAGGAGCGCGCGATGAGCGAGAACGACCCCGACCCGTACCTGTCCGACGAGGGCCACGGCCGCTCGGAGCTGGGGGGCCAGCCCGAACCCGACGCCGGTGACCCCACCCGGGGCGGCCGGCGCGGCCAGATCGGCGAGACCGCCAGCGTCGCCGCCGACGAGCCCGACGACGGGCAGGGCTACGCGGTCGGCGGCGGCCGGGTGACCGAGGACGAGGACGCCCCCCCGATCACCGATCCCGGCCCGGACGCGTGACGGTCCCCCTCCCGGGCGGCACCCTCCCGGGC
Source organism: Geodermatophilus sp. DSM 44513 (assembly GCF_032460525.1). NCBI lineage: Bacteria > Bacillati > Actinomycetota > Actinomycetes > Geodermatophilales > Geodermatophilaceae > Geodermatophilus > Geodermatophilus sp. DSM 44513. Next base: position 3,234,779 of record NZ_CP135963.1, on the reverse strand, counting down.
GGCCGGGCCGCGGCCGTGCTGGACGCCGCCGCCACGGCCGGGGCCACCGTCGTCCTCTCCGGGCACGTGCAGCCCGACGCCGACGCGCTCGGCAGCACGCTGGCCCTCGCCGAGGGCCTGCGCCGCCGCGGTGCGCGGGTGCTCGCCACCATCCCGGACCCGTTCACCCTGCCGGCGTCGCTGGCCTGGCTGCCCGGGGCCGAGGACCTGGTCCCGTCGGCGGCCGTGCCGGCCGCGCCCGAGGTGTTCGTGAGCCTGGACGCCGCCTCACCGGGCCGGCTGGGGGAGCTGGCCGCGCTGCTGGACGGCGCGGGGACCTCCGTGGTCGTCGACCACCACGCCAGCAACCCCGGCTTCGGCGACGTCCGCGTCGTCGACCCCACCGCACCGGCCACGGCCGTCCTGGTCGCGGACCTGCTGGACGCCCTCGGGGTCGCCCTCGACCAGCGGCTGGCCACCTGCCTGTACGCCGGGTTGACCGCCGACACCGGGTCCTTCCGGTTCGGCAGCACCCGCCCCGACACCCACCTGCTCGCCGCCCGGCTGCTGGCCACCGGCATCGACCACGCCGCGATCGGCCAGCGGTTGTTCGACACCGCGCCGTTCGGCTGGCTGGGGCTGCTGTCGGTCGCGGCCGGTCGGGCCGTGCTCGAGGCCGACGTCGGCGCCGGGCTGGTCTGGACCTGGTCGAGCACCGCCGAGGCCACCGAGCACGGCCTGCCCGGCGAGCAGCTGGAGGCACTGGTCGACGTCGTCCGGTCCACCCGGGAGGCCGACGTCGCCTGCGTGCTCAAGGGGCAGGACGACGGCAGCTGGGTGGTGTCGCTGCGCTCCCGCGGTGCCACCGACGTCGCCCGCGTGGCGACGGCGCTCGGCGGCGGGGGCCACCGCGCGGCCGCCGGGTTCACCTCCCACCTGGACCTCCACGAGACCGTCGAGACCGTCCGCGCCCAGCTCTCCGGCTGATGCCCCACCCCTCCGGCTCCCGGCGAGATCGGCGATCTCGCACGGATCCGACGGTGGGAGCGCACGAGACTGCCCATGTCGCCCCGAGGACGCCGTCGGTGCTCGCGCTGGCCGCCCCCGCGCTGGTCGTGCTGGCCGCCGAGCCGCTGTACCTGCTGGTCGACACCGCCGTCGTCGGGAACCTCGGCACGGTGGCCCTGGGCGGGCTCGCCGTCGGCGGCGGCCTGCTGGCCTGGGCGGCGGCGCTGCTGAACTTCCTCGCCTACGGCACCACGGCCCGCGCCGCCCGCCGCGCCGGTGCCGGCGACCGGGCCGGCGCCGTCGCCGAGGGCGTGCAGGCCACCTGGCTGGCACTGGCCCTCGGCCTGGCGGTGCTGGTGCTGTTCCAGCTGCTGGCCGGCCCGCTCACCCGGCTGCTGGCCGGCGGGGCGGGCCCGGTCGCTGCCGCGGGGGAGGACTGGCTGCGGGTGGCCTCCCTCGGGGCGCCGCTGCTGCTGGTCTCCCTGGCCGGCAACGGGTGGCTGCGCGGCGTGCAGGAGCTGCGCCGCCCGGTGCGCTACGTGCTGGCCGGCAGCCTGGCGAGCCTGGTCCTCTGCCCGCTGCTGGTGCACCCGGCGGGCCTGGGCCTGGTCGGGTCGGCGGTGGCCAACGTGGCCGGTCAGGCGCTGACCGCCGGGTTGTTCGTCCGGGCGCTGCTGCGCGAGGGCGTCCCCCGGCGGCCCCGGCCGGCCGCCCTGCGCGCCCAGCTGGTCATCGGCCGCGACCTGCTGCTGCGCGCCGCGGTGCTGCAACTGTCCTTCCTCGTCGCCACCGGGGTGGTCGCCCGTGCCGGCACCGCCGAGCTCGGCGCCCACCAGATCGCCGTCCAGTTCTTCTTCTTCCTCGCCCTGGTGCTCGACGCCTACGCCATCGCCGCGCAGACCCTCGTCGGCCAGGCCCTCGGCGCCGGCCGGCCGGACGCCGCCCGCGACACCGCCCGCCGGGTCACCCGCTGGGGGCTGGGCACCGGCGCGCTCGTGGCCGTGCTGCTGCTGGCGCTGCGCCCCGTGGTCCTGCCGCTGTTCACCGACGACCCCGCCGTGCTCGCGCAGGCCGCCGTCGCCTGGTGGTTCCTGGCCGGGCTGCAGCCGCTGGCCGGCGTGGTCTTCGCCCTGGACGGCGTGCTGATGGGTGCCGGCGACGTCGGCTACCTGCGCACGGTGACCGTCGCCGCGGCCCTCGTCGGCTTCCTGCCGCTGTCCCTGCTCGCCGTCCCGCTCGGGTGGGGACTGGCCGGGGTGTGGACCGGCCTGACCCTCTTCGTCGCCCTGCGGCTGGTCGCCGTCCTCCTCCGGGTGGCGGGGGACCGGTGGCTGAGCGCACCTGACACCGTGACGGCGTGAGCCGCCGTCCCGACGCCGACGTCCCCCCGGGCCTCCTGCTGGTCGACAAGCCCGGCGGGATGACCTCCCACGACGTCGTCGCCCAGGCCCGGCGGGTGCTGTCGGTGCGCCGGGTCGGCCACGCCGGCACGCTGGACCCCATGGCCACCGGCCTGCTGGTCCTCGGCGTGGGCGCCGCGACCCGGCTGCTCGGGTACGTCGGCGGGCACGACAAGACCTACGAGGCCACCATCCGGCTCGGGCAGGCCACCGTCACCGACGACCGGGAGGGCGAGGTCCTCGCCACCACCTCCGCCGCCGCCCTGGACGAGGCCGCCGTCACCGCCGCGCTGGCCGCGCAGACCGGCCCGCTGCGGCAGGTGCCCTCCTCGGTCAGCGCGGTCAAGGTCGCCGGCCGGCGCTCCTACGACCGGGTGCGGGCCGGCGAGGAGGTCGTGCTGGAACCCCGGGCGGTCACCGTGCACCGACTCGACGTCCACCGCGTCACCCGCCCCACCCCGGACCTGGTCGACGTCGACGTGACCGTCACCTGCAGCGCCGGCACCTACGTGCGCGCCATCGCCCGCGACGCCGGAGCCGCGCTCGGCGTCGGTGGGCACCTCACCGCCCTGCGGCGCACCGCGTCGGGACCCTTCGCGGTGGCCGACGCCGCGCCGGTGGAGGAGGCGGGCCGGGCGCTGGCCGAGGGGGGGACGGCGGGGGTGCTCGGCCTGACCGCCGCCGCCCGCGCCGTGTTCCCCGTCCGCACGCTCACCGCGGAGGAGGCCCGCGCCCTGGGGTACGGGCAGCGCATCCCGGCCACCGGCGCCCCCGGCCCGCACGCCGCCGTCGACGGCGGGGGCCGGCTGGTGGCGCTGGTCGAGGACGCCGGCACCACCGCCCGCGTCACCGTCGGCTTCCCGCCCGGCTGACGATCGGGAACGGCCCCCGTGCCGGGTCCCGACGCGAGCTCGCGAGCGGCGGAGGGCAGGGGTCCTTCATCCGCGGGCGACCCGGCCGATGAGGGAGTCGTCGAGGTGGGCCAGCAGGTCGGCCGGGTCGTCGTAGACCTCGTCGGCGCCGGCCTCCTCCAGCTCCGCCCGCGAGATCCCGCCGCAGGTGAGGGCGATGCACGGCATCCCGGCGTCCCGCGCGGCCCGGACGTCCCACACGGTGTCGCCGACCGCGACGGTGCGACCGCGGTCCAGCCCGTGGCTGTCGGCGGCCGTCTGCAGCAGGTCCGGCGCGGGCTTGGCCGTCGCCACGTCGCCGGAGGTGGTGGCGCCGTCGACGACGTCCTCGCCGCCGATGGCCGGCACCATCCACTCCAGGTCGGACTCCTCGCCGCTGGTGGCGAGCACCACCGCCAGGTCGCGCTCCCGGCAGGCCGCCAGCAGGTCCTCGACACCGGGGAAGGCGACCACGAGCTCGCGCAGCGGCTCGTACCGCTCGTCCTTGGCGCCGGTGATCGCCTCCCCGTCGGGGACGTCGTCGCCCAGCAGGTGCTCGACCAGGCCGGCGCTGGCGATGCCGATCGCGCGGTGGCAGGCGGCCATCGACACCTCGGGGTGACCGGTGTCGCGGAAGGCCCGCCACCAGGCGAGCGTCTGCAGGTAGTTGGTGTCCAGCAGGGTGCCGTCGACGTCGAAGAGCACACCGGGACGGGGGGCGGCGGTCATCGGGCCATCCTCGCCCGGGCCGGGGCCGCCCGCAGGACCGTGGGTTGACCGGTGTCCCCGGCGGGAAGGGGGCGTCCATGAGCGTCGTGAAGATCAACGCGATCAGCGTGCCCGAGCACGCCAGGGAGCGCTTCGAGGAGCGGTTCCGCGGACGGGCCGGAGCGGTGCAGAGCACCGATGGGTTCGAGTGGTTCGAGCTGCTGCGCCCCCTGGAGGGCACCGACCAGTACCTGGTCTACACCCGCTGGGAGAGCGAGGAGGCCTACCGGGCCTGGGAGTCCGGTCAGGACTTCGCCCGCGCGCACTCCGGCGGCGGGTCCGAGCTGGCGCCGGCGGCCGGCGACTCCTCCCACCTGTGGTCCTACGCGGTGGTCGAGAGCTCCGCGCCCGACCGGCCGTGACCGGCCGTGCCGGTGTGCACCGGACCGGACCGCGGCGGAGCTAGGGTGGGCGGGCGGTCCGGCGCCTGCCGGGCCGCCCCTCGGGACCGCGCACGCCGCAGGTGGGAGCCATGACCGACACGCTCAGCCCCAGCCGTACCCCCTCCCGGGTGTTCACCGGGGGCGTGCCGGTGGTCGTGGAGGACGTGTCGCGCCGACCGGCCGCCGAGCGCGACGCGCTGCTGGCCGACCCGGGGTTCGGCCGCTACTTCACCGACTCGATGTTCGTGGCCCGCTACCGGGAGGGGGAGGGCTGGCACGACGCCCGGCTGACGCAGTACGCGCCGCTGCAGCTGGACCCGGCCACCGCTGCCCTCCACTACGCGCAGTCGATCTTCGAGGGCCTCAAGGCCTACGCCCAGCCCGACGGCAGCGTGGCCACCTTCCGCCCGGAGGCCAACGCCGCCCGGTTCGTCCGCAGCGCGGAGCGGCTGGCCATGCCGCCGGTGCCGGAGGAGGCCTTCCTCACCGCCGTCGACGCCCTGGTCGACACCGACCGGGCCTGGGTCCCCACCGGCCCCGACCAGACCCTCTACCTGCGGCCCTACCAGCTGGCGACCGAGCCCTTCCTCGGCGTCCGCCCGGCCCACGAGTACCTGTTCCTGGTCATCGCCAGCCCGGCCGGCGCGTACTTCCCCCGGGGGGTCCACCCGGTGTCGGTGTACGTCTCCGAGGACTACGTCCGGGCCGCGCCGGGCGGCACCGGCGACGTCAAGTGCGCCGGCAACTACGCCGCCAGCCTGCGGCCCCAGCAGCAGGCCAGCGCGCTGGGCTGTGACCAGGTGGTGTACCTCGACGCGGTGGAGAAGCGGTACATCGAGGAGCTGGGCGGGATGAACCTGTTCTTCGTCCTGGGGTCCGGGGACGACGCCGAACTGGTCACCCCCGAGCTGTCCGGCACGCTGCTGCCGGGCATCACCCGCGACTCGCTGGTCACCGTCGCCCGCGAGCACGGCCACCGGGTCACCGAGCGGAGGGTGAGCCTGGAGGAGTGGCGCTCCGGCGTCGCCGACGGCACGGTCACCGAGACCTTCGCCTGCGGCACCGCGGCGGTCATCACGCCGATCGGCCAGGTCCGGGCGCGCACCGGTGACTTCACCGTCGGCGACGGCGGGGCCGGGCCGCTGACCACGCAGCTGCGCGCGCACCTGCTCGACGTCCAGCACGGCCGGGTGCCCGACACCCACGGCTGGCTGCACCGGGTCGCCTGACACCGTGCTGCGCTGGCGGGGGCTGGAGGCCACCCCGGGCGACCTGGGACGCACCGTGGTCACCGTGGGCATGTACGACGGCGTGCACCGCGGTCACCAGGAGCTGATCGGCACCGCGGTGCGGCGGGCCCGCTCGCTGGGCCGCCCCTGCCTGCTGCTCACCTTCGACCCGCACCCCTCGGAGGTGGTGCGGCCCGGGTCGCACCCCGCGATCCTCACCTCGCTGGACCGCAAGGCCGAGCTGGTGGCCGCGCTCGGGGTCGACGCGATGTGCGTGCTGCCCTTCACCCCGGAGTTCCAGCGGCTGGCCCCGGAGACCTTCACCCACACCGTGCTCGTCGAGCACCTGCACGCCGCCTCGGTCGTGGTGGGGGAGAACTTCACCTACGGCCACCGGGCGGCCGGCACGGTCACCACGCTGGCCCAGGAGGGCCGCCGCTTCGGCTTCACCGTGGAGGGGGTGTCCCTGGCCGGGGACAGCTCCGCCGACGGGGAGATCACCATCTCCTCGACCTACGTCCGCGCGTGCGTCGCCGCCGGGGACATGGAGGCCGCCGCCCGCGCGCTGGGCCGGCCGCACCGCATCGAGGGCGTCGTCGTCCGCGGGGAGCGGCGGGGGCGCGAGCTGGGTTACCCGACGGCCAACGTGCAGTCCCCGCCGTACACCGCGGTCCCCGCCGACGGCGTGTACGCCGGCGGGCTCGTGCTGCTCGACCCGCGCACGGGCGCCAGCGTGCGCACCTCCCCGGCGGCTGTCTCGGTCGGCACCAACCCGACCTTCCAGGGCAGCCGGCGCACGGTCGAGGCGTACCTGCTGGACTTCGACGGCGACCTCTACGGCGAGCACGTCGGGGTGGAGTTCGTGCAGCGGCTGCGCCCGATGACCACCTTCGCCGGCGTGGACGAGCTGGTCGCCGCCATGGACCACGACGTCCGCCGCACCCGGGAGGTCACCGCGTCGGCGTACGGGACGGCGCCCCGGCCGGACGCCGTGCCCGGCGTGGGCTGAGCCCGGCCGGCCGGGGCCGGTCGGCCACCTGGCGGCCGGGCCCCCGCGGGGACGGCGTATCGTCGCACGGTGTCGGGGCGACCCGACGTGTGCGCAGCCTGCCCTCGTGACCCAGACCGGGGGCCACACCCGACCTGCCCAGGAGGGCGACCATGGCGCTGGACAGCGCGACCAAGCAGCAGATCATGACCGACTACGCGACGGTCGAGAAGGACACCGGCTCGCCCGAGGTGCAGGTCGCGATGCTGACCCGCCGGATCAGCGACCTCACCGAGCACCTCAAGATGCACAAGCACGACCACCACAGCCGGCGGGGGCTGCTGCTGCTCGTCGGTCGGCGCCGCCGGTTGCTCAACTACCTGGCCAAGACCGACATCAGCCGGTACCGGTCGCTCATCGAGCGGCTCGGCCTGCGCCGGTGAACCAGAGGGGACCGTCCCGGCCGGGACGGTCCCCTCGTCCGTGCGGCGCCTGCCGCACGGGACCAGGGCCCTGCGCCCCGACCCCGGCGCTGGTCGGTCCTCGGTGGTGGCCCCCGGGCGGACGCTCCGCACCCAGGAGCGGCACCCGGGAGCTTCGATCGAAGACCGGTCACCCCGGCGCAGTCAGGCGCGAGGCCACGAAGAGGACACCCGGCGCCCAGCGCCGCAGACGACGTCGCCGCATGCGACGTAGGAAGAGGACACCGTGTCCGCACCCACCACCCTGAACGGCACCACAGCGGAGTTCGACCCCGAGGACGGGGTCACCACCGCCACCGCGGTCATCGACAACGGCAGCTTCGGCAGCCGCACCGTCACCTTCGAGACCGGCCGGCTGGCCCGCCAGGCCGCCGGCTCCGTCGTCGTCACCATGGGCGACACCATGCTGCTGTCGGCCACCACGGCCGGCCGCCAGCCCAAGGAGCACTTCGACTTCTTCCCGCTGACGGTGGACGTCGAGGAGCGCATGTACGCCGCCGGGCGCATCCCCGGCTCGTTCTTCCGCCGCGAGGGCCGCCCCAGCGAGGACGCGATCCTCACCTGCCGGCTCATCGACCGCCCGCTGCGCCCGACCTTCGCCAAGGGCCTGCGCAACGAGGTCCAGGTCGTCATCACCGTCCTGTCGCTGGACCCCGACCACCTCTACGACGTGCTGGCCATCAACGGCGCGTCGGCGTCGACCCAGCTGTCCGGCCTGCCGTTCTCCGGCCCGGTCGGCGGCACCCGCGTGGCCCTCGTCAACGGCCAGTGGGTGGGCTTCCCGACCCACGCCGAGCTCGAGGACGCCGTCTTCGACATGGTCGTGGCCGGCCGCGTGCTCCCCGACGGCGACGTCGCGATCATGATGGTCGAGGCGGAGGCCACCGAGAAGACGATCGCGCTGGTCGCCGGTGGCGCCCCGGCGCCGACCGAGGAGGTCGTGGCCCAGGGCCTGGAGGCCGCCAAGCCCTTCATCAAGGCGCTGTGCGACGCCCAGTCCGCGCTGGCGGAGAAGGCCGCCAAGCCGGTCGCGGACTTCCCCCGCTTCCTGGACTACTCCGACGACGTCTACGCCGCCGTCGAGGCCCAGGTCGGCGACGAGCTCGCGCAGGCCCAGCAGATCGCCGGCAAGCACGAGCGCGAGGAGGCCACCGACGCGCTCAAGGACCGCGTCAAGGCGGCGCTGGCCGGGCAGTTCGAGGGTCGCGACAAGGAGGTCTCCGGTGCCTTCCGCGCGCTGACCAAGAAGGTCGTCCGCCAGCGGATCCTGCGCGACAAGGTCCGCATCGACGGTCGCGGCCTGACCGACATCCGGCCGCTGTCGGCCGAGGTCGAGGTCATCCCACGGGTGCACGGCTCGGCGCTGTTCGAGCGCGGCGAGACCCAGATCCTGGGCGTCACGACGCTGAACATGCTCCGGATGGAGCAGCAGCTGGACACGCTGTCCCCGGTCAACCGCAAGCGCTACATGCACAACTACAACTTCCCGCCGTTCTCCACGGGCGAGACCGGCCGCGTGGGCTCGCCCAAGCGCCGCGAGATCGGCCACGGCGCGCTCGCCGAGCGCGCCCTGCTGCCGGTGCTGCCCGACCGCGAGGAGTTCCCCTACGCCATCCGGCAGGTGTCGGAGGCGCTGGGGTCCAACGGCTCGACGTCCATGGGCTCGGTCTGCGCCTCCACCCTCGCGCTGCTCAACGCCGGTGTGCCGCTGCGCGCCCCGGTCGCGGGCATCGCGATGGGCCTGGTCTCCGACGAGGTGGACGGGAAGACCGAGTACGTCGCGCTGACCGACATCCTCGGTGCCGAGGACGCCTTCGGTGACATGGACTTCAAGGTCGCCGGCACCCGGGAGTTCGTCACCGCGCTGCAGCTGGACACCAAGCTCGACGGCATCCCCTCCGACGTGCTCGCCCAGGCGCTGACTCAGGCCCGCGCCGCCCGGCTGCACATCCTGGACGTCATGGGCGAGGCCATCGACGGCCCCGACGAGATGAGCCCGTACGCGCCGCGGGTCACCACGGTGCGCATCCCGGTCGACAAGATCGGCGCGGTCATCGGCCCCAAGGGCCAGATGATCAACTCGATCCAGGACGAGACCGGCGCGGACATCACCATCGAGGACGACGGCACCATCTACGTCGGCGCCTCCGACGGCCCCTCGGCCCAGGCCGCGGTGGACCGGATCAACGCCATCGCCAACCCGCAGATGCCCAAGGTCGGCGAGCGCTTCCTCGGCACGGTCGTCAAGACCACGCCGTTCGGCGCCTTCGTCTCCCTGCTGCCGGGCAAGGACGGGCTGGTGCACATCAGCAAGCTCGGCGCCGGCAAGCGCATCGGCAAGGTCGAGGACGTCGTCAACGTCGGCGACAAGCTGCAGGTCGAGATCACCGACATCGACGCCCGCGGCAAGATCAGCCTGGTGCCCGTCGTGGCCGAGGGCGACGCCGCGGCCGCCGACGCCGCCCCGGCCGGTGACGCCGAGCCGGCACCTGCGGGGGCATGACCGAGCCCGCGAGGTCGACCCTGACCGGGGCCGGGACGGGTGCCGCACCCGTCCCGGCCCCGGCCGGTGTCGGGGACACCGTGGTCCTCGACGTCGACGAGGTCGGCGGCACCGTCGAGCGCACCGAGCTGCCCGGGGGCCTGCGGGTGCTCACCGAGACGATGCCCGGGGTGCTCTCGGCGACGGTCGGGATCTGGGTCGGCGTCGGGTCGCGCGACGAGACCGACGCCGTCGCCGGCTCCTCGCACTTCCTGGAGCACCTGCTGTTCAAGGGCACGGGCAGCCGCGGCGCGCTGGAGATCGCGACGGCCATGGACGCCGTCGGCGGTGAGATGAACGCCTTCACCGCCAAGGAGCACACCTGCTACTACGCCAACGTGCTCGCCAGCGACCTGCCGCTGGCCGTCACCCTGCTCGGGGACCTGGTCACCGACGCGCTGAACACCGCCGCGGACCTGGAGAGCGAGCGGACGGTGGTGCTCGAGGAGATCGCCATGCGCGACGACGAGCCCGCCGACCTCGTGCACGACCTGTTCGCCGAGACCCTCTTCGGGGGGACGGCACTGGGCCGCTCGGTGCTCGGCACCGTGGAGTCCATCGAGGCCCTGACCCGGGACGACGTGGACGGGTGGTACCGCCGGCGCTACACCGTCCCCTCCGTCGTGGTCGCCGCCGCCGGCCGGGTGGACCACCGGCAGGTGCTCGACCTGGTCACCGCCGCCTTCGGGTCCCGGCTGTCGGGCCCGGCCCGGCCGGCCCCGCTGCGACAGGGCGAGGAGGGCGCGGCGAGCACGCCGGCCCGACCCACCGGCCTGGTCCGCCGGCGCACCGAGCAGACGCACCTGCTGCTCGGCTCGGTGGGCCTGGGCCGGCTCGACCCGCGGCGGTACGCGGCGGCGGTCATGGAGACCGCCGTCGGCGGGGGCATGAGCTCGCGGCTGTTCCAGGAGATCCGGGAAAAGCGCGGGCTGGTGTACAGCGTGGGGTCCGCGCTGTCGCACTACGCGGGCACCGGCTCCTTCTCCGTCTACGCCGGCTGCTCGCCCAAGCGGGTGCCCGAGGTGCTGCGGATCGTGCGCGAGGAGCTCGCCCGCGTCGCGGCCGACGGCCTGACGCCCGAGGAGGTCGCCCGCGGGCGCGGCCAGCTCAAGGGCGGCCTGGTGCTCGGCCTGGAGGACACCGGCTCGCGGATGAGCCGGCTGGGCAAGAGCGAGCTGTCCCACGGCGAGTACCTGCCGGTGCGGGAGGTGCTCGCCCGCCTGGACGGCGTCGAGGAGGGGCAGGTGCGTGCCGTCGCCGCCGACCTGCTCACCCGCGACACCTGCCTGGCGGTGGTGGGTCCCTACCGCGAGTCGGAGCTCGACCGGCTCTGATGCGCCGTCCGACCCCGGTCCCCGCCGCCCCCGGCGTGCTCGCGCGCGGGGTGTTCGCGGTGGCCGTCCTGGTGTCGTTCGCGGTCCTCTTCGCCCCGGCGGACGACGTCCCGTCCTCACCGCCCGGGGTGGACAAGGCGGTGCACCTGCTGCTCTTCGCGGCCCTGGCGGTCAGCGGCCGGTGGGCGGGCGCCCGGCCCGCGGTCCTCGCCGCGGCCCTGGTCGCCTACGCCGCCGTCAGCGAGGTGGTCCAGGGCCTGCCCGCCCTCGGGCGCTCGGCCTCGGTGGCCGACGGGGTCGCCGACGTGGCCGGCGTCCTCGCCGGTCTGCTGCTGTGGAGCCGGGCCGGGCGGCGCCGGCCGGCCTGAGCGCTGTCTTGCACGGCGGGGTCCCGGCGGGAAGCCTGACCCGGTGACCACCAGCGACCCCCTCCCGGAGCAGCACCACACCACCGTCGGTGTCCTGGGGGCGCGGGGCCGCATGGGGGCCGAGGTGGTCCGGGCCGTCAACGCCGCCGAGGACCTCGAGCTGGTGGCGATGGTCGACGCCGGAGACTGGTTGTTCGACGTGGCCAACGCCGGGGCGCAGGTGGTCGTCGACTTCACCCGGCCCGACGTCGTCATGGACAACATCCGCTTCTGCGTCGACCACGACATCCACTGCGTCGTCGGCACCACCGGCTTCGACGAGGAGCGGCTGGCCACCGTGGCCGGGTGGCTGCGCTCCAAGCCGGACCTCGGGGTCGTGGTCGCGCCCAACTTCGGCATCGGCGCCGTGCTGCTCATGCGCTTCGCCCAGGAGGCGGCCCGGTTCTTCCCGTCCACGGAGATCGTCGAGCTGCACCACCCCGGCAAGGTCGACGCACCCTCGGGGACGGCGGCCCGGACCGCCCGCCTGGTCGCCGGCGCCCGCCGCGCGGCCGGCCTGCCGCCGGCCCCCGACGCGACCACCGACGCCCTCCCCGGAGCACGCGGGGCCGACGTCGACGGCGTCCCGGTGCACGCCGTCCGGCTGACCGGGCTGGTCGCCCACCAGGAGGTGCTCATGGGGGCGGACGGGGAGACCCTGACCCTGCGGCACGACTCCTACGACCGGGCGTCCTTCATGCCGGGTGTCCTGCTGGCCGTCCGCGAGGTGGCCCGCCGCCCGGGCCTCACCGTCGGGATCGAGTCCTTCCTCGACCTGTAGCCGGCCGCGTCCCGCGTCGCCGGCTGTGACGGGCGCCGCCCCCGGCCGAGTTGCGCACGGACCCCGGGCGTCGTGTATCGTCTCTCTCGCGCCGGACGGGCCCGACAGGGCCGCGGAGAGCACCCCCCGGGGTGCGGGCTCCGCGAGCCGGCGTACAGTGGGACAAGCCGCCAGAGACGACACCCGAGAGGGTCGAGTCGCTGTGCGTCCGCTCTTTGAGAACTCAACAGCGTGCCGAAAGTCAGTGCCAAGTAACTAACCCCTTTGTGGGTTCCTTTGGTTGATTGATCGAGAGCGTCCAGTTCTCGGTTCTCGGCCGGGGTTCGAACATCTACGGAGAGTTTGATCCTGGCTCAGGACGAACGCTGGCGGCGTGCTTAACACATGCAAGTCGAACGGTGATCCTGCTTCGTTGGGTGATCAGTGGCGAACGGGTGAGTAACACGTGGGTAACCTGCCCCTGGCTCTGGGATAACTCCAAGAAATTGGGGCTAATACCGGATGTGACCGCTGGCCGCATGGTCTGGTGGTGGAAAGGATTCGTCCGGCTGGGGATGGGCCCGCGGCCTATCAGCTTGTTGGTGGGGTAGTGGCCTACCAAGGCGACGACGGGTAGCCGGCCTGAGAGGGTGACCGGCCACACTGGGACTGAGACACGGCCCAGACTCCTACGGGAGGCAGCAGTGGGGAATATTGCGCAATGGGCGGAAGCCTGACGCAGCGACGCCGCGTGGGGGATGACGGCCTTCGGGTTGTAAACCTCTTTCATCCATGACGAAGCCGCAAGGTGACGGTAGTGGGAGAAGAAGCACCGGCCAACTACGTGCCAGCAGCCGCGGTAATACGTAGGGTGCAAGCGTTGTCCGGAATTATTGGGCGTAAAGAGCTCGTAGGCGGTCTGTCGCGTCGGCTGTGAAAACCCGGAGCTCAACTCCGGGCCTGCAGTCGATACGGGCAGACTCGAGTGTTGCAGGGGAGACTGGAATTCCTGGTGTAGCGGTGAAATGCGCAGATATCAGGAGGAACACCGGTGGCGAAGGCGGGTTTCTGGGCAACAACTGACGCTGAGGAGCGAAAGCGTGGGGAGCGAACAGGATTAGATACCCTGGTAGTCCACGCCGTAAACGTTGGGCGCTAGGTGTGGGGGCCATTCCACGGTCTCCGTGCCGCAGCTAACGCATTAAGCGCCCCGCCTGGGGAGTACGGCCGCAAGGCTAAAACTCAAAGGAATTGACGGGGGCCCGCACAAGCGGCGGAGCATGTTGCTTAATTCGATGCAACGCGAAGAACCTTACCTAGGCTTGACATGCACGGAAATCTCGCAGAGATGCGGGGTCCGTAAGGGCCGTGCACAGGTGGTGCATGGTTGTCGTCAGCTCGTGTCGTGAGATGTTGGGTTAAGTCCCGCAACGAGCGCAACCCTCGTTCCATGTTGCCAGCGGATAATGCCGGGGACTCATGGGAGACTGCCGGGGTCAACTCGGAGGAAGGTGGGGATGACGTCAAATCATCATGCCCCTTATGTCTAGGGCTGCAAACATGCTACAATGGCCGGTACAAAGGGCTGCGATACCGTGAGGTGGAGCGAATCCCAAAAAGCCGGTCTCAGTTCGGATTGGGGTCTGCAACTCGACCCCATGAAGTTGGAGTCGCTAGTAATCGCAGATCAGCAACGCTGCGGTGAATACGTTCCCGGGCCTTGTACACACCGCCCGTCACGTCACGAAAGTCGGTAACGCCCGAAGCCGGTGGCCCAACCCTCGTGGAGGGAGCCGTCGAAGGCGGGATCGGCGATTGGGACGAAGTCGTAACAAGGTAGCCGTACCGGAAGGTGCGGCTGGATCACCTCCTTTCTAAGGAGCATCTCGCCTGCTCGCCCGGATGGGTGGGTGGGTGCAGAGCCGCGCCCAGGACGCGACGGCCCCCCGCCTGTGGGGGGTGGGGTGTTCCTGGGGTGGTGCTCGAGGGTGGAACGCTGACCAGTTCGGCCGGCAGCTCGGTGCTGCTCCTAGTACGGCGTCGTGTCCTCCTCGGGGGGTGCGGCGTGGGGAACGGGGTGGGGTGGGTGGTCGGTTCGTAGGCACGCTGTTGGGTCCTGAGGGAGCGGGTGACCGTTTCGTCTGCGCAGGGCCGGTCTGCATCTCATACCGCCGCGTGCCCCTTGGGGGGTGGGCGGGTCTGGTGGGGTCGGGTGGCCGGTGTCTGGTCGTACGTTGAGAACTGCACAGTGGACGCGAGCATCTTTTGACTCTGATTGCAGAGTTCTTGTAGGCCCGCACACTGGTGTCCTTCCGGGCGCGGTGTGCGGTGTTTGTGTGTGGCCAAGTTGTTGAGGGCACACGGTGGATGCCTGGGCACCAGGAGCCGATGAAGGACGTAGGAGGCTGCGATAAGCCTCGGGGAGCTGCCAACCGAGCGTTGATCCGAGGATGTCCGAATGGGGGAACCCCGCACCAGTCATGTGGTGTGACCTGCGCCTGAATGTATAGGGCGTGTGGAGGGAACGTGGGGAAGTGAAACATCTCAGTACCCACAGGAAGAGAAAACAACCGTGATTCCGTGAGTAGTGGCGAGCGAAAGCGGATGAGGCTAAACCGTTTCCATGTGATACCCGGCAGGGGTTGTGGGAGCGGGGTCGTGGGACCGTCCGTGCGTATCTGCCGGTACGTGGAGGAGTGAGAAAGACTGCGTGTTAGCCGAAGGCCTCTGGAAGGGGTCGCCGGAGAGGGTGAGAGCCCCGTAGGCGAAAGCACTGGTCCTCCTTGTGACGTGTTCCCGAGTAGCACCGAGCCCGTGGAATTCGGTGTGAATCTGGCGGGACCACCCGCTAAGCCTGAATACTCCCTGGTGACCGATAGCGGACGAGTACCGTGAGGGAAAGGTGAAAAGTACCCCGGGAGGGGAGTGAAACAGTACCTGAAACCGTGTGCCTACAAGCCGTGAGAGCCGTGAATCGCACTTCGGTGCGGCGGTGATTGCGTGCCTTTTGAAGAATGAGCCTGCGAGTTAGTGGTGCGTGGCGAGGTTAACCCGTGGGGGGTAGCCGTAGCGAAAGCGAGTCCGAACAGGGCGTGTCCGTATGGACGAATAGTCGCGTGTCCTAGACCCGAAGCCGAGTGATCTACCCATGGCCAGGTTGAAGCGCGGGTAAGACCGCGTGGAGGACCGAACCCACCAGGGTTGAAAACCTGGGGGATGAGCTGTGGGTAGGGGTGAAAGGCCAATCAAACTCGGTGATAGCTGGTTCTCCCCGAAATGCATTTAGGTGCAGCGTCGCGTGTTTCTTACCGGAGGTAGAGCACTGGATGGCCGATGGGCCCCACAAGGTTACTGACGTCAACCAAACTCCGAATGCCGGTAAGTGAGAGCGTGGCAGTGAGACTGCGGGCGATAAGGTTCGTAGTCGAGAGGGAAACAGCCCAGATCATCGGCTAAGGCCCCTAAGCGTGTGCTAAGTGGAAAAGGATGTGGGATCGCAGAGACAACCAGGAGGTTGGCTTAGAAGCAGCCACCCTTGAAAGAGTGCGTAATAGCTCACTGGTCAAGTGGTTCCGCGCCGACAATGTAGCGGGGCTCAAGCACACCGCCGAAGCCGTGGCACTCCACCGTCAGCCTGTCGTTGCCCTGCGGGGTGGCGGCCAGGTGGTGGGGTGGGTAGGGGAGCGTCGTGTGGCGGGGGAAGCGGCGGAGTGATCCAGCCGTGGACGCCACGCGAGTGAGAATGCAGGCATGAGTAGCGAGAGGGGAGTGAGAACCTCCCCCGCCGGAAGACCAAGGGTTCCTGGGCCAGGCTAATCCGCCCAGGGTGAGTCGGGACCTAAGGCGAGGCCGACAGGCGTAGTCGATGGACAACGGGTTGATATTCCCGTACCCGCGAAGGAACGCCCATGCTGAGGCCACCGATGCTAACCACCCGAACTGCTGGTGTTCTTTGGAGCGCCGGTGGGGAGCGTGAGGCCCGGAGTGGTAGTAGGTAAGCGATGGGGTGACGCAGGAAGGTAGTCGTAGCCGGTGAGTGGTGGTACCGGTGCAAGGGTGTGGCCCGGGGGGTAGGCAAATCCGCCCCTCATGCAGGGTGAGGCCTGACGCATAGCCGATTGCGGTGAATTCGATGATCCTATGCTGCCGAGAAAAGCCTCTAGCGAGTTCCGAGCGGCCCGTACCCCAAACCAACTCAGGTGGTCAGGTAGAGAATACCGAGGCGATCGAGCGAACTGTGGTTAAGGAACTCGGCAAAATGCCCCCGTAACTTCGGGAGAAGGGGGGCCGTCTGCTGTGAACACCCAAGCGGTGGGCAGCGGTGGGCGGCCGCAGAGACCAGTGAGAAGCGACTGTTTACTAAAAACACAGGTCCGTGCGAAGTCGTAAGACGATGTATACGGACTGACGCCTGCCCGGTGCTGGAACGTTAAGGGGACGGGTCAGTGCACGTAAGTGTGCGAAGCTCAGAACTCAAGCGCCAGTAAACGGCGGTGGTAACTATAACCATCCTAAGGTAGCGAAATTCCTTGTCGGGTAAGTTCCGACCTGCACGAATGGCGTAACGACTTCTCAGCTGTCTCAACCACAGGCTCGGCGAAATTGCACTACGAGTAAAGATGCTCGTTACGCGCGGCAGGACGGAAAGACCCCGGGACCTTCACTACAGCTTGATATTGGTGTTCGGTTCGGTTTGTGTAGGATAGGTGGGAGACTGGGAAGCCGGCACGCCAGTGTCGGTGGAGTCGCCGTTGAAATACCACTCTGGTCGAATTGGATGTCTAACCTGGGTCCGTGATCCGGATCAGGAACAGTGTCAGGTGGGTAGTTTAACTGGGGCGGTTGCCTCCCAAAGGGTAACGGAGGCGCCCAAAGGTCCCCTCAGCCTGGTTGGCAATCAGGTGTCGAGTGCAAGTGCACAAGGGGGCTTGACTGTGAGACCGACGGGTCGAGCAGGAGCGAAAGCTGGGACTAGTGACCCGGCACCGGCAGGTGGAAGCGGTGTCGCTCAACGGATAAAAGGTACCCCGGGGATAACAGGCTGATCTTCCCCAAGAGTCCATATCGACGGGATGGTTTGGCACCTCGATGTCGGCTCGTCGCATCCTGGGGCTGGAGTAGGTCCCAAGGGTTGGGCTGTTCGCCCATTAAAGCGGTACGCGAGCTGGGTTTAGAACGTCGTGAGACAGTTCGGTCCCTATCCGCCGCGCGCGTAAGAGACTTGAGAAGAGCTGTCCCTAGTACGAGAGGACCGGGACGGACGAACCTCTGGTGTGCCAGTTGTACCGCCAGGTGCACGGCTGGTTGGCTACGTTCGGCAGGGATAACCGCTGAAAGCATCTAAGCGGGAAGCTCGCTTCGAGATGAGGTCTCTCACCCAGTCAATGGGGTAAGGCCCCCGCTCAGACCAGCGGGTTGATAGGCCGGAAGTGGGAGCACCGTGAGGTGTGGAGCTGACCGGTACTAACAGGCCGAGGGCTTGACCACACACACCCCCCTGGCGGGGGTGCGGGGACACGGTCGAGTCACTTGCAGGTGTTTCGCGTCCACTGTGCGGTTCTGAACGCACGAACCAGATTGGCTGGTTCCACCGTTCACCGTGTTACGGCGGCCATGGCGAGAGGGAAACGCCCGGACCCATTCCGAACCCGGAAGCTAAGCCTCTCAGCGCCGATGGTACTGCCCCGGAGACGGGGTGGGAGAGTAGGACGCCGCCGGACAAACCGTTCACGTAGGGCCCTCACCACCCGGTGAGGGCCCTACGTGCGTTCCCGGGGAACGGCCTCCGGCAGCGCTGTGCCGCCCGATCAGCGGCGGGCGCGCGGCTCGGCGGTCGTGGCGCCCACGTTGTCGGCGAACCAGGTGTTGAGGGCGGCGAGGTCCCGCCAGGCGGTCCGGACCTCCTCCAGCGCACCTCGGTCGTGCAGCCACTCCGTCGGCTCCCACCGCCGGGCCGCGTGCAGCGACCTGTGCCGCAGCAGGTCGACGCGGTCGTCCGCGACGTCGAAGCCGGAGGGCACGCGCACCAGGCGGTCCCCGCCGATCTCCCACCCCGCGCCGGTGAGCCGGTCGACCTCGGAGCGCAGCCGGGGGCCCTGGACGTCGTCGGCCACGGCCCGCCGGTACCGGGCCACCTGGTCGGACTCCAGCCGCCAGCACCCACCGCCCACCAGCAGTCCCTCGGCGGACAACTGGACGTAGAGCGCTCCCGGGCCGCGGCCCTCGGGGGCGACCACCGCCCCCTGGTGGGTCTTGTACGGCGTCTTGTCGTGACTGAAGCGGACGTCGCGGTACGGCCGGAAGAGCTTGGCGGTGCCGAACTCGCCGGCCAGCTCGTCGACCAGCGCCTGCACCGGCGCCCGCACGCAGCCGTCGTAGACGGCCTTGTGGCGGGTCCAGAAGGTCTTGCTGTTGTCGGCCTCCAGCCCCTCGTAGAAGACCAGCCCCTCGTCGGGGAACCCCTGGAAGCCCGTCACGTCCGGCCCTCCTCCAGCAGCGTGTGCCAGCGGACCTCGCGCAGGGGCGCCCCACCGGTGTCCAGCGTGCGCACCCACCCGTCCGGCCCCCAGCCGGCCGACTCGAAGAAGCCGGCCGAGACGACGTCCTGCTCGGGCAGCCACACCTGCAGCCGCGCCGTCCCGTCGGCCCGGGCGAGGTCGGTGACGGCGGCCAGCAACCGGCTGCCGTGCCCCCGGCGGCCCCACCGGGGCTCGACCAGCAGTGCGGCCACCTCGCTGCTCGGGCCGGCCGGGGAGGACGCCTCCCCGGGGCCCAGCTCCGCCGGGCCGTGCGCGGCGAAGCCGACCACCGCGTCCTGCTCCACGGCCACCAGGACGCCGTGTCCCGGGGTCGGCGGGCTGGTGACCGCGGCCCGCCAGGTGTCCGCCGCCGCGGCCGCGTCCCAGGCGTCGAGGACCTCGGCCGGCAGCACGCTGCGGTAGGCCGTCCGCCAGGTGACCAGCTGCACGCGGGCGATCGCCTCGGCGTCACCGGGCCGGGCCGGGCGCACCGAGACCTCCGCGGTCCCCGACCGGCGGGGGAACGGCGAGGACGGCTGCACGCCAGGCAGCGTAGGCCCGGGCGGGGACCTGCCGAGGACGTCAGGGGTCACCGGCAGGATCGGCGCCGTGGGAGCACCCGTCGTCGACCGGCTGCCGGCCGCCCTGGCCCGGCGCATCGCCCTGGCCGCGCAGGGCCTCGCCGACCCCCGGCCGGCGGGCGCCGTCGACACCCGGGCACTGCGCCGGCTGGCCGCCCGCCTCGCGGTGCTGCAGATCGACTCGGTCAACGTGCTGTCCCGCGCCCACTACCTGCCCGCGTTCAGCCGGCTCGGACCCTATCCGCGGGAGGCGCTCGACGACCTGGCCGGCCGCCGCCGGGAGCTGTTCGAGTACTGGGCGCACGAGGCCTCGCTGCTGCCCGTCCGGCTGCACCCGCACCTGCGCTGGCGGATGGCCGCCGCCGAGGAACACGCCTGGGGCTCCATGGTCGGCATCCAGCGGGACCGGCCCGGCTACGTCAGCGAGGTGCTCGACCGGGTGCGGGCGACCGGGCCGCTCAAGGCCAGCGACCTGGCCGAGCCCCGCCCGGACCGCCCCGGGAGCATGTGGAACTGGCACGCCGGCAAGGTGGCGCTGGAGTGGCTGTTCTACACCGGCGTGGTCACCACCCGCGGCCGCACGGCCGGCTTCGAGCGGGTCTACGACCTCACCGAGCGGGTGCTGCCGGCCGCCGTCCTGCAGGCCCCCACCCCCGAGCCGGCCGACGCCGTCCGCGAGCTGGTGCGCACCGCCGCCCGCGCGCTCGGCGTGGCCACCGAGCGGGACCTGCGCGACTACTTCCGGCTGCGCCCGGCCGCCGCGCGGGCGGCGATCGCCGAGCTGGCCGACGCCGGCGAGCTGCTGCCCGTGGAGGTGGCCGGCTGGGGCGCGCCCGCGTGGCTGGACCCGGCGGCGCGCCGTCCCCGCCGGGCGGGCGCCCGGGCGCTGCTGAGCCCCT
Source organism: Geodermatophilus sp. DSM 44513 (assembly GCF_032460525.1). Taxonomy (NCBI): domain Bacteria; kingdom Bacillati; phylum Actinomycetota; class Actinomycetes; order Geodermatophilales; family Geodermatophilaceae; genus Geodermatophilus; species Geodermatophilus sp. DSM 44513. The sequence goes on along the minus strand of NZ_CP135963.1, from coordinate 3,214,611 downwards.
TCGACTCCCTGGTGTGGGAGCGGCCGCGGGTGGAGCGGCTGTTCGGCTTCCGGTACCGGCTGGAGATCTACACGCCGGCCGCCCGCCGGGTGCACGGCTACTACGTGCTGCCCTTCCTGCTCGGTGACCGGCTGGTCGCCCGGGTGGACCTCAAGGCCGACCGGCAGGCCGGCGTCCTGCGCGTGCAGTCCGCGTTCGCCGAGGACGGCGTGGACCGCGCCGAGGTGGCCGACGCGCTCGCCGCGGAGCTGGCGCTCATGGCCGACTGGATGCTGCTCGACGCGGTCGTCGTGGCCGGGCGCGGCGACCTGGCCGCCGACCTCGCCGCCGCCGTCGGCCGCTCATGACCCGGCCGGGAGGCCGGCCAGCCGGCGGACCACGGCCAGCGCCGCCGGGCTCCCCGGCCAGGAGCGGACCAGCGCCGCGTCCCCCGCCGCGCGCACCACAGCGCGCAGCGCCAGGGCCACGACCACCACGTCGTCGGCGTACCCGAGCACCGGGACGACGTCGGGCACCAGGTCGACCGGGAGCAGCAGGTAGCCCAGCAGCAGCCACAACCGCACCCGCACCCCGCGCGGCAGGGCGGGGTCGACGGCCAGCCGGCGCACCAGCCGGACCAGGTCCGGCAGCAGCCGCAGCGCCTGCCGCACGGTCAGGTCCGCCGGCCGGGCCCACCACAGCGCCACGAGCAGCGCGGCCCACAGCAGCACCAGCCCGGCCCCCACGGACAGCGCCGGCTGCACCCACCCCACGGACGCCAGTCTGGTCGGCGGCGCCCCCTACCCTGGGGCCGGCAGTCGAACGGCGAGGGGGAACGGATCCGGTGGGCAGCGACGGAGAACAGGTCGACACGCAGTACGAGGACCTGCTGCGCCGGGTGCTGGAGCAGGGCACCCCGAAGTCCGACCGGACGGGCACCGGCACGGTGAGCCTGTTCGGCGAGCGGCTGCGCTACGACCTGTCCGAGCGGTTCCCGCTGGTGACGACGAAGCGCGTGCACTTCCGGTCGGTCGCCCTCGAGCTGCTGTGGTTCCTCCGCGGCGACGGCAACGTGCGCTGGCTGCAGGACAACGGGGTCAGCATCTGGGACGAGTGGGCCTCCCCGGAGGGGGAGCTGGGGCCGGTGTACGGCGTCCAGTGGCGGTCGTGGCCCACGCCCGACGGCGGGCACGTCGACCAGCTGGCCGGCGTCCTGGAGACGCTGCGCACCGACCCGGACTCCCGGCGCATGGTCGTCTCGGCGTGGAACGTCGCGGCGCTCCCGGAGATGGCCCTGGCGCCCTGCCACGCGCTGTTCCAGTTCTCCGTCGCCGGCGGGCGGCTGTCCTGCCAGCTCTACCAGCGCAGCGCCGACATGTTCCTCGGCGTGCCGTTCAACATCGCCAGCTACGCGCTGCTCACCCGCATGGTCGCCGACCAGGCCGGCCTGGCCCCCGGTGACCTGGTCTGGGTCGGCGGCGACTGCCACGTCTACAGCAACCACGTCGAGCAGGTCCGCGAGCAGCTCTCCCGCGAGGCGCTGCCGTTCCCGACGCTGAACCTCGCCCCCGCCCCGTCGCTGTTCGACTACACCTACGAGCACCTCACCCTGCGCGACTACCGGCACCACCCGGCCATCCGCGCCGCGGTGGCGGTCTGAGCGACCGGGTGCTCGGACTGGTCTGGGCCCAGGCCCGCGGCGGGGTGATCGGCGCCGGCGGGCGGCTGCCCTGGCACCTGCCCGAGGACCTCCGCTCGTTCCGGGAGCTCACCACCGGCAGCACCGTGGTCATGGGCCGGCGCACCTGGGAGTCGCTGCCCGCGCGGTCCCGCCCGCTGCCCGGCCGGCGCAACGTCGTGCTCAGCACCGACCCGGCCTGGGCCGCCGACGGGGCGGAGCGCGCCGGCTCCGTCGACGAGGTGCTGGCCGACGAGGTGCTGACCCGGCGCGACGGCGGTGACGTGTGGGTCATCGGCGGCGGGCGGGTGTACGCCGCCTTCCTCCCGCACGCCTCCCGGGTGGTCGTCACCGACGTCGACACCGACGCCGACGGCGACACCTGGGCACCCGCGCTGGGGGCCGACTGGGTGCGGGTGGCGCGCGCCCCCGGGTCGGGCTGGTCGGTCTCGGCCACCGGGCTGCGGTACGCGGTGTCCGACCACCGGCGCGCGACGGGCGACGCCGACGTGCCCCCCGGGCGGGTCGGTAGATTCTCGGCATGACCAGTGACCCCGCCCGGCCCTTCGGGCGTGTGCTCACGGCGATGGTGACGCCCTTCGCCGAGGACGGCTCGATCGACCTGGCCGGGGCCCAGGAGCTGGCCGCCCACCTGGTCGACCGGCAGGCGCACGACGGGCTGGTCGTCCTCGGCACGACGGGGGAGGCGCCCACCCTCAGCGACGGCGAGCAGTCCGCCGTCCTCGAGGCCGTGCTCGACGCCGTGGGCGACCGGGCCACCGTGGTGGCCGGCGTGGGCACCAACGACACCGCGCACAGCATCGAGAACGCCCGCCGCGCCGAGCGGCTGGGCGCGCACGGCCTGCTGGTCGTGACCCCGTACTACAACCGGCCCCCGCAGGCCGGCCTGCTGCGGCACTTCACCGCCGTCGCCGACGCCACCGACCTGCCGGTGATGCTCTACGACATCCCGCCGCGCTCGGTGGTGCCCATCGAGGTGGACACCCTGGCCCGGCTGGCCGAGCACCCGCGGATCGTCGCGGTCAAGGACGCCAAGGGCGACCTCGGCGCGGTCATGCAGACGCTGGCCCGCACCGACCTGGCCTACTACAGCGGCGAGGACGTGCTCAACCTGCCGCTGCTGGCGGTCGGTGCCGTCGGCGTCGTCAGCGTCGTCGGGCACCTCACCGGGCCGCGGCTGGCCGAGCTGATCGCCGCCGTGGAGTCCGGTGACCTGGTCAAGGCCCGGACGGTCAACGACGGCCTCCTGCCGGTCTACGCCGGCGTCTTCCGCACCCAGGGCGTCATCCTGACCAAGGCGGCGCTGCGCGAGCTCGGCCTGCCGGCCGGGCCCGTGCGCCCGCCCCTGGTCGACGCCACCCCCGACCAGATCGCGCAGCTGCGCGTCGACCTCGCCGACGGAGGCATCCCCCTGTGAGCACCACCCCGTGACCACCGCGACCACCCAGCCGCACCTGGACCTGCAGGTCCCGCCCGCCCTGCCGGCCGGCGGCCTGCGGGTGATGGCACTCGGCGGCCTCGGCGAGATCGGCCGCAACATGGCCGTGCTGGAGTTCGACGGCAAGCTGCTGGTCATCGACTGCGGCGTGCTGTTCCCCGAGGCCGAGCAGCCCGGCGTCGACCTGATCCTGCCGGACTTCGGGGTCATCGAGCACCGGCTCGACGACGTCGTGGCCGTCGTCCTCACCCACGGGCACGAGGACCACATCGGCGCGATCCCCTACCTGCTGCGGATGCGCCGGGACCTCCCGCTGGTCGGCTCTCGGTTCACCCTCGCGCTGGTCAAGGCCAAGCTGCGCGAGCACCGGCTGGACCCGGTGCTGGTCGAGGTCGCGGCGGGCGACGACCACGTCGCCGGCCCCTTCCACTGCGAGTTCATCTCGGTCAACCACTCGATCCCCGACGCGCTGGCCGTCGCCGTGCACACGCCGGCGGGGGTCCTGGTGCACACCGGTGACTTCAAGATGGACCAGCTGCCGCTGGACGGCGTCCTCACCGACCTGGGCGCCTTCGCCCGGCTGGGCCTGGAGGGCATCGACCTGCTGCTCGCCGACTCCACGAACGCGGAGATCCCCGGCTTCGTGACCCCGGAGCGGTCCATCGGCCCGGTCCTGGAGGACGTGTTCCGGCGGGCCACCCAGCGGCTGATCGTCTCCAGCTTCGCCAGCCACGTGCACCGCATCCAGCAGGTGCTCGACGCCGCGGACACCCACGGCCGCAAGGTCGCCTTCGTCGGCCGCTCGATGGTGCGCAACATGGGGGTGGCCCGCGACCTCGGGCTGCTGCGGGTGGCCCCCGGCCTCATGGTCAGCCTGGACGAGGCCACCAGCATGCCGCCGGAGCAGGTGGTGCTGGTCAGCACCGGCTCCCAGGGCGAGCCGCTGTCCGCGCTGGGGCGGATGGCCCGCGGGGAGCACCACCAGGTGACCATCGAGGCCGGCGACACCATCGTGCTGGCCTCCTCGCTGGTGCCCGGCAACGAGACGGCGGTCTACAAGGTGATCAACGGGCTGGCCCGGCTCGGTGCCACCGTGGTGCACAAGGAGACCGCGAAGGTGCACGTCTCCGGGCACGCCCCGGCCGGCGAGCTGCGCACCCTGCTCAACGTGGCCAAGCCGCGCCACCTCATGCCCGTGCACGGCGAGTGGCGGCACCTGCGCGCGCACGCCGCGCTGGCCGAGGAGACCGGCATGCCCGCCGACCGCGTGCTGCTCGCCGAGAACGGCGTCGTGGTCGACCTGGTCGACGGCAAGGCGACGATCGTCGGCTCGGTCCCGGTCGGCGACGTCTACGTCGACGGGCTCAACGTCGGCGACGTGGGGGAGGAGTCGCTGCAGGAGCGGCGGATCCTCGGTGACGAGGGGTTCGTCGCGCTGACCGTGGTCATCGAGCCCTCGACCCGCACCATCGTGCGGCCGGTACACCTGTCCGCGCGCGGGTTCGCCGACGACCCGGCCGTCTTCGACCCGGCGCTGCAGCTGGTCGAGGAGGCGCTGCGCCGCACGCTGGCCGACGGGACGACCGACGCGCACCGGCTGTCCCAGGTGATCCGCCGGACGATGGGCAAGTGGGTGTCCGACACCCACCGCCGCCGGCCGATGATCATCCCCACCGTCCTGGAGGTGTAGGCCTCGTTCCCCTGTCGTGCCGAGTGGGCCCCGGAGGGGTCCGCGCAGGCGCGACGCAACAGCTCCGCGCGGCGATCGGCCTCGGTGCAGGGGCCCGGGTCGAGCTCGCGAGGCGTGGGGGGCACCGAGGTCCTCCTGGGCACCTGGCCGCGGTGCGGTCCGGAGGACCGCAGAGTCCTCGCGTCACAGCTGTGAGCTGGCCACCACCGTGCCGTCGGCGGCGAGCACCTCGAAGCCGGTGGCGTCCTCGCGCAGCACCGAGGAGTTGAGGTTGCAGCTCAGCTCGCCCGGGCCGATGCCGAGGAACTGCCCCGCCGGGACCGCCGTGCCGTCCTCGTCGGTCACCACGACCTCGTAGACCGCGCCGGCCGTGAAGCCCTCGCCGACCAGCCGCACCTCCACGCCCCAGGTGTGCGGGATGACGTTCGCGGTCGCCTGGATGTCGGTCGTGGCGACCTCGACCGCGACCGGCTCCAGCGGCGGCTGCGGCGGCACCGGCCGCACCAGCCACCCGACGCCGAAGCCGGCCGCCGCGACGCCCACGGCGGCCGCCGCGGCCAGCACCCGCCGGGACGGCCGGTTCCGGACCGCGGCGCTCTCCGCGGCGATCCGGGCCAGCACCGCGTCGCCGAGCCCGGCCGGCGGCGCCGGCTGCTGCTCGTCGAGCCGGTCGGGGTCCACCCGCGCCAGCCAGGCCGGCAGCGGGGCCAGCTCGGCCAACTCCGCGCGGCAGGCGGCGCACCCGTCCAGGTGCGCGCGGACGCCGGCCCGCTCCTCCGGCGTCCCGTGCCCGAGGGCGTACCAGCCCAGCTGCTCGCGCACCCTGCGGTGCTCTCCCTGATCGGTCACGGTTCCACCCCCATCTCCTCCATCGCCAGCCGCAGTGCCTTGAGGCCGTAGAACACCCGGCTGCGCAGCGTCCCGACCGGTATCCCGAACTCGGCGGCCACCTCGGCGTGCGGCCGGCCGCGCAGGTGGGTCTGCACGATCGCCGTCCGGTGCTCCTCCCCGATCCGGCGCAGCGCCTCCTCCACCACCCAGGCGTCCACGACTGCCTCGTCGATCCCCCCCACGGCGGGGGTGTCGTCGTCGGTGACCTCCGTCAGGGTGCGCTGCCACGGCCGGACGGCGAAGCGACGCGCCTCGTCGACCACGACGTTCCGGGCGATCGCGAACAGCCAGGTGCGCAGGCTGGCCAGCTGCGGGTCGTAGGCGCCCGCCGAGCGCCACGCCCGCAGGAACACCTCCTGGACGACGTCCTGCGCGGCGCCACCGTCGCCGAGCTGGCGCAGCGCGAACCGGTACAGCTCCGGGCCGTGCGCGGCGTAGGCGGCACGGACGTCGAGCTCCGCCCCGCCCAGCGGCCTCAGGTGACGCGCCATCCGGCTCCTCCCGTCCCACACCCCGTCACTGGGGGTACGGCCGTGCCGGCGGTCGTGTTCACCACTCACCCGGCGGGGCGCACCACCTCGATCGGTGCGATGCCCTCCTCCGCCGGCAGGGCGAACCCCCACACCTGGGCGTAGAAGGACAGCTCGCCGTCCAGGGCGGCGCGGATGTTCTCGGCCCTGCGGAACCCGTGCTGCTCGCCGGGGAACAGCAGGTACGCGTGCGGCACGCCCCGGGCGCCCAGCGCCGCGACGACCACCTCCGCCTGCTCGGGCGGCACGACGCGGTCCTCGTCGCCCTGGAAGACCGCCAGCGGGGTGTCGAGGGCGTCGACGTGGTTGATCGGTGACCGCTCGTCGTAGACCGCCCGGCCCTCCGGCCAGGGGGCGACCAGGCCGTCGAGGTAGCGGGACTCGAACTTGTGCGTCTCCTCGGCCAGGGCGCCGAGGTCCGCGACGCCGAAGTGGCTGGCGCCCGCCGTGAAGGTGCCCGGGCGCATGCTCAGCGCGGCCAGCGTGGTGTAGCCGCCGGCCGAGCCGCCCCGGATCGCCATCCGCGCCGGGTCGACGCGGCCGGCGTCGGCGAGGTGGCGCGCGCAGGCGATGACGTCGTCGAGGTCGACCTGGCCCCACCGGCCCTGGAGCGCGTCGCGGTGCCGGCGCCCGTAGCCGGTGGACCCGCGGTAGTCGACGTCGGCGACGCAGAAGCCGCGGGAGGTCCAGTACTGGACGCCCAGCTCGAGGACCGCACGCGCTGCCGACGTCGGCCCGCCGTGGACGACCACGAGCAGCGGCGGCAGGTCGCCCTCCGGCGCGGTCGCCTGCGGGTTGGTCGGCGGGTAGACCAGCGCGTGCGCCTCGGAGACGCCGGTGCCGGCGTCCGGGGTGGGGAAGGTCACGTGCTCCGGCCGGGAGAACCAGGCCGGGTCCAGCCCCAGGTCGCGGGCCGGCCGGAGTACCTCGCTCCCGCCGCCGTCGACCCCGCCGTCGACCCCGACCCGCAGCACCACCGGCTCGGCGTCCGGCCCGCCGGCCACGCAGACCACCGACGTGCCCTGCGCCCGGACCTGGGCGTAGGCCGCGTGGGGCAGGTCCAGCTCGCGCAGGTCGCCGCCGGGCTCGAGCACGGCCAGCCGGTCGGCGCCCTCCCGGCCGTAGGCGAGGGCGACCCGGCCGTCGGCCAGCAGCGCGTACCGGCTCTGCCCGAAGACCCACTGCGGTCCGGCGATGTCGCTGCCGACGTCGAGCACGAGCTCCGCCCCGCCGTGCGGCCGGCGGCGGTACAGCGACCAGACGTCGGTGCGGTCGTCCAGCCACCACAGCGCCAGGTCCTCGCCCCACACCGGCCGCACCACCGACTCGCCGGGCCCGCCCGCGACCACCTGCTCGCTCCCGTCGGCGGCCCGGACGACGAGCTGCGCGGCGTCCCACGGCATGTGCGGGTGGTCCCACTGCAGCCAGCAGAGCGTGACGCCGTCCGGTGCCATCCGCGGGTCGGACACGAAGTCCGGGCCGCTGACCAGCACGGTCGTCGACCCGTCCGGCTCGACGCGGACGACCTCGTTGACCACCTCGGCCGCCGCGCCGCTCGCCGTGTGCGTCTCGCGCACCGCCAGGACGGCCCCGTCGGGCAGCGGGGAGAAGTCCGCGTGCCGGACGCCGGCGGGCACCGCGGGCTCCGGCGTGACCGCGACCGGGCCGCCGTCGCCGGGGGCGAGCCGGTAGAGCCGCTGGTCGGCGAAGTCCGTGAACCACAGGACGCCGTCGGCCACCGTCCAGGACCCACCGCCGTACTCGTGGACGCGCGTCCGGGCGTTCCAGGGCGGTGGCAGGACGTCGGCGGTCGTGCCGTCGGCGCTCCGGCGCACGATCGCCGAGCGCCCCGCCTCGGCGGGGCGGGACTCGGACCACCAGACGTCCTCCCCGTCGACGCAGACCTCGGCCAGGCGTGCGGCGGCGCGGACGACGAGCTCGGAGGTGACGGGGGTCGGCCAGCTGCCGTACGGGAGGGAGTCGTGTTCGGGCACGGCCCGACCGTAGGTGCCGGACACGGGCTGCGCGCCTGCCGTCGCCGTGCGGGCCGGGCGTCTACCGTCGGCACATGCCTGCTCGCACGACGACGACCCGCCCCTCGGGCCGCTCGTCCGCGCGCGGACGCTCGGGCTCCGGGTCGACCGCGGCCCGGAAGCGCCCGCCCGCCAAGCGGCCCACCGCCGCCGGGCGCAAGCCCGCCCGCCGGTCGGCGTCCGGGCCGGGCCTGTGGGGCGTGGTCAGCGGCGGCTGGTCGCTGCTGGCCCGGGGTGCCGGTGGGCTGGCCCGCTCGGTGGCCCGCCCGGAGCAGGCCGAGCCGCTGGCCCCCGAACACCGCCGCGACGGCGTCGGGCTGGCGGTGCTCGGTCTGGCCGTGGTGCTCGGCGCGGCCGCCTGGAGCGACGGCATCGGCCCGGTCGGCACCGCCTTCGCCGACGGGGTCCGCTGGGTCGTCGGTTCGATGGTCGTCGTCCTGCCGGTCGTGCTGTTCCTGGCCGCGCTGCGGCTGCTGCGCCGCGGTCCGCGCCCGGAGGCCCGCGGGCGGCTGGCCATCGGCTGGCTGTGCGCGGTCGTGTCCGTGCTGGGCATTGCCCAGGTCGTCGGCCGAGACGCCGACCCGGCCGCGGGTGAGCCGGGCGCCGGGGGACTGGTCGGCTGGGCCGCCGCGACGCCGCTGGTCGCCGGCGTGGGCGTGGTGGTCGCCGTCGTCCTGCTGGTCCTGCTGGCCTTCTTCGGGGTGCTGGTGATCACCGCGACGCCGGTGCACCAGGTCCCCGAGCGGCTGCGCGGGATCGGTGACCTGCTGCTGGGCCAGCGGCGCGACGACGAGGACGGCTACGACGACGAGGACTGGACCGACGACGAGGAGCCCGCGCCCGCGCCGCGGATGCCGCGCCGGCGGTCGTCGTTGGACGACCTGATGGACACCGGGCCGGTGGCGGCCGTGCCGGCCATCGACCACGGGGCCCTCGACGAGGCACCCGTGGCGGTGCTGTCCGAGCCGCCGCCCCCGCCGGTGCCCACCCGCCGCCCGGCGGTGGTGGACCGGACGGCGCCCGCGGAGGAGCTGGAGCCGGTCACCGAGCCCGAGCAGCTGCGCATCGAGCCGGTCGAGGGCCAGTACACGCTGCCCTCGGTCGGCGTGCTGCGCCCGGGCGACCCGCCGAAGAAGAACTCCGCGGCCACCGAGGCCGCGACGTCGGCGATCACCGGCGTGCTCGAGCAGTTCAACGTCGACGCCGCGGTCACCAGCTTCACCCGCGGTCCGACGGTCACCCGCTACGAGATCGAGCTCGGTCCGGCGGTGAAGGTGGAGAAGATCACCGCGCTGACCAAGAACATGGCCTACGCGGTGGCCAACGACAACATCCGAATCCTGGCGCCCATCCCGGGCAAGTCCGCCGTCGGCGTCGAGGTGCCCAACACCGACCGCGAGATGGTCAGCCTGGGCGACGTGCTGCGCTCCCAGGTCGCCAAGCAGGACCCGCACCCCATGCTGGTCGGGCTGGGCAAGGACATCGAGGGCGGCTTCGTCTGCGCGAACCTGGCCAAGATGCCGCACCTGCTGGTCGCCGGCGCCACCGGCGCCGGCAAGTCCAGCTGCGTCAACTCGCTGCTGACCTCGCTGCTGCTGCGGGCCACCCCGGAGCAGCTGCGGATGATCCTCATCGACCCCAAGATGGTCGAGCTCACGCCCTACGACGGCATCCCGCACCTGATCACGCCGATCATCACCGACCCGAAGAAGGCCGCCACCGCGCTGGCCTGGCTGGTCGAGGAGATGGAGCAGCGCTACCAGGACATGCGCTCCACCGGCGTCCGGCACATCGACGACTTCAACCGCAAGGTCGAGCGCGGCGAGATCGTGGCGCCACCCGGCAGCGAGCGGGTGTACCCCCCCTACCCCTACATCCTGGCGATCGTCGACGAGCTGGCCGACCTGATGATGGTCGCCCCCCGCGACGTCGAGGAGTCCATCGTCCGGATCACCCAGAAGGCCCGCGCCGCCGGCATCCACCTGGTGCTGGCCACCCAGCGGCCCTCGGTCGACGTCGTCACCGGCCTGATCAAGGCCAACGTGCCCTCCCGGCTGGCGTTCTCCACCTCCAGCCTCACCGACAGCCGGGTCATCCTCGACCAGCCCGGCGCGGAGAAGCTCATCGGCATGGGCGACGCCCTGTTCCTGCCCATCGGCGCGGGCAAGCCGATGCGTGTGCAGGGCGCCTACGTCTCCGACGCCGAGATCGAGGCGGTCGTCGACTTCACCAAGCGGCAGGCCGAGCCGGAGTACCGCGAGGAGGTCTTCAGCGCCGCCGCCGGCGAGCAGAAGGAGATCGACGAGGACATCGGCGGCGACCTCGAGCTGCTGGTCCAGGCCGTGGAGCTCGTGGTCACCAGCCAGTTCGGCTCGACGTCGATGCTGCAGCGCAAGCTGCGGGTCGGCTTCGCCAAGGCCGGCCGGCTGATGGACCTCATGGAGACCCGCGGCGTGGTCGGCCCGTCGGAGGGCTCCAAGGCCCGCGACGTGCTGGTCAAGCCCGACGAGCTGGAGTCGGTGCTGTTCACCCTGCGCGGCACCGAGGGCTGACCGGCCTCCTCCCACCCTCGCCCGCTCGGCGCGGTCCCCCGCGGGAGGCCACTACGATCGGCCGGGTGACACGTGCGCCCGACCCTGCCCGCACCGTGGCGGTGGTGACCCTCGGGTGTGCCCGCAACGAGGTCGACTCCGAGGAGCTGGCCGGCCGGCTGGCCTCCGGCGGGTACCGGCTGGTGGAGGATGCCGAGGGCGCGGACGCCGTCCTGGTGAACACCTGCGGCTTCATCGAGTCGGCGAAGAAGGACTCCGTCGACGCCATCCTGGCCGCCACCGACTCCGGCGCCCGGGTGGTCGCGGTCGGCTGCATGGCCGAGCGGTACGGCTCCGAGCTGGCCGGCGCGCTGCCCGAGGCGACGGTGCTCGGCTTCGACGACTACACCGCGATCGGTGACCGGCTCGACGACGTGCTCACCGGCCGCCCGCTCGTCCCGCACGACCCCCGCGACCGGCGCACCCTGCTGCCGATCAGCCCGGCGCAGCGCACCGCCGCCGTCACCGCGGCGGACGCCCCCGCGATCCCCGGGCACGGCTGGCTGCAGCGCCGCCGGCTGGCCTCGGGTCCCTCGGCCGCCCTCAAGCTCGCCTCCGGCTGCGACCGGCGGTGCGCCTTCTGCGCCATCCCGGCCTTCCGCGGCTCGTTCGTCTCCCGCCCGCCGGCCGAGGTGCTCGGCGAGGCGCAGTGGCTGGCCTCCCAGGGCGTCACCGAGCTGGTCCTGGTCAGCGAGAACTCCACCTCCTACGGCAAGGACCTCGGCGACCTGCGGCTGCTCGAGCGGCTGCTGCCCCAGCTGGCCGCCGTCGAGGGCGTCGTCCGGGTGCGGGTGGCCTACCTGCAGCCGGCCGAGCTGCGCCCGGGCCTGGTGGAGGTCATCGCCGGGACCGACGGGGTCGCGCCCTACTTCGACCTGTCCTTCCAGCACTCCTCGCCGGGGCTGCTGCGCCGGATGCGCCGCTTCGGTGGCACCGAGGACTTCCTCGCGCTGATCGGGCGCGCGCGGGCACTGGCGCCGGCGGCCGGCTTCCGCACCAACGTCATCCTCGGCTTCCCCGGGGAGACCGAGGACGACGTCGCCGAGCTCGAGCGCTTCCTCGTCGAGGGCCGCCTGGACGCCGTCGGCGTGTTCGGCTACTCCGACGAGGAGGGCACCGAGGCGATGGGCCTGCCCGGCAAGCTCGACCAGGCCGAGATCGACGCCCGCGTCCGGCGGGTCACCGACCTGGTCGAGGAGCTGACCGCGCAGCGCGCCGAGGACCGCCTCGGCGACCGGGTCGAGGTGCTGCTCACCGAGGACCTCTCCGCCGACGAGGCCCCCGGGGTCTGGGCCGGCCACGCCGCCCACCAGGACCCCGAGGCCGACGGGACGACGACGGTCACCGGCGTGCCGGCGGGCGCGGTCGCCGGCGAGCTGGTCGCCGCCCAGGTCGTCGCCACCGAGGGCGTGGACCTCGTGGCCACCACACTGGTCACCTCAGCACTCGTTCCCGCGGTGCGCGCATGACCCCTCCGGCGGACCCGGCCGCCACGCCGCCCCGGTCGGCGCGGCTGCTCAACCTGCCCAACGCGCTCACCCTCGTGCGGCTGGCCCTGGTGCCCGTCTTCGCCGCCCTGCTGCTCGCCGACGGCGGGACCGACGACGGCCTGCGCTACTGGGCCACCCTCGCGTTCGCGCTGGCCATCATCACCGACCGCTACGACGGCATGATCGCCCGGCGCACCGGTCAGGTCACCGAGTTCGGCAAGCTCGCCGACCCGATCGCCGACAAGGCGCTGACCGGTACCGCGCTCGTCGGGCTGTCGGTGCTGGCCCTGCTGCCCTGGTGGGTGACGCTCACCATCGTCGTCCGCGAGGTCGGGGTGACGGTGCTGCGCTTCTGGGTGCTCCGCCACGGGGTGATCGCGGCCAGCCGGGGTGGCAAGGCCAAGACCGTCGTCCAGGCCCTGGCCATCGGGATGTACACCCTCCCGCTGGACGGCCTGTTCGGGACCGCCCGCTGGTGGGTCATGGCCGCTGCTGTGGTGCTCACCGTGGTGACCGGTCTGGACTACGTCCACCGCGCCCTCACGCTGCGGCGCACCAGCATCCGGGCCGCGCGCGCCGCCGCCGCCCGCCGCGCGGCCGGCGGACCGAGGACCGAGCCCGCCGCCTGAAGGAGGACCACCCTCCTCCCCACGCCTCGCAAGCTCGGCGCGGGCCCCTGGAGGGCGGCCGTTCCAGTACGTCACCAGGCTCGCGGCGGGCCCCTGCAGGGGGGCCGTTGCGGTCCCTCACCCGGAAGGGGCCGGCGGCCTGCGGTGTTACGCCGTCAGCGGACGCATCCGGCGTCGTCCGGTGATCGTCATCGGCGCCGCGTACCGTGAGCGCACGGCACCCCGGGTGCCGCCGCCCCGCACAGGCAGGACAGGAGACGGCGATGACGCTGCTGCGCACCCAGCTCGGGACGACCCTGCGCGGCCACCGGCTGCGCCAGCGTCGGACGCTGCGCGACGTCTCCGGTGCGGCCCGGGTGAGCCTGGGCTACCTCTCCGAGGTCGAGCGCGGCCAGAAGGAGGCGTCCTCGGAGCTGCTCGCCTCGATCTGCGACGCCCTCGACGTCGAGCTGGCCGACCTGCTGGCCGAGGTGAGCCTCGGGTTGCGCGGTGAGGACGGGCGGCTGCGCCCCGTCGCGCCCGCCGCCGCCCCGGTCGAGGTCCCCGTGGAGCAGGTGCCGGCCGCCGCCGAGGAGCAGCCGGTCGCCGAGCCGGCCCTGGCCCTGGTCGGCGCGCCCACCCGCGCCACGGGTCGTACGGCCGGCGCGGTGTCGCTCGCGGCCTGAGGAAGGACCCCCTCGCCCCCCACCGCTCGCGAGCTCGCGGCGGGACCCTGCGAGGGGGCCGTTCCAGCACGTCACCGGCTCGGGGCGGTGCCCTGGACGGGGCCGCCCTCGCCCCCCACCGCTCGCGAGCTCGCGGCGGGACCCTGCAGGAGGGGGCCGTTCCAGCACGTCACCCGAGCTCGCGGCGGGACCCTGCAGGAGGGGCCGCTCGACCGGCCGGGGACGACTGCGGGCCGGACGCGTCCGGCATGGGAGGGTGACGGTCCGGCACCGCCATCAGGGTGTCGGCTGCGGTCACGGACCTCGGGAGTCCCTCGTGCGGTACCTCTTCCGGCCACCGGCCAGCGACGGTGCGGCCCTGCTGGGCCTGCCCTTCCACCTGCCGCTGGAGCAGTGGGACCCCGAGCTGCTCCTCGAGGTGCCGCAGCGCGGCATCTCCCGGCACGTCGTGCGCTTCACCGCGCAGGGCGGGCACGTCTACGCGCTCAAGGAGATCCCCGAACGGCTGGCCCGCCACGAGTACGGGCTGCTCGGCCAGTTCGAGGAGGAGGGGCTGCCCTCGGTGTCGGTGCTGGGCATCTGCGTCGACCGCCCCGACGACCAGGACGCCGTCCTGGTGACCCGCTACCTCGAGTACTCGATGTCCTACCGCTACCTCTTCTCCCGCCCGCACGGTGAGCAGTCCGCCGAGCAGCTGCTCGACACCATGGTGGTGCTGCTGGTCCGGCTGCACCTGGCCGGCGTGTTCTGGGGCGACTGCTCGCTGTCCAACACGCTGTTCCGGCTCGACGCCGGCGCCTTCACCGCCCACCTGGTCGACGCCGAGACCTCCGAGCGCCACCCGCAGCTGAGCCCCGGTCAGCGGCGCTACGACGTCGACCTGGCCCGCGAACGGGTGGGTGCGGAGCTGCTGGACCTGCAGTTCGGCGACCTGCTGCCGGCCGACGTCGACCCCATCGAGGTCGCCGACAGCCTGCCGCCGCGCTACGAGGCGCTGTGGGAGGAGGTCACCCACGAGGAGGTGTTCGCGCTGGCCGAGCAGCGCCAGCGCGTGGCCGAGCGGCTGCAGCGGCTCAACGACCTGGGCTTCGACGTCGGGGAGGTCGACCTGGTGACCGACCCCGACGGCGGCGCACGGCTGCGGGTGGACACCCGCGTGTCCGAGCCGGGGCAGAACCGCCGGGAGCTGTTCCGGCTGACCGGTCTGGAGGTGCAGGAGCGCCAGGCCCGCCGGCTGCTCAACGACCTGCGCGCCTACCGGGCGACGCTGGAGCAGCGGACCGGCACGCCCGTCCCGGAGACCGTCGCCGGCTACCGGTGGCTGGCCGAGGCCTACCAGCCGGTCGTCGACGCGATCCCGCCGGACCTCGTGGGCCGGCTGGCGCCCGCGGAGGTCTTCCACGAGATCCTCGAGCACCGCTGGTTCCTGTCCGAGCAGGCCGGGCACGACGTGGGGACGACGCGGGCGGCGCGCTCCTACTTCGACACCGTCCTGCCCCGCACCCCCAAGGAGCTGACCACCCCCTCGGCCATCCTCGGCGGCCGGGGCTGACGCACCACCCGTTGCCCCCGCCGCCCGTGGTCCCCGGCGGGACCCCCCACGGAGGCCGGAAGAGTCGGTAACGAGGCGGTTTCGTTCGAGTTGACACCCACTGTGGCCTGGGCCACGGTGCGAGGACCGCGGGTGACCGGAGCTCGCTGCGCCCAAAACGGAGGCGGATGACGGTGTCGAGTGACAGCAGGAGCCGGGCCCCGGGTCAGGCCGGGACGCGCAGACGCTCGCTCGGCGCGGCGGCGGCCGCCGCCGTCGTGGCCTCGACGCTGGCGGCGTGCGGTGGCGACTCCGGCGGCGGGGGCAACACCCTCACCTGGTACACCAACCCCGACTCCGGCGGCCAGGCCGAGATCGCCGCGCGGTGCACCGAGGCCGCCGACGGGGCGTACACCATCGAGACCGCGCAGCTGCCCCGGGAGGCCTCGCAGCAGCGCGAGCAGCTGGTCCGCCGGCTGGCGGCCAACGACTCCTCGATCGACCTGATGAGCCTCGACCCGCCCTTCATCCCGGAGTTCGCGCAGGCCGGCTTCCTCGCTCCCGTGCCCGAGGACGTCGCCGAGCGGGTCACCGAGGACGTCGTGGAGAGCGCGGTCGCTGGCGCGACTTGGGACGGCGAGTTGGTCACCGTGCCCTTCTGGGCGAACACCCAGCTGCTCTGGTACCGGGAGTCGGTCGCCGAGGAGGCCGGTCTGGACATGAGCCAGCCGGTCACCTGGGACCAGATCGTCGAGGCCGCCCAGCAGACCGGGACGCTCGTCGGGGCCCAGGGCGCCCGCGCGGAGTCCCTCACGGTCTGGCTCAACGCGCTCATCGAGTCCGCGGGCGGCTCGATCATCACCGAGACCGCCGAGGACCCGGAGGACATCCAACTGGGCCTGGAGTCGGACGCCGCCGTGCGGGCGGCCGAGGTGATGCGTTCGGTTGCCGACAGCGGCGTCGCGGGGCCGGCCTTCTCCACCGAGAACGAGGACGCCTCGGCCACCGAGTTCGAGGGGCCGGACGGCGGCTTCATGGTCAACTGGCCGTTCGTCTACGGAAGGGCGCAGAGCGCCGTGGAGGCGGGGACGCTCGACCCTTCCGTGCCGGAGGACTATGGCTGGACGATCTACCCGAGGGTCAACCCCGACGACCCGGCCGCGCCGCCCTACGGCGGCATCAACATCGGGGTCGGCGCCTTCAGCGAGAACGTCGACGCCGCCTATGCGGCCGCGGAGTGCATCGTGTCGGACGAGAACCAGGCGTACTACTTCACCTCCAACGGCAACCCGGCCTCCTCCATCCCGGTGTACGACGACCCCGAGGTCCTGGAGGTCTTCCCCATGGCCCCCGAGATCCGGGAGTCCCTGGAGATGGCCGCCCCCCGGCCGCAGACCGTCTACTACAACGAGGTCTCCGCCGCGGTCCAGCGGACCTACCACCCGCCGTCTTCCGTCACGCCGGGTGTCACCGGTCCGGCCGCGGCCGAGCTCATCCGCGCCGTCCTCGCAGGGGAGCAGCTGCTGTGAGCACCACGACCCTCCCGCCGCGGGAGAAGACCCAACCCGCGTCAGCGCCGAACGGCAAGATCACCGACCGGTCCCGCTCGGAACGGCGACTCGGCTGGCTGCTGGCCGGCCCCGCCTTCTTCGTGATGCTGGCGGTGACCGCCTACCCGATCCTGCAGGCGGTCTACGAGTCGCTGTTCTCCTACCGGCTCACCGACCCGACGAACCGGGCCTTCACCGGGCTGTCCAACTACGTGGTCATCCTCAGCGACTCACTGTGGTGGCAGGCCCTGGGCGTCACCTTCTTCATCACGGTGGTGACCGTCGCGGTCGAACTGGTCCTCGGCTTCGGCCTGGCCATGGTGATGGCCAAGGCGCTGAGCTCCATCCGGCCGGTCGTCCGGGCCTCGATCCTGATCCCCTACGCGGTCATCACGGTCGTCTCCGCGCTCGCCTGGCAGTTCGCCTTCGACATCAACACGGGCTTCGTCAACAGCTGGTTTGCCTGGATCCCGGGGGTCGGCACGGACACCGACTGGTTCGGTGGCACCTGGACGTCCCTGCTGGTGATCTGCCTGGCCGAGATCTGGAAGACCACGCCATTCATCTCCCTGCTGCTCCTCGCCGGCCTGGCCCAGGTGCCGGAGGTGCTTCAGGAGGCGGCCAAGGTCGACGGGGCCACCTGGTGGCAGAGGCTGTGGCGGGTGACCATCCCGAACATGAAGGCGGCGATCATGGTCGCCCTGCTGTTCCGGACACTGGACGCCTTCCGCATCTTCGACACCGTCTTCATCATGACCGCCGGGGCCAACGCCACCGAGACGGTGTCGTTCCTGGCCTACCGCCAGACGATCGCCCGGTTGGAGATCGGCCTGGGGTCCGCGGTCTCGGTCCTGCTGTTCCTCGCCGTGGTCGTCATCGCGGTGGGCTTCATCAAGGGCTTCAAGGTCGACCTGTCACAGGCCAGAGGGGAGAAGTGATGTCCCGACGCGAGAAGACCTGGTGGCTCATCGGCGGGGCGGTCCTCGTCGTCTACTGCCTGTTCCCCATCGCCTGGATCGTGTCGCTGTCGCTCAAGGCCCCGTCGGACCTCGCCAACGGCCGGTTCCTGCCCACGGACGTCACCGGGCAGAACTACAGCGACATCTTCACCGGTAGTGCCAGCGGCCTGTTCCTGCCGGCACTGCGCAACTCCTTCGGGATCGTCCTGATCGCCACCGCGATCGCGGCCATCCTGTCCATGTTCGCCGCCTACGCCATCGCACGGCTCGACTTCCCGGGCAAGCGCCTCATCCTCACGACCGCGCTGGCCGTGGCCATCTTCCCGATCATCTCGATCGTCACGCCGCTGTTCAACGTGTGGCGCCAGATCGGCCTCTACGACACCTGGCCGGGGCTGATCCTCCCGTACCTGTCGCTGACGCTGCCGATCTCCATCTGGACGATGTCGGCGTTCTTCCGGGAGATCCCCTGGGAGATGGAGCAAGCCGCGCAGGTCGACGGCGCGACCAGCTGGCAGGCGTTCCGCAAGGTCATCGTCCCGTTGGCCGCACCCGGGGTGTTCACCACGGCGATCATCGCGTTCTTCATCGCCTGGAACGACTTCCTGTACGGCATCTCACTCACTTCGACGGAGGCGGCGCGACCGGTCCCCGCCGCTCTCGGCCTCTTCTCCGGGGCGTCGCAGTTCGAGGACCCGACCGGCGTCACCGCGGCCGCCGCCGTGATCGTCACCATCCCGGTCGTGGTCCTGGTCCTGCTCTTCCAGCGGCGCATCGTCGCCGGTCTCACCAACGGCGCGGTCAAGGGCTGACCCCCGTACCCACCCACCTCAGCGAGGGACGAGATCTCATGGCTTCGATCGAGATGCGCAACATCGTCAAGCAGTACGGCGACGGCTACCCGGCGGTCAACGATGTCAGCCTGGACATCGCCGACGGGGAGTTCATGATCCTCGTCGGCCCGTCCGGCTGCGGGAAGTCGACGCTGCTGCGGATGATCGTCGGACTGGAGGACATCACCAGCGGCGACATGGTGATCGGCGGCAAGCGGGTCAACGACCTCGCCCCGCGCGACCGGAACCTGTCGATGGTCTTCCAGAACTACGCGCTCTACCCGCACATGACCGTGTACGAGAACATCGCCTTCCCGCTGCGGCTGGCCAAGATGTCCGACGACGAGGTGCGCCGCCGGGTCACCGAGGCCTCCGACGTCCTGGAGCTCAAGGAGCACCTGGAGCGCAAGCCGGCCAACCTCTCCGGTGGCCAGCGCCAACGCGTGGCGATGGGCCGGGCCATCGTGCGCCAGGCCGAGGCGTTCCTCTTCGACGAGCCGCTGTCCAACCTCGACGCCAAGCTGCGCGGACAGATGCGCACCGAGATCTCCCGGTTGCAGCGCCGGCTGGGCATCACCACGGTCTACGTCACCCACGACCAGACCGAGGCCATGACCCTGGGCGACCGGGTCTGCGTGCTGCGCAAGGGCAAGATCCAGCAGGTCGCCTCGCCGCGTGAGCTCTACGAGCAGCCGGTCAACCTGTTCGTCGCCGGCTTCATCGGCTCCCCGCCGATGAACTTCCTGCCCGCGTCGCTGGACGGCGACCGGCTGCAGACGCCGTTCGGGCCGATCACGCTCGACGAGCGCCGGGCCGCCGCGGTGCGGGGCCGGGACCTGATGCTGGTCGGCATCCGGCCGGAGTACTTCGAGGACGCCTCTCTGGTCGACGAGGCGAAGCGGCCGCTGGGCTCGCTGTTCCGGGCGCGGGTCGACGTCACCGAGTGGCTGGGTGACTCGCAGTACGCCTACATCCCCTACGAGGCGCCGGACGCGATCCGCGACCAGCTGCGCGACCTGTCCCGCGAACTGGACGCCGAGGAGCTGCGCACCCAGGCCATCGTGTCCATCGACGCGACCAGCCGGATCCGGGAGGGCCGCGAGGCGGAGTTCTGGCTGGACGCCCGCAAGGTGCACGTCTTCGACCCGCAGACCGGTGAGAACCTGACCCGGGACGCCGAGGCCGGGGCGCGGCTGACCCAGATGGCCACCGAGGACCGGGTCGAGCAGGTCCAGGAGGCGCAGGCGCACGGGACGACCGTCGGCGGCGGCGGGGCCAGCCGCGCCGGCGCCGCCTAGCCCCTCGCGGTACGGCGCCGGCGGCCGGACGGCTGCCGGCGCCGCTGTCGGCCCCCGCCGCCCGGTGTCGGCCGCCCAGGCGCGTTCACCGGCGGGCTGCGACCAGCTCCTCGCGGGTCGGCGGGTCGGCGCCCTCGCGGGTGCAGTTCAGGGCGGCCACCAGGGCGGCGTCGTCGACGACGGGCAGCAGCTCGTCGTCGGGCAGCTGCTCCAGGGCCGCCCGGGTGGTGACGCCGGCCGCCAGCAGCCCGGCGAACAGCCCCGCGGCCAGCGAGTCACCGGCGCCGACGGTGTCGGCCACCGTCACCCGCGGGGGTGCCCGGTGCAGCAGCTCCCGGCCAGGCCGGGCGATGCGCAGGGGCGCCGCGCCGTCGGTGAGCAGCACGAGGGCCACGCCGCGGTCGGCCCAGCGCAGTGCCGCCGCGTCGAGGTCCCCGGCGGCGTCGGGTTCCAGCCAGGCGAGGTCCTCGGCGCTGACCTTGACCACGTCGGCGCGGGACAGCAGCCGGTCCAGGCGGGCGCGCACCGACGCCGGCGAGTTCCCCAGCGCCGTCCCGACCGGGCCGTCGGCCAGCATCGGCCGGATGTTCGGGTCGACGCTCACCAGCGCCCGGCCGTCCGCGGCCACCTGCTCCACGAGGCGGGCGATGGCCTCGCAGCCCGGCGGCGTCCAGCTGGAGATGGAGCCCACGTGCAGGATCGCCGTCTCCTGCGGCAGGACGGCGGCGAGCTCCTCGTCGCTCCACTGCCAGTCGGCGGCCCCCTGCACGTGGAAGCCGTAGTCCGGCGAGCCGTCGGGGCCCAGGCCCACCACTGCCAGGCTGACCGGCTCGCCGGCCGCCACCAGCCCGGCGAGGTCCACGCCGGCCAGCTCCACGTGCCGGCGCAGCCCGACCGCGAGCGGCCCGGTGCCCAGCCTCGCCAGCAGCCGCACCGGGACGCCCAGCCGCCCGGCGGCGACCGCGACGTTGAGCGCGTTGCCACCGGGGCGGGCGACGTAGCGGGGTGCCGTGCCGTGCCGACCGGCGCCGGCGGCGGTGTCGGGCAGCATGTCGACGACGAGTTCCCCGAGGACGCTCAGCACCGAGCGGTCGCTGGTCACCCGCCCGACCCTAGCGAGGCGGGTGACTGCGCACCTCGCCGCTGGCCGGTCCACCGGGACACCTGGGACGATGACGGGGACTCTCGATCGCTGCGGTGCGCCGGACGGCTGGCCCTGGCGGACGACCGCTACCTGCGCAGGAGGACCGATGCCCAACCCGTTCGTGAAGATGTGGAAGTACCTCACGGCCTCCGCCAACGCCAAGATCGACGAGAAGGCCGACCCGAAGATCCAGATCGCCCAGGCGATCGAGGCCGAGCAGCAGCGGCACCAGGCGCTGGCCAACCAGGCCGCCGCGGTGCTGGGCAACCAGCGGCAGCTGGAGATGCGGCTCAGCCGGCAGCTCGGCGAGGTGGAGAAGCTGCAGGCCTCGGCCCGCCAGGCACTCGTCCTGGCCGACCGGACCCGCGCCGGCGGGGACGCGGCCAAGGCAGCGGAGTACGAGAACGCGGCGCAGGCCTTCGCCACCCAGCTGGTCGCCGCCGAGCAGGCCATGGAGGACCTCAAGCGCAGCCACGACGAGGCGCTGCAGGCCGCCGAGCAGGCCCGGGGTGCCGTCGAGCAGAGCCGGATGCGGCTGCAGACGACGTTGGCCGAGCGGACCAAGCTGATGAGCCAGCTGGAGCAGGCCAAGATGCAGGAGCACGTGGCCGCCTCGATCAAGCAGGTCAACGAGCTCTCCGCGCCGGGGAACACGCCGAGCCTCGGCGAGGTCCGCGACAAGATCGAGGCCCGCTACGCCAATGCGCTGGGGCAGGCGGAGCTGGCCCAGTCCTCGGTGGAGGGTCGGATGCTCGAGGTGGAGAAGGCCACCCTCGACGTGGCCGGCTCCTCCCGGCTGGACCAGATCCGTGCCTCGATGGGTCAGCCGGCGGTCACCGGTCAGGCCGCGGCACCGGCCCTGGAGGAGGGCACGTCGTCGGTGCCGACGTCCGCCGCGGGTGAGCCCGTCGCCCAGCCGGTCGAGCGCCCCGACCCCGCCTGAGGGACGACCTCTCGCTCTGCCCGCGCCGACCTCGCGGTGCGGTGCCCGACCTCGCCCCGTACCGCGAGGTCGGGCACCCCGGCGCGAGGCCGGTGCCGTCTCCGGGACCAGCAGTGCTGGAGCGGCGTCCCTGCAGGGGCCCGCGCCGAGCGGAGCGAGGTGTGGGGGGCAGGGAGGTCCTTGTTCAGTGGGCGTTTGCCAGCGGCGGTGGGTGGTCGGGTTCGCCGGTGCGGGCGGCGGGGTCGACCGGGGCGTCGGTGGCCTGGCAGCGCGGGCACCAGTAGGTGATCCGCTCCTGCAGATCCGGGCCCTGGTCGCCGCGCAGGATCCGCGTGCCGCAGCGGTAGCACGGGCGGTCCTTGCGGCCGTAGACCCAGTGGTCCCGGCCGCGGCGCAGGTCACCGGTCGTGCTCTGCTCGGGCCGGTCCCGGTTGGCCAGCATGAGCGCCCGGGTCCGGTCGACCAGGCCAGGGAGGTCCTCGACGTCGGCGACCCGCATCCACGGGTGCACGCCGCACACGAACAGGCCCTCGACCTTGTAGAGGTTGCCGGGCCCGCACAGGTTGCGCTGGTCGAGGACCGCCGCGCCGACCTGCTCGTCGGGGTGTGCGCGCAGCCGGCGCACGGCCTCCTCGAAGTCCCAGTCGGGGCCGAGGACGTCGGGGCCGAGGTGCCCGACGAGGGTGTCCTCGTACTCGGTGCGCACCATCGCCACGTCGTGCAGCCGGTACCCGACGCACTCCCAGTCGTCGGTGGCGAGGACGGCGCGGACGCTGAAGGCCGGGCCGCCGTGCCAGCGGGTGCCCGGCCGGTAGATGTGCCAGCTGCCGTCCATCCGGTAGTGGGTGCGCAGCGTCCAGCCGTCGGTGAACCGGGTGAGCATGTGCTTGCCCCGGGGGACCACCGCGGAGACGGTGCGCCCGGCGAGGTCGGTGGCCGCCAACTGGGGTACCCGCAGCTCCCCGCGGCGCAGCGTGGCACCGCTCAGGGCGGTGTCCATCCGCTTGGCCGCCAACCAGACGGTGTCTCCCTCGGGCACGCGCCCAGTGTCCCCTGGCCGCACCGGCACCGCTGCACGCGGCGCAGGTCACCCGGCCGGTGGGAACGGGTGGGAGGGCCGCCGTGCTGAGCCCTGCGTGCAGCGACGGAACCGATCGACGAGCTCCCACGCCACCACCCCCGACGCGGTCGCCGCCGCCGCCGAGCCGGTCACGGTCACCGTCGCGCGCGACGTGCGTGCCGACCGGCAGGAGGCCTTCGAGCGGTGGGCGGCCGAGGTGCTGGACCTGGCCGCCCGGTTCCGGGGCAACCTGGGTGCCAGCCTGCTGCGTCCCGGCCCGGGGTCGACCCGCTACCACCTGGTCTACCGCTTCGCCGACGGTGAGTCGCTGGCCCGCTGGGAGCGCTCGGCCGAGCGGCAGGCGGCCCTGCGGCGCGGGGAGGACCTCACCGACCGCGTCGACTACGCCCACGTGGCCGGCCTGGACAGCTTCTTCACCGCACTGACGCCCTCCCGGCCCGGACCCCGCTGGCGGTTCACGGTGCTCACCGTGGCCGGCGTCTTCGCCATCACGCTGGCCTTCCAGCTCCTGGTCGCGCCGCACGTGTCGGGGTGGCCGCTGGTCGCCCGGCTGCTGCTGTCCGCCGTCGTCGTCGTGGTGCTGCTCGGCTACGTCGTCATGCCGGCGCTCTCCCGGCTGTTCCGCCGGTGGTTGCACCCGCGCGGACGCTGACGCGCCGGCCCGCTCCGGGCACCGTGGGAGACGGCGGCGCACCCGGCCCGGGCGCTCAGCCCCGCAGCCGCAGCCCGCGGGGGGTGGCGGCGAACCCGGCCGCCTGCAGCGCACCGGACAGCGGGGTCGACTCGTGCACCGAGGCGCCGTCGGCCTTCTGCACCACCATCCGGCCCAGCGCGCCCGCGGCGACCGCGCCGGACAGCGCCGTGGCGGCCTCCTTGAGTGCGGTCTCGTCCTCCGTCCAGGACAGCAGCGTCTTGCCGCCGCGCTCGACGTAGAGCACCAGCTCGCCGTCGACCAGCACGACCAGCGCACCGGCCTTCCGCCCGGCGCGGTGCCCGCTGGGGCGCCGTCCGCCGCCGGTGCCCTCGCCGACGTCGACCGCCCCGCCCGGCTCCCCGCCCGCCTCCGCCGACGTGCCCGGGCGCTCGGGCCAGGCGAGGGCCGCGCCGTAGACGTTGGCCGGGTCGGTCGCGGCGAGCACGACCGCGCCGCCGGGCACCCGGTCGGGGGCGGCGAAGCCGCGCAGCCGGTCGACCGACCCCGGTGTGCCGAACTGGGCGGCGCCGAGGGTCTCCACGAAGTAGCCGCGGCGGGCCCGGCCGTTCTCCTCGAAGGCCCGCAGCACCGGGTAGACCGCGGAGAACCCGCCGGTGACCTGCTCCGCGACGACCGCGCCGCGCGTCAGCACGCCGTGCCGCTCCAGCAGGGCCTCCGCGCGGGCCGTCGTCCGCTTGGTGGCGTTGGCCTCCCGGTCGGGCAACCGGGACCAGCGGCCGGCCATCGTCGGCGGGCCGCCGCGGGTCGGCATCGCCGGGCGTCCCAGCCGCGTGCGGCCGTAGCGGCTGCGGTCCAGCCGGGCCCGGGGGGCGGTGGGTTGACGCTTGTGCGTGCCGCCGCTCCCGGACAGCTTCGTGCGCAGCGGGGCCAGCGTGTCGTTGGTGAGCACGCCGGCCCACACGAGGTCCCACACGAGGTCGGCCAGGGCGGCGTCGTCGGTGGCGCCGGTCAGGTCGGCCAGGCCGCGGAAGAAGAGCGCCTGCCCGCCGGCCAGGTGGTCGAGCACGGTGTGCCCCGCCTCGGGCATCTCGAGCGCCTCGGGCAGCAGCAGGGGGGCGAGGTCGGCCGGCACGAGGCTGACCCAGCCGTCGCCGCCGGGCAGCCCGCCGGCGCCGGCCCACAGCACCTCACCGGCGCTGGTCAGCTCGTCGAGCATGGCCGGGGAGTAGTCGCGGACCCGGGCCGGCAGCACCAGCGACTCCAGCGCGCTGGCCGGCACGAGGGCGCCGGCCAGCTGCTCGACGACGGCCAGGACGCCGTCCGGGCCGCGCATCCGGCTGCCCACCGACTGCCAGGACGGGGTGAACCGCGCCAGCGTGCCGATCGGGACCGGCTCGACCTCCTGGCGCAGCCGGGCCAGACTGCGCCGGCGGACCGAGCGCAGCACGTCGGCGTCGCACCACTCCTGGCCGCTGCCGCCGGGGCGGAACTCGCCGGTGACCAGCCGGCCGGTGCCGACCAGCCGCTGCAGCGTCGCGGTCACCACGGCGACGCCCAGGCCCAGCCGCTGGGCCACCTCGGCGGGCTGGAAGGGGCCGTGCGTGCGGGCGTAGCGGCCGACCAGGTCGCCGAGCGGGTCGGGCACCGGCTCGGTGAAGACCTCCGGGACCCCGACCGGCAGCGCGGTGCCCAGCGCGTCGCGCAGCCGTCCGGCGTCCTCGATGGCGACGTGCCGCTCCTCGCCGGCGATCCGGACCACCAGCGCGCGGCGGGCGGCGACCAGCTCGTCCAGCCACGCCTGGGGGACGCCGCGTGCCGCGGCCTCGGTCGGGGTGAGGTCGCCGACGAGGCGCAGCAGGTCCGCGGCGGTGTCGACGTCGCGGGGGTGGCGTTCGGCCGGCAGCCGCTGCAGCTCGCGCTCCACCTCGGTGAGCGCCTCGGCGTCCAGCAGCTCGCGCAGCTCGGAGCGGCCGAGCAGCTCGGCGAGCAGGCCGGTGTCGAGGGCCAGTGCCTGCGCCCGGCGCTCGGCCAGGGGCGCGTCGCCCTCGTAGAGGAACTGCCCGACGTAACCGAACAGCAGCGACTGGGCGAACGGGGATGCCGCCTGGGTCTGCACGTCGACCACCCGCACCCGCCGGGAGCGGACGTCGCGCATCAGCTCCACCAGGCCGGGCACGTCGTAGACGTCCTGCAACACCTCCCGCGCGGCCTCCAGCGTGATCGGGAAGCCGGCGAACTCGCTGGCCACGCTCAACAGCTGCGCGGCGCGCTGCCGCTGCTGCCACAGCGGCGTGCGCCGGCGGGGGTCGCGGCGGGGCAGCAGCAGCGCCCGCGCGGCGCACTCGCGGAACCGGCTGGCGAACAGCGCCGAGCTGCCCACCTCGGTGGTGACCTCGCGCTCGACGTCGTCGGGGTCCAGGACGGCGAGGTCGGCCTCCGGCGTCTCGCCGGTGGTGTCGGGCAGCCGCAGCACGATGCCGTCGTCGGAGTGCATCGAGGCGACGTCGACCCCGTAGCGCTCGCGCAGCCGGGCGGCGAGCACCAGCGCCCACGGGGCGTTCACCTGGGCGCCGAAGGGGGAGTGCACCACCAGCCGCCAGTCGCCGAGCTCGTCGCGGAAGCGCTCGACCAGCAGCGTGCGGTCGTCGGGCAGGTGGCCGGTGGCCGCCTTCTGCTCGGCGAGGTAGGCCAGCAGGTTGGCCGCGCCCCACTCGTCCAGGCCGGCGGCGCGGGCCCGGTCCAGGCCGGCCGCGGGGGTGGCGGTGCCCACCTCGCGGAGGAAGGCACCCAGGGCGCGGCCGAGCTCCAGGGGACGGCCGGGGGCGTCGCCGTGCCAGTACGGCATCTTCCCGGGCTGACCGGGCGCGGGGCTGACCAGCACCCGGTCGTGGGTGATCTCCTCGATCCGCCACGAGGAGGAGCCGAGGAGGAAGACGTCGCCGACCCGCGACTCGTAGACCATCTCCTCGTCGAGCTCCCCGACCCGGCGGCCGCCGCGCGCGTCGTCCCCGCCGACCAGGAAGACGCCGAACAGGCCCCGGTCGGGGATGGTGCCGCCGCTGGTGACCGCCAGCCGCTGGGCGCCGCCGCGCGCGGTGAGGGTGTCGGTGACCCGGTCCCAGGTCAGTCGCGGCCGCAGCTCGGCGAAGGCGTCGGACGGGTAGCGGCCGGCCAGCATGTCGAGCACCGCGTGCAGGGCGGAGTCCGGCAGGGAGGTGAACGCCGCTGACCGGCGGACCAGCGCGGCCACCTCGTCGACGGTGCGCGGCCGCTCGGAGACGACCGCCACGACCTGCTGGGCCAGCACGTCCAGCGGGTTGCGCAGGTAGCGGATCGACTCGATCGCGCCGGCCTTCATCCGTTCGGCGACCAGCGCGCACTGCACCAGGTCGCCGCGGTACTTCGGGAACAGCACGCCGCGGCTCACCGCGCCGACCTGGTGCCCGGCCCGGCCGACCCGCTGCAGCCCGGAGGCGACCGTGGGCGGCGACTCCACCTGCACCACGAGGTCGACCGCGCCCATGTCGATGCCGAGCTCGAGGCTGGAGGTGGCCACCACCGCAGGCAGCCGGCCGGACTTCAGCGCCTCCTCGACGACCGCCCGCTGCTCGCGGGAGACCGAGCCGTGGTGGGCTGCGGCGACCGGCTGGACGCCCTCGGGCACCCCGCCGCCGGAGCCGGCCTGCGCCATGAGGGCGGCGGCGTTGGTGCCGGGTGGCACCGGTTCCCCGGTGGCGCGCTCGTAGGCCAGCTCGTTGAGCCGGCTGGTCAGCCGCTCGGCCAGCCGCCGGGAGTTGGCGAACACGATGGTGCTGCGGTGGGCCTGCACCAGGTCGAGGACCCGTTCCTCGACCGCCGGCCAGATCGACGTCCGCGGCTGGTCACCGGCCGCCGACCCGTCGAGCTCGCCGGTGGGCTGGCCCAGAGTGCCCATGTCCTCGACCGGCACCACGACGGAGAGGTCCCACTGCTTGGTCGAGCCCGGGGCGACCACCTCGACCGGGCGCCCGCCGGCGAGGAAGGTGGCCACCTCCTCGATCGGGCGCACGGTGGCCGACAGGCCGATCCGCTGCGCCGGGCGGTCCAGCAGCTCGTCGAGCCGGTCGAGGGTGACCGCGAGGTGCGCGCCGCGCTTGGTGGCCGCGACCGCGTGCACCTCGTCGACGATGACCGTCTCGACGCCGCGCAGCGCCTCCCGCGCCGCGCTGGTCATGAGCAGGAACAGCGACTCAGGCGTGGTGATGAGGATGTCGGTGGGCCGCCGGGCGAAGGCCCGTCGCTCCTCCGCCGGGGTGTCCCCGGACCGGGTGCCCACCTGGATCTCCGGCCGCGGCAGGCCCAGCCGGGCCGCGGCCTGGCCGATGCCGGCCAGCGGGGCCCGCAGGTTGCGCTCGACGTCGACGGCCAGCGCCTTGAGCGGCGAGACGTAGAGGACCCGGCAGCGGGCCATCTCGTCGTCCGGTGCGGGGCTGCTGGCCAGCCGGTCGAGGGACCAGAGGAAGGCGGCGAGGGTCTTGCCGGAGCCGGTGGGGGCGACGACCAGGGCGTGGCCGCCGCCGCTGATCGCCTGCCACGCGCCCTCCTGGGCCGGCGTCGGCTCGGCGAAGGCGCCGGTGAACCAGGCCCGGGTGGGCGCGGAGAACCGGTCGAGGGCGGGCACGGCTCCCAGTGTCCACAGGGGTACGACACTCCGCTGGCCCGTGATCACCCGCGGGTGCGGGGCGTGGTGTGCGGCACACTGGCCGGCATGCGCCGTTCGCTGTACACGAGGCCGTCCACGAGGACTTCCGGGAGACGGTCCGGGCGTGGGTGGGCAAGGAGGTCGTCCCCTTCCACGACCAGTGGGAGCGCGACGGCATCGTCCCGCGCGAGGTGTGGACGTCGGCGGGTGCTCAGGGCCTGCTCGGGATGGACCTCGACGAGCGGTACGGCGGTGGCGGCGTGCGCGACTTCCGCTTCCAGGCGGTGCTCGACGAGGAGGTGGTGCGCGTCGGCGCCACCGGGCTGGGCTTCGGCCTGCACAACGACGTCGTCGCCCCCTACCTGCGCGACCTCGCCACCGAGGAGCAGGCCCGGCGCTGGCTGCCCGGCTTCTGCAGCGGCGCGCTGGTCTCCGCGATCGCCATGACCGAGCCCGGCGCCGGCAGCGACCTGCAGGGCCTCACGACGACGGCCCGCCGGGACGGCGACGGCTGGCTGCTCACCGGCGCCAAGACGTTCATCACCAATGGCATCAACGCCGACCTGGTCATCGTGGTGGCCCGCACCGACCCCGACGCCCCCGGCTCGCGCGGGCTGAGCCTGCTGGTGGTCGAGCGCGGCATGGCCGGTTTCACCCGCGGCCGCAACCTGGCCAAGGTCGGGCTCAAGGCGCAGGACACCGCGGAGCTGTTCTTCGACGGCGTCCGGGTGCCGGCGGAGAACCTGCTGGGCACGGAGCACCACGGCTTCGCGCACCTGATGGACAACCTCCCGCAGGAGCGGCTGTCGATCGCGGTCGGCGCGGTGGCCGCCGCCGAGGCGGTGCTGGCGCAGACCGTCGAGTACGTCACCGGCCGCACCGCCTTCGGCCGGCCGGTCGGCAGCTTCCAGCACAGCCGGTTCGTCCTGGCCGAGCTGCAGACCGAGGTGACCATCGCCCGCACCTTCGTCGACGAGTGCGTGCGGCAGCTCGGCGCCGGCGACCTCACCCCCGTGGACGCGGCCATGGCCAAGTACTGGACGACCGAGCTGCAGAACAAGGTGGCCGACCGCTGCCTGCAGCTGCACGGCGGCTACGGCTACATGGACGAGTACCCGGTCTCCAAGGCCTGGCGCGACGCCCGCATCCAGCCCATCTACGGCGGCACCAACGAGATCATGCGGGAGATCGTCGGCCGCTCCCTGGGCCTGTAGGGGCGCCCGGCCGTGACCGCGCAGACCCGGGTCCACGACCCCGCCCTCGTCCAGCGCCGGACCGTCGGCGTCCTCGGCGGCGCGGTGGCCCTGGCCGGGCTGGGGGTGACCGTCGGCATCACCGTCGGCGGCCTGCTGGCCCGCGACGTGGCCGGCACCGACACCGCGGCCGGTCTCGGCCAGACGGCCGGCGTGCTCGGCGCCGCCGTCCTCGCCGTCCCGCTGGCCCGCGTCAGCGACCGCGCCGGCCGGCGGGCCGGGCTGGCCGCCGGATACGCGATCGCCGTCCTCGGGTGCCTGCTGACGCTCGTCGCCGCGGTGGTCTCCTCCCTGCCGCTGCTGCTGGTGGGCCTGTTCGCCTTCGGGGCGGCCACCGCCTGCGGGCTGCAGGCGCGCTACGCCGCGGCCGACCTCGCGCTGCCCGAGCACCGCGGCCGGGCACTGTCCCTGGTCGTGTGGGCCACCACCGTCGGGTCGGTCCTCGGGCCCAACCTGGCCGGCCCCGGCGAGGTCCTCGGCACCGCCCTCGGGCTGCCGCCGCTCACCGGCGCCTACGCCATCTCCGTCGCCGTGTTCGCCGTGGTGGCGCTCGGCCTGCTTGCCCTGCTGCGCCCGGACCCGCTGCTGCTCGCCCGCCGGCTGCGGGGGGCCGGGGCGGACGCCGGCCGGCCGCGGCGGGCCACCTCGGCCGCCGTCCGCGCGGTGTGGGCCGACCCGCGCGGCCGGCTGGGCCTGACCGCGGTGGTGGTCTCCCACGCGGTGATGGTCGGCGTCATGGTCATGACCCCGGTGCACATGGGGCACGACGGCGGCACCGAGCTGCGCGTCATCGGCCTGGTCATCAGCGTGCACGTCGCGGGCATGTACCTGTTCTCCCCGCTGGTCGGGCTGCTGGCCGACCGGGCGGGGCGCCGGGCCACGGTCGCCCTGGGCGCCGGCCTGCTGCTGGTGGCGGCCGCGCTGGCGGGGACGGCGGCCCCCCGGGACGCGGTGCAGCTGGGCGCGGGGCTGTTGCTGCTCGGGCTGGGCTGGTCCTGCGGGCTCATCGCAGGGTCCACGCTGGTCACCGAGGCGGTCGGGGAGGCGCAGCGGCCGGCCGCGCAGGGCGGCAGCGACCTGCTGATGGGCCTGGGGGCCGCGCTGGCCGGGGTGGTCGGCGGCCCGCTGCTCGCCCTCGGCGGCTACGGGCTGGTGGCGGTCGTGTCGGCCGCGCTGGTCGTCCCGCTGCTGGTGGTGTGGGCGCGCACCGGGGCGCCGACCGGCCCGGGAGCGGCTCAGCGCCCCCGGTAGTTGCGCCAGAGCAGCACGAGGGAGGCCAGCAGGGCCAGCGCGATGCCGATCTCGAGGACGAGGTCCAGGGTGGCCGAGCCGGTGCCGATCACCGGCCCAGCGTAGGAGCCGGCGGGCCGCCCCGGTGCGCGCGCTAGCGTCGGGAGCGTGCGCCTGCAGGAGTTCTGGTCCCGGCTCGCCGAGCAGTTTGGGCCCCTGCGCGGGGAGACCGTCGCCCGCGACCACGTGTTCTCCGCCCTCGGCGGGCGGACCGCCGTCGAGGCGATCGAGGCCGGCCTGCCGGTGCGCCGGGTGTGGCTGGCGATCTGCGAGGAGTACGACGTGCCCAGCAGGGAGCGCTGAGCAGCGGGAGCGGCGTGTCACGCTGGCAGTCGAACACGTGTTCGGGCTAGATTGGGTCGCGCAGTCCACAGGCCGGGCGTCGTTCCACAGGTCGGCCGATCCTCCGGAAGTGTCAGATCCCCGCTCTAGCGTCGGCACCGACCCGCTCGACCCCACACTGCACCCGCGACGTCCCGAAGGTGAGCACCATGGCAACGCTCGACCGCGACAAGGCCCTCGACATGGCCCTCGCCCAGATCGACAAGCAGTTCGGCAAGGGCTCGGTGATGCGGCTGGGTGACAGCCCCGAGGTGGCCATGAAGGTCATCCCCACCGGCTCGATCGCCCTCGACATCGCCCTCGGCATCGGTGGCCTGCCGCGCGGCCGGGTCGTCGAGGTGTACGGCCCCGAGGCCTCCGGCAAGACGACGGTCGCCCTGCACGCGGTGGCCAACGCGCAGGCCGCCGGCGGCATCGCGGCGTTCATCGACGCCGAGCACGCGCTGGACCCGGAGTACGCCCGGGCGATCGGCGTCGACACCGACGCCCTGCTGGTCAGCCAGCCCGACACCGGTGAGCAGGCGCTGGAGATCGCCGACATGCTGATCCGCTCCGGCGCGCTGGACATCATCGTCATCGACTCCGTCGCCGCCCTCGTGCCGCGCGCGGAGATCGAGGGCGAGATGGGCGACAGCCACGTCGGCCTGCAGGCCCGGCTGATGAGCCAGGCGCTGCGCAAGATCACCGGTGCGCTGAACAACTCCGGCACCACCGCGATCTTCATCAACCAGCTGCGCGAGAAGGTGGGTGTCGTCTACGGCTCCCCGGAGGTCACCACCGGTGGCCGCGCGCTGAAGTTCTACTCGTCGGTCCGCCTCGACGTCCGGCGCATCGAGACGCTCAAGCAGGGCACCGACGCGGTCGGCAGCCGGGTCCGCGTGAAGGTCGTGAAGAACAAGGTCGCCGCCCCGTTCAAGCAGGCCGAGCTGGACCTGCTGTGGGGCCACGGCTTCAGCCGCGAGGGCGGGCTGATCGACGCCGGCGTCGAGCAGGGCTTCATCCGCAAGTCCGGCGCCTGGTACACCTACGAGGGCGACCAGCTCGGCCAGGGCAAGGAGAACGTCCGCACCTTCCTCCGGGACAACCCCGACCTCGCCGACGAGATCGAGAAGAAGGTCAAGGAGAAGCTGGGCATCGGGCCGCAGGTCGACGCCACGGCCGCCGCTGCCGCCGCCGAGCCGGCCGACTTCTGACGGTGAGCGGCTGGCCCCAGGCCGGGGAGCGTCCCGCTGCCGGACGCCGCCGCGGGCGGCGACCCGGTCCATGCCCTGACCCGGACGCTCCGGACGCCGCCCCGCCGGCCGGTGGCTCCGCACAGGACGACCCCGGCGACCCCGCGCAGGTCGCCCGGTCGATCTGTCTGCGGGCGCTGACCGGTGCGGCCAGGACCCGCCAGCAGCTGGCCGAGCTGCTGGCCAGGCGCGGGATCCCCGACGACGTCGCCGAGTCCGTCCTCGACCGGTTCGGCGAGGTCGGGCTGATCGACGACGCCGCCTTCGCCCGGGCCTGGGTGACCTCGCGTCAGTCCGGACGCGGCCTGGCGCGACGCGTCCTCAAGGCGGAGCTGCGCGCCAAGGGCGTCGACGGGGAGGTCGCCGAGGAGGCGGTCACCCTGGTCGACGACCAGGACGAGTGGGACGCCGCCCGCCGCCTGGTGCAGCGCCGGCTGCCCGGCATGCGTCGGGTCGACCGCGCCACCGCCGAACGCCGGCTGGTGGGCATGCTCGCGCGCCGCGGCTACGGCGGCGGACTGGCCAGCTGGGTGGTCCGCGAGGCGCTGGACGACGACCGCTCCGACGACGACCGCTCCGGCGATGACCGCTCCGACGACGACCGCTCCGACGACGACCGCACCGGGGCGGACGCCGCCCCACCCGGTGCGTCCGGGGGGCCCGGCCTGGACGCCTGGCTGCCCTGACCGGCCCACCGCGCCGGCCCGCGGGTCCCCGCGGCGACGGGCAGGTCGGGGTGCGCGGGCCTCAGTCCGTTCGCGCGGTCGCCGACCAGGCGGTGACGTCGACGGCCACGCCGTCCGGGGCCTCCTCGTCGGCCACCAGCCAGCTCCCCTCCCGGCCCAGGTCCGCTCCCAGCCACGCCCGGATCTGCAGGTCGAAGGCCCGCTCGGCCGTGGCGGTCAGCGAGCTCACCGGGCCGAGGAAGGTCACGTCGGTCTCCTCCCGGCCGGTGAAGCGGAGCACCACCCGGCAGCGGGAGCGCCGGTGGCGGGCCGGCGGCACGACCTCGCGCACGACGGCGGACTCCGCACCCGCGGCCGCGGCCAGCCACGACGCGGAGGCGCGCAGTCGGGTCACGAACTCCTGGGCGGGGTCCGCGGCGGTTATAGGGCGGTGCAGGGGGAGCGGGGGCACGGCGGGGCGCACGGCGGTGTCCACGTCGCAGTTCTCGGCAGACCCGCCACGGGTCCGCACCGCCGGGCGGCCCACCCGCCCCACCCGGCGTCCGCCGTCACCGCCCGGCCGGGACCGCGCCGCCGCCACCGCCCATCTGCACGTCGGCGGGCAGCTC
This sequence comes from Geodermatophilus sp. DSM 44513, assembly GCF_032460525.1. Classification (NCBI taxonomy): domain Bacteria; kingdom Bacillati; phylum Actinomycetota; class Actinomycetes; order Geodermatophilales; family Geodermatophilaceae; genus Geodermatophilus; species Geodermatophilus sp. DSM 44513. The sequence continues at coordinate 3,180,890 of NZ_CP135963.1, read as the reverse complement.
CGCCGGAGTCGTGGCCGCCGTCTTGGCGCTGCGCCGCGTCCGGCCCTCCGCGTAGCGCGCCAGCCAGGACAGCAGCAGGTTGATCACGATGTAGACGACGGCCGCCGCGACGTAGAGCTGGAACGTGTACTGGTTGCCGAACTGCAGGGTGAAGAACTCCACCAGGCCCCGGGCCCCGCGCAGCAGCTCCGGGAAGCTGATGATGAAGCCGAGCGAGGTGTCCTTGAGCAGGACGACGAGCTGGGCGATGAGCACCGGGAGCATCCGCCGGGTGGCCTGGGGGAGCAGCACCAGTGTCATGACCTGCGTCTTGCGCATGCCCAGCCCGTAGGCCGCCTCGCGCTGGCCGCGGTCGACCGACAGGATGCCGGCGCGGAAGATCTCGCCGAGCACCGCGCCGTTGTAGAGCACCAGGCCGCCGACGAGGGCCCAGAACGCGGTGAGCCGGATGCCGAACTTCGGCAGCAGGAAGAACAGCGCGAAGATCAGCACCAGCAGGGGCACCGCGCGGAAGAACTCGATGACCGTCGACACGACCACCCGGACCCAGTGGTGCTCCGAGAGCCGCCCGACCGCGAGCAGCAGACCCAGCAGGGTGGCGAGCACCATGCCGATGAGGGCGACCTGCAGCGTGCGCAGCAGGGCCTGGCCCAGCGCCTGCGGCACCTGGCTGGCCGGATCGAACAGGACGGCCCAGCGCTGGGCCTCCAGCTGCCCGTTGCCGGCCAGCCGGACGAGGACGAGGACGACGAGTGCGGCGACGAGGAGGGCGCCGACCGCCGTGGCGAGGCGGATCCGACGGCGGGCCCGGGGGCCGGGCAGGTCGAACAGGACCGGTGCGCTCATCGCAGGATCGCCACCCGGCGCTCGATCCGGTTGACCGCCAGCGCGGACGGCAGCGTGATCACCATGTAGCCGACGACCACGCCGACCAGCACCAAGGTCAGGTCGCCGGCGTCCGCGTTCACCAGCCGGGGCAGCAGCGAGCTGAGCTCGCTGACCGAGAAGCCGGCCGCGATGGAGGTGTTCTTCACCATCGCGATGAGCACGTTGCCCAGCGGCGGGACGACGGTCCGGAACGCCTGCGGCAGGACCACCTCGCGCAGCGACTGCCCGAAGGTCAGCCCCAGCGCCCGGGCCGCCTCCGCCTGGCCGGCCGCCACGGCGTTGATCCCCGAGCGGACCGCCTCGCAGACGAACGCCGCGGTGTAGAGCCCGACCGACAGCACCGCGCCGGGGAAGAAGCCGATCACGAAGTCGATCTGCGGCAGCCCGAAGATGATGAAGAAGAAGACCACCGTGAGCGGGGTGTTGCGGAAGGTCTCGACGTAGAAGGTGGCCAGCCCGCGCAGCGGCGGGACGGGGCTGACCCGCATCGCCGCGAGCAGCGTGCCGAGGGCCAGCGCCAGCAGGCCGGCCAGCAGCGACAGGCCGAGGGTGGCCAGGAACGCGTCGACGAACAGGTCGGCGTTCTCGCTGACGAAGTCCACCGCGCCTCCTCTCCGGGTCGGGACGGCGAGACGCCGCCGGGCGGGAGGCCCCGCCCGGCGGCGTCAGGAGATCCGGTCGGTCAGTAGCGGTCGACCATGGGCGGCTCGGGGGCCTCCGTGCCGGTGATGGCACCCGCGGTGCGGTCCCAGGCCTCGGCCCAGGTGCCGTCCTCGTAGGCCTGCTCGAGCGTGTCGTTGATGAACGCGCGGAACTCGTCGTCGCCCTTGGTGAGGCCGATGCCGTACGGCTCCTCGGTGAAGGGGTTGCCGACCAGCTCGAAGGCGCCCTGCCCGCCCTGGACCAGGCCGGTGAGGATGACGTTGTCGGTGGTGACCGCGTCGACCTGGCCGTTGCGCAGCGCGTCGGCGCACTTGGAGTACACGTCGAACAGCGTCAGCTGGGCCTCGGGGTAGTTGTCCCGGATGTTCTGCGCCGGGGTCGAGCCCTCCACCGAGCAGACCCGCTTGCCCGCGAGGTCGTCGGGGCCCTCGATGGCCAGCGGGTTGCCGGTGGCGACCATGATGTCCTGGCCGGCCTCGTAGTACGGCCCGGCGAAGTCGATGAGCTGCTTGCGGGCGTCGTTGATCGTGTAGGTGGCCACGACGATGTCGACGTCACCGTTCTGGATGAACGACTCCCGGTTGGCCGACACCGTCTCGGTCCACTCGATCTCCTCGGGGGCGATGCCCAGCTCCCCGGCGATGATCTTGGCCACCTCGACGTCGAAGCCCTCGGGCACGCCCTGCGGGTTGGCCAGGCCGAACCCCGGCTGGTCGAACTTGGTGCCGACGGTGATCGAGCCGGCCTCGGCGAGCTCGGCCATCGTCGTCCCGGCCGGGAACTCCGCGTCCTGGGCGACCTCGGGGGCCGCCGAGGCGGCCTGCTCGGCCTGCTGGCCGGCCTCGCTGGCACAGCCGGTGAGCACGAGACCGGCCGCCCCCAGGGTGGCGGCGTAGCGGGTGATGCGCATGTGCGTTCCTCTCTAGCGGGCTCAGTGGGTGAGGATCTTCGCGAGGAAGTCCTTGGCCCGGTCCGACTGCGGGTTCGTGAAGAAGGTCTCCGGGGCGGCGGACTCGACGACCCGGCCGCCGTCCATGAACACGACCCGGTTGGCCGCCCGGCGGGCGAAGCCCATCTCGTGGGTGACGACGACCATCGTCATGCCGTCGCGGGCCAGCGAGGTCATCACGTCCAGGACCTCGTTGATCATCTCCGGGTCCAGGGCGGAGGTCGGCTCGTCGAAGAGCATGACCTTGGGGTCCATGGCCAGCGCGCGGGCGATGGCCACCCGCTGCTGCTGGCCGCCGGACAGCTGCGCGGGGTACTTGTCGGCCTGGCTGCCGACGCCCACCCGGTCCAGCAGCTCGCGGGCGCGCCGCTCGGCGTCGGCCCTCGGCTGCTTGCGCACCTTGACCGGGCCCAGCGTGACGTTCTCCAGCACGGTCTTGTGCGCGAACAGGTTGAAGCTCTGGAAGACCATGCCGACGTCGGCGCGCAGCCGGGCGAGCTCGCGGCCCTCGTCGGGCAGCCGCTGGCCGTCGATGGTGATCTCGCCGGAGTCGATGGGCTCCAGCCGGTTGATCGTGCGGCACAGCGTCGACTTGCCCGAGCCGGACGGGCCGATGACGACGACCACCTCGCCGCGGTCGATGGACAGGTCGATGTCCTGCAGGACGTGCAGCTCACCGAACCACTTGTCGACCGCGGACAGGCGGACGAGAGGCTCTCCGGCGGTGCGGGTGGTCACCGGCAGACCATAGAGGCGGTCGGCAACGGTGTCGGCGCCCCGCGATCACGAAGGCGTAACGACTGCCCGGGTGCAGTGGACCGGGGGACACCCGTTCGGGTCGCCGTACCCTCGACCCGTCATGACGAGCGACCTCAGCGACGCCGACCGGACCGCACCCGCGCGCACCTACCGGGTGCGCACCTACGGCTGCCAGATGAACGTGCACGACTCCGAGCGGCTGTCCGGGCTGCTGGAGGCCGCCGGGTACACCGCCGCCCCCGAGGGTGCCGATGCCGACGTCGTCGTGCTGAACACCTGCGCGGTGCGGGAGAACGCCGACAACCGGCTGTACGGCAACCTCGGCCACCTGCGCCCGGTCAAGGACGCGCACCCCGGCATGCAGATCGCGGTCGGCGGGTGCCTGGCGCAGAAGGACCGCGGGGACATCGTGCGCCGCGCCCCGTGGGTGGACGTCGTCTTCGGCACGCACAACGTCGGGTCGCTGCCGGCCCTGCTCGCCCGCGCCCGGCACAACGCCGAGGCGCAGGTGGAGATCGCCGAGGCGCTGGAGGTCTTCCCCTCCACCCTGCCGGCCAGGCGGGACTCGGCCTCCTCCGGCTGGGTGTCGATCAGCGTCGGGTGCAACAACACGTGCACGTTCTGCATCGTCCCGGCGCTGCGCGGCAAGGAGCGGGACCGCCGGCCCGGCGAGGTCCTCGCCGAGGTGCAGGCGCTGGTGGACCAGGGCGTGCTGGAGGTGACCCTGCTCGGGCAGAACGTCAACGCCTACGGCGTGGAGTTCCGCGACCGGGGCGCCTTCGCCGGCCTGCTGCGCGCGACGGGTGCGATCGAGGGCCTGGAGCGGGTGCGTTTCACCAGCCCGCACCCGCGGGAGTTCACCGACGACGTCGTCACCGCGATGGCCGAGACGCCGGCGGTCTGCCCCCAGCTGCACATGCCGCTGCAGAGCGGGTCGGACGACGTGCTGCGCCGGATGCGCCGCGGCTACCGGCAGGACCGCTACCTCGGGATCATCGACCGGGTGCGGGCCGCCATGCCCGACGCGGCGATCACCACCGACGTCATCGTCGGGTTCCCCGGCGAGACCGAGGCCGACTTCGCCCAGACCCTCGAGGTGGTGCGCCAGGCGCGCTTCGCGAGCGCCTTCACCTTCCAGTACTCGAAGCGCCCCGGGACGCCGGCCGCCGAGATGGACGGCCAGCTGCCCAAGGAGGTCGTGCAGGAGCGCTACCTGCGACTGACCGCGCTGCAGGAGGAGGTCAGCTGGGCGGAGAACCGCGCCCAGGTCGGCCGCACCGTCGAGCTGCTGGTCGCCGCGGGGGAGGGCAGCAAGGACGCGCGGACGGGCCGGCTCTCCGGCCGCGCCCGTGACGGCCGGCTGGTGCACTTCACCGGGTCCGACGGCGTCCGCCCCGGCGACGTCGTCGAGACGGTCGTGACCGACGCCAAGCCGCACTTCCTCGTCGCCGACGGGCCGCTGCGCTCCCACCGGCGCACCCGTGCCGGGGACGCGCACGAGGCCGGCACCCGCCCGACGACGCCGGGCGTCTCCCTCGGGATGCCGCGGATCGGCGTCCCGCCGCCGCTCGTCCCCGTCGGCGGCTGCTGAGGGAGGACCCCCTCCTCCCCACCCCTCGCACGCCCCGGGGCGGTGCCCTGGAGGCCGCCGCTACCGGCGGGAGGACGACCGCTCGGCCTCGGCCAGCCACTCCCGGCGGGTGCTGAGGTCGGCCCGTGCCCGCTCGACCCGGCGGGCGTCGCCGGCGGCCTCGGCCTTGGCCAGCTGCTCCTCGGCCTTGGTCACCGCCTGGCGCATGGAGGTGACCATCGGGTTCTCCGGCGCCGTCCGCGGGCGGGAGGAGTCGACGGCGCCGCGGACGCGCTGCTCGACGGCCTGCATCCGGTCCTCCAGGGGGCGGATGGCGCCGCGCGGCACGTGGCCGATGGCGTCGTAGCGCTCCTGCAGCTTGCGCAGCGCGTTCTGCGCGCCCCGCAGGTCGGTGGCCGGGTCCAGCTTCTCGGCCTGGGCCAGGATCTCCTCCTTGGCCTGCTGGTTGGCCAGCTGCTCGGCGTTGCGGACCTTGTCGGACTCCGCGCGGGCGGCGAAGAAGACGTCCTGCGCGGCCCGGAACTGCTTCCACAGGTCGTCGTCGCCGTCGCGGCCGGTGCGCGGGACGGCCTTCCAGCGGTCCATCAGCGAGCGCATGGCCGCGCTCGTGGGGCCCCAGTCCGTCGAGGTGGCCAGCCGCTGGGCCTCGGCGATGAGCTCCTGCTTGGCCGCGCGGGCCTCCCCGCGCTGGGCATCGAGGGCGGCGAAGTGCGCGCCGCGGCGGCGCCCGAAGGCGTCCCGGGCCGCGGCGAACCGCGTCCACAGCGCCTCGTCGGTCTTGCGGTCGATGCCGCGGATGGTCTTCCACTCCTCGACGATGGCCTTGAGCCGGTCACCGGAGGCCTTCCACGCGGTGGACTCCGCGGCGATCTGCTCGGCCTCGGCGGCCAGCGCCTCCTTGCGGGCGACCTGGGCGGCTCGTGCGGCGGCCTTCTCCGCCCGCGACTCCGCGGCCGCGGAGTCCGCCGTCCCGACCATGGCGCGGGCGCGGGCGGCCAGCCCGTCCAGGTCGCCGACGGCCGCCGCGGCGGGGATGGACTCGGCAAGCGCCTGGGCCTTGGCCTTGATCTCGCTGGGGTTGCCGGTGTGCGCCCGCAGGCGCGCCTCGAGCAGGGTGACCTCGGTGGCCAGGTCGTCGTAGCGGCGGGCGTAGTGGGCCAGCCCCGCGGCCGGCTCGCCGGCCTGCCAGGAGCCCACCGTGCGCTCGCCCTCGGCGGTGCGGACGTAGACCGTGCCGTCCTCGTCGACCCGGCCCCACCGGGCGGGGTCGGACGGCACGGCCGCCTCGGCCGGCGGGTGCGGGACGGCGGCCGGGGCGGCGGCGGGCACCGGACCGGCGGACGTGCTCCCGTCCGTGGGGCCGTCTGCCGTGGGGCCGTCCGCCGCGGCGTCGCCTGCCGTGGGGCCGTCCGCCGCGGCGTCGCCTGCGGGGGTCTCCTCTGCGGCGGCGTCCCGTGTGGGGGCGTCCCCGGCGGGCGGAGCCGACAGCCCGGCGTCCCCCGTCGGTGCACCGTCGGCCGGCTGCTCGGGGGCAGCGGCCCCGTCGGAGGCGGCGGCGCCCGCGGTCGCGTCGGCCAGGGCGGCGTCGCCCGGGGTCGGTGCCGCGGCCGTCCCGCCCTCGGGGGCGACCGCCTCGGACCCGGTCGGCTCCTGCTCGGACAGCGGGGCAGGGCTGGCGGCGTTCTCCGTGCTCGACACGTCCCGGAGTCTCCCACGACGCATCCGGGAGACTGCTGCGGTGAGCCCGGCCCCCGCCCGCCCCGGCGCCTCCGGCGTCCGCCGCCCGGTGCCGTCCGCGGTCGCCTTCTGCCCGTGTCCGCCGCTGCTGGTGCCGGCCGTGGCCGGGCGGGCCGCGGAGGACACCGCCGGGCTCCGGGCGGCCTGCTCGACCGCGCTCGACGCCCTGCTGGCGGCCCGCCCGGAGGTGGTCGTGGTCGTCGGCGCGGGCGGGCGGTACGGGCCGGGCGACGGCGGGGACCTGCGCGGCTTCGGCGTCGACCTGGCCGTCCCGTTCGCCGGCCCGGTCCGCGCCGACGGGCGGCGGACGCCGCTGGCCCACACGGTCGGCGCCTGGCTGCTGGAGCAGGCCGGGTACGCCGGCCCGCGTCTCGGCGTCGGGCCGGACGACCTGGGCGACGCCCTGGCCGACCTGCCCGGGCCGGTCGGCGTCCTCGCGGTGGGCGACGGCTCGGCGCGGCGGTCGCTCAAGGCCCCCGGGCACCTGGACGACGCCGCGGCGCCCTTCGACGACGCGGTCGCCGCCGCGCTGGCCGCCGGGGACGCGGCCGCCCTCGCCGCGCTGGACGCCGCAGAGGGCGCCCGGCTGCTGGCCGCCGGGGTGCCCACGTGGCGGGCGGTGGGCGCCCTGCTGGCCGGGCGGGCGGTCACCGGGCGGCTGCACGCGCACGAGGCGCCCTTCGGCGTCGGCTACCTGGTGGCCGACTGGGTCGTGCGGTGAGCGGCCCACCGCCGGTGGTCGCACTGGTGGGCCCGACCGCCACCGGCAAGACCGCGCTGGCGGTGGCGCTGGCCCACCGGCTGGGCGGTGAGGTGGTCAACGCCGACTCGATGCAGCTCTACCGGGGCATGGACGTCGGCACCGCCAAGCCCGACGCCGGCGAGCGGGACGGCGTCCCGCACCACCTGCTCGACCTCTGGCACGTGCGCCAGGCCGCGTCGGTGGCCGAGTACCGGCGGCTCGCCCGCGCCGAGGTCGACCGGCTGCGGTCGGCCGGGGTGCTCCCGCTGCTGGTCGGTGGGTCGGGGCTCTACGTGCGCGCCGTCCTCGACGAGCTGGACTTCCCCGGCACCGACCCGGTGGTGCGCGCCCGGCTGGAGGCCGAGCTCGCCGAGACCGGCCCCGCCGCCCTGCATGCCCGGCTGGCCCGGGTCGACCCGGCCGCCGCGGCCGCCGTCCTGCCCTCGAACGGACGGCGGGTGGTGCGCGCGCTGGAGGTCGTCGAGCTCACCGGCGGCCCGTTCCGGGCGACCCTGCCCGAGCCGCGGCCGCACTACCCGGCGGTCGTCGTCGGCCTGGACCGCGACCCGGCCGAGCTCGACCAGCGGGTCGCCGCCCGGGTCGACCGGATGTGGGCCGCCAGCCTGGTGGCCGAGGTCGAGGCCCTGGCCGCCGACGGGCTGCGCGAGGGCCCGACCGCCTCGCGTGCCCTGGGTTACGCGCAGGTGCTCGCCCAGCTCGGCGGGCAGCTCACCCCGGACCAGGCGCGGGAGCGCACGGTGGCCGCCACCCGGCGGTTCGTGCGCCGGCAGCGCTCGTGGTTCCGCCGCGACGCGGGCACCACGTGGCTCGACGCCGCCCGGCCCGACCTGCTCGACGCGGCCGTGCAGGTGATCACCACCCGTACGCTGGACCGGTGAGCGCACGGCGGGTGCTGGTCGGGCACGGCACCGAGAACGACTTCGTCGTCCTGCCCGACCCCGACGGCACCGCCTGGCCGGAGGACCGGCTGGACGCCGTGACGGTGCAGCGGCTGTGCGAGCGGCGCGCGGGCCTGGGCGGGGACGGCGTGCTGCGCGTCGTCCGCTCCGCGCACGTGCCCGACGCCCCGGCCGTGCTGGGCGAGGCGCTGGGCCGGTGCGAGTGGTTCATGGACCACCGCAACGCCGACGGGTCCACCGCCGAGATGTGCGGCAACGGCATCCGGCTGTTCCTGCACGTGCTCGTCGGCGAGGGCCTGGTCGAGCGGTCCGCGTGCGCCGACGGCGTGTGGGTGGGCACCCGCGGCGGCCCGCGACGGGTCGGTGCCGCGCCCGACGGCGGCTACTGGGTGGACATGGGCCCGGCCCGCCCGTTCGGCGCCGGCACGGCGCAGCTCCCCGGCGCGGTGTTCCTGGGCCGCGCGGTGTCGATGGGCAACCCGCACTTGGTCTGCCTCACCGACGTCGACCTGGACACCCTGGACCTGACCTCCGCGCCGGCGGTCGACGCCGGGCTGTTCCCCGACGGGGTCAACGTGGAGTTCGTCGAGGTCCTCGAGCCCGGGGCGCACGTGCGGCTGCGGGTGTCCGAGCGCGGCGTCGGGGAGACCCGCTCCTGCGGCACCGGCGCCTGCGCCGCCGCCTGGACCGCGCTGGAGGCGGCCGGCGCGGAGACCGGCACGGTGACCGTCGACGTCCCCGGCGGGCGGTTGCAGGTCACCGTCGACCGGCGGACGACGGTGCTGTCCGGCCCGGCCGTCGTGGTCGCCGCCGGCGAGCTCACCGAGGAGTGGCTGGCCGGCTGAGCCCGCCGCTACCCGGGGCCGGGGCTGCCGTCCCCGCCGTCGCGGGTGTTGCCGCTCTCCTCCGGGGAGTCGGGCATCAGCGACTGCCCGGCGATGCCGGGGCTGCCCTCCGGCTCGCCCTGCCCGGTGTCCTGGTCGGTGCCGCCGGTGGCGTTGCCGAAGCCGCCGGACATCGGGTTGCGCGGCACGTCCAAGCCCACCGGGTCGCGGCCCGGGTCGTCGAGCTCCTCGTCGGGGGTGCTGCCGGTCTCGGTCACCTGGGGCCTCCTGGTCGTCGTGGGTCCGGTGTCGTGGGTCCTGGCCGTCGTGGGTCCTCGGCTGCGGCCCTACCCGGCGCGCACCCGGCCACGCCTGCCGGGATGGTCCGCGGCCCGCCCGGCGTTACCCCAGGTGATGACAACTCAGGTGCCCCAGGTGCTGGGGTCTGCCACGCTGGAGACGATGACGACCGCACAGAACCGCGCCGTGCTCGCCGACGCCGAGGAGCGCGCCCTGCGTGCCGCGCCCGCACCGGCTGCGGAGCCCGACGACGCCGACGACACGACCGGCTCCTACGCCCTGGAGGCCCGCGGCGCGCTGCGCCGCGTCGCCGGCCTGTCCACCGAGCTCGCCGACGTCACCGAGGTCGAGTACCGCCAGCTGCGCCTGGAGCGGGTGGTGCTGGTCGGCGTGTGGGCCGAGGGCACGCAGGCCGACGCCGACCGCTCGCTGGCCGAGCTGGCCGCGCTGGCCGAGACCGCGGGCTCGCAGGTGCTGGAGGCGGTGAGCCAGCGGCGGGACAAGCCGGACGCCGGCACCTACGTCGGGTCGGGCAAGGCAGCCGAGATCCGCGACCTCGTCGCGGCCGCCGGCGCCGACACGGTGATCTGCGACGGCGAGCTGACCCCCGGCCAGCTGAACGCCCTGGAGAAGATCCTCAAGGTGAAGGTGGTCGACCGGACCGCGCTGATCCTCGACATCTTCGCCCAGCACGCCTCCAGCCGGGAGGGCAAGGCGCAGGTCGAGCTGGCGCAGATGCAGTACATGCTGCCGCGGCTGCGCGGCTGGGGTGAGTCGCTGTCCCGGCAGGCCGGTGGCCGGGTCGCCGGCGGTGGCGGCATCGGCACCCGCGGCCCAGGTGAGACCAAGATCGAGACCGACCGGCGGCGGATCCGCGCGCGGGTGAGCAAGCTGCGCCGGGAGATCGCCGGCATGGCCACCGCCCGGGCCACCCAGCGCTCGGCCCGCGGGCGCAACGCCGTCCCCAGCGTGGCGATCGCCGGGTACACCAACGCCGGCAAGTCCAGCCTGCTCAACCGGCTGACCGGGGCCGGCGTGCTGGTGGAGGACGCGCTGTTCGCCACCCTGGACCCGACGGTGCGCCGGGCGCAGTCGCCGGACGGCCGCGAGTACACCCTCACCGACACCGTCGGCTTCGTGCGGCACCTGCCGCACCAGCTGGTGGACGCCTTCCGCTCCACGCTGGAGGAGGTGGCCGCCGCCGACCTGCTGGTGCACGTCGTCGACGGCTCCGACCCCGACCCGCTGGGGCAGATCGACGCGGTGCACGTGGTGCTGTCCGACATCGACGCGTCCTCGGTGCCGGAGCTCGTCGTGGTCAACAAGGTCGACGCGATGAGCGAGGAGGCCATCCTCACGCTGCGCCGGGCGCTGCCCGGGGCGCTGTGGGTGTCGGCCCGCACCGGCCAGGGGATCGAGCAGCTGCGCGAGGTCCTCGCGGCCCGGCTGCCGCACCCCGACGTCGAGGTGGACGTGCTGGTGCCCTACGACCGCGGCGACCTGGTCGCCCGGGTGCACCGGGACGGCGAGGTGCTCAGCGAGACCCACGAGGCCGGGGGCACCCGCCTGGCCGCCCGCGTCGACGGCGCCCTCGCCGCGGCACTCGAGGGGTTCGCCGCACCGGTCGGCTGAGCCGCCTCCGCTGATCGGGCCGGCTCCCCCGATCGGGCCGGCTGCCCGGTCGACGACGTCACGGTCAGGTCACGGCCCGGTACCGTGGCCGGCGTGACCCGGGGCGCGGTGCGGCGGCGCCCAGGTGCCACCCCGCCGGGCTCCACGGCCGGCCCGGTCGTGTCCGTCGGCCGCCCGCCGGGGTGGCTGCTGGCCGTGTCCGCGCTGGTCACCGTCGCGGTGACGGCCGACCTGCTCGGCGGCGGGGTGCTGGAACGGGTGGACCTGCGGGTCTCCGAGGTCGTCAGCGCCTGGGCGCTGGCGGACTCCGGCGCCTACCGGCCGGTGTGGGTGGTCACCCAGCTCGGCGGCCGCGGGTCCATCCTCGTCGTCCTCGCCGGGCTGGTCGGCTACCTCGGCTGGCGGTTCCGCACCGCAGTCCCACTGGTGCGGGTGCTGTTCGCCCTGCTGCTGCTCACCGTCGTCGTCTACTCGCTCAAGTACGGCACCGGCCGCACCGCGCCGGCCTACCCCGGGTCCTTCTTCCACCGGGACGGCGCCTCCTACCCCTCCGGGCACGTGGCCAACGCCGTGCTCATGTGGGGGGTCGCCCGCTGGCAGGTCGTGGAGCACCGGCTGGCCCCGTGGGTGCAGCGCACCGCGCTCGTGTTCAGCGTCGCCGGCCCGGTGGCCACCGGCGTCGCGATGGTCTGCCTGGACTTCCACTGGGTCACCGACGCGGTCGTCGGCGCAGCGGTCGGCGTCCTGCTGCTGGGCGTGGTCCACGCGCTGGACGACGTGGTGCTGCCACGCTGGGCGGGTGCGCGCACCGCCCGGTCCTCCGGCTGACCGCGCCCGGGCCCGGCACCGGGTGGCGGTGACCGGCCCGGCGCTGACCCTGCTGCTCACCGTGGCCCTCCCCGGCGCGGCGGCCGCCGCGCCGGCGCCGCCGGCCACCCGCTGCCAGATCACCGACCCGCGGCTGCCGGAGGTGTCCGGCCTGGCCGAGGTGGGGGACCGGCTGCTGGTGCACAACGACGGCGGGGACGGCCTGCAGGTCTTCGAGCTCGACGGGACGTGCGCGGTCGTCGCCGTCCGGTCCGCGCCGGTGGACCCCTACGACCCCGAGGACCTCGCGGTGGGCGCCGACGGCACGGTCTGGCTGGCCGACACCGGAGACAACACCGGTGTGCGGACGACGGTCGCCCTGCTGGCCCTGCGCCCCGACGGGAGCACCTCGGTGTACCGGCTGGCCCACCCCGACCGGCCCCGGGACGTCGAGGCGCTGCTGCTGGCCCCGGACGGCACGCCCCACCTGGTGACCAAGGAGGTCCTGGGCGCGAGCGCGGTGCTGCGGCCGGTGTCGGCGCTGGTCGAGGACGCCACGGTGGGCCTGACCGAGGTCGCCGGCGTGGACCTCCTCCTCACCGGCACGCCGGGCGGCCCGGTCGGGCGGGCCGGGCAGCTCATGGTCACCGGTGGCGCGGTCTCCCCCGACGGGCGCTCGGTGGCGCTGCGCACCTACACCGACGCCTACGTGTGGCCGCTGACCGGCTCCGACGTCGCCGGGGCGCTGGCGGGGGAGCCCCTCCGGGTCGCCCTGCCCGCCACTCCGCAGGGCGAGGCGGTGGCCTTCACCGCGGACTCCTCGGCGCTCCTGGTCGCGGGGGAGGGTCTGCCCGGCGACGTCACCGTGGTCCCGCTGCCGGCCGCGGCACCGCCGGCGGGCGCGCCGCCGGCCGACGGTGCCCCCGCGGGCGCCGACGCCGACGGGGGGATCCCGCCGGTCGCCACCGCGCTGGTCGCGGCCGCGGTCGCCGGTGTGCTCGTCTGGCTGGCCGGCAGGCTGTCCCGCCGGCGGGCCTGAGGTCAGGCCGGGCGCCAGCCGAGCTCGCGACTGCACTCCGCGGCGGCCCGGGCGACCTGTTCGCCGAGGTCGGGCCACGACTGTTCCGGGAACCGGTGCACGGGGAGCGAGAGGCTCAGTGACGCCACCGGGAGCCCCGAGGCCCCCAGGACCGCCGCGCCCACCGCAGCGATCTCGGGGTGCCGCGTGCCCACGGTGACCGCGTAGCCGTCCTCCCGCGCCCGCCCCAGTTCCTCCAAGAGCGTGGGGACGTCGGTCTGGGTGCGCTCGGTGAGGGCCTCGAGCGGTGCCCTGAGCAGTGCGCGAGCCTGCGCCTGCGGCATCGCCGCCAGGATCGCCTTGCCCGAGGCGGTGGTGTGCAGCGGTGCGCTGTTGCCGATCGTCGTGTGCGTCCGCACCGGGTGGATGCTCTCGATCTTCTCGATCAGGACGACGCGTCGTTCTTCGAGCACCGACAGGTGGACCGTCTCCCCAGTCGCCGCGGACAGCGCGTGCATTGCCGGCAGGGCGACCCGGCGGATCTCGTCGTCGCCGCGGTGCCGTGAGCCGATGGACATCGCCTTGGAGGTCAACGACCAACGCGTCGGCTCCTCGGCCCCGGCCCGGATCCAACCGAGTTCGCCGAGGGTGAGCAGCATGCGCTGCATCGTCGACTTGGGCAGCTCCATGGCGCGGGCCAGCTCGCTCACGCCGACCGGCTGACGCTCGGCGACCGCCTCCAGGACCGCAAGGGCGACGGAGACGCTTCTCATGTGGTTGACGTCACTCTTCGTGCTCCCTACTGTGGCCGACGCCACAGTCGTGCCACTGTGCGGCAAATCGTTCCACACGGTGGCACAGGGGACAACAGTCTGGAGACCCAGGTGCTCATCCCAGGTTCCCCGCGGGCCCTCGAGGGCGTGCGGGTCGTCGACGTGACCCAGGTCATGGCCGGGGCCTACTGCTCGATGCTGCTGGCCGACATGGGCGCTGACGTCATCAAGGTCGAGCGCCCGGACGGCGGGGACGACACCCGCGGCATGTCACGGGGGTCGGACGTGGAAGTCTCGCCCGCGTTCAACGCCATGAACCGCAACAAGCGCGGCATCGCGGTCGACCTCAAGGACCCGCGCGGCGTCGACGTCGTCCGGCAGCTGGTCCGGGGCGCCGACGTCCTGGTGGAGAACTTCCGACCAGGGATGCTCGAACGCATCGGGCTGGGCCAGCAGGCCCTGCGCGAGCTCAACGCCGGCCTCGTCTACTGCTCGATCTCCGGGTTCGGGGCCACCGGTCCCTACGCCGGGCGAGGTGGCTATGACCTGGTCGCCCAGGCGATGAGCGGCCTCATGAGCATGACCGGCGAGCCGGGACGGCCGCCGGCCAAGGTGGGCGTCCCCATCTGTGACCTCAACGCCGGCCTCTTCGCGGCCTACGGGGTCCTGTCCGCGTACGTGCACCGGCTGCGCACCGGCGAGGGGCAGTTCGTCGACACCTCGCTGCTGGAGGCCGGCGTCGCCTACACCGTCTGGGAGACGGCGATGTTCTTCGCCACCGGTGACGTTGCCCGGCCCATGGGGTCGGCTCACCGGCTGTCGGCGCCGTACGAGGCTCTCCCGACGGCCGACGGGTGGATTGCGATCGGAGCGGCCAACCAGCGCAACTGGGAGCGTCTGTGCTCCGTGCTCGGGGACGGCGGTCTGACGGCCGACCCGCGCTTCGCCGACAACGCCGCCCGGATGACTCACCGGATCGAGCTCTCCGGAGAGCTGGCGACCCGGCTGCGCCGGCGCCCCACCGCCGAGTGGCTGGACCTGCTGCACGCGGCCGGCGTCCCCACCGGGCCGCTCTACGACATCGAGCAGGTGTACGCCGATCCGCAGGTCCAGGCCCGGGAGATGCTCGTGGAGACCGTCCACCCCCGCATGGGCCGCGTCCGCCACATCGGCGCGCCCGTGAAGCTGTCGGCAACGCCGTCCACCGTCCGCCGTCCGGCCCCCCTCCTCGGCCAGCACAGCCGGGAGGTGCTCGCCGAGGCCGGCGTACCCGATGCGGAGATCGACGAGCTGCTGGCGGCCGGGGTGCTGTTCAGCACCCCGGCCGACGACCGCACCGGCCGGCCCGGGGCCGACCGCACCCCACTCGAGCCGACGGAGGTCTCGGCGTGACTCACCTCGTGCTGTCCGGACTGACCAAGAGCTTCGGCGCTGCGCCGGTCGTGGACGACGTCGACCTCAGCATCGAGGAGGGGGAGGCCGTGGTCCTGCTCGGGCCCAGCGGCTGCGGCAAGACCACGTGCCTGCGGATGATCGCCGGCTTCGAGAGGCCCGACAGTGGGGAGATCCGGCTGCGCGACCGGGTCCTCGTCGGCGCCCGCGTCTTCGTGCCGCCGGAGCGCCGGCGGATGTCGGTGGTCTTCCAGAGCTACGCCCTGTGGCCGCACTTGAGCGTCCGGGAGAACGTCGGGTACGGCCCGACGACGGCCGGGGCCGGGCGTGCGGAGGTCCGGCGCCGCGTGGACGAGGCCCTGAGCATGGTCCAGCTCGACGGCATGGCCGAGCGCTACGCCCACCAGTTGTCCGGTGGACAGCAGCAGCGGGTGGCGCTGGCCCGCGCGCTGGTCAACGACCCGGCCCTGCTCCTGCTGGACGAGCCGCTGTCGAACCTCGACACCCGGCTCCGCGAGGAGATGCGGTCGGAGATCAAGCGGATCCACCGCTCCCTGGGCGTGACGATGGTCTACGTCACCCACGACCAGGCTGAAGCGCTGTCGCTGGCCGACCGGCTGGTGGTCATGCACGCCGGCCGCATCGTGCAGGTGGGCAGCCCCGAGGAGGTCTACCGGCGGCCACGGACCAGCTTCGTCGCGCGGGCGCTCGGGGCCACCAACCTGCTGCCCGCGACGGTGAGCGGGAGCCCGACCGGGGACGTCGTGCCGCTGCTGCTGCCGGCGGGGATCTCCGCGACCGCCCCACTCCCGGCCGGCTTGCCGGTGCAGCCGGGAGTGGAGGTGGCGGTGTCCGTCCGCCCGGGGGACCTGCGACTACGCCCCACCGCGCCGGGTGCGACCGACGGCGGGTGCGTCCTCGAGGCGCTCTTCTTCGGGGACCACGTGCAGTACTCCATCGCCCTGCCTGGGGTGGCCGCGCCGGTCAAGGCGACCGGACCGAGCGCCGGCCGGTTCGGCATCGGGGACGCCGTCCACCTCGACGTAGCCGACGACGCGGCGGCGATTGTCGCTGAGCCCCCGGTCACGGTCCCCGACGCCTCCCGGTCCGCACCACCGCCCGCAGGCCGGTGCGCTGCATGACCGGCGTGCACCGTTCGACCTCCCCCGGCCCGCCCGCCCACCACCCGAGAAGAGGCCCTGTGTCCGCGATGCCCCTGTCCCGTCGCCTGTTCACCTGTCTCGCCGTCCCGACCGCCGCCGTCCTCGTCAGCGCCTGTGGCAACGGTTCCACCGGCGCCGCGGCCACCGCCGGCGACGGGGGCGCGACCACGTGCGAGGGCATCAGCGAGGAACTCGTCGCCGCCGCGCAGGAGGAGGGGGGCGCCGTCGTCTACGGCGGCGGCCACACGCGGCCGGGGCTGGAACTGCTGCAGCAGAAGGTGCAGGAGGAGTTCGGCCTGGACATCACCTTCACCCGCGAGGACTCGGGCGCGATCGCCAACTCGATCTCCGCGGAGCTGGCCAGCGGTTCCCTGAACGCCGACGTGGTCAGCCTCACGGACCCGGCAACCATGCAGCAGTGGGCGGACGAGGGCGTCATCGCCGATGCCGAGGTGCCCAACGCCGACGACATCATCGAGGGGTTGGACGACCCGGCGACCCCGCAGGTGCCGTACAGCCTGGTGCCGCTGGGCATCATGTACAACTCCGCGACCACCGACGCTGCCGACCTGCCGACCACGTGGACGGAGCTGGCCGCCGAGTACCCGGGCGCGATCGTCACGTCCGACCCCGGCGCATCAGGAACCGCCCTCGCCCACTACACCATGCTCACCGAACTCCACGGCGAGGAGTGGCTCCAGCAGCTGTCCGAACGCCAGGTCGCCGTGACCGAGAGCAGCCTGGCCCTGGCGCAGCTCGTCCTCACCGGTGAGGCCGACCTCGGCATCCCGGCGATCGAGTCGGCCGTGATCGGCGCCGCCCAGGAGGGAGAGCCGCTGGCGATCGCCTACATGGAGGACGGCGTGCCGACGTTCACCTCCGAGCTCGCGATGCTCGCCGACGCCCCGCACCCCAATGCGGCCCAGCTGGTGGTCCAGTACCACCTCTGCGAGGACTTCCAGGCCGCGCTGGCCGAGCAGGGCGGGCGCAGTGTCCTCGTCGACGGCCCGCAGCCCCCGGAGGCCGCCGACCTCTCCGACGCCACCCTGCTGACCACCAACCTCGAGGAGATCTCGACCCGCGGGGAGGACGTCACCGCCCGGTTCGCGGAGCTCTTCAACCGATGAGGCGTCCCGCACCGGCGTACCCGGACCCCCGGCCGGGATCCGCGCCGCGGACGGTCGCCGCGTACTCGGCCGGCGCAGCCGTGCTCGCCGCACCGCGGGGTCGGCCATGGCGGTGAGCACCCCTGCCGTCCCCGCCGCGTCCGGCACGGACGCGGCGGGGACGGCTCCCTCGCACCGGCGGGGCGGGCCCCCCGCCGGCGGCCGCCGCGGCACGGCGTGGTTCGACCGCGGCATGCGACTGGTCTGGGCGGTGGCTGTCCTGGCGTTGATCGGTTACCCGATCGCCCAGGTCTTCGGCCAGAGCTTCGTCGCCGATGACGGCGGGTTCACGTTCGGGAACTACGCGCTGCTCGGTCAGGAACCCGACCTGGTGCGGGCCATCCTGAACTCGCTGTGGATCGCCGCCGGCACGGTGGTGGGCAGCCTCCTGCTGGGCCTGCCCGTGGCATGGCTGGCCGTGCGCACGGACATGCCGCTGCGGCGCTTCTTCCGCGGCAGCGCCGTCCTCACGTTCGCCGCGCCGAGCTTCATCGCCGCGCTCGGGTGGATCCTGCTGCTGGGGCCCCGCAACGGCTTGCTCAACACGGCGCTGATGGGTCTGTTCGGCCTGGAGGAGGCCCCGTTCGACATCTTCACGCCGTGGGGGATCGTCTTCGTCCTCTCGCTCTTCCTGTACCCGCTGGTGTTCCTGCCGGTGTCGGCGGCGCTGGAGGGCATCGATCCGGCCCTGGAGCAGGCGGCTGCCAGCCTGGGCGCGTCGCGCTGGCGGGTGCTGCGCACGGTCACGTTCCCGGTGATCGCGCCGGCGCTCATCGCCGGCTCCATCCTGGTGTTCGTCAGCGCGGCGGTCATCTTCGGTCCGGTGGCCATCCTGGGTGCGCCCGTGGGGTTCCAGACGATCCCCACGGTGCTGTTGAGCCTGATGCAGTTCCCGCCCCGCATCGAGGCGGCCGCGGTCATCTCCGTGCCGATCTTGGTGATCATCGCGGGCCTGCTCGTGCTGCAGCGCTGGCTGACCGGCGGCAAGCGGTTCACCGTCATCGGCGGCAAGCCCGGCCAGCAGGACGTCACCCGTCTCGGTGCTGGCGGTCGGGCGCTCGGGCTGACCTTCTGCTCGGCCGTCGTGCTGCTGAGCATCGTCCTGCCGTTCGGCGTGCTCCTGGTGACGTCCTTCCGCGAGGCCCTCGGGCGGCCGCTCGGCTGGGACAACTTCACCCTCACCGGGAACTACGAGCAAGTGTTCGGCCGCCCCCTGATCACGGCTGCCATGGGGAACAGCTTCGTGCTCGCGGTGGGCGGGACCGTGCTGGCGCTCGCCGTGGCGCTCCTGGCCGCATGGCTGGCGCACCGGACGCGGGCGCACAGCAACGCCCTGATCGCCCCGGTGATGGCGGCACCGCTGGCCTTCCCCGGTGCCGTGCTCGGAATCGGCTTGATCATCGCCTACGCCGGCACGCCGTTCGGGCTCGGCGGCACGCTCACCATCCTGCTCATCGCCTACGCCGGCAGCGCCCTGCCCTTGTCCTACGCCTACGTGCACGCCGGCATGGGCCAGATCGGCGCAGAGGTCGAGGAGGCGTCGCGGAGCCTCGGTGCGTCGTGGGTGCGCACCTGGCGCCGGATCACGGTGCCCCTGCTCCGACCGTCCCTGCTGGCGGCGGGGCTGCTCAACTTCGTCCTGCTGTTCCGCGAGCTGGAGATGTCGGTGTTCCTCTACACCGGTGCCAACCCGACGGTCGCGACCGTCCTCTACAACCTCGCCAGCGAGTCGCTCTACCAGCGCGTCGGTGCGCTCTCGGTTGTGATCCTGCTGATCAACATCGTGGTCACCGTGATCGCGATGCGGCTGCTGGACAGCAGACCCGGCGAGTCGCCGTCCCGGCGTCGCCGCCGTTCCCCGTCCGTCGCCCTCAACACACCCCCGGAGGAAGCCGCATGACCGCCACCGTCCCGGATCTCGGCAGTGGAGTGCACCTGCGGTACGAGACCCCGCACATCGCCGTACTGACGCTCGACAGCGAGCCGGCCAACACCTTCAGCTGGGAGAGCCGGCGGTCGTTCATGCGGGCGCTGGACATCCTGGACGCCGACGAGGACGTCCGCTGCCTGGTCATCACCGGGAAGGGCCGGGCGTTCACGGCCGGTGCTCAGCTGCGCGAGGACCAGTCGATGACCGACGAGCAGCTCACCGACTACCTGGCCGAGTTCGGCAGGGTGCTCAACGGCGTCCAGGACTTCCGTGCGCCGGTCATCGCAGCGATCAACGGCGCCACGGTGGGTGGAGGCCTGGAGTTCGCTCTCTGCAGTGACATCCGGATCGCCTCGACCGAGGCCTTCTTCGTCGCCGCCGGGGTCAACGTCGGGCTCATCGTGAGCTTCTGGCGGCTGCCACGAGTGGTGGGCCTCGGCGCGGCCAAGGAGATCCTGCTGACCGGGGCGCGCTACACCGCAGAGCAGGCACTCAACTGGGGACTGGTCACCGAAGTGCACGAACCGGCGGACCTGATGCCGGCCGCGCTGGCCAAGGCCCAGCGGATCGCGACGCGGGCCCCGTTGTCGGTCGAGGTGACGAAATCCGCGGTGACGCAGGCCATCGAGATGGACTTCGCGGAGGGGCAGGCGCTGCAGACCCAACGCTTCCTGGAGATGTTCCGCACCGACGACCACCAGGAGGCGCTACGGGCCTTCTTCGAGAAGCGGGACGGCGACTATAGGCGCCGATGACCCGGCCGCCACACGAGGCGGCCGCCGACCCTCCGGGCTTCGGTGGCCGCCTCGTGCCGGTCCCGCGACACGTCGGCAGACCGGCACGGGTCAGACCCGGCGCAGCACCGTGACCACGCGGCCCAGGACGGTGGCGTCGTCGCCGGGGATGGGCTCGTACGCCGGGTTGTGCGGCAGCAGCCACACGTGCCCGTCGCGCCGCTTGTACGTCTTCACCGTCGCCTCGCCGTCGATCATGGCGGCGACGATCTCGCCGTTCTCCGCCGTCGGCTGCTGGCGCACGACCACCCAGTCGCCGTCGCAGATGGCCGCCTCGACCATCGAGTCACCGCTGACCCGGAGCATGAACAGGGTGCCCTCGCCGACCAGCTCGCGGGGCAGCGGGAAGACGTCCTCGACGGCCTGCTCCGCGAGCACCGGGCCACCGGCGGCGATCCGGCCGACCAGCGGGACGTAGGTCGGGGTGGGGGCCTCGTCGGCGCCGCCGGCCGTCGCGGCGGTCGGTGCCGGCGCGCCGGGGACCTCGCCGGGCAGCCGGACGTCCAGCGCCCGCGGCCGGTTGGGGTCGCGGCGCAGCCAGCCCTTCTTCTGCAGCACGCTCAGCTGGTGGGCCACCGAGGAGGCCGACGAGAGCCCGACGGCCTCGCCGATCTCGCGCACCGACGGCGGGTAGCCGCGTCGCTCGATCGAGTCGCGGATCACCTCGAGGACGCGCCGCTGCCGCTGGGTGAGCCCGTCGCCGGCCTCGCCGCGGTCGGGGAAGGTGCGCACCGACGCGGTCCCGGCCGTCCCGGGCGCACCGGCGGCCGCGCCGGTCCGGCTCTCCGACGCCCGCCGCGGCGGGCCGTCGCCTCCCCGGGCCCCACTGCCCGACGTCCCCCTGCTGCCCGCCACGTCTCCTCCTCGCCGGCCGTGCCGCCACGGCCCGTGTCCTGCGCCCGGTGTCCCGCGCCCGGTCGCCCTGCGCCCGCCCGGACCGGTGACCCGGGGGCCGGGGCGGACGGGTGTCGGACGGAACGGTAGCGCCTCGGGACCGGTACTCCCAAACACCTGTTCGAAGTGTGCGCGGCGTCGGGTCGACCCCGTCGGCGGGATGCGGTAGACATCGCACAGACGTTCGATCGAACACGCGTTCGACGCGCTGGGGTGTGAGGAGGAGGCTCGTGGTGGACGTGCGTCAGGCCGTGCTGGAGTTCGACGCGGCGGTGCAGGTGCCGTGGCGGCCGCTGCTGGGGTCGGGGGACGCGCGGTGCGCACCCGCCCGGGCGGTCGGGGCACCCGGACCGGCGCGGTCGCCGGCCGGGTCGGTCCTCCCGGGCAGCGGCCCGCGGGTCGCCGGGCACCTGCGGCCGGTCCCCGACCGGCCGGGTGTCCCGGGGCCCCGCGCCGCGGTCACGGCTCCCGCCCGCGGGGCCGGCCGGTCACCGGCCGTCGGCAGCGTCCCGCCGGGTCCGCACCGGGTCCGGCCGGGGGGACGGGCCGTGACGTCGGGGGTGGGGTCCGCGGGCGCCGTCCGCGGCGGGTGCGTCCCCTCCGGCGGGGCACGTCTGCGGCTGACCGGGCGCGGGCGGGCGCTGGTGCGCGCCCTGGTCCTGTCCGGCGCGGTCGCGTTCGGCGCCTGGGTCGCGCCGGTCGTCGGGGGTCACCCCGGTGGGGAGCTGCGGCTGGCCGGTGGGGACAGCGTCGTGGTGGGGGAGGGGGACACCGTGTGGTCGATCGCCGGGGAGCTCGCCGGCGGGACCGGGGACGTGCGTGCCGTGGTCGACGCGATCGAGGAGCTCAACGACCTCGAGGGCTCGGTCGTCGTCCCCGGCCAGGTCCTCGCGGTGCCCTGACCAGGGGCCGGAGGTGGTCGGGAGGGGCGGCTCGGTCGAGGAGCGACAAGACCGCCCGGCCAGGTTCGTCAACCCGTCGTGCCGAGTCGCTCACCCGCCGTCGCAGGTCGCGGACCTACCGTCGGGTCCGTGTCAGCCACCCCCGGGCGCCGGGCCGCCGTCTTCAGCTCCCCGTCGCAGAACGTCGAGGTCCTCGTCGAGGGCACCTGGTGGCCGGGGTCGCTGCTGGGCTGGCGGCACGACGGCAGCGGCGCGTGCGAGGTGTGGGTGCGGGTGGCCGTGGCCGGTGCCGACCGCGAGGTCTGGACCGACCTCGGCGAGGTCCGGCTGCCCGAGGCCGACCCCGCGCCGGTGCTCGTGCCCGACGCGCCGGCGGCGCTGTCCCTGGGGCTGGCCGAGGAGCTGCTGCCGGGCGCTTCGACCGCCCCGCGGGTGTCCCTGAGCGAGGCCGCCGCCCGGGAGCAGCGGGCGGCCGGCGTCCTCCCCGGGTCGGGTGCCACGGACCGGCGCCGCCACGGCGGCCAGGTGACCGCCCAGCTGCCCGCCGTGCACGACGCGGCGGCCGCGGCCGGCCGGCACCGGGCCGGGGCGGCGGCCGGCCGGCACCGGGCGGTCGACACCCGCCCGCAGCCGGAGGCGTCCCCCGCGGGGGAGGCCGCCGGGTCCGACCCCGGCGACGCGACGGTGCTCATGCCGCGCGCCACCGGTCCGGACTGCCTGACCCGTCCGCTGCGGCTCGGGGACCGGGCGTCCCGTCCCCGCCCGGTCCGCCCCGACGGGGTGCTCC
Organism: Geodermatophilus sp. DSM 44513; assembly: GCF_032460525.1. Lineage (NCBI taxonomy): Bacteria > Bacillati > Actinomycetota > Actinomycetes > Geodermatophilales > Geodermatophilaceae > Geodermatophilus > Geodermatophilus sp. DSM 44513. Next base: position 3,158,259 of record NZ_CP135963.1, on the reverse strand, counting down.
GGGCCTGAGCCCGGAGCGGCACCCGTCCGCTGCTGCACCCCACCCGCGTCGCCCGTGCGCCGGCGCGGGAGGAGGCGTGCCGTGGGGCCGGTGGGACAGCTGTGCCGGGACGGTGCGGACGTCGTCCCGCCGGGCGACGCGCGTGATGTCGGCTTGCAGATCTAGTGGGGACCGGCCTAGGCTTCCCCTACATCTAGTAGTCGTACCGCTGTGAGTCGTCCACAGGCCGGTCCTCAGGTCCTCCCCACGACGTCCACCGGATGTCCCCAGGGGGGTCCACAGCCGGCCGTCCCGATCCGTCGCCCGACCGCTCCCGGCGGTCGCGGCGGCAGCCGGGGCGGGACCCCGTGGCGGGGCCCGTCGGGAGGGGAGGGACCGCGTGCGCTGCCCCTTCTGCCACAACCCCGACAGCCGGGTCATCGACTCGCGCGAGGCCGACGAGGGGGCGACCACCCGTCGCCGCCGCTCGTGCCCCGCGTGCGGCCGCCGGTTCACCACGGTGGAGGAGGCCGTCCTCGCCGTCGTCAAGCGCAGCGGGGTCAGCGAGCCGTTCGCCCGCGGCAAGGTGGTGGCCGGCGTCCGCCGTGCCTGCCAGGGCCGGCCGGTCGACGAGGACCAGCTGCAGCAGCTGGCCCAGCAGGTGGAGGACGCCATCCGGGCCTCCGGCGCCGCGGAGGTGCCCAGCCACGAGGTGGGGCTGGCCATCCTGCGGCCGCTGCGCGAGCTGGACGAGGTGGCCTACCTGCGCTTCGCCAGCGTGTACCGGGCCTTCACCTCGCTTGAGGACTTCGAGAAGGCGATCACCGAGCTGCGGGCCCGGCACGTCGCCGCCGGCACGCCCCCGCTGCCCGGCATGCAGGACCCACCACCCCGCCGGCGGGGCGGGGGGCGCAGCAGCGCCTCCTCCGCCGGCGGCTGAGAAACGTCAGCAGCACCGGCTAAGAAGGGTGCGGCTCTTCCCCAGCCGCCTCTCCGACCAGCACCGCACACAACCCAGGGAGAGCTCGTGACCGAGACCGAAGACCGCCTGTCGGGCCGTACGCGTCGTACCGCCAAGGCGCCGACCAGGGGGAGGGGCCTGAAGGTCAAGCGGGTCTTCACCACCGCCGGGGTGCACCCCTACGACGAGGTGACCTGGGAGCGCCGGGACGTCGTCATGACCAACTGGCGGGACGGCTCGGTCAACTTCGAGCAGCGCGGCGTGGAGTTCCCCGCCGAGTGGAGCATCAACGCCACCAACATCGTCACCACGAAGTACTTCCGCGGCGCCGTCGGCACCCCCCAGCGCGAGACCAGCCTGCGCCAGCTCATCGACCGGGTGGTGCTCACCTACGGCGCCGCGGGCCGCGAGCACGGCTACTTCGCCAGCGAGGGCGACGCCGAGGTCTTCGAGCACGAGCTGGCCTGGATGCTGCTGCACCAGTACTTCAGCTTCAACTCACCGGTCTGGTTCAACGTCGGCACCGCCGCGCCGCAGCAGGTCAGCGCCTGCTTCATCCTCGCCGTCGACGACACGATGGACTCGATCCTCAACTGGTACCGCGAGGAGGGGCTGATCTTCAAGGGCGGCTCCGGCGCCGGCCTGAACCTCTCCCGCATCCGCTCCTCCAAGGAGCTGCTGTCCTCCGGCGGCACCGCGTCGGGCCCGGTCAGCTTCATGCGCGGCGCCGACGCCTCCGCCGGCACCATCAAGTCCGGTGGGGCCACCCGCCGCGCGGCCAAGATGGTCGTCCTCGACATCGACCACCCCGACATCGAGGAGTTCATCGAGACCAAGGCGCGCGAGGAGGACAAGATCCGCGCACTGCGCGACGCCGGGTACGACATGGACCTCGGCGGCCGGGACATCACCAGCGTCCAGTACCAGAACGCCAACAACTCCGTCCGGGTCTCCGACGAGTTCATGCGCGCCGTCGAGGACGGCACGCCCTTCGGCCTGCGCGCCCGCATGGACGGCTCGGTGATCGAGACCGTCGACGCCAAGGCGCTGTTCCGCAAGGTCACCCAGGCCGCCTGGGAGTGCGCCGACCCGGGCATCCAGTACGACGACACGATCAACGACTGGCACACCAACCCCGAGACCGGCCGGATCAACGCGTCCAACCCGTGCTCGGAGTACATGAGCCTGGACAACAGCTCGTGCAACCTGGCGTCGCTGAACCTCATGAAGTTCCTGCGCGACGACGGCACCTTCGACAGCCGGAACTTCGTCAAGGCCGTCGAGCTGGTCATCACCGCGATGGACATCTCGATCTGCTTCGCCGACTTCCCGACCGACCCGATCGGGGACACCACGCGGGCCTACCGGCAGCTGGGCATCGGCTACGCCAACCTCGGCGCGCTGCTCATGGCCACCGGTCACGCCTACGACTCCCGCGGCGGGCAGACCCTCGCCGCGGCGATCACCTCGCTGATGACCGGCACCGCCTACCGCCGCTCGGCGGAGCTGGCCGGCATCGTGGGCGCCTACGACGGCTACGCCCGCAACGCCGACGCCCACGCCCGGGTGATGCGCAAGCACTGCGCGGCCAACGACGCGATCCGCCCGGTCGGCGCCGACGACGCCGACGTGCTCAAGGCCGCCACCGCCGAGTGGCAGGCCTGCCTGGAGATCGGCGGGGAGGTCGGCTGGCGCAACGCGCAGGCCTCCGTGCTGGCCCCCACCGGGACCATCGGCTTCATGATGGACTGCGACACGACCGGCATCGAGCCGGACTTCTCACTGGTCAAGTACAAGAAGCTGGTCGGCGGCGGGTCGATGCAGATCGTCAACCAGACGGTCCCGCGGGCGCTGCGCAGCCTGGGCTACCAGGACGAGCAGATCGAGGCGATCGTCGAGTACATCGCCGAGCACGGCCACGTCGTCGACGCCCCCAGCCTGCGTCCGGAGCACTACGAGGTCTTCGACTGCGCGATGGGCGAGCGGGCCATCTCCCCGCTGGGCCACGTGCGGATGATGGCCGCGGTGCAGCCGTTCATCTCCGGCGCGATCAGCAAGACGGTCAACATGCCGGAGACGGCGACCGTCGAGGACGTCGAGGGCATCTACTTCCAGGGCTGGAAGCTGGGCCTCAAGGCGCTGGCCATCTACCGCGACAACTGCAAGGTCGGCCAGCCGCTGTCCGACGCCAAGGCGAAGAAGGCCGAGACCAGGGTCGAGACCGCCGCCCCGGTGGCCACGGCCTCGCAGCCGGTGCGCCGCCGGCTGCCGAAGAAGCGGCAGAGCATGACGACGTCGTTCAGCGTCGCCGGCGCCGAGGGCTACATGACCGCCGGGCTGTACGACGACGGAAGCCTGGGCGAGGTCTTCCTCAAGCTCGGCAAGCAGGGCTCGACCCTGGCCGGGGTCATGGACGCCTTCTCCATCTCGCTGTCGATCGCGCTGCAGCACGGGGTGCCGCTGGAGACCTACATCCAGAAGTTCACCAACATGCGCTTCGAGCCGGCCGGCATGACCGACGACCCGGACATCCGGATCGCCCAGTCGGTGATGGACTACATCTTCCGCCGGCTGGCGCTGGACCACCTGCCGCTGGAGAAGCGGGCCGACCTCGGCATCTTCACCGCCGAGGAGCGGGCCGCCCAGGTGTCCGGCTACGGCACCTCGGCCTCGACCGCGGCGGTCGAGGAGGAGGTCGACGTCGAGGCGCTGCGCGGGTCGGTGCCGACCGAGGCGCCGGTCAGGCCGGCGCCGGCCGCCCGGGCCGACAAGCCGGTCACCGAGGTGCACTCCTCGGCCGAGCTGTTCGAGCTGGTCACCGGCACCGCGACCGACGCGCCGCTGTGCATGACCTGCGGCACGAAGATGCGCCCGGCCGGCAGCTGCTACGTCTGCGAGGGCTGCGGCTCCACCAGCGGCTGCAGCTGATGTAGTCGGCCAGGAAACGTCCGCGCATACCGGGACAGCAATGTCCTGAGTCCGGACCGCAATGTCCCCGACTCGGCCAACCGGGACATTGAAGAACTGATCTGGGGGCGGCACTCGGCTCCTCACCGAGGGCCGAGTGCCGCCTGCCCAGGCCGGTACCGCCAAGCCGCCAGTCCTTCCCCTGCCCCCGGGAGGTCACCATGACCGCAGCACTCGCCCACGTTCCCCGCCAAATCCCCAATCCCGAAGCCACCCCCGGTCTCGCCGATGCTCGATTGCTCCCCGACGACGCGTTCCTCCGGGACTGGGACGCGATCATCCTCGGCGACGACGTCAAGGAGCGCCTCGTTCGGCAGGCCGCCGCCGCTGTGCGAATCCGGAGCGAGGTCGCCTTCACGGACGTTCCTCTGCACGGGGTCGTACTGCTGAGCGGTCCGCCCGGAGTGGGGAAGACCACCCTGGCGCGCGGTCTGGCTGACCGAGTGGCCCGATCCATCAGGCTCGCCGGCCGGCCGCCGTGGGCCTTCCTCGAGGTCGACCCGCATGCCCTCGCGAGTTCGGCACTCGGCAAGAGCCAGAAGAGCGTCCATCAGCTCTTCAACGTCGTCATCGCTGAACAAGCAGAGATGGGCCCGACTGTCGTCCTGCTGGACGAGGTGGAGACGCTGTTCACTGACCGCTCCCAGCTGTCGATGGACGCCAACCCCATCGACGTGCACCGGGCCGTCGATGCTGGCCTGGTTGCCCTCGACGCGCTTGCCCGCAGACATCCCGACTTGCTGCTGTTGGCCACGACCAACTACGCCGAGGCCCTGGACCCGGCGCTAGCGTCGCGTGCCGACCTGTTGGTCCAGGTGCCGCTGCCCGACCTCGCTGCTCGCCGGGTCATCCTCGGTCACACCCTTGCTGCGCTCGCAGCGGCGTTCCCTGCGTCGCCTGAGCTGACCTCCCCTCGGACGCTGCAGGCCGCTGCCGAGGCGAGCGATGAGCTCGACGGTCGCAAGCTGCGCAAAGCCGTGGCCGAGGCTTGCGCCTACGACCCGATGGCCGGGGGGCATCCCGGGCGACTGACCGTGGAGGCGCTGCTGGCGACGCTGCGAGGGGTGCAGCGGTGACCGTCCTGGCCCGCCGCGTAGCCAGCATCCCGGCGCGGACTGCGGGCGACACCTGGCGGCTCATCGTCGATCTCCTCGCCCCCTCTGGCACCACCGCGCACACCACGCTCGCGGCGGCGGCCAACGTGGCGAGTCTGCTGATCGCAGAGGAGTACACGGCGACGGGTCCAATCGTCGTCGTTCCCGCGACAGGCCCCCGGGTACGCATCTACACCGTCCACGGCGAGTCCGCGGTTGACGATGATCTTAATGAGACCGCCCTACCGGTGCATCCCACCCACGCGCCCGGCTGGACCCTATCCCTGCCCTGCGGCCCTGACGACCTCGCCGCTGCGCAGCAGGCGCTCGCTGGTGCCCCCGGGGTCACCGTCCGAGCCCTCGACGCCGGAGTCGGCGGGGAGCTCGCCAAGCCCATCGGCGCCGCGGCTGCCTCCCCCCGCGAGCTCGGGGGGATCGTCATCGACCTCAACGGGGGGTTCTGATGAGCACCAGGGTCAGCGTCTCGACCTACACGCACGCCACGACGTTCGTGGCCAACAACCTGCTCCGGAGCATCAAGCGGCTCGTCACCGGCGCCGGTCTGCCGGCCGACAACCTGATCGGCAACTGGGAGGTCATGGAGCGCGGCGTCGCGACGTGGCTCGGCACTGGCCACCTGTCCGCTTTGGTCCTGGAAATCTACACCGCTGGATCCGCCGTCCCGCGTGGACTGGTGGCCCGGTTCGACTTCACGATCGACTACGGGTACTCACCCGATGGTGACGGTGACCTCTGGCTCGACAGCGACGCTGTGGCCTTCGCCCTGAAGAAGGCTGGAGTGAGCGCAGTCCGCTGCAACTACCGCGTGGTAGCAGATGCCGCGTTTGGCTACCCCGCCGTCGACGGGTGGAGCGACACCACGCTGCGGAGCACAACCGGGTTCACGCGGCACTCCCTCGGCACCTCGATCACCGGAGGGGCGCTCGGCGCAGATCTCAGCTACTACGGGAGAACAGCGTGATCAGCGTCAACGAGGCGTTCACCAAGTTCCGTAGCCGCCTTGAGGCCACGCAGGGCGAGGAGACGAACGCCAGCCGGCGCCAACAGCGCATCCGCGCCCACCTCGACGCGTCTGATCTTGCCATTAGTCGTGACTTCCTCAGCGGTTCGTACCGACGGGAGACGAAGACCAAGCCGCTCCGCGACGTTGACATCTTCGTAGTCCTGGAAGACCGCACCTACCTGAGCAAGCACCCACGCCGGGTGCTTGACGTCGTTCATGGTGTTCTCGAGCCGCACTACCCGGGTCGCACACACACAGACCGGCTTGCCGTACGCATCGACTTCGGCGCCCAGGTTGTCGACGACACAACGGACGAGGTCATGAGCTTTGACGTCGTCCCGGCATTCGACGACCGCGGCGCCTACCTCATCCCCGACGACTTCACAGGAAAGTGGATCCGGACGGATCCGACGGTGCACGCGAGCAAGGCGACCCAGGCCAACAAGGACTACGGCGGGAACTGGAAGCCCCTCGTCAAGATGTTGAAGAAGTGGAACGAGCAGGCGGGGAGCCCGGTCCAGCCCTCGTTTCTCATCGAGGTCATGGCTCTGGGCATCCTGTCCGGCACCTGGGGCGGAACCTACTCCCGTGAACTGCGCGGCTTCTTCGCTGAGGCGGCCCGTCGCATCGACGAGGTCTGGCCCGATCCCGCCGGTGTCGGTCCCGACGTCAGCGACGAGCTTGATGCCGATCCGACCAATATGGCGACGGCTCGAGCGGCCCTCCTCTCCGCCGAGAAGAGCTGCACCCGGGCCCTCATGCTGGACCAGCAGGGCAAGACCGGCGACGCCCTGGCCGCCTGGCGGCGCCTGCTCGGACCGCTGTTCGCCAAGTCGTGACCGGTCGCCCCCCTGCGGTCGGCCCCGCCGCTGTCGGCCAGCTGAGCGACCTGACGTTGCGGCAGAACGAGCCCCCGCATCTTGAGCGCCTGCGTGCGTACAGCTACCGCTACAAGGTCGCGCAGCGTTGGCGGATCGCGCGCCTAGCGGGAACCCTGGCGTTCGCGGGCGTCGCGCCGTTCCTCTCACTGGGGGCTGGGCGTGATGAGGCCGATCTCATCGCCGCCGTATCGGCCGGGTGGCTGGTCATTGGCCGCACCCTGCTGCAGCGCCTGGAGCGTGCGCACTACAGCCGCGCGGTTGCCATGCATGAGCTCTACGACGTCAAGCTGTTCGGCTTGGACTGGAACGAGCCACTGTGTGGAAATCGTCCGCTGACCGTCGACATGACGACCGACGCGGGTCATCTTCCCCTCAACGAACGCCGCGAGAGGCATTACACCACCTGGTTCACCATCGATCTCACCGGTGTGCCGTATCCAACGGATGTCCTGTTGTGCCAGCGACAAGCTCTGTCCTGGTCTCGGAAGGACCGGCAGGCTTACGCTGTCTTTCTGCTGGCGACGGAGACGGTGTGGCTCCTCGTTGGCGTTTTCGTCGCTGTCCTTCAGGACTTGCTACTGGCGGAGTACCTGGTGGCGATCTTCTTGCCCTGCGCACCGGCCTTCCTTGATGCGACGGAGCTTGCGTTCGACCACTTGCAGAGCGCGAGGACGGGCGAGACGGTCGAGCGACGTGTGGAGCGCTCCGTCGAGGAAACTCGACATGATCCCAAGCTGGCGACGCTGGACCTCTGTCGCAGCTTCCAGGATTCCGTCTTTCTGACCCGCTCAAGCGCGGCGCGTGTCCCCAGCTGGTTCTACCGCGTGCGCCGCGCTCGCTCTGACCGCAGCACGCGAGCGGCGGCAGCGGCCGCCTGACGAGGCGCCGTGGGCGTCCTGCGGCAACCCTGTCACCGAGTACGAAGGTCCAGGGACGCGGCGACCCCCGGGGTGCAGACCGGACCGGCTCCGTCATCGGCAACAAGGCCGCGACGCAGGAGCGCCGGGAGGATGAACTCGCGGTCGGGCTTGGACAGCTTCCGGCGGACGTCCTCGCCACGGTGGATACGGCGCAGCGGCCGGGCCTCCGCGAGGGTGAGGGGCCGGGCCGCGGCCACCGCGTGGGGCGTGGGCACGTGCGAGACGAGCGAGACCTCGTCGTGGTGCCGGGCGACGTCCAAGCCGGCACCCGACAAGGGCGCACCGAGCGCGCTGACCGCAGTTGCGACGTCGTCCACCGTTGCGTCCCGCGTGGCCGCGAGGGTGGTCATGGTGGTGTGCCCGTGGGCCAGTAGTGCGGCACCAACTGCTGCGGTGAGGTCCACACCGTCGTCGGTTCCCTCGTCCTGACGGAGCAGCTGACCCACCGGCGCACCGAGGACGTGGCTGAGGCGTTCGAGGACGCGCAGGGGGAGGTCGCCGGCGTCGGCGCCGTCCTCCAGCCGTTTCACGGTGAGCGGGTCGACGCCGATCGCGGCGGCCAGGCGGCGCTGGGAGAGGCCGCGGTCGGCGCGTAGGCGGCGCAGTGCGTCCGGGTCGATCACGGGAGAGCCTCCACGGTGATGCCGAGCGCGCGCAGGACACCCCCGGTGTGGTCGCGGGTGCGTTCCGCCCGGCGGCCGAAGCCGATGATGAGCGGCGCGTTGTCGGCCGCGAGCAACTTCCAGGCGGCGTGGCTGCGGCGCTGCGCGACGAGATCGTCGTGCTGCTGCACCACCGTCATGCCTTACCCGTCCCCTTGTCCGCGGGCCTCCCCGCGCTGCTGTGTGTCTGCGTAGTGTGTCGTCACCCTGTGACAGAACCGACAGGTCGTCGGCGCCGGTCCCGGCCAACACGCCGCATCCGTTAGCCACGCGGCTACTCGCGCCGCGTCACGTCGGCGGCGTCCTCGGCCGGTCGAGCAGCTCCCGCAGCTCCCGCAGCTGCTCATGCGAGAGCCGGCCGTCCTCAAGCAACTGCCGCACCGCACCCAGCACGATTCGAGTGCTCGCCTCCTCATCCAGGTGCCGCTGCTCGGCCCGGCGCCGGTTTCGCTCGTCCTCCACCTGGGCGGCCCAGGCGGTCGCGTCCTCCAGCGTGTCCTTCGTCGTGGTGGTTCGGTGGCCGTCGTCGAGCAGCACCGCGGCCTGGAAGCGGCCCGACGGCAGCCGGCGAATCGAGGCCATCAGCCCTCGCTGGGCATCCGGGACTGGGCGCCGTCGGCGGCGACGTGCTCACCGGTCCCAGGGTCGAACACCGGCGCACCGGCCGCGGCGGCGGACTGGCGCAGCGCCTCCTCACGGTCGTCGGCGTCCATCCCGGACAGCACGTTGAGGTGCTTGGGCAGGTCCTCCCGCTGGTTGGGGTTGCGGACGGCGCTGCCCTGCATGACGGGCAGGTGCAGCTCGGTCAGCCAATGCATCAGGTAGCCGATGAGGAAGTGCTTCTGCAGCTCGCACATGTCGTGGTCGAACCCGCCCGCGTCGTTGCGGTGCCCGTCGATGTCGAGGTATAGGTGCCGCGGCTTGCCCGCGTGCTCGACGGCCGCCTTCTTCACGGTCTGGAAGATCATGTCGGCGGCGGTGTCGAAGTCCTCGGTTGCGAACACCCGGTGGTACAGGGCGATGACCTTGTCCGACTCCGACGTGCTCGTCCCGGCGGGCTTGACCTTGCGGTGGTTGCTCATGGATCACAGCATAGCGCGTGCGCAGCGCATGCGCAGTTAGCCACCCGGTCAGGTGACAGCTGGGCCATCGACAGCTGACAGCGAGGTCCACCGGCACGTCCTGCGGTCCCCCGCAGGGCGTGCCGGTGGGCCGCCCGGCCTTCGGCGGACGCGCACCGCCACCGTGCGAGCATCCGGGGTGTGCTGTGGCGGGGGCGGAGCGAGCTGCCCCGCGAGGTCGGCATCCTGGCCGTCGTCGCCTTCGTGGTCGCCCTCGGCTTCGGCATCGTCGCCCCCGCCATCCCGCTCTACGTCCGGGACTTCGGCGTCGGCACCACGGCCGTCGGGCTGGCCGTCAGCGCCTTCGCGTTCTTCCGGTTCGTCTCGGCCTTCGGCGGCGGCTCGCTGGTCGAGCGGTTCGGCGAGCGGACGGTGCTGTCGGCCGGACTGACCATCGTGGCGGTCACCACCGGCCTGGCCGGCCTGGCGACGGGCTTCCCGCTGTTCCTCGCCCTGCGCGCCGCCGGTGGCGTGGGCAGCGCCATGTTCACCGTCGCCGCGCTGTCCCTGCTGCTGCGGGTGGCGCCGCCGTCGCACCGCGGCCGGGCCGCCGCCACCTGGCAGGGCGGGTTCATCCTCGGTGGGATCGCCGGTCCTGCGGCCGGCGGGCTGCTCGCCGAGCTCTCCCCGCGCCTGCCGTTCTTCCTCTACGCCGGTTTCCTGCTGCTGGCCGGATCGGTGGCGATGGTGCTGCTGCGCCCCTCGGCCACCCGCCGGGAGCAGGCCGCCGGGACGGCGTCGGGGCCCGAACCCGACCCCGTCCCGCTGGGCACGGCGCTGCGGTCGCGGGTGTACCTGGCCGCGCTGGTCGCCAACCTCGGCGTGGGCTGGGTCCTGTTCGGCGTCCGCAACTCCCTGGTGCCGCTGTACGTGACCGAGGAGCTGGGCCGCACCGTCGCCTGGGCCGGCGCCGGGCTGCTGGCCGGCTCGGTGGCCCAGGCCCTGGGCCTGCTGCGCTCCGGCGCGCTCGCCGACACCTGGGGACGGCGACCGGCGCTGGTCCTCGGCGCCTCACTGGCCACCGCGTCGACCGCCGCGCTCGTCGCACCGCCTGCCCTGTGGGTGTTCCTGCTGTCGATGGCGGCCTTCGGGCTGGGCGCGTCCTTCCTGGCCAGCGTGCCGGCCGCGCTGGTCGCCGACGTCAGCCCCGCGCGCGGCGGCCGGGTGGTGGCGGTGTTCCAGATGTCGGCCGACCTGGGCGCCATCGTCGGGCCGCTGGCCGCCGGCTGGCTGACCGACGTCGCGTCCTACCAGGTGGCCTTCGCGGTCACCACCGGCGTGCTGGCCGCCGGGCTGCTCGCCGCACTCGCCCTCCCGCGCGCCGGGCGGCCGGCGGCCGGCGGGTAGCGCCGGCCCGTCAGCGCAGCGGCGCCTCGGGGGTCAGGTCGGCCACCGCGGTGTTCGCCCCGCACAGCACCGCCACCACGCGCTCGCCCGGCTCGGGCCGGTAGGCGCCGCAGCGCAGCGCCGCCACCACGCTCGCCGCGCCGTGCTCGACGACCAGCCGGTGGTCCTCCCACAGGGACAGCCGGGCGGCCACCACGTCGGCGTCGTCCACCAGCACCGACCCGGCGCCGGTGCGCCCGGCCACCGCCCAGGCGACGGCCCCCAGCCGGGTCGCACCCAGGGAGTCCGCCGCGACGCCGGACACCGGCACGTCGACCGGCTCCCCGGCGGCCAGGGCGGCGGCGAACGTGCCGACGGTGCGCGGCTCGACGCCGACCACCCGCGCCCGGCCCTCCAGCGCGGCCGCCACCCCGGCCATCAGCCCGCCGCCGCCGACCGCCACGAGCACGGTGTCGACCCCGCCGTCCACCTGGTCGAGCAGCTCCAGGGCCAGCGTGCCCTGCCCGGCGCAGACCTCCGGCTGGTCGTAGGCGTGGCAGAACAGCGCCCCGGTCCGCTCCGCGTCGGCGACGGCGGCCTCGTAGGCCAGCGCGTAGCGGTCCCCGACCCCGACGACGTCGGCGCCGAGCTCCCGCAGCCGGGCGACCTTCACCGCGGGCGCCGTCGTCGGCACGTACACCCGGGCGGCCGCGCCCTGCCGGGCCGCGGCGTACGCCACCGCCAGCCCGGCGTTGCCCCCCGACGCGGCCACCACCCCCGCCGGGCCCAGCTCGCCGCGCCCGGCCGCGGCCAGCACCCGGTTGAGCGCGCCGCGGGCCTTGAAGGACCCGGTGTGCTGCAGCTGCTCCAGCTTGAGCAGCACCGGGGTGTCCGGGGTGAGGTCGCCGGCGGCCACCGCGGTGACCGGCGTCCGGCGCACCAGCCCCGCGGTCCGCTCCCGGGCCGCCTCGACGTCGTCCCTCGTGATCACGTCCTCCACCGTAGGGACGTCGTGCCGCAGCTGCCGAGGCCGGGATCCGCGCCACTCCCGACCGGCGACCGGGAGTCGGTGTCAACGCATTCCGCCGAGAGCGTGAGAATTGCGCGGAAAGCGGAACGACGCCATTCCGGCGTGCTTCCCGAGAATGGCGCTGATCTACTCCGGTCGACCGATCGACCCGTCTCCGGAGAGGCCGCGACCATGCGCACCACACCCACGCCGACCACCCCCGACATGCGCGCGGCCGGTGGCCACGCCTCCCTGACCGACGCCGTCTTCGACCGGCTGCTGCGCGAGCGCATCGTCTTCCTGGACCGCCAGGTCGACGACGACGTGGCCAACCAGCTGTGCGCGCAGATGCTGCTGCTGGCCGCCGACGACGCGCGCAGCGACATCCACCTGTACATCAACTCGCCGGGCGGCTCGGTGAGCGCGGGCATGGCCGTCTACGACACGATGCAGTTCCTCGACTGCGACGTGGCGACCTACTCCGTCGGGATGGCCGCCTCGATGGGGCAGTTCCTGCTCACCGCCGGCACGGCCGGCAAGCGGTTCTCGCTGCCGCACACGCGGATCATGATGCACCAGGCCTCGGCCGGGGTCGGCGGGACGGAGTCCGACATCGCCATCCAGGCCGACATGCTCCGGCGGCTCAAGCGGGAGGTGAACGAGCTGCAGGCGCAGCACTCCGGGCGCAGCGTCGAGCAGATCGAGCGCGACTCCGACCGCGACCGGTGGTTCACCCCCGAGGAGGCCCGCGAGTACGGCCTGGTCGACCACGTCGTCGCCACGGCCGCGGCCCTGCCGACCCCCGGGCCGGTCAGGTGACGGGGCCGGTCAGCCCCGGTCGGGGTAGCGCTTCGGCAGCCGGAAGCCGTTGGCGGCCAGCACCTCGCGCAGCAGGTCGGGCCGGTCGGTGATCAGCCCGTCCACCCCGATGTCGATCAGCGACTGCATGGTGGCCGCGTCGTTGACCGTCCACGGGATCACCGCCATGCCGGCGGCGTGCGCGTCCTCGACCACCTCGCGCGTGGTGAACGGGACGTAGCCGGGCTGGCCGACGCCGCCGTTCTGCGGGTCGCCGTGCACCGGGGAGACCGCGTCGGCGCCGAAGGAGTCGGCCGCGGCCACCCAGTCGCCGCCGAAGTCGTCGACGTCGATGCCGCCCAGCCACGGCGAGGCGCCGGGCTGGCCGGCCTGCAGGAACTGCTGGCCGTTGGTCAGCGCGACGATCGGCAGCTCGGGCGCCACCTCGCGCACCAGCATCAGCGCGCCCCAGTCGAAGGACTGGACGCTCACCTGGTCCAGCAGCCCGGCCTCGCGCACCTCGCGGGTGACCACCTCGACGAACTGGGCGCGGGGCGCGGTCTGCTCCGGGGCGCCGGCCTCCACCTTGGTCTCCACGTTGAGGCCGACCCGGTGCGCGCGGCGGTCCCGCACGAGGTCGAACACCTCCGACAGCAGCGGCATCCGCGCGCCCGGGCTGGCCTGCTGCCCGGGGTACTGCGGCAGGGTCAGCGACCCGCAGTCGATGGTCTGCACCTGGGCGAGGGTCAGGTCCTTCACGTACCGGACGCCGGGGACGTAGGGGTACTCCGGGTCGCCGGGGAACGCCGGGCCGGTGTCCACGCACTTGGCCGGGTTGAGATCGCGGTCGTGGGTGACCACCGCGTGCCCGTCCTCGGTGATCTGCACGTCCAGCTCCAGGGTGCTCACCCCGAGCTCCAGCGCGCGGTCGAACGCGGCCAGGGTGTTCTCCACCGTCAGCGCGATCCCCCCGCGGTGGGCCTGCAGGTCGAACCGCGCCGCCTCACGGTGGTCGCCCCCGGCCCGCTGCCCACCCCCGGCGGCGGCCGGGACGGCGGTCAGCGCCACCACTGCACCGGTGAGCGCGGCGAGGCCTGCGCACCACCGGGCCCTGCCCGTGGATCCGTACACGGCTGTGCTCCCGTTCCCTCGTCCTGCGGCCGACCCCGTCGGGTGCCCACGCTCACGGCCGGAGCTGGCCCGCGGGCGTACGGCAGGTGACCGGCCGGCCAAGACCCGCCCAGCGACGGCTACCCACCCGGGGCGGCCAGGACCCGGCCCAGCCGGGCGCCGCCCACGGCCCGGCCCAGCCGGGCGACGGCCTCGGTGAGCCGGTCGGGGGTGTGCGCGGCGTAGCCCAGGACCAGCCCGGGCGGGCCGGGCAGCCGGCGGTGCCAGGACAGCGGGTGCACCAGGACGCCGGCCTCCCGCGCCCGGGCAGCCAGCTCCACGTCGTCCGGGCCGCCGTCGGGGAAGGTGACCAGCAGGTGCAGCCCGGCCGCGGCCCCCTCCACCCGCGCCGACGGCAGGTGCCGGGCCAGCGCGGCCACCACGGCGTCGCGGCGGGCCCGCTGGCGGGTGCGGACCAGGCGCAGGTGCCGGTCGTGCGCGCCGCCGGCCAGCAGCTCGGCGAGCACCAGCTGCGGCAGCACCGGGCTGCCCAGGTCGCTGGCGTGCTTGGCCGCCACCAGGTCCGCGTGCAGCGCCGGCGGCGGGACCAGCCAGCCCAGCCGCATGCCCGGGGCCAACGTCTTGGACGTGCTGCCGGTGTGCACGACGTGCTCCGGGGCGCTGGCCTGCAGCGCGGGGACCGGGGCGCGGTCGTAGCGGTGCTCGGCGTCGTAGTCGTCCTCGACCACCAGGCCGTCGGCGGCCCGCGCCCAGGCCAGCAGCTCGCGGCGCCGGTGCGGGGCGAGCACCACCCCGGTGGGGAACTGGTGGGCCGGGGTGAGCACCGCCGCCCGGGCCGGCGTCGCCGCCAGCTCGGCCACCCGCAGACCGTCGTCGTCCACCGGCACCGGCAGCACCTCGAGCCCCCAGTGCGCCAGCTGGTCGCGGGCACCGCGCGAGCCCGGGTCCTCCATGGCGACCGTGGCCGCACCCCGCGCGCGGAGCACCTGCGCCACCAGGGCCAGCGACTGCGCGACCCCGGAGACGACGACGACCTGCCCGGCGTCCACCCGCAGGCCGCGGGTGCGGGCCAGCCGGGCGGCCAGCTCGGTGCGCAGCCGCGCGCTGCCGCGGGGGTCGCCGTAGCCGAGGTCGGCGGCGCCGGCGGTGGCCAGGACGGCCCGTTCGGCGCGCAGCCACGCCGCGCGGGGGAACGCCGCGAGGTCGGGCACGCCGGGGGAGAGGTCGACGTCGACACCGGCCGGCGTGCGCGCCGGAAGGAGTGGTCCGGTCGCGGCCGGGGCCACGACGGGCGCGGGCGGCGGGCCCGTCACGCTGCCCACGACCACGGTGCCGGCCCCGACGCGGGAGACCACCAGCCCCTCGTCGGCCAGCCGCCGGTAGGCCTCGACCACCACGCCGCGGGACACCCCGAGGTCCTGCGCCAGCGTCCGCGTGG